>JBKJIG010000089.1:0-65349 GCA_046598415.1 Gaiellales bacterium
TCTCGCCGGTCAACGAGATCGACTCGGCCGGCCGGCCGCGCTTCATCGCCGGCGACATCCCGCAGCGGGGCATCGACCCGCCGCTCGACCACCCGGAGCTGTACTTCGGCGACGACCAGTCGCCGTGGGCGATGGTCGACACGTCCCAGAACCAGTTCGACTGCCTCAAGAACCAGACGACGGTGTGGGGCGGCAACGGCATCAAGGTCGGCGACCACCGGCTGGCGCTGTCGCTGTTCCTCAGCGGCCTGCCGGTCGTCGGCGGCGGCCGGCAGTTCTGGAACTCGACCGACGGCAACCCGGCCGGCGCCGGCTCGCAGGCGCTGCTGTATCGCGGCATGCGCACGCGGATGGAGCGCCTGGCGCCGTTCCTGCAGTGGGACAGCTCGCCGTACTACGCGGCGGCCGACGGCCACGTCTACGTGATCGACGTCGGCTACGCGACCACCGACCAGCTGCCGTACTCCGAGATCTACAACGGCGTGCGCTACCTGCGCTCGACGGTGATCGGCGTCATGGATGCCTACTCGGGCGAGACCAAGCTCTACGTGGCCGACCCCAAGGAGCCCATCACGGCGACGTGGATGAAGGTCTACCCGAAGCTGTTCACGCCCTTCGCGCAGCTGCCGGCCGGGCTCAGGCAGCACCTCAAGTACGGCGAGGACGCGTTCGACGCGCAGGCTGCGGCGCTCGCCCGCTACCACGTCACCGCGGCGGAGACCTTCTTCAACGGCGACCAGGCCTGGGCGTTCACGGAGGAGGCGACCGGCACCGGCACGAACGGCACCCGGATCGCGAGCCCGTCGCGCTACACGTACCTCGTCCTGCCGGGCGAGACGACCGAGCGGTTCAGCGTGATCCGCTCGTACAAGCCCGCCGCGCAGGGGAAGGGCCTCGGGTTCTCCGGGTGGCTGGCGATCGACTCGGAGCCCGACAAGTTCGGGCAGGCGACGATCCTGCAGTTCCCGCAGTCGGCGGCCAACGGCGAACAGCTCGACTCGCTCGACACGTTCACGTCGAACGTCGCGCGCGACCCGGTGCTCTCGGGTGAGATCGGCGTCCGCAGCACCACCGTGCGGCGAGGTGACACGCTGGTCGTGCCGATCGGCAAGGGCCTGCTGTACGTGCAGCCGCTGTACCTGGACAACCCGGGCGACTCGCTACCGACGCTGTGGCAGGTCGTCGTCAGCTTCGGCGACGGCCACGTCTTCAAGGGGCCGACGTTCGCGGCCGCCCTGCAGGCGGCGTTCGACGGCGGCGGCGGCGGTGACGAAGGCGGCGCCACGGGCGTGCCCGCGAACGATACGATCCAGGAGCTGGTACTGCTCGCGGACACCGAACTCGCCGCCTGGCGCGTCGCGGTCGCGGCTGGCAACGACGCCGCGGCGGCGCAACACTTCGCGCGCATGGCCGAGGCGATCGCCCAGGCGCGCGGGCTCGCCGCTCCGGAGGCGCCGTCGACGCCAACCGGCACCACGACCGCACCCACCGCCTCCACGACGACCGCGCCCGCGGCGACCACCACCGCTCCGTAGCGCCCACCGGGCGCCTTCGCGACACCGGAGGGGGCGGGTCGAATCCAACGACGATCCCGCGCTTGCGAGTGGCTCAGAACAGGCCCTTCGCCTCCAGCTCGGCTTGCGCCGAGGCGCTCTTCTCGAGACCGGCGAGGCCCATGCCGCGCAATACGCCGGGCGTCTTCGTGAACTGGACGTCGCGGTAGTCGACGATCTCCAGCTGGTTGCCCGACGGGTCGCGCATGCGCAGCGAGCCGGATGTCGGCACGGCGACGCCCGCCGCGCGCAGCGTCGCGCGCAGGGCCTCCTTGTCGTCGACCACGAACCCGACGTGGCGGCCGTCGTCCGCCTCCGGCGGCGGGCCGACGGACAGCGCCACGAACTGGTCGCCGAGGTCGATCCAGGCCATGGTCGCTCGCCGTCCCCGGAGCGTCACCTCGAAGTACGTGCCGTACCACTCGAGCGCCTCGTCGAGATCGCGGACGACGAACGCAACGTGGTTGATGCCCATCGGACGAATCACGGGTCGCTCCTCCTGCGCTCCAGGGTCGGTCGGCAGCCTACCGCCGCACCAGTTTGAGACCGGGCCGAACCGGGAAGCCCGAAGGGACCACCTAGGAGCATCGATGTCCCCTCAGGAACCCCGCCAGACCGACGATCGCGAGTCCACCGACGACCGTGTGATGACCGGTGACGGCGCCGAGCCGCGCGACGGCCCGCGGCCGACCATGACCGCCGACGGCGCGGTCATCGAACCGGAGAGCCCCGAGGACCGCGTCATGACGGGTGACGGCGCCGAGCGGCGCGATGGCCCGCGGCCGACGATGACGGGCGACGGCTCCAGGAACACCGTGCCCGACGAGGACGAGGACGGCGTCTGACCCGAGTTTCGACCAGCGGGAGCCGGGAACACCAGGCCGATCCAACCAGGGAGTTCCGCCATGTATATCGGCATCGGCACCGTCGTTCTGATCATCGTCATCATCCTGCTCGTCATGATGTTCCGCGGGCGTTCCGTCTAGGCCCGCTCGCCTGTAGGCGTTTGGACGCGCGCATGTCCACTCGACCGGCGGCACCTCCCGAACAAGACGTCACCGGCACCTGACGACCGGAGTCGTCAGGTGCCGGTAAGGTCGCTCAGGCGCCGGTGACCGCGGATCGCCCTGCTGCGGCTCGCGCGAGCCGGCCCGGCGCACCGGAGCAGCGCCGGCCGGCCGCGGGGGGACGATCAGGCTGCTGCGCCGGCGGCGAGCGCGCGGACGTGCTCGGTCGTGAGCGCGTTGCCCGCGATCCCCCAGTCGCCGCTCTTGACCTCTTCGATGACGCACCACGTGACCTGGCGCATGTTCTCGCCCTCGATGGAGACCATGGCGTCGGTCAGGCGCTCGATGATCTGGCGCTTCTGCTCGCTGCTGAACACGCCGTCGATCAGCTTCACGTTGATGAGGGGCATGACGTTCCTTCCGTTGTTGAACCACTCGCCACCGAGGTTATGGAGGTGGCGGTGCGTCCACATCGGGAGAACTGCCGTAGTGCGACCCGCCCGGTGCCGTACTCGCTCCTGCGCGCCGGCGACGGACGCTCCCGGGTCTAGACTCGTGCCATGCCCGGCAAGCAGCGACTCATCGCGCGAGAGCGCGAGCTGGCGGCGTTCGCCGAGGCGATCGCCTGCGTCCGGGCCGGTGTCGGCGGGTGCGTGATCGTCACGGGCGAGCCCGGCATCGGCAAGACGCGGCTCGCCGACCACGCGCTGCGAGCAGGCAGCATCGTCACGTACGCGGGTGCCGCACGGTCTGCCGTGGCCGAGCCGTACAGCCCGGTCGCGCAGGTGCTGCGCGCGTGCCTGCGCCAGCGGCCCGACCTGCCGGAGGCCTGCGGGCCGCTGGCCGCGCACCTTGCGCCGCTGCTGCCCGAGCTCGGGCAGCCGCCGCCGGATGCAGGTGAGGCGACGCTGATCGAGGCGCTCCGTCGTGCGTTCGCCGCGATGGCGGCGGCCGGGCCCGTCGCGGTGCTGCTCGACGATCTCCACTGGGCGGACGAGGCGACCCTGCTGCTGCTCCCGCACCTCGCCACCGAGCTGCGCCAGGTGCCGCTGCTGCTGGTCATCGCCGCCCGCGACGAGGTGCCCGTCGACACCCATCGCCTGCGCCGCCTGCGCGCGCAGCTGCGCCGCGTCTGCGACCCCGTCGAACTGGCGCTCGAGCCGCTCGATCGCGACGACACCGCCCGCCTCGCCGCGGCCGTCACCGGCGACGACCTGGACGACGAGACCGTTGCCGCCCTGCACGACCGCACCCATGGCGTGCCGTTCTACGTCGAGGAGCTGGCCGCGACGCTCGGCCTCGAGGAGCGGCGCGCCGGATCGGGCCGGCTGCCGCTGCCGGAGACCGTGCTGGACGCGGTGCTGCTGCGCACCGAGGTGCTCTCGCTGGCCGGGCGCAACGCGCTCGAGGCGGCGGCCGTCGCGGGCGTGCGTTGCGTCGTCGCGCAGGTTCCGAGCCTCGAGGCGGCCGATGGTGGCCTGGCCGAGGCGGTCGCCGCCGGCCTGCTGGTGGAGGATGGCCCGGGCTGCGTCGCCTTCCGTCACGCCCTGGTGCGCGACGCCGTCTACCACGTGATCCCGTGGACGCGGCGCCGGTCGCTGCACGCCGCCGTCGCCGGTGCGCTCGAGGAGTCGGGCGCGTCGCCGGCGGAGCGGGCGCCGCACTGGCTGGGAGCGGGTGATGTCGAGCGCGCGCGGTCGGCGCTGGCCGAGGCCGCGACCGCCTCCGCCCGGGTGTACGCGTACCGCGATGCGACCGACCTCTACGAGCGTGCCCTCGATCTCGATGGCGGTGGCGACACGCAGCGGTTCGAGCTGCTCGAGTGTCTCGCCGTCTGCGCGGAGCTGGCGGGCGACCTGGCGGCCTCGGCGCGGGCCTGGCGAGAGGTCATCGACGGCCGGCGCGGTCGGGGCGAGGTGGAGCGCGTCGCCGAGGCGCAGTACGGCATCGGCCGTGTCCTGCGCCTGCGCGGCAGCAACGAGCGGGCGCTCACCGCCTGGTTCGCCGCGGCCGACGGGTACGCCGCCTGCGGGCGAGGAGCGGATGCCGCCCGGGCCCGGCTGGCGGCGGCCGATCTGCTGCAGGTGACCGGCCGCTTGCGGCCGGCGTTGACGTCGATCGAGTCGACGCTCGCCGACCTCGGCCCCGACGCCCCGGTCGAGCTGCGGTCCACCGCCCGGTCCCTCCAGGGCACGGTCCTCGGCAAGCTCGGTCGAACCGGGGACGCCCTCGCCGTCGTGCGGGCCGCGCTCGCCGAATCGCTCGTGGTCGGCCACACGCTGACGGCGGCCGGCGCGTACCAGGCGCTCGCGGTGGTGTACGAGAACACCGGCGATCTGGAGCAGGCAACCGAGGCCTACGAGGTTGCCATCGACTACTGCGCGACCAACGGCTTCACCGGCACCAGCGCCGCCTGCCAGGCGTGTCTGTGCCACGTCCTGCGCCAGCGGGGCGAGTGGCGCCGCAGCCTCGCGCTGTGCCAGTCGCTGCTCGACGATCCGTTCACCGGCCCCGGCAGCAGCGCGATCGCGTGTGCGGTGATGAGCCAGATCCACGCCTGTCGTGGCGAGCGGCGCCCCGCCCGCCGCCGGGTGCTCGAGGCCGGTCCGGTCGTGCGGCAGCGGCAGCTGCTCGGCCCCGAGATCGAGTGCCTGTGGACGGTGGCGCGCCTCGAGCTGCTGGAGGGCTCCCCCGAGGCCGCAGTCGAGCAGTGCCGCGAGGTGCTGCGGCGCTGGGAGGCGACGGAGGACCTGCACTACAGCCTGAACGCCCTGGCCTGGGCGGCCGGCGTGTTCGCGGCGCAGGGCGAGGGAGAGGACCTGCAGCGGTGCGTTCGGGCGCTCTCGACCATCGCCGTCGGGAACGGCAACCGCGAGCCGCTCGCCCTCCTCGCCGGTGCGATCGGCGAGCTGGCCCTGTTCGACGGCACCCCGGCGGTCGCCGTCGAGCACTTCCAGCGGGCGATCGATCTGCACGCCTCGATCGAGCTGCCCCATGACCGGGCCGAGCTGCTCGTCAGCGCGGCGGCGGCCGCGCACGCCGCGGGCCGCGACGATCAGGCTCGCGCGTGGCTGATCGAGGCGCGGCTCGGTGCGCGGCGGCTCGGCGCGCGGCCGCTGCAGGCCGTGGCGGAGCGCCGGTTGGCCGACCTGGGCGGCGGCACCGCCACGCTGGCGGCCGGGCTCACGCCCCGGCAGCTCCAGATCATCCGCCGCGTCGCCGCGGGTCGCACGAACCGCGAGATCGCCGCGGAGCTCTACCTGTCGGTGCGCACCGTCGACATGCACGTGCGCAACTCGCTGATGGCGCTGGGCTGCCGCTCGCGCGTCGATGCCGCGCGGACGGCCTCGGAGCTCGGCCTGCTCGAGCCGAGCCGCTAGGCGGCGCTGCGAGCGGCCGAGTGCAGCAGCCGGCCGAGGGCCGAGATGCCGCGCGCGATCGCCTCGTCGGGCTGCGTCGAGTAGCTGACGCGGGCGTGGTTCGCCTCTTGCCGCGTCGGGAAGAACGTCGCGCCCGGCACGTAGGCCACCCTCGCCTCGGGCAGCGCTCGCTCCAGCATGAACGTCGCCGCGTCGAAACCGTCAGGGAACGTCAGCCAGGTGAACAACCCGCCGCTCGGGTCGGTGAACGAGATGTCATCCGGGAAGGTCGACCGGAGCGTGTCCAGCATCAGGTCCTTCTTCCGCCGGTAGGTGGCGCGGATGACCTGGATGTGCGCGTCGATGTCGTAGCGGTCGAGATAGGTCGAGGCGGCGTGCATGTTGAGCGTGCTGCACTGCGTGTCGGCCGCGAGCTTGAGCAGCCCCAGCAGCTCGATCAGCTCCTCCGACGCCACCGCCCAGCCGAGCCGCAGCCCGGGGACGAGGATCTTCGAGAAGCTCCCGAGGTAGATGACGCGGCCCTCGGTGTCGAGGCTCTTCAGCGTCGGGATCGACGTGCCCTGATACCGGATCTCGCGGTACGGCGTGTCCTCGAGGACGATCAGGTCGAACTGGTTCGCGAGCTCGACCAGCCGGCGGCGGCGCGGCAGGCTGAGCGTGACACCGGTCGGGTTCTGGAAGTCGGGGACGGTGTAGAGCAGCTTCGCGCCGGGGTGCTGCTCGAGCGTGCGCTCGAGCGCGTCCATGTCCATGCCGTCATCGTCCATCGGCACGGCCGCGTACCGCGGCTGGCAGGGGTTGAATGCGATCAGCGCGCCGAGGAACGTCGGATTCTCGGTCACGATCACGTCGCCCTTGTCGATCAGCAGTTTCGCGACCAGGTCGAGGCCCTGCTGGCCGCCCTGCAGGATCAGCACCTCGTCCGCCGTGCACTCCACGCCGTCGCGTCCCATCCGTTCGGCGACCTGGGCGCGGAGCCGCGGCGTACCGTTCGAGACGGTGTACTGCAGCGACTCGCGGCCGTGGTCGACGATCGCCGTGTGGAAGACGTCGGCCAGCTGCTCGAGCGGGAACAGCGTGTCGTCGGGGTAGCCGCCGCCGAACGAGACGATGCTCGGATCGGCTCCGAGGCGCAGCAGCTCGCGGATGGCGGACGGCTGCACGACCTGCATGCGCTCCGCGAGGCGCGGGTTCACCGGCGCGCCCGCTGTGCCGCCGGAGCCGCCACTGCGGCGTTGTGCGGCGTGCTCTCGGGAGGTCGGACGGCCCCGGTATCGGTCATCGGCTGACAAGGTAGCAACGGTCGTTCGTTCACCCTGCCCTGTGCACGGCACGAGCGATCATGCTATTCCGCTCCCCTGCAAAGGAGGGCGGGGGAGGGCCGTTTCGTCCCCACGGGGGAGGCGAGCGGCGGCAGCACGTCGATGCTCATTCGGCGACGCGTCAGCGGCGCTCGACGAGAGAAGCATCATGCACCTGCCCCATCGACCCTCCCACGGCGTCATCGCCGGCTACGCCGGCCTCCTGCTCGGCGCGCTCGCAGTCGCCGGCGGCCCGGCCTTCGCGGCCGGTCTGATCAATGGCAAGAACCTCAAGACGGGAACGGTCACGTCGGCCAAGCTGGCCACTGGGTCGGTCACCGCGGCAAAGATCAAGTCCGGGGCCGTCACGACGGCGAAGCTCGGCACCAACGCTGTCACTGCCGCGGCGATTGCGCCAGGCGCAGTCGACGCCTCCAAGGTCAAGGATCTATCGCTCAGCATCGCCGATCTCAGCATTGCCGCGCGAGTCGCGCTGGCGGGCGCGCCGCTCGCGGCTGCCTCCGTCTCGTCGTCGACAATCGTCAGCGGCGCCGTGACTACCGATAAGCTCGCCACGGGCGCGGTTAACACGGCGGCCTTGGCGGACGGTGCGATCACTGCGGTGAAGATCGCGGACGGCTCGATCACGACCTCGAAACTCGCGAGCGGCGCCGTCGGCGGATCGGTGATTCCGGCGCATGTGGTTACGGCGCCGGGCGTTGCGAGTCCGACCAGTGCCGTGTCGGCGTCTGTCACGTGTCCCGTCGGAGAGAAGGCGCTTGGCGGCGGCGTCGCCATCACCGAGGACTTCCCCGTGACTGCGGGTTCTATTGGCCCAGTGATTGTGGCCAGCGCACCGACCTTCACCGACGTCCCGACCGGTTGGAGGGGCAAGGTCCGCAACGTCAATACGACACTTACGGCGAACTTCACGGTTTACGCGATCTGCGCTTGATCAATCGAGAGCCCGGGTCACGGGGCGGCCATCGCGTCGCCCCGGGCCGTCCTACCGCGGAGCGCGCAGCGCCCGCCAGAGCTGCTCCGGCGTCAGGGGCAGCTCGAGGTGGCGCACGCCGCGATCCGCCAGCGCGTCGACGGCGGCGTTCCACACGGCGGGGGTCGAGCCGACGGCGCCGGACTCGCCAATGCCCTTCGCGCCCAGCGGGTTGAGCGGCGTCGGCGTCTCGGTCCGGGCCGTGGTGAACGCCGGCAGGTCGGCTGCGGACGGTATCCGATAGCCCGTCAGGTCGGCCGTCAGGGGCGTGCCGTCGGCGTCATAGGTGACGCGCTCGTACAGCGCCTGCGCGACGCCCTGCGCGATGCCGCCGTGCACCTGGCCCTCGGTCAGCAGCGGGTTCACGATGCGTCCGGCGTCGTCGACCGCGGCCAGCCGCAGCACGCGCAGGTCGCCGGTGTCGGAATCGATCTCCACGACCGCGACGTGGGTGCCGAACGGAAACGTCGACTCGGCCGGTTCGAAGTCGTGCTCGGCGTGCAGTCCGCCGACCTCCGCGGCCACATCGGCCAGCGAGAACGACCGCGAGGGCGCGCCCCGCACGTGGTAGCGATCACCGTCGCGCACGACGTCGGCGCGGTCCGCCTCGAGCATGCCCGCGGCGAGCCTCCGCGCCTGCTCGTCCACGTCGCGGGCCGCGACGACCACGGCGGAGCCGGCTACCTGCAGCGAGCGGGACGCGAACGTCCCGAACCCGCGCGGCACCAGCGCGGTGTCGGAGTGCACGACGTTGATGCGCTCCATCGGGACGCCGAGCGTCGCCGAGGCCACCTGGGCGAACGTCGTCTCATGGCCTTGCCCCTGCGGCGAGACGCCGATCGCGACGTCGAGCGTCCCCGTCGTGGCGACGGTGACCGAGGCGTGCTCGGGCCGCGCGAACGTCGTGATCTCGACGTAGCAGGCGACGCCGACGCCGAGCAGCCGGCGGTCGCCGCGAGCACGGCGCGCAGCCTGCTCGCGGCGAGCTCCGTCGTAGTCGGCGAGCTGCAGCGCGCGATCGAGCGCCGTCTCGTAGTCGCCGGAGTCGTACAGGCTGTCGACCGCCGTCCGGAACGGGAAGGCGGTGGGCGCGATCAGGTTGCGGCGCCGGACGGCCACCGGATCGAGGCCGAGCTCCGCCGCCAGCTGGTCGACGGCGCGCTCGACCAGCGCCGCCGCCTCCGGGCGCCCGGCACCGCGCAGCGGAGCGGTCGGCGTCGCGTTCGTGACGATGCTGCGGATGCGGGCGCGGATCGCGGGGATCACGTACGCGCCGGACAGCATCGGCAGCGACATCGAACCCACGTAGGGCGACAGCGGGTAGGCGCCGAGGTCGGCCAGCAGCTCCACGTCGAGGCCGGTGATCGTGCCGTCGCGGCGGGCACCGATCGCGAAGTGCTGCACCTGCCCACGGCCGTGCGGCAGAGCGACCATCGACTCGCTGCGCGTCTCGGCGTAGCGGACGGGGCGGCGGAGCAGCCGGGCGGCGTGGGCGACGCAGACGTGCTCGACGAGCGTCTCGAGCTTCGGCCCGAAGCCGCCGCCGACGTCGGGGGCGATCACGCGGATCGCCTCCTCCGACAGGCCGAGCGCCGCCGCCAGCGCCGACCGCGCACCGTGCACGGACTGCGTCGAGAGATGGACGAGCAGACCGGCGCCGTCCGGCTCCGCCAGCATCGCGCTGGTCTCGAGCGGCACCGGTGCGATGCGCGGGTGCTCGATGCGCCCGCGCACCACCACCTCGGCGCCGGCGAGCGGATCATCCGTCCCCCACGTCACCTCGCGCGCGACGTTGCTGCCGCGCTCCGGAAACAGCAGCGGCCCGCCGGCCGCCGCCGCCTCGACGGACATCACGGCCGGCAGCGGCTCGGCGTCGAGCGAGATCAGGGCGGCGGCATCGGCGGCCGCATAGGCATCGGTCGCGAGCACCATCGCCACCGGCTCGCCGACGAACCGCACGCGGTCGCCGGCCAGGTAGGGCTGGGCGTCCGGGATGTCCAGCGTCACGCCGATCATCGGGCGCTTCACGGGGAGCTCGCCGAGCCCGGCGATGTCCGCCGCGGTCAGCACGGCGACGACGCCCGGCGCGGCGCGCGCCTCGGTCAGGCCTTCGAGACCCGCCACGACGGCGTGGGCGTAGCCCGAGCGCACGAACGCGGCGTGCAGCGCGCCGGCGCACGGCACGTCGGACACGAACCGGCCCTCGCCGCGCAGCAGCCGCCCGTCCTCGCGCCGCAGCAGCGGCGCGCCGAGCTCAGCCGCGCGGGATGACGGCATACGCGACGTCGCGCGGCGTGCAGTCGATGCCGTTCAGCTGCACCGGCGGGAGGTCGTGCGGACAGGACGAGAGCGCCACGATGCAGTCCATCGCCGCCTCGAGCAGCACGTGGTCGCCGGGCTTCGAGACGGGTGCGGCGATCGAGACCGTTCCGTTCGACTGCAGCACGACGTTCATCCAGAGGTTCACCGCGTTCGGCACCGCCCGCGGCGGCTCGACGCCGATCGCCCGCAGCGCCGTCTGGAAGTTGTCGGTGCAGGAGCCGTGGTCGGCCGGCGCGCCCAGCTGCAGGTAGCGGGCCGTGTCGCAGGACGGGATCAGCGTGTCGTGGACGCCGGGCGAGGAGTCCTCGAGCAGCCGCAGGATCGGACGGCGCAGGTTGGTCACCAGCGCGTCGCCGGGCCGGGGCGCGAGCCGGTACCAGGGGTTGCGCGAGTGCGGCATCGACATCGACTCGAGCACGTCGTCGCCGGCCATCGCCCACAGGTCGACGACCTGCGAGCCGTAGGTGTTGACGATGCGCAGCCGGTCACCGGTGCCGAGGCGCATCGCGACTCCGGTGCGGGCGGGCAGCACCTGTTCAGCGGTCGTCATGACGGAGCGAGACGCTACCACAGCGCCGGAGCGCGCTGGACTCTCAGAACGCCCGGTCGCGCGGGATCGCGTAGGTCTCCTGCCAGGGTCGGACGCGCTCGAACGCGCCGCTCGCGGCCAGGACGTCGTCGTCGGCGTAGCGCTGGCCCACGATCTGCATGCCGACCGGCAGCCCGTCCACGAGGCCCGCGGGCACCGTGGCGGCCGGGTGACCCGTGTAGTTGAAGAAGTAGGTCATGCACCAGCCGATCAGCTGCTCGACCTCCTCGCCGTTGACGTGCGTCGGGCCCTTGGTGTTGCCGTCGTCGGTGTTCTTCACCGGCAGGCAGGAGAGCGTCGGCGAGACGAGCAGGTCGTACCGGTCCAGCACCGCCGCGACCGCGTCGCAGATGTCGGTGCGGATCTCCTGGTCCCGGGCGAGCTCGATGACGCCCATCTCGAAGCCATGGTCGAGCCACCGCAGGTACTCGGGCGGGAAGTCGGACCGATGCTCGCCGAGCAGGTCGATACCGCCGTCGGTGAACGCCTGCAGGGCCGCGCAGTTGACCGGGATGATCATCCGGCACCAGAGCTCGGCCAGCGCGTAGTGGGAGTGCGCGATCTCCATCGAGACCTCTTCGACGACCGCGCCCGCCTCGGTGAAGGCGTCGACCGCACGGCGCACGGTCTCGGCGACGGCCGGATCGACCGGGTAGACGCCGAGGTCGGGCGAGTAGGCGATGCGCAGGCCGGCGATCGACCGGTTGGAGGCCCCCCGGTAGTCGACCTTGCCGCCCAGCGAGTACGGGTCGCGCGAGTCGTAGCCGTTCAGTGCGGTGAGCGCGAGCTCGGCGTCGGCGACGGTGCGCGAGATCGGCCCCTCCGCGAGGAACGGGCTGGTCGAGCTGAACCCGTTCGGCCGCACGACGAACGGCACGCGCCCGAACGACGGCTTCATACCGTAGACGCCGCACCACGAGGCCGGGATCCGGATCGACCCGCCGCCGTCGGTGCCCTCGGCCAGCGGCACGAGGCCGTCCGCGACGGCGCCCGCCGACCCACCCGACGATCCACCGGTGTTCCGGCTCGTGTCGAAGGGGTTCCGGGAGGGGCCGAACAGGTAGTTGTCGGTGGTGCCGCGGAAGCCCATCACCGGGCTGTTCGTCTTGCCGAGGATGATCGCGCCGGCGGCCTCGATGCGCTCCGCGAATATGCAGTGCGCGTCGATCACGAGATCGCGCAGCGCGCGCACGCCGCCGAAGGTCGACTTCCAGCCCGGCTTGAAGTCGAACAGGTCCTTGATCGCGACCGGTACGCCGTGGAAGGGGCCGAGCTCCTGGCCGGACGTGACGGCGCGCTCGGCCTCGCGCGCGCTCTCACGCGCCTCGTCGAAGGCGGTGAAGACGAAGGCGGTCAGGCTCGGGTTGCGCCGCTCGATCCGGTCGATCGCCGCGTCGACGACCTCGACCGGCGACATCGTGCGGTCGGCGATCCGGGCGGCGAGCTCGGTGGCCGGGGTATAGGCGAGTTCCTCGGAGGCGTTCACACGGCCATGATGTCAGCCGGGTCGGTTCGCGGCAGTCCGTCGATCACCGGGTTTGCCGCGGTCGCTTGACATCTGGCCGTCAGGCCTGACCATGCACCGTTGTGACTGATCTCGTGTTCCGCGGCGGACTGGTCTGCGACGGCTCGGCCCGCGATCCCTACCCCGCCGACGTGGCGATCACCGGCGCGCGCATCACCGCCGTGGGCGAGGGGCTGCCCGCCGGCGCGACCGAGATCGACGTCGCCGGCCTGGTCGTCGCGCCGGGCTTCGTCGACGTGCACACGCACAGCGATTTCACGATCCCGGTCCGGCCCGCGGCGGCGGCGAAGCTGCTGCAGGGCGTCACCACCGACTGCACCGGCAACTGCGGCTTCTCGCCGTTTCCCCTCGCGTCCGACGCGATGTCGTCGCGGCACGGCACGTTCTTCGAGCCGGCCCTGGCCGAGCGCTGGCCGTCGCTCGCGGCCTACGCGGAGTCGGTCGACGGGTTGCGCCCGGCGATCAACCTGGCGCCGCTGGTCGGGCTCGGGGCGGTGCGCCTGGCGGTGCTGGGAGAGGACGACCGGCCCGCGACCGCGACCGAGCTGACCGAGATGCGCCGGCTCGTCGACGTGAGCCTCGCCGAGGGCGGTTTCGGTGTCTCGTCCGGTCTGATCTACGCGCCCAGCGGCTATGCCGATGTCGCGGAGCTGGCGAGCCTGGCGGAGGTCACCGCGGCGCGGGGTCGCATCTACGCGACCCACATGCGCAACGAGGGCGACCGGCTCGAGGCGGCGGTCGACGAGGCGCTCGAGGTAGGGCGCCGGTCCGGCTGCGCGATCCAGATCTCCCACCACAAGGCGATCGGGGAGCCGAACTGGGGCAAGCTCACGACGACGCTGGCAGCCATCGACGCGGCGAACCGGTCGGGTGGCGACGTCAGCGTCGACGTCTACCCGTACACGGCCGGGTCGACGACGCTGGCCGCGCTGTTCCCGGCCGAGGCGCTCGCCGGCGGTGAGGCGGGCCTGCGGGCGAGGCTCGCCGAATCCGAGGCGCGGGCCGCCCTCGTGCGCGCCATTGCAGCGGGCGACAACCGGCTCTCCGACGTGGTGCTCGCCGGGCCGCCGTCGGCGCCCGAGCTGCGCGGTCGGCGGCTGGTCGACGTCGCGGCCGAGCGCGGCGTCGATGCCGGCGAGCTGGTGCTCGACCTCGTGCAGGCGGACGGCCTGGACGTGGTGATGATCGTGCACGGCATGAGCGAGACGGACGTGCGGACGGTGCTCGGTCACGACCGCGCCATGTTCGGCTCGGATGGCTGGGTGATGAGCACGGATGCCGCCGGTTACGCCCACCCGCGCAACTTCGGCGCCGCGACGCGGCTGCTCTCGCACTACGTGCGCGAGACCGGATTGCTGACCCTGGCGGAGGCGGTCCGGAAGCTGTCGACGATCCCCGCCCGGCGCCTCGGGCTGGCGGATCGCGGCGTGGTCGCTCCCGGTGCCGCGGCCGACCTGGTGGCGTTCGACCTCGCCGGCCTGCGGGACGCCCCGACGTTCGAGGATCCCTGCCACCACCCCGTCGGCATCGAGCACGTGCTCGTGAACGGCGTGCCCGCGGTGACCGGCGGCGCCCTCACCGGGCTCCGCGGCGGCCGGGTGCTGCGCGCCTCCTAGCGGCGCGAAGTCGCGCGGCGGCGGTCGGCGGCCGAGCGGTCGTCCGCCAGCGCCTCCAGCGGCACGATCAGGCCCTCGGCGACGGCGCGGGCCGCAGCCGCCGCCCTGGTCGGCACGCTCAGCTTCGCGAGTACGGCCTCGACGTAGGTGCCGACGGTGCGCGGCGAGATCCACAGCCGCGAGCCGATCTCGGCGTTCGACCAGCCCGACGTCAGCATCGTCAGCACCTCGAGCTCGCGCCGGGTGAGCTCGATGGCGATCGTCTCGGCCTGGACGGTGACGATGGCCTCGCAGCCGCCGGGGCCGTCGGACAGGCACGGCGTGACACCGACCCGATGCCAGCGGCGATCGCCGGCGGGCCACAGGAAGCGGGTGGTGCAGCGGCCGTCGCGTCCGATGATGGCGTGCGCGAGGCGGGGCACCTGGGCGTCGGCGCTCAGCAGCGGGTGCGTCGCGATACCGACCAGCGGCGTGACGGCGCCGTCACAGGACAGGGCGATCGCGAACGCGCCCGGCTCGAGCAGCGACACCAGGAACCGCGCCGACAGGGTCGCGTCGGCGACGTTCGCGAGCGTCGCGCAGAGCGCCGCGACGACATCGCGTTCCGCGTCGGACGGATGCCGGGCATCGGACGTCGATAGGTTGAGGAGGCCGGTCTCGCGTCCGGACTCCGTGCGCAGGCACATCGTCATGCCCTCGGCGTAGCCGGCGGGCACGAGCTTCTCGGCGATCGTGCGCACTGCGAGCGCGTCGCCCGGCACGTCGCGCATGCGCACCGGATAGCCCGTCTCGTGCATGTCGAGGGAGCGGATCTCCTCGTCGAACTCCGGGCCGTGGAAGTGGGTGAGCATGTCGTCCGAGTAGCCGGCGTTCGCCAACAGCCGGCGGGATCCGTCGAAGGGGTCGATGGCCGCGATCTCGGCGTGGTCGAACGGCACCACGCAGCGCAACGCCTCGAGGACGGCGTTCGCCCGCTCGACGGGCGCGAGCGGCTCGCTTGCGGCCCGCGCGACGCGGGTCACGTCCTCAAGAGCACCCAGGGCCATTCAGCAGTATGGGCATGTCTGCGAATCCCCGTCAATCGACGGGTTGCCAGCTCACACCCCGCTCGCAACGATGGGCAGTGGCGGATTCCGCCCTGTCGTCCTGCATGGGAGAGCGGACGATGGCACAACGGAGGAGAGGTATAGCCCTATGCGCGATCCCGTAGGTTCGCGGCGCGTTGCGTGGCTGCTCGTGTGCGGCGCTTTGGCGCTGACCGTGGCGGCGTGCGGCGGGTCTGACAAAAAGACCACGAGCGCGACCAGCGCGGCCGACACGGCCGCTGCGCCAGCCGGCAGCTCGGCGGCGGCTGCGCCGACCGGCGCCCCGATCGTGATCGGCGGCCCGTTCGCGGTGACCGGCCCCGCCGGCATCGCCGACCACAAGGACTGCTCGAACGGCACCCAGATGGCGATCGACGAGATCAACGCAGCCGGTGGCGTCAACGGCCGGCCGCTCAAGCTCGAGACCACCGACATCGACATGCTGACGCCCGAGGGCGTCCAGACGTCGTTCCAGACGCTGGTCGACAAGAAGGTCGACGCCATCGTCTCGCCGTTCGTGATCACCTACCAGCCGGCGCTCGACGTGTCGGCTGCGGCAGGCGTCCCGTACCTCTCCGGCGG
The DNA here is from genome assembly GCA_046598415.1 of Gaiellales bacterium. Classification (GTDB taxonomy): domain Bacteria; phylum Actinomycetota; class Thermoleophilia; order Gaiellales; family F1-60-MAGs149; genus VFJZ01. The sequence continues at coordinate 15,955 of JBKJIG010000089.1, forward strand.
CACGTCGTCGCCGACGGTCGCGGCCGCCAAGGCCGCCCCGGACAAGTACTGGAACTTCGTCCAGGATCCGTCCGAGGCGTACTACGGCTCCGGCTTCATCCAGTCGCTCGACAAGCTCGTCGAGAAGGGCAGCTGGACGCCGAAGAACAACAAGGTCGACCTCGTCGTCGGCGACTCCGAGTACAACCAGCTGATCGGCAAGGGCGCGAAGGACCAGATCGCGGCCTCCGGCGGTAAGTGGGTGCTCGGCCTCGAGGAGCAGGTGCAGGGCGGGCAGCTGTCCGACTGGTCGTCCGTCATCCAGAAGCTCAAGAAATCCGACGCCGGCGTGATCATGATCGACCACTGGGTCGGCGCCGAGCTCGCGAGCTTCGCCCAGCAGTTCGCGGCCGATCCGGTCGCCGGATCGCTCGTCTACCTGCAGTACGGCCCGTCCCAGCCCGAGTTCCTCGACATCGCCGGTGAGGCGGCCGAGGGCTTCTACTGGGGCACCGTCATCGGCGTGCCGAACACCGGCAAGGGCGCCGACTTCCGCGCCGCCTACGCCGCCAAGTACCCGGACACGACGTTCGGCATCGTCTACACCGGCTGGTGCTACGACATGGTGCAGATGCTGAAGGCCGCGTGGACGGACGTCGATCCGTCCGACACGAAGGGCGTCGTCGCCCACCTGAAAGCCAATCCGTACGACGGCACGACCGGCCACATCGACTTCTCGAACGTGGAAGCCCCGGTGTACCCGGACAACGTCGACGCGGCAGATAAGGGCGTCACGCACCTCCTCTTCCAGGTACAGGGCGGCGAGCACAAGATCGTGCTGCCGGACGAGTACAAGGAAGCGGACTACGTCACGCCTCCGTGGGGCTGATCGACACCCCGATGCATGACACGACGCCGGTGCGGGAGAGCGTGTTCTCCTGCACCGGCGTCAGCCTGCAGCTGGTCGGTCGTCAGATCCTCGACGACGTCTCGCTGTCCGTCCGTCCCGGCGAGGTCCTCGGCCTCGCCGGGCCGAACGGTGCCGGCAAGACCAGTCTGTTCGAGGTCCTGACCGGCCGCTACAAGGCGCAGCGCGGCACCGTCACGCTGGCCGGCCGCGACATCACGAAGGTGCCTCCGTACGCCCGCGCGCGGCTCGGCCTCGGCCGCACCTACCAGCGTCCGGTCGTGCCGAGCCTGCTCACGGTCGGGCAGACGTTCGAGGTGGCCCGCAAGGCGTTCCGGCCCTACCCGTCCGAGCACCAGATGGAGTGGGCTCGGGCGCTCGTGCGCATGCGTGCACCGATCACGGCTCCGGCCGCCGGGCTCGAGACGCTGGAGCGCCGCAAGCTGATGCTCGCGTGCATGCTCGCCCGCGGCCCCAAGGTGCTGCTGCTGGACGAGCCCGCCTCGGGCCTGACGGGTGCGGAGATCGACGAGATCGACATCATCGTCCGGGCCGCCAGTCAGGAGCACGGCGTGGCAGTCGTGATCGTCGAGCACCGGCTCGAACTGCTTGCGCTGGTCGCGTCCCGTGTGATCGTGCTCGACGTCGGCAAGATCATCGCCGAAGGCCCGCCGGAGTCCGTCTTCGACGAGCCGAAGGTGCGGGCCGCCTACTTCGAAACCGACACGGAGGTGACCCCAGCTTGACCCTGCTCGAGATCAAGGGATTGTCGGCCGGCTACGGCCCATTGCGCGTGCTGCACGACCTCGACATGAAGCTCGAGTCGGGCGAGCGCGTCGGCCTGGTCGGTCTCAACGGCCACGGCAAGTCGACCCTCCTGCAGGCCATCGTCGGCCTGACCGGGTGGCAGTCGGGCTCGATCCTGCTGGACGGGAACGAGATCGGCGGCCGCCGCATGCACGGGGCCGGGCGCACCACGCCGAAGATCGTCCGCAAGGGCGTCGCCCTCGCACCCCAGGGCGACGCGATCTTCCCGGGCCTGACGGTGCGCCAGAATCTCGACTCGGGCGCCTTCAGCGCACGCGCCTGGCGCGAACGCCGCAAGCGCCGGGCCCGCATCCTCGAGATCTTTCCGCCGCTCTCGCAACTGCTCGACCAGTCGGTCGGCACGCTGTCGGGCGGCGAGCGCCGGATGGTGTCGCTGGGCCGCGCGTTCATGGGCGACCCGCGCATCTTCCTCGTCGACGAGCCGTCCCTCGGTCTGGCGCCGATCATCTCCCGCAGCGTGATCGAAGCGCTCGGGCAGATCGACATCGGCGACGGCGCGATGATCATCGCCGAGCAGGACCTCGGCCTGATCCACGGGCGCGTCGACCGCATGCTCGGCATGCACGCCGGCGAGCTGAAGCAGGACATCGGCGACGCCCTGATCATGGGCCACGCCCAGACGCTCGCGAGCGAGATCGAGGTCTAGCGGTGGACTGGTTCGTCGTCACCTCTGCGCTCTCGCTGGCCGCGATGTACGGCTTGCTCGGCATCGGCATCTCGCTGACCTGGTCGAGCATCGGCATGCTCAACCTCGCCTACGGGTTCACGTTCGCCGCCGCCGGTTACGGCGCCTACTGGGCGTCGAAGAACCTGGTGAAGGCGCCCACCTCGGGCACCGACGCGCTGATCGTCGGCGGCGTCGGCATCCTGATCGGCGTCGTCGCCGGGCTCGCGGTCGGTGCGATCGCCTTCCTGCCCTTGCACGACCGGCCGAACTTCGCGATCCGATCGCTGATCGCGACCCTCGCCATCTCGCTGGCGGGCACCCAGGTGTTCCTGCTCTGGTTCGGTCCGCTCAGCAAGCCGCTGCCGAAGGTGTTCGGCCCCGTCGGGCGCTGGCTGGACCGGCCGAAGCTCGAGTTCGGGCCGATCTCGATCACCTGGGACCGCGTCGGCTCCATCGTGTGCGCCGTGCTGTTGTGTGTGATCGTGCTGACGTGGGTGCGCCTCTCGCGCCGCGGCATCCAGATGCGGGCGATGATGCAGAACCCCGAGGGCGCCGCGCTCGTCGGTGTCTCCGTCCGGTCGACCGGGATGATGGTGATGGGCATTACCGGTGGCATGGCCGGCCTGTCGGCGGTGCTGCTGTCGTCGACGTTCTTCGTCAGTCCATCGGTTGGCACCCAGCCGCTCGCGAAGGGTCTCGTGATCGCGTTGCTCGGTGGCCTCGGCTCGGTGCCCGGCGCGGTGATCGCGGCGATCCTGATCGGGTTCACCGAGGCGCTGACCGCGAAGTACTTCGGCACCGGCACGACCCTGTTCGCGATGTACGTGCTCGTGTTCGCGGTGCTGATCGTGCGTCCGCGCGGTATCGGCGGCCTGCTGGCGGAGGTGCGCGAGTGAGCACGCAACGGTCGCAGCGGAGCGGAGACCATCTGCGTGCGGTGGCGAACGCCGTGCGAGACTCCGCAGGAGGCACGGCGTGAGCGCGGAGGCACCGGAGAAGGCGGTCGCCCGCGAGCAGCCGCGCCAGCAGCTGGTCGGGCGACGGCGGCGGTTGCCGCGCCTCCCGGTGGGCGCCGACAAGACGTTCCATCGCCGGCGCTGGCCATGGTCGAAGACGAGTGTCACGAACGTCGCCGGGCGCTTCAACCCGAAGACGCTCGGGCGCGAGCGGTTCATCGCGCACAAGGGGCCCCTGTGGTGGCTCATCTTCCTCGGCCTGACGCTGGCGATCCCGCTGATCAGCGGCAGCGACAAGATCCTCACGATCGCGTCGACGTTCACCATCTACGCCTCGATCAACCTGATGTGGATGCTGATCATGGGGACGGCGGGCATCTTCTCGCTGGCCAGCCTCGCGGTCGCCGGAGTCGCCGCCTACACCGCCGCCTGGCTGACCATCAACCAGGGGCTGCCCTGGCCGCTGATGTTCCCGGTCGGCGCCGTGGCCGGGCTGATCGTGGGCGTGATCATCGCGATTCCCGCCCGCCGCATGGACGGCTTGTACTACGCCCTCCTGACGCTCGGCGTGTCCGAGATCTGCCGTGCCTACGCGCTGCAGGCCAGGTGGCTCGGCGCCCAGTCGCAGGGCTCCCTGTCGGGCGGCGGAGGGTTCATCCCCGACGACATGCGGTTCACCGCCACGGGCCAGCGGATCGGCTACATCGCCGGCTTCCTGCTGCTGCTCGCCGCGCTCGCGACGTACCGGATCGTGAACGGCCAGCGCCTCGGGCTGCTGCTGCGCGCGTCGCAGAAGGAGGACGAGGCGGTGTCGGAATCGATGGGTATCGACTTCCAGCGCGCGCGGCTGGCCGTGTTCCTGATCTCATCCGCGGCGCTCGGCGTCGTCGGCGCGTTCTACGCCGGCTACTTCCGGGCGGCGTCGCTGTCGCTGTTCGGCACCGACCTGCTGCTGCTGCTGTTCGCGATGATCGTGATCGGCGGCATCGGCCGGGCCGAGGGCGCCGTGGTGGGCACGCTGGTCGTGACCGTCATCGACCGCTACTTCATCGATATCGGCGCGAAGCGCATCCTGCTGGTCGCGATCCTGATGCTGATGTCGGTGCTGTTCACGCGCGGCGGCGCGTTCGGTCTGAAGGACCAGTGGCAGGAGCTCCGCGCGAAACGCCGTTCCTCGCGCCGGGCGGCGCGCTCCACGCGCCGCGGCGACGTGCTGCCGGAAGAGGCGCCGGACGTGCGCGACAAGTCGCTCATCTACCAGCGCCGCTACGACTTCGCGCAGCGCGAGCACCTGAAGTCGCTGATCACCGACGACCTGATCGAGGAGCATCGCAAGAGCCCCACCGGGCTGCACTCGGACAGCCTCGAACGCCTGATGCTGTTCTTCCGCAAGTCCGAGCTCGCCGGCAAGTACTGCGTCTACGCGATCGAGCCGTTCAAGCAGTACCGGATCGTGGCCCTCTCGGGATTGCCCGGCGTGCCGCCCCGCACCGTCGACGACCGTATCTACACGACCATCGACGATGCCTACCACGCGGTGTTCCTGCGCCGCGTCAACGATTTGCGCTCCTCCTGACCTGAGAGGCACCCTTGGCGAGGATCAAGCTCACCGGCTACACCGACCACATCAGCGTCACCGAAGGCGACACCGTCCAGTTCATGGTCAGCGCCGAGGGTGCGACCTCCGTGAACGCCGAGATCGTCCGGCTCATCCACGGTGACGAACACCCCGAAGGCCCCGGGTTCATCGAGGAGGTCGTCCCGTCGACCGTCTCGGGCAGCCACGCCGCCCACCGGCAGTTCGTCGACATCGGCTCGCGGGTCGACGTCGCCGATCCGACGGGCCTGCTCGACATCACCGGCCCGATCTCGATCCACGCGTTCATCTTCCCGACGACGCCGATGAAGGGCCGCCAGGCGATCCTGTCGCGCTGGGCGATCCACGAGACGGCCGGCTACGGGCTCGGTATCAACACCGCCGGCCACCTCGAGTTCTGGGCCGGTGACGGCAGCGAGACCGACGCGATCGCCGCCGAGGTGCCGCTGCTGCACCACACCTGGTACTTCGTCGCGGCGACGTACGACCCGGCCTCGGGTGATGCGTCGATTCGCCAGCAGGCGGTCATCAACCCGTACAACGGCCGCCTCGGCAAGGTGGCGCCGTTCGACCACACCTCGCGCGTGCGGCAGAAGCTGCGCGTCAAGCCGCAGGGTGGTGAGCGGCCATTCCGGTTCGCCGGCGCGCTCCAGCACGCCTCCGTGCGCGGCTCGTACAACGAGCTGCGCTACAACGGCAAGATCGACCGTTGCGGCGTGCAGGACCGCGTGCTGTCGGACGTGGAGATCGACGCGATCGCCGCCGGCGGCGAGCCGCCGGCCGACGGCCTGGTCGCCCGCTGGGACACGGCAGCGGGCTACGGCGAGCACGGCATCGACGACGTCGTGCGCGACACCGGGCCGAACGCCCTGCACGGGCACGGCGTGCACCGGCCGATCCGCGCCATGACGGGCTGGAACTGGGAGGGCAAGAAGGACGACTGGCGCCTCGCCCCCGAGCAGTACGGCGGCATCCACTTCCACGACGACGCGGTCACCGACTGCCGCTGGGAGCCGACCTTCTCGTGGACGGTGCCGGCCGGCACGCGGAGCGGCTGCTACGCGGCGCGGCTGAACGCCGGCGACGACGAGGACCACATCCCCTTCTTCGTCCGCCCGGCGAAGCCGAAGGGCAAGATCCTCCTGCTCGCGGCGACGAACTCGTACCTCGCGTACGCGAACGAGATGATCGTGCATCACTTCCCGGTCGCGCAGGCCATCGTGGGGCACGTGCCGGTGCTGTCCGGCATCGAGGCCGACTACTACCAGGATCCCGAGTTCGGCCGCTCGACGTACGACCACCACACCGACGGCGAGGGGGTCTGCTTCTCGTCGTGGCTGCGGCCGATCCTGAACATCCGGCCGAAGTGGCGGTCGTCGGCGATCTCGACCACCTGGCAGTTCCCGCGAGACCTGTCGATCATCGGCTTCCTCGAGCAGTTCGGCTACGACTACGAGGTCGCGACCGACCACGACCTGCACCGCGAGGGCCTCGACCTGCTCCGCGAGTACAGCGTCGTGATCACGGGCTCGCATCCGGAGTACTGGTCGGAGCGGGCGCTCGACTCGGCCGAGGACTACGTGGCCGACGGCGGCCGCCTGATGTACATGGGCGGCAACGGCTTCTACTGGGTCGTCTCCTCGACCGAGGAGGAGCCGTACGTGATGGAGGTCCGCAAGGGCGAGGCCGGCATGCGCGCGTGGCAGGCCAATCCCGGCGAGCTGTACCACCAGACCTCCGCCGAGCGAGGCGGCCTGTGGCGCCTGCGCGGCCGGCCGCCGCAGAAGCTGACGGGCGTCGGCTTCACGACCGAGGGCTTCGACTTCTGCCGGCCCTACCGGCGGATGCCCGACTCGTTCCACAAGACCGCGGCGTGGATCTTCGATGGCATCGGCGACGACGAGGTGATCGGCGACTTCGGGCTCGCGCTCGGCGGTGCCGGCGGGCTCGAGACCGAGCGCTACGACCTCAGCCTCGGCACGCCCCCGCATGCCCTGCTGCTGGCCACCGCGGACGGGTTCTCCGACAACTACCCCGGCGTCCACGAGGACATCCTGTTCAACTACAACGGCCTGATGGGTACGCAGAACCCGCTCGTCCGTGCCGACATGGTGTACTTCACGACGCGCAACGACGGCGCCGTGTGGTCGACCGGATCGATCGCCTGGGCCAGCTCGCTGCCGTCGCGCGGGTGGGACAACAACGTCTCGCGGATCATGCGCAACGTGCTCGACGCGTTCGGCCAGCCCGGGTCGCTGCCGGGCTCCGAGTTCGTCGAGGAGGAGAAGTCGTGGCGGTAGATCGCGGGACGTTCGACCACATCGGGATCGTCAGTGACGATCGCCGCGACGGCGAGGTCTGGGTCGAGCCGACGAGGGTCTGGGTGACGAACCCGCGCCGGTCGACGCACAACGTCGAGTGGCTGCGCTTCGAGCCCGACTCGCCGGTCACCGGCCCGCTCCGAACCGAGCCGCATGTCGCCTACCGCGTCGCGGACGTCGACCAGGCGATCGCGGGCCACGAGCTGCTGCTGGCCCCGTTCGAGGTCGGCGGCGGGTTCTGCCGCGCAGCCTTCGTCCTCATCGACGGCGCCGTGGTGGAGTTCATGCAGTACAGGAATCCCGACGAGGAGGGGTGGTTCTGATGCGGGTCGGCGGGCAATCGAACACGTATCACACGCGCAGTGCCGAAGAGGCCTGGGCCGGCATCGCGGCGGCCGGGTACCGGACGGTCGAGCTTTCCAGCGTCCTCGGCTGGACGGAGCACGTCGATCTCGACGCCGACCCGGCCGAGCTGTTCGCGCGTCTCGCCCACTACGGCCTCGAGCCGACCGTGCTCGCCGCGCACTCCGACCTGACGACCGCCGACGGGGTCAACTACGCGGTGAAGGCCATCGGCTGGACCGCGAACAATGGCCTGCCGGTCATGAGCACCGCGATCGGCGGGCACTCCTCGCAGGAGGAGAGCGAGTCGGCGTTCCTGGCCGGCATCGGCCGGGTCGCAGCGGCGGCCGACGCCGCGGGCGTCGACGTCGCCCTCGAGATCCACGGCGACATCATGGCGACCGGCGCCCTCACGCTGCCGCTGCTCGAGAAGATCGGCCACCCGCGCATCAAGGTCGCCTACGACACGGCGAACTGCGAGTTCTACGGCGATACGAAGGCCGTCGACGACCTGCACACGATGGTCCCGTATCTCGCGAACGTCCACCTGAAGGACAAGCGCGGCGGCAAGGGCGAGTGGGACTTCCCGGAGCCGGGCGCGGGGCACGTCGACTTCGCCGGCATCCTCGCCATCCTCCGTGACGGGGGCTACGACGGACCGGCCGCGGTCGAGATCGAGTTCGACGGCAGCTGGCCCGACGCTGCCGGCATCGACGCGAGCATGAAGGCCGGACGCGACCACCTCGTGGCGTGCGGCTACGACTGCGGTTGATCGCCGCATGATCGGCGTCGCCATCCTCGGAGCCGGCTTCATGGGCCAGACCCACGCCGGTGCCTGGAAGGCGCTCGGTGACCGCGTCCGGGTCGAGGTCGTCGCCTCGCGCACCGCCGCTCGCGCCGCGGCGGTCGTCGAGACGGCCGGGTCAGGCGAGGTCGTCGCCGACCTGAACGCGGCGATTGCCGACCCGCGCGTCGACCTCGTCGACATCTGCCTGCCGACCACGCTGCACCGCACCGTGGCCGAGGCCGCATTTGCGGCCGGCAAGCACGTGCTGCTCGAGAAGCCGATCGCCCTGACGCGCGAGGACGGCGAGGCGATCGTGGCAGCCGCCGACCGCGCCGGCCGCATGCTGCTGGTCGGGCTCGTTCTCCGGCACTGGCCCGAGTACCAGCGGCTGCACGAGCTCGTGGCCGAGGGCGCGATCGGCACGGTCCGCTCGGTGTCGGCGCTGCGTCTGTCGCCGCCGGCCGACTGGGCCGACTGGTTCATCGATCCGGCCCAGTCGGGCGGGGTCGCCGTCGACCTGATGGTGCACGACTTCGACCAGCTGAACGCGCTGCTCGGCCCGGCCCGGACCGTACACGCCCAGTGCGTGCGGCGCGGCGCGCACGGCGCGCCGCAGCACGTCGTCGCCGTCACGTCGCACCCGGGCGGCGCCGGCCTCGCCGAGGGCGGGATGATGCTGCCGCCCTCGTACCCCTTCACCTCGGGCGTGCGCGTGCTCGGCGATGCCGGCATCCTCGAGTATCCCTTCGCGGCGGGGCCGGCTGTCGACGGCGGCAACATCGGCGGCGTCGACCAGGAGACCAACCGCCTGCGGCTGCACCCGGCCGACGGCGCGGCGTCGGTGGTCGAGGTCGAGAGCGCCGACCCGTGGCATCGCCAGGCCGCGTACCTGGCCGGCTGCTTGGAAGCCGGCCGGGCACCCGAGATCGGAACGGGCGAGCAGGCACTCGCCGCACTGCGCGTATCGCTGGCGGCGAACCGCTCGCTGGAAACTGGAAACGTCGAGGAGGTCTGAGCATGGCAACGGGATTCGTGTGCGATGAGCGCTACTTCTGGTGGGACGCACGTTCGGCGGGGCTGTTCATGCCCTCGCACCACGCGATCGGGGTCGAGCCGGACACGCACGCCGAGTCCGCGGCGTCGAAGCGCCGGTTCCGCAACCTGCTCGACCTGACGGGGTTGATCAAGCAGCTCGAGCCGGTCGAGCCGCGCGCGGCCACCGTCGAGGAGGTGGCGCGCTGCCACGCGCCTGAGTACATCGAGCGGATGAAGGCCCTCTCCGACGCCGACGGCGGCGATGCCGGCGAGCTGACGACGTTCGCCGCCGGCGGCTACGACATCGCCCTCCTCGCCGCCGGCGGCGTGATTGCCGCGGTCGACGCCGTCGTCTCCGGGAGCGTCCGCAACGCCTACGCCCTGGTGCGCCCGCCCGGCCACCATGCCGAGCGCGATCGCGGCCGCGGCTTCTGCATGTTCGCGAACTGCACCATCGCCGCCCGGCACGCGCAGGAGTCGCTCGGGTTGAAGCGCATCGCGATCGTCGACTGGGACGTCCACCACGGCAACGGCACGCAGTGGCTGACCTACGACGACCCGTCGATCCTGGCCATCTCGTTGCACCAGGACCGCAACTTCCCGCCCGACTCCGGCAACGTGGAGGAGAACGGCGAGGGCGCCGGCGTGGGCGCCAACGTCAACGTGCCGCTGCCGGCGGGCTCCGGCGTCGGCGCTTACGTGGCGGCGTTCGAGCGCGTCGTGATCCCGGCGCTGCGGCGCTTCCAGCCCGAGCTGATCATCGTCGCCTCGGGCCTCGACGCGTCCGCCTACGACCCGCTCGCGCGGCAGATGATGCACTCCGACGGCTACCGCGACCTCTGCGGGCAGATCATGGCGGTGGCGGACGAGGTGTGCGACGGCCGCGTGGTCGTGGCGCACGAGGGCGGTTACTCGCAGGTCTACGTCGCCTTCTGCGGTCTCGCCGTCGTCGAGACGCTGGTCGGCGTGCGGACGATCGACGATCCGTACCTGCTGATGGCCGACGGCCTCGGCGGCCAGGAGCTGCAGCCGCACCAGGATGCGATGATCGCGAAGTCGGAGGCGCTCGTCGCAAACGTCCCGGTCCCGTGACCGACGTCATTCGCGCAGCCGTCGCCGCGCGCCGTGACGACCTGATCGAGCTGACGCGGCAGCTCGTCGAGCACCCGTCCGAGAACGCCAAGCTGGTCGGTGCCGGCGCCCGCCCGGCCGCCATCGCGGCCGAGCGGGCCTGTCAGGACCGGGTCGAGGGCGAGCTCGCGGCGCTCGGGATGACGATCGACCGGTTCGAGGCGCTCGCGGATCGCGAGGATGTCGTGGGTCGCCTGGCCGGTACCGGTGGCGGCCGTTCGCTGATCCTGAACGGGCACGTCGACGTCGTGCCGGCCGGCGACGCTGCGGCCTGGCCCGAGGACCCGTGGGGCGGCCGGGTCGACGACGACGGGCGCCTGTGGGGCCGCGGATCGTGCGACATGAAGGGCGGTATCGCCTGCGGCATCGTCGCGCTGCGGGTGTTGCGCGACCTCGGCATCCGCCTGCGCGGCGACGTCGTGTTCCAGTCGGTCGTGGACGAGGAGACCGGCGGTCCGGGCACGGCGCGGGCGATCGAGCGGGGCCATCTGGCCGATGCGGCGATCGTGCTCGAACCGACCGACGGCCACCTCCAGCCGGTCGAGGGCGGCCTGGAGTGGGTGCGCGTCGTGATCCGCGGCCGGACCGGCCACAGCGCCGTCCGCTACCGCTCGATCCACGCCGGCGGTCGCGGCGACCCGGTGTCGGCGATCGAGAAGGCCGTCGACGTGCTGCTCCGCATCCGCGAGCTGGAGCGGTACTGGGGCGTGCACCGAGTGCACCCCTTGATGCCGCGTGGCATCACCACCATCAACCCCGGCGTGATCGCGGGCGGCTCCGGCGGGGGCGCCGACGGGATGCCGAACGGCATGGTGGCGTACTCCAACATGGCCGACTACTGCGCGCTCGGGCTGTCGATGAAGTACCTCCCCGACGAGCGTCGCGATGACGTCCGCGTCATGCTGGAGGACGAGCTGGCGCGCATCGCCGCCGCCGATCCGTGGCTGCGCGAACACCCGCTGGAGGTCGAGTGGGGCGTCGGCGGCGTCTCGTTCCCGCCCGCCGAGACGCCGCCCGGCCATCCGTTCTGCCAGACGGTCGCCGGCGCGTTCCGGGCCGTCACCGGGCGACCCGAGACCTTCTCGGGGTTCGAGGCGGTGTCGGATCTCGCCTGGCTCGCGCACGCCGGCGTGCCGAGCTTGCTGTACGGTCCGGGCGACTTCGCCCAGGCCCACTCGAGCGCGGAGTTCGTGCGCGTCGACGAGCTGGTCGAGGTGGCAGGCGTGATCGCGCTGGCGCTCTGCGAGTGGTGCGAGTGCTGACCTCGTTCTACTGCTTCGCGTCCGACCTCGCCGATGCCGGCACCGGCGCGGTGCTCGACGACCTGCAGGACCGGGCGGGCGTCGACGGCGTGACGCTGGCGGCGGCCTACCACGCCGCGCGCGATGTGTTCCCGCATGCCCGCGGCCGCCGCATCCGCTTCCTGCGCGGCGGCGAGGTGCACTTCCGGCCCGATCCCGCGCTGTGGCGCGGCGGTGCGCTGCTGCCGGCGGGTGGCGAGGAGGAGACGCTGGGCGAGCTCGTCGTTGCCGCCGCGGCGCGCGGCATGCACGTCGACGCGTGGACGGTGTTCCTGCACGTCGACCGCGAGCGCGACCTGCCGCCCGGACTGGCCGAGGAGACCTGCTTCGGCGACCCGCTGCCGACCCAGCTGTGCCCCGCCAACCCCGACGTGCGCCGGTACGCGGTCACGCTCGGCCGCGAGGCGGCGCGGCGCGGCGTGCGCGCCGTGATCGCCGAGTCGCTGCACCATCACCCCCTCGAGCACGACTACCACCACGAGCGCTACTTCGTGGCGCTGCCGCCGCTGGCGCGGGCGGTGCTGGGCCTCTGCTTCTGCCGGCACTGCTGCGACGATCCACCGCTGCGGGCGACGGCGGCGGACATCGTGCAGCAGGCGTTCGCAGCCGATGATCCCGTCGGTCCGGAGCCTGATCGCGCGCTGCTGGACGGACTGCTCGACGGGCACCTCGCTCGGCGCGAGAGCCGGGTCGCGTCGCTCGTCGCCGAGGTCGCCGCGGCCTGCCGCGAGGAGGGTGCCGAGCTGGTCTTCCTCGACGCGTCGGGCGCCGTCAAGGGGTACGCGACGGGACAGCCGGTGGGCGGGCCGGCGCCCGAGGTCGCCTGGCAGATGGGCGTCGACGTGGGCGCCGTCGCGCGGGCCGCCGACGGCATCGGTGCGATCGCGTACGCGGCCGATCCGGCGCGGGTGGCGCTCGACCTCGACGCGTACCGCGCCGCCGCCGGCCCGGACGTTGCGCTCGAGGTGGTGATGCGCCCGTCGCGCCCCGACTGCACCGACGCCGCGAACCTGGCGGCCAAGCTCACCGCGTGCCGTGACCGCGACGTGCGCGCCGCCGGCTTCTACCACTACGGGCTGGCGCCGATGAGCGCGATCGAACGCGTCGGCGCGGCGCTGGCGGCGGGCGGCTCCGCGTAGCGGCTCAGGCCTGGTTGTCGGGTGCGTCGCGCGACTCGACCAGCAGCTCCTCGGCCATCACGCCCAGGCCCGCGAGTAGCCCGCCGTCGACACGGAGGACCGTGCCGGTGATGAACGAGGCCTCCTCCGAGGCCAGGAACGCGACGGCCGCGGCCACCTCGTCGGGCGTGCCGACGCGGCCCAGCGGGTACCAGCGTGCGAGCCGTTCGAGCAGGTCGGGCTCCAGCGCGAGGCGCGGTCCCCACGCGTCGGTGCGAACCGTGCCCGGCGCGACGGCGTTGCAGCGGATGCCGTGACGGCCGTAGCGGGTCGCGACCGACTGCACGAGGTTGTCCAGCCCGGCCTTGGCGGCGCTGTAGGCCTCGTTGCCGACGTAGGTCTGCCCGTTGACGGAGGAGATCGCGACGATCGCTCCGCGGCGCCGCTCGATCATTCCCGGCAGCACCGCCCGGATGGCCTGCATCGCGCTTGTGAGGGTGCCGTCGATGTCGGTCCGCCATGCCTCGTCGGTGATGGTCACCAGGTTGTCGCTGGCTGCGGACAGCGTGGCGGTGACGAGGATGTCGGCGTCGCCGGCCGTCTCGTCGACGCCCGCCGCGACGGCGCCGATGTCGGCCGCGAGCGCCTCGGCGCGGGCCGTGTCGAGATCGCAGATGACGACGCGGGCGCCCTCCTCCACGAGCCGGCGGCAGACGGCGGAGCCGATTCCGCCGGCTCCTCCGACGACGACGGCGAGACGATTCGCGAAGCGCATCGCGGAATCGTACGGCCAGGCGCTAGAAGACGGCGTCGCCGGGAGCGGCAACAGCGGGGGTGACCCGCACCACGCAGATCATGGAGCGCGCGCTTGCTTGCGTCGGGCGTGATGCGGGAAGATCCTCATGACGGACCGCCGGCGTTGACGCCTCCGGGCGCCGTCCAGAGCATCCCGTTCGGCGAGAGGAAGGCAGCCCGTTGCTCCGCACAGCCGTCGCGACCGACGCCGCACCCCCGGCGCTCGGGCCGTACACCCAGGCGATCGTCGCGGGAGGGTTCGCCTTCTGCTCGGGCACCGCCGGCATCGACCCGACGACCGGCGCGATCCCAGAGGGTATTGCCGCCCAGACCGAGCAGGCGCTGCAGAACCTCGGCGCGATCCTCACTGCCGCAGGCACGTCCACGGACGCGATCGTGAAGACGACCATCTTCTACCGGCACGTCGCCGATTTCGCGGTGATCAACGAGATCTACGCTCGCCACATGCCGTCGCCGCCGCCTGCCCGCTCGGCGCCGGCGAACGTCGACCTCCCCCACGGATTGCTGATCTCGATCGACGCGATCGCCGTCGTGCCGCCATCCTGAGGGACACCGGCGATGAGTTCGACCGGTCGCCGGAGTCGGTACCTCCGCGTCCACGTTGCGACGACCTATCGACCGAGGAGACAGCATGAGCCTGCCCAGGATCGCCACCGCCGCCGAGCACCTCGCCGCCCGCACGAAGCTGCTCGCCCGCGAGAAGGAGCTGACCGACTTCCGGGACGAGCTGAACACCGAACGCCGCAACCTGCCGATGGTCGAGATCACCAAGGAGTACCGGCTGCTGGGACACACGGGCCCGGTCGGCCTGATCGACCTCTTCGAGGGCCGGCCGCAGCTCGTCCTCTATCACTTCATGTTCGACCCGGAGTGGAACGACGGATGCCCGAGCTGCACCGCCGGCACCGACGAGCTCTCGGCCGGCCTCCTCGCCCATCTGCATGCGCGCGGCACCAGCTACGCGATGGTCTCCCGCGCGCCGCTCGCCAAGCTCGAGCGGTGGAAGGCCGCGAGGGGCTGGGACATTCCGTGGTACTCGTCGTTCGACAGCGACTTCAACTACGACTTCGGCGTCACGATCGACGAATCGCGCGGATCGGGCCAGTACAACTTCCGCACCCGGGCGGAGTTCGAGGCGATGGGTTCGGACTTCTTCGGCAGCAGCCCGCAGCCGTTCGAGATGCCGGGCCAGAGCTGCTTCCTCCAGGACGGCGGTCGTGTCTTCCACACGTACTCGCAGTACGCCCGCGGTCTTGAGATGACGGGCGGGTCGTACTACTTCCTCGACCTCACGGCGCTCGGGCGCCAGGAGGACTGGGAGGAGCCGAAGGGCCGTAGCGCCTCGGTCCGCGGCGCGGTTCCGGACTTCGCGCCGTAGTCGTACCGCCGCCGCCGCCGCCGGCGACCGCTCACGCTCGGGGCCAGGCACCGGAAGTGTCGCGACCGCGCTCTTAGCCGACAAATTCGGTGCCAGGCACCGAATTTGTCGCGATTGGCGTGTTCCGTGCGGTCCGGTTCATGCCGGGCACGATCCGCGCGTGTTCCGTGCGCTTTCCGCACGGGTAGCCGACGGCCATACGGCCGCGCTGGCCCGGTGTGCACCGTCGGGACGCGGCTCAGCAGGGTCGGGAGTTACGAAGCGCTGCGCGCGGGATCCGCGCCCGCGGTGGTAGCGTCAGCCGCGCGACGATGTTGCCTGCGTCCGTTCGACGAACGCCGCGAGAATCGCCGCGAACGCCTCCGGCTGCTCGACCTGCGGAGCGTGCCCGGAGTCGGGCACGATCGCCACCTCCACATCGGCGAACGCTTCCCGCGCGCGCTCGGCGTGCGCCGGCGGAATGACTCGATCGTGGTCGCCCCAGATGACCAGGACCGGCTGCGTGATCTCCGCGAGCCGTCCGTCGCGCGCCGCGCGCTGGCTGGTCTCCGTGAACGCCTTGCCCACGATCGCGCCCACGGCGTCGTGCGCCCCGGGCCGGCTGAGCGCCGCGTGATGCTCGGCCACGCCGGCATCGAGGACGACCCGGTGGTCGTGGAAGAACAGTTCGAGCAGCGCCCGTGACGCCGGCTCGCTCGGCGGCTCCCCCAGCAGCCGGACGAGGTCGGGGTTGATCTCGACCCCAAGGCCGCCGCTGTCGACCAGCACGAGCCGTTCGACCCGGTCCGGCTTCGCCAGGGCCGCGCCGATCGCGATCGCTCCGCCTAGCGAGTGCCCGACGAGCGTGGCCCGCGCCACGCCGAGTTCGGTGAGGGCGGCCATGAGCGCGCGGCCGAGGCCGCCGACGCTGTACACGGAGCTCGCCGCGTCGGGGATGTCGCTCTGCCCGTGACCGGGGAGGTCGATCGCCACCACGTGGTGGGTGTCGGCGAACGCCCCGATCACCGCCTGCCACGACGCCGAGGAGCCGCCGATGCCGTGCACGAACACGATCGCGGGATCGTCCTTCGAGCCAGCGGAGATCGCGTAGATCCGCGCGCCGTCGCCGATGGCCAGCCAGTCCTCGCGCGGCTCCGCGGCCTGGCTGCCGCCGGCGGCCTCCACGTCGTCGCTCGTGATACGCCCGCCCGGCCCACTCGCCGCGACGCTGGCGAGGTCGAGGCCGAGCTCCCGGGCTCGCTTGCGCGCCGCCGGCGACGCGGTAATGCGGCCGTCGGCGCCGCGACCGGCCTGGCGGGGGGCACGGGCCGGCCGCGCCACGCCGCCCGCGGCGACCGGCGCCGGCACGGCGGCGACCGCGTGAGCCGCCACGAACTCGTCCACGGCCATGTCGCTCAGCACCTCGCCAGCGGCGGTGAGCACGCCGACGGGTCCCGTGACGACGACCTCCGTCCCCTCGCCCGCGACGATTCGCCGCAGGACCCCGTCGACCGGGGCCTGCACCTCGTTCACCGCCTTGTCGGTCTCGACGACGAACAGCGGGTCGCCGGCCGACACCGCGTCGCCCTCGGCCCGCAACCACCCGGTCACGGTCCCGGCCTTCATCATCAGCCCCCACTTGGGCATCTTCACGAGGGTCGGCATCGGTCGGCCGGTCGCGCGCAGCTAGACGATCGTCCGCACGGCGGCGGCGATCTGGTCCGGGCTCGGGATGTACGCCTGCTCGAGCGGCGGGCTGAACGGCACCGGCGTGTGTGGCGCGGTGACGCACTTGATCGGGGCGTCGAGGCTGTCGAAGCCCTGGTCGGCGACGATCGCGGCGATGGTGTGCGCGACGCTGCAGAGCGGGTTGTCCTCGTCCACGACCACGAGCCGGTGAGTCTTCGCAACCGACTCGAGGATGGTGTCGCTGTCGAGCGGCGACAGCGTGCGCGGATCGACCACCTCGCACTCGATGCCCTCGGCCGCCAACTGCTCGGCGGCCTCCAGCGCCTGGTGCACCATCCGCGACAGCGCGACGATGGTGACGTCGTCGCCAGTGCGCTTGATGTCGGCCTGGCCGAGCGGGATCGACTCGTTGCCCTCGGGCACCTCGCCCGACATGCCGTACAGCACCTTGTGCTCGAAGAACAGCACCAGGTCGTCGTCGCGGATCGCGGCGAGCAGCAGGCCCTTCACGTCGGCCGGCGTCGATGGCGCGACGCACTTGATGCCGGGCATGTGCGTGAACACCGAGTAGTGGACGCCGGAGTGTTGCGCGGCGGCGTTCAGGCCGGCACCGATCGTCGTTCGGATGACGAGCGGGCAGCGCGCCTTGCCGCCGAACATGTACCGCAGCTTGGCGCCCTGGTCGAAGATCTGGTCCATGCAGACGCCGAAGAAGTCGACGAACATCAGCTCGGCGATCGGTCGCAGCCCGGTCGCCGCCGCGCCGACGGCCGCACCGATGAACGCCGACTCGGTGATCGGCGTGTCGAGCACGCGGCCGCGTCCGAACTCCTGCACGATGCCCTTGGTGACGCCGAGCGCGCCGCCCCAGGCCTCGTCGTCGACCAGGTGGTCGACGTCGGCGCCGCCGGCGATGTCCTCGCCCAGGAAGATCACGTTCGGGTCCTCGCGCATGGCGATGCGGATCGCCTCGTTGACGGCCTCGGCGTACGTGAGCGTGCGGGTCGCGACGGATGCCATGGTCACTCCCCCCGGTAGCTGACGTACACGTCGTCGAGGGTCTCGGACGGGTCGGGCCAGGGTGCTGCCGCACCCGCGGCGTAGGCGGCGTCGACCGTGGCCTGGGCGGCGGCGGTGATGCGCTCGAGGCCGCCGTCGGTGGCGAGTCCGAGCCCGGTCAGATGCGCGCCGAACGTGATCAGCGGATCGCGGAGACGATGCTCCTCGACCTCCTCGGTCGTTCGGTACGTGGCCGCGTCGCCCTCCTCGTGTCCGTAGAAGCGGTAGGTCTTCGCCTCGATCAGCGTCGGCCCGTCACCCCGCCGCGCGCGGTCGATGGCCTGGCCGGCGGCCGCGAACATCGCCAGGGGATCCAGCCCGTCGACGATGACGCCGGGGATGTCGTAGCCTTGCGCCCGGGTCGCGATGTCGCTGACCGAGCAGTGGTAGCTGAAGGTCGTCGCCTCGGCGTAGCCGTTGTTCTCGCAGACGAACACGACCGGCAGCTTCCAGATCGCGGCCA
Source organism: Gaiellales bacterium (assembly GCA_046598415.1). Classification (GTDB taxonomy): domain Bacteria; phylum Actinomycetota; class Thermoleophilia; order Gaiellales; family F1-60-MAGs149; genus VFJZ01. Next base: position 34,308 of record JBKJIG010000089.1, read on the forward strand.
GATTGACGCTTTCGTGGAAGGTGCCCTGGTTCGCCGCACCGTCGCCGAAGAAGCAGATCGTGACCGCGTCCGTGCCGTGGACCTTCGCGGTCAACGCGGCGCCGCAGGCGAGCGGGAAGCCGCCGCCGACGATGCCGTTCGCGCCGAGGATGCCCTTCTCCACGTCGGCGACGTGCATCGAGCCGCCCTTGCCCTTGCAGATGCCGGTCTGGCGGCCCATCAGCTCGGCCGCCATCCCCGTGACGTCGACGCCCTTGGCGATGCAGTGGCCGTGGCCGCGGTGGGTGCTGGTGATGAAGTCGCTGTCGCCGAGGTGGGTGCAGACGCCGACAGCGACCGCCTCCTCACCTGCGTACAGATGGACGAAGCCGGGGATCTGACCGTCGGCGAACTGCCGCATGGTCGTCTCCTCGAAGACGCGGATGAGCACCATCCGCTCGTACATCGCGAGCAGCGTCTGGTCGGTCAACTCGACCCTCCGCCGTTCCGTCACCGCCATCAGGACCCTCCCGTGCAGACAGGCGTGAATGGACTACTGCGTGATCCTAACGCGTGGTTGTGCCCGTTGCTACGAGGCGGGTGACGGTCACCGGACGGAGGCGGGTGGCGGCGTCGGCGATGAGAATGCCGCCGACGATCGCGGCGTGCGTGCCCGAGCGTTCAGGCGCAGCGCGGCGGGGCAGACCGAATCGCGCCTACGGGCGATGTTCTCGGGTTGCGAGCGGTGCGCGTGGCGCCCGCGTCTTGGAACCTGGCGGTCAGCGGGGCGAGATGCAGATGGAAGACCCTGATCCGTTCGGTCGCTGCGCCCGTAGCCTAGGTTGGGTCAGCGTCGAGCAGGAAGGACGACGTGCCGCACGTCCCGCAACGGCATCAGCAGGGCTCGTTCTCGCGCCGGCGCTTCCTCGAACGCGCCGGCGCCGGCGTGGCCGTGCTCGGCGGCACGCTCTGGACGACGGGGTGCGGCCGACGCGTCAGCAGCGGTCGCGAGGGCACCCGGATCCGCCACGTCATCGTCTCGATGCAGGAGAACCGGTCGTTCGACCACTACTACGGCTTCGCGCCGCAGGTGCAGGCCGCCGGCTTCGGCCCCGACCCCGGCTACACGCAACCCGACGGTGCCGGCCGTACCCATCTGCCGTTCCACCTCGAGGCCCTCACCAGCTCCGATCCACCGCACCACTGGAACCCGGTGCACCGGCAGTACAACGACGGCAAGATGGACGGCTTCTTCACCACGGCGCAGCACGACAACGGCGACGGCAACCAGGCGATGCCGTACTACACCGCGCGCGAGATCCCGTTCTACTACTCGCTGTTCGAGAACTCCGGGCTGTGCGCGAACTACTTCTGCTCGCTCCTCGGTCCGACCCTGCCGAACCGTTTCTATCTGATGTCGGGCACGTCGGGCGGTATCACGACGAACGAGCAGCGCGGCTACGGGGTCTTCGACTCGGACGGCTGGCCGATGATCCTCGACCTGCTCGACGCGGCCGGGGTGACGTGGAAGACCTACACCATCGGATTCGACGATGTCGTGACCGGCGACAGCAACAACGTCGCCGTCTTCTGGAGCCGCTGGGCGCACGATCCGCGCACGCTCGGGACGAAGCAGGACTATCTGGACGACCTCGCGCGCGACCGGCTGCCGCAGGTGTCGTGGATCCTCACGAGCAACCTGGAGGGCCTCGACGAGCACCCCGCGGCCGACGTCACGCGGGGGATGGCGCGCCAGGAGGAGATGATCACCGCACTGCGCGGGTCGAGCGCGTGGCAGCACTCGGCCTTCCTGCTCGGCTACGACGAGCACGGCGGCTTCTTCGACCACGTGTCGCCGCCGCAGGTGGACGCGTACGGCCTCGGCGTGCGTGTGCCGCTGTGGGTGATCTCGCCGTACGCCCGCCAGGGCGTGATTACGTCCCGCAAGCCGGCCGATCACGTTTCCACGCTCAAGTTCATCGAGCGCACCTTCGACCTGCCCACCCTGGCCTCGCAGAACCACCGGTTCGACAGGGCCACGCCCCTCGGTGTCGACTTCGAGGCGAACGGCGCGCCGGCGCCGCCGCGCGACGGCAACGACCGGATCAGCGACCTGTACGACCTGTTCGAGTTCGACTGAGGGTTGCGGTTGCAACGAGCGGGGAGTGGTACCGCGGGGCACCGCACGATCCAGTTGGCGATTCGCTTCGAACCACACCGCCCGCGGTCACACGATGCCTCGCACCCCAACCCTCACCGAGCTTCTCTCCAGCCCGACCTCGCGCCGCCGGTTCCTGGCCGGCACGGCCACCGCGGCGATCGCGCTCGGCCTGCAGCAGTCCCAGTCGTCGCCGTTCGCGGAGCGCCGCGTGCGGCTCGTCGACGATCCGTTCACGCTCGGGGTCGCGTCGGGTGATCCCACGCCGAGCGGCGCGGTGCTGTGGACGCGGCTCGCGCCCGACCCGCTGCACGGCGGCGGCCTCCCGCAAGCCGGTCCGATCGAGGTCGACTGGGTCGTGGCCCGCGACGAGCGCCTGCGTCAGGTCGTTCGCCGCGGCTCCGGCGTCGCCCGGCCCGAGCTCGCGCACAGCGTGCACGTCGAGGTCGAGGGCCTCGAGCCGGGCCGCGACTACTGGTACCGGTTCACCGCCGGCGGGTTCGCGAGCCCGGTCGGCCGCACCCGGACGGCCCCGCCGCACGACCGCCAGCTCGCGTCGCTGCGGATGGCCTTCTGCTCGTGCGCCAACTTCCAGGGCGGCTGGTTCGCGGCGTACGATCGCCTGGCCGAGGAGGACCTCGACCTGGTGCTCCACCTCGGCGACTACATCTACGAGACCGGGCCGACGCACTCGAGCGTCGCCGGGCGCGTGCACACGACACCCGAGGCCGGCGCTCGTGCGAACCAGCTGGCCACCCTCGCCGACTACCGGAACCGGCATGCGCAATACAAGACCGACCGGGCGTTGCAGGCCGCGCACGCCGCGGCGCCGTGGGTGGTCGCGACCGACGACCACGACGTGCAGAACAACTACGCGGGTGCCCTCGATGGGCAGGCGGGCACCGACCCTGCCGTGTTCCTATTGCAGCGGGCGGCGGCGTACCGCGCCTTCTACGAGCACATGCCGCTGCGCCGCCGGGCGCTGCCCGTCGGGCCCGACATGCGGCTTTACCGCCGGCTCCGGTTCGGCGATCTGCTCGACCTGCACATGCTCGACTCGCGCCAGTACCGGACTGCACATCCGGACGACACCTCGACGCCGGCCGGCCGACAGCTGGGGGCGCGCGACTTCCGCCCCGGTCTGCCGTCCGGCGGCAATCCGGGCGGCACGCTGCTCGGCGCCGAGCAGGAGCGCTGGCTGCTGGACGGCATGCGCCAGTCGCCGACGCGGTGGAATGCCCTCGGCAACCAGGTGATGATGGCCGAGTTCAACTTCGGCCGCTTCGAGACGCCGGCCAACGGCGGGCCGTTGTCGTTCAACGTGGACAACTGGGACGGTTACGGCGCCGAGCGGAGCCGGATCCTCACGGCGGCCGCGGCCGATCGCGACCTCAACCTCGTGGTTCTGACGGGTGACGCCCACTCGGCCTGGGTTCACGACCTCGAGGCGGACTTCGGCGAGCCGGGCCAGCCGGTCGCGACGGAGTTCGTCGGCACCTCGATCACGTCGGCCTTCCCGCCATCGCTCTGGCCGCAGACGGAGAAGGCGGCGCGCCTGGGCTCGCCGTGGACGCACTACCTCGACGGACGCCGCCGCGGGTACGCGATCTGCAGCGTGACGCGCGACGCGTGGCGCACCGATTTCCGAATGGTCGACTCCACGCCCGATCAGGGGAGGGTGGAGAAGCCCGATGCGGCCGTCGGCACCGCCGCGTCGTTCGTGGTCGAGCGTGGGCAGGCGGGCGCGAAGCGCGCGTGACCTCGTTCGGGCCGCCCCGACGAAGCTGATCGCGATGGCGCGACGCTATCATCGGCGCATGTCTGCGGTAGCCCGGTACAACGTCGAGGTCGGCGGGCGGCCCGCCGGCCAACCCATGATGTTCGCGCACGGCTTCGGCTGCGACCAGAGCATGTGGCGCTTCGTGGCGCCGGCATTCGCCTCCGACTACCGAGTCGTGCTGTTCGATCATCTCGGCGCCGGTCGATCCGACCTCTCGGCGTACGACCCGGCCGATCACGCATCGCTGGCCGGCTACGCGCAGGACGTTCTCGCGATCTGCGACGAGCTCGACCTCCGGGACGTCGTCTTCGTCGGCCACTCCGTGAGCGCGATGACCGGCGTCATCGCCGCCGTCGAGCGGCCAGGGCTGTTCGCCTCGTTGGTGCTCGTCGGGCCGTCGCCTCGCTACACCGACGACGGTGGGTACGAAGGCGGCTTCACGCGGCAGGATATCGACGAGCTGCTCGATTCGCTCGACAGCAACTTCCTCGGCTGGTCACAGGTGATGGCGCCCGTGATCATGGGGAATGCCGATCGGCCCGAGCTCGGAGCCGAGCTGGTCGAGAGCTTCTGCGGCACCGATCCGGAGATCGCGCGGCAGTTCGCCCGCGTCACGTTTCTCTCCGACAACAGGCCAGACCTCGCGCAGATCGCCGTCCCGACGCTGGTCCTGCAGTGCCGGGAAGATGTGATAGCTCCGATCTCGGTCGGCGAGTACGTCCACCGCGAGATCGCCGGATCGACGCTGGTCGTGCTCGATGCGACCGGGCACTGTCCGAACCTGAGCGCGCCGGCGGAGACGATCGCCGCCATCAAGCACTTCCTGTGACACGCGGATCCGAGCGGGACGACGAGGAGCTCTCGATCGAGCAGCTCATTGCCGAAGACGCCGAGACGCTGTTCGATCGGGCGCCGATCGGCTACCTGACGACCCTGATGGACGGCACCATCGTCCGCGTCAACGCGACACTTCTGGACTGGACGCGCTACCGGCGCGAGGAGCTGATCGGGCGCCGCCGCTTCGTTGATCTGCTGTCGGGCGGCGGTCGGATCTATCACGAGACGCACTTCGCGCCGCTGCTTGCGCTGCAGGGCGCGCTGCGTGAGGTTGCGTTCGATGTCGTGCGCGGCGACGGCACCCGGCTTCCCGTCCTGGTCAACGCATCGGTGGAGACGTTACGGGATGGCTCGCCGGTGCTCGTCCGGCTGACGATGTTCGAGGCCACAATGCGCCGCGAGTACGAGCGGGAGCTGGTGCGGGCACGAGCCGAGGAACGGGAGGCCCGCGAGCATCTCGAACGGGTGCATGCAGACCTGTCCGTGCAGGAGCACCGTAGCTGGCTTCGTGCCGAGTTGAGCGCCGCGCTGGACACCGAGCGCCACGCACCAGGCCGCGTCGGCCGCCTCCTCGACTTCGTCCGGCGCGAGCTGGCGGACGAAGCGTGGTTCGTCGCTGCCGGCACCCCTCAGCTTGCGGACAGCGCGTTCGACGCGACCGTCTGCGACCTCGTCGCGAGAATGGCGCATGCGACCCTGCCGGTCCGAGCGGGCACGTCGACAACGAGCTACCTGGGTCTCCCGCTCCGTGTCACGGACCGGCCCCTCGGGCACCTCCTGGTCGCTCGCCATACCACGCAGGCGTTTGCCGACGACGAGACGGCATTCCTCGCCGACCTGGCGTCACGCGCTGCGCTCAGCATCGAAAACGCCCGCCTGTACGAACACGAGCGAGCAACGGCTCACGCGCTCCAGCAGAGCCTGCTCACCACGACGCTTCCACGCGACACGCGGTTCGAGATCGAGACGTTCTACCGGCCGGCGGTCGACGACCTCGACGTGGGCGGCGACTGGTACGACGCGTTCCCGCTGTCGGGCGATCGCATCGCGATCGTCGTCGGCGACGTGGTCGGCAGAGGGCTCATCGCCGCGTCGGCGATGGGCCAGCTGCGAAGTGCTGTCAGGGCCCTCGCGGCGGCGGGGTTCTCACCGGGAGCGCTGCTCGATCGGCTCGACGTGTTCGTCGAGACCGACGAATCCGGACGCTACGCGACGCTGATCTACGGTGATCTCGACCTCGCGCACGGCGTCCTCCGCCTCGCATCCGCAGGTCATCCGCCGATCATCATCGCCGAGGGCGCGTCCGCGCAGATCTGCTGGTTGGCGCGATCCGCGCCGCTCGGCGTCGCGCTGCCCGGCGGCGCCCGACCGGAAGCCGAGCTGACGCTCGCCGCCGGAACACGCCTGCTGCTGGTCACCGACGGCATCGTCGAGCGCCGCGACGTATCGATCGATGATGGTCTCGAGCAGCTCACCGCGGCGGTGGCTCGAACCGCAGGTGTCGAACTGAAGGCGATGCTCGCGAGCGTCGTCCGCGAAGCACTGCGAGATTCTCCGGCCGACGACGACGCCTGCGCGCTGGCGGTCGAGGTGCACTGAATGATCTCGCGAGCGCGGCGCGAGGGGAGGTGCCGGGGTTCGGGCCTTCGCCGACGTCCGGCCGCCGTCATGGTTGTGTGGGTGTCCGGGTTAGAGGGGGTCGCCGGCTTCGAGGATGTTGTTCCTGGCCGGTGTGCCGAGCGGGTCGTCGCCGGCGCGGTTCGGGTCGACGACTTCGAACTGCACCATCATGTCGTGGTCCTCATGCACGAGGTTGTGACAGTGCATCATGTACTTGCCGGTACCCGTGAAACGGGCGACCACGCGGACGGTTTCGTTCTCGCCGAGCTGGGCGGTGTCTTTGGGGCCGCGTTCGTACGCGAATGGTTGTCTGCCGTTGCGGCTGAGGATCTTGAAGTCGATCAGGTGGATGTGCAGCGGGTGCTGCCAGCCGCCTGATTCGTTCACGAGGTCCCAGATCTCGACGCTGTCCTTGGTCGGCCGCGCCTCGGTCAGGGCGAAGCCGCTCGCGACGACGTCGTCCCAGCTGCGGCCGTTGATCGTCCATCGACCGTGTTTGCGCTTCAGTTCGATCCGGCGCGTCGCGACCGCCTCGGCCGGATCGACGTTCATGATGGGGTTCTCGGGAAACAGCGTCGCCGGAATCTCGTTGTCGGTCGGATCGAACGCGTCGCCGACAACGTCGAACGCCATGATCTTGTCGATATTCGGGAACGAGATGTTGTTCTTCGGGTTTCGGTTTTGCAGGACGATCCGCGTGCCGGGGTTGTACTTCGCGAAGTCGATGACGATCTCGTACCGCTCTGCCATGGCGTGCCGCATGCTCTTGACGACCTGAGGCGCGGGCATAAAGCCGCCGTCAGTCCCGATCACGACGAACGGGTCGCCGTTCGACAGTGACAGGTTGAACGCGCGCGAGACCGACTCGTTCAGCAGCCGGAAGCGATACTTGCGGCGCTTCACCTTCATCGCCGGCCAGGGAACGCCGTTCACCAGGATCACGTCGCCGAACTGGCCGTTCTCGCCGTCGCTGGTGAAGAGCAGCTCTCCGTTCCCGTCGAACATCCGGTCGCCGTAGATGATCGGCACGTCGAACTCGCCGTGCGGGATCGGGAGCAACCGCTCGCGGTCGTCGTGCACCTCGTACAGGCCGGCCAGTCCCATCCAGATGTTCTCGGCCGTGTGGTCGACGCCGTGGTCGTGGTACCAGTGGTTCGTCGCGGGGTGCCGGTTCGTGTAGTGATAGTCCTTGTACTGACCGGGGAACGTCACGTCGCTGGCGTAACCGTCGTACTGTGGCAGCGACTCCGCGCCGTGCAGGTGCGCCGACGTCCACGACGTGAACCCCAGCGTCGGATGCTTCAGCGGCAGGTTGTTCACGAACCGCACCTTGGCCTTGCGGTTCTGCTCGACCATGATGGTGGGGCCGGGGAACTGGCCGCCGTAGGTCCAGCAGGTCGTCTGGAATCCGGGCAGGATCTCCAGCTTGACGGCCTGCATGGCGATCCGATAGCGGTCCTCGTCCCCCATCGTCGACACGGCGACGGCGACCGGCGGCTGCCGGAATGGCAACGTGAATGGCGGCGGCAGGCTGCGCGGCGGCATCCGACTGTCGAGGATCGACGTTGCGCGCGCTGCGCGATCCAGTGGAAGCGCAAGTGCCGCCGTCCCGAAGAGGCCGACCTTCAGGGCATCGCGGCGGGTGTACTGCATGGGGGGCCCTCCGTTATGTGAGGAGTCGAACCGACCCTACGCCGCGGGCCTTCGGAGAGTCTTCGGCCTCCCCATCACCCTGTGTCCGATGGGCACGCAACTTCGTTCCCGCGAGCGGGGCATCCGGCCCGCTTTCGAACGCTTCGCACTCTTTCGAACTCGCCCGATCAGCTGCCGGATCGGACGAGGCCGAGGCGGCGGCGCACGTCGTCCGGTCCCGCGACGCGCCCGCCGAGATGCTCGACGACTCCGACGGCCCGGTCGACCAGCTGCGCGTTCGACGCGAACACGCCGCGCGACAGGTAGAGGTTGTCCTCCAGCCCGACGCGGAGGTTGCCGCCGAGCAGCATCGCCTGCGCGACCATCGGCATCTCCATCCGGCTGATGCCGAAGCCGGACCAGACGCAACCCGCGGGGAGCTGCTGGTGGAAGGCCATCATGGTGGCCGCCTCGGCGGTCGCGCCCCACGGGATCCCGAGGCAGACCTGGATGAACGGCGGGTCGTCGATCAGCCCCTCGGCGATCATCCGGTTCACGAACGCGAGCTGGCCGAGATCGAACACCTCGAGCTCCGGCTTGACGCCGAGCGCCCGGATCTTCTCGGCCCCCGCCCGCAGGTAGGTTGGCGGCGCGACGTAGATGGCGTCTCCGTCGCCGAAGTTCATCGAGCCGCAGTCGAGGGTGCAGATGTCCGGCAGCAGCTCGCGGACGTGGGCGATGCGCTCGTCCGGCCCCACGAAGTCGCTGCCGGGGCCCGGCGTGTCGGCGGCGCCGCCCATCCCGACGACCAGGTCGCCGCCCATGCCGGTGGTCAGGTTGATGAGCACGTCGACGCCGCTCTCGCGGATCCGCTCCACGACCTCGCGGTAGAGCGCGACGTCGCGGCTCGGGGCGCCCGTCTCGGGGTGGCGGACGTGGCAGTGGACGACCGCCGCGCCGGCGCGGGCGGCCTCGATCGCCGCGTTCGCGATCTGCGCGGGCGTGACCGGCAGGTCCGGGTGGATGCCGGCCGTGGCGCCGCCGCCCGTGACCGCGCAGGTGATGAAGGGTTCCCAGTTCATGTCGCTCCTCGCGTGTTCACAGTGTCCGTCGCTCGCGCAGGAGCCCGATCAGGGCTTCGTCGCGCGCCCGTTCGAGCTCCGCGATCGGCCGGCCGGCCGCCTCACGGTGCGCGCCGTCGATCAGCTCCGCACGCAGCTCGTCCGTCAGCGGCGGTGCTTCCATCCGCGACCACGGCTCGAGCAGCGTCGGGCCGAACTGGTCGAGGCAGTGGGCCATTCCACCCTCGCCGCCGGCGAGGTGGAACGCCAGCCCGGGACCGACGACGGCCCAGCGGAGCCCGGGCCCGTGCACGACTGCGCGGTCGATCTCCTCGACGGTCGCCTCGCCGGCGGCGACCATGTGCAGCATCTCGCGCCACAGCGCCTCCTGCAGGCGGGTCGCGATGAAGCCGGGCACCTCGCGGCGCAGCCGCACGACCTCCTTGCCGTGGGCGGTGTAGAACGCCGCGATGCGGTCGAGCGCCTCCGGGCTGGTGCGCTCGCCGCCGACCACCTCGACCAGCGGGATCAGGTACGGCGGGTGGAAGGGATGGCCGACGACGGTCCGCTCCGGGTGCACGCAGGCGCTCTGCATCTCCGTCATCGTCAGCCCCGAGGTGCTCGAGGCGAGCAGCGTCGCCGGCGGTGCGGCCGCGTCCATCTCGGCGAAGACGCGGATCTTGTCCTCGATGCGCTCCGGCGTCGCCTCCTGCACCACGTCCGCATCGGCGACGGCCGCGGCGATCGTCGCCGCGAACCGGAGCCGGTCCGGCGAGGCGCCGTCGCGCAGGCCGAGCTGCTCGAGCGCCGGCCAGGCCCGGTCGACCGCCGCGCGCAGGCGAGCCTCCGCGCCGGGCGCCGAGTCGAACGCGGTGACGTCGAGGCCCATGCGCAGGAAGTGCGCCGCCCAGCCCGAGCCGATGACGCCGCAGCCGACGATGCCCACTCGTGGAGCGTTCATTCAGCGGCCCTGCCAGCGCGGTTCGCGCTTCTCGGCGAAGGCGCGCGCGCCCTCGACCAGGTCCTCGCTCGTGTAGAGCCGTTCCACGGTCGGCAGCTCGCGCCGTTCGAGGACGCCGAAGGCCCGTGCGATCGGCATGTCGGCCGTCTCGCGGATGACCTCCTTGATCGCCGCGAGCACGAGCGGCGGGCCCTCCGCCAGCGTTCGCGCGAGGGCGCGGGCGTGGTCGAGCAGCTCTGCTGCCGGCACCACGTCGCGGACGAGCCCGACGCGCTGGGCCTCGTGCGCGTCGATCCAGCGGCCGGTCATCAGCAGGTCGACCGCGAGGAAGTACGGGATGCGGCGGTGCAGCGTGATCGTCGCGGCGTCCGCGAGGATGCCGGCCCGGATCTCGGGCAGGGCGAACTGCGCGTGCTCGGCGGCGACGATCAGATCGGCCGACATCGCGACTTCGAACCCGCCCCCGATCGCCATCCCGTTCACCGCGGCGATCACCGGCTTGTTGAGGCCGGGCAGCTCCTGCAGACCGCCGAAGCCGCCCACCCCCATGTCCCAGTCCGGTTCGCCGTCCGCCGCGATCGCCTTCAGGTCCCACCCCGCGGAGAAGAACCGGTCGCCGGCCGCCGTCAGGAGCGCCACGCGCAGCTCCGGGTCGTCGCGGAACGCGGCGAACACCTCTCCCATCCGCCGGCTCGTCGCGCCGTCGATGGCATTCGCCTTCGGACGGTCGAGCGTCACCTCGAGGACCGCACCATCGCGCTCGACACGTACCGCCTTCGTGGCGTTCACCTGGAACCTCCGGCTCGAACGATCAGCGCGTCGACGGCGATGCAGCCGGCGGGGTGCGCGATGATCGGATTGACGTCCAACTCGGTCAGCTCGTCGCCGGCCGCCGCGGCGATGGCCGAGATGCGGCTGATCGTCGACGCGAGCGCCGCGATGTCGCACGGGGCGCCGCCGCGGACGCCGCCGAGGAGCCGCGCGAGGCGGAGCTCGGAGAGGGCACGCGTCACGTCCGCGGCAGTCGCTGGTGCGAACAGGAACCGGCGGTCCCCGAGCAGCTCGACCAGCACGCCGCCGGCGGCCACCATCAGGACCGGGCCGAACTGCGGGTCGCGGACGACGCCGACGGCGACCTCGACGCCGGCCGGCGCCTGCGCGGCGACGAGGACTGCCGGCCCCAGGCGTGCGGCCAGCTCCGCGTACGCGGTGCGGACGGCCTGCGCCGACCCCACACCGAGCACGACACCGCCCACGTCCGACTTGTGGGCCGCTGCGGCGGTCTTGAGGACGACGGGGAACCCGAGGGCGGCTGCGGCCTCCACTGCCGCGTCCGCGTCGCCGGCGGCGAAGGTCGCCGGCACCGGGACGCCGAGGCGCCCGAGCAGCGCCAGGCTCTCCTCCTCCCCGAGCGGCGCGGCGTCTGCGAGCCGCTCGCGCAGCTCTACGGCGTCGACCGCCTCCGGTGGCTCCGCGGCGCATCGCCGGGCGTGGAAGTCGCGGATCGCGAATGCGTGGCCGGTGGCCGCGACGGCGTTGCGCATCCCATCCAGCACCGGGATGCCGGCCTCGGCCAACGCGAGCATCACGGCGGGGTGGAACTGCCGGCTGGTGTAGGTCGCGGCGACCACGGGCTTGTCCGTCTCGGCGGCGACGGTGCGACAGGCAGCCGCGAAGCTGTCCGGGAACCCGGCCGGGTCGTACGCGCCGAGGTCGGTGAAGGCGATCGCGAGCGCCGTATCGTCGTCGGCGACGACGGCCCGCAGGCACTGCGTCGCGTGCTCCGCCAGATCGGCCTGTCCGTCCCACACGTCGACCGGGTTCTCGGCCGGCGTGCCCGGCGTCAGCAGCCCGGCGAGCTGCACGCGGGTCGCGTCGGACACGTCGGCGAACGGCACGCCCAGGTCGGCGCCGTCGTCGAGCAGCAGTGCGCGCGCGCCGCCCGAGCACATCACTGCACCGAGCCCGCCACGGGCGGCCGGACGACGCGGCCCGGCCAGCAGCGCGATCGTCGCCCACCACTCGTCCACCGACTGCGCACGGGCGACGCCGTGCGTGCGGAACAGCGCCTCGAACGCGGCGTCGCTGCCGGCCATGCGCCCGGCGTGGCTCTCGATCTGCCGTCGCGATCGGTCGCTCCGGCCGGGACGGATCGCGACGACGGGCACGCCTCGCTCCGCCGCCTCCGCCAGCGCGCCCGCGACCGCCGCCGGGGCCGCCGCCGTCTCCAGGTAGATCGCCACCACTCGCGTCTCGGTGAGCGACAGCGCGTACCGGATCAGATCCGCGACGCCGACCGAGACCTCCTGGCCGGCGTGGGCGGTGAAGCTGAACCGGATCCGCGGGTCGAGGTTGTTGGCGTACGAGTAGGTCGAGCCGGACTGGGAGACCAGCGCGACCGGTCCGGGCCGCATCTCGACGGCGGGCGTCCAGGTGATCGCGGTGCCGCGCGCGAAGTTGACGAACCCGAGCGAGTTCGGCCCGAGCAGCGGGATGCCGCTGCCGGCCACCAGGTCGCGCACGCGGTCGAGCACGGTCGCGCCGGCGTCGTCGGCGACCGCGGTGTTGGCGAGGACGAAGGCTGATCGGGCGCCGGCGGCGATGGCACCCGTCAGCTGCTCGGGAACGCGCGCTGCGGCGCCGGCGATCACCGCCAGGTCGACGGCGGCGGGCAGGTCGGACGCGTCGCCGACGCAGTTCCAGCCCTCGATCTCCTCGTGGGTCGGCGTGACCGGGTAGACGGGGCCCGCGAAACCGGAGTGCCGCAGCGCCGCCAGCACGGCATGGCCCGGTCGGCCCGGCCGTCCGCTGGCGCCGATCACGGCGACGGAGGCGGGCTCGAGCAACGGCAGCAGCCACGTATCGCGAACCACCGGCGACGTGGTCACGGCGATGGCAGCCCGGGCACATGGGCGACGGCGGTGCCGGTCAGTCGTCCTTCAGGGGTCACGCGTCGCCTTTCCTCAGCGCCACTCGTCGACCGACAGGATGCCGCCGAACCAGGCGGCGGTGAGCCGCCACGTCGGCGTCGTCTCGCCGCCCACGACGAGGATGTGGATGTTGTCGGGCTGATATGCCTGCACGAGCTCGTCCGGCGCGGCGCGCAGATGGCTCGCGAACGGCTCGATGCCGGCCACGGCGCGCGGGCGCGCGATGGTCTGGTTCCACTGGTTGTCCCAGTACTCGCGGGCGGGCATGCGGCTTTCCTCGGCGAGCAGGTCGATCAGCTGCGCCTTCGTCTCGAACCCGCGTCGCGCGAGGCTGTCGGCCACCAGCGGGTCGAGGATCAACGCCGGCCCGAGCGACGCGTCGCAGCCGTGCAGCGAGCGGCGGAGCGTCTCGCGCCACGTCTCGTCGCGCAGACCGGTGCCGAAGATGGTGTACCAGCCGCCCAGGAACAGGCTGACGCAGCTCGCTTTCGGGTCGAACCCGTGCTGGACGTGGAACGGCTCCCACGGGCTGCGCTCCTCGTTCTCGGCGAAGGCGTGGCTGTAGGCGAGCGGGTTGCCCTGCGAGCCCATGTACGTCTCGCCGGGGACGGAGCCGCCCTGCAGGTTCTGCGACAGCAGCCCGTAGGCGCGTCCGATGGTGGCGCTGGCGTGGTCGTAGGGCCCCATCGCGCCGATGCCGGTGTTCATGCCGAGCTCGTGGCGGACCGGCCCGTTGACCACGGCCATCGCCGCGTAGGAGGTCGTGCTCGAGTGGCGCGCGGTGACGCCGCTCGCGGCCATCGCCAGGATCACGGGCAGGTACGCGGGTCGCGCACCGGCCAGCACCGCGTTCACCGCGACCTTCTCGACCGTGAACTCCCACGCCTCGCGGTACTGCGTCGGCCGCATCTGCCCGACGACCTCGTCGCGGCCCCGGCTGGTGCCGGCGAGCATCGCGTCGACTCGCTCCTCGGTGGGCAGCACGATCGGGAGGAAGTCGGTCCAGCGTTCCTCCTCGAAGCGTCGTCGCAGGCCCTCCTCCGTGTCCGGGTCGAGCAGCCGCGGGGTCGAGCGGTCGAAGCTCGCACCGGCGGCGTCGGCCGCGTCGAGGGGCCGGGTCAGTGCCTCCAGCATCTCCCGCGCGAACGGCCGGCCGTGCATCGGATCCGGCCCCTCGATGGACGCGCGCAGCTCGCCGGCGGTGCGCCCGACGAGCGGCTGCGGGACGAACGCCTGGCGCATCGTCGGCATGCCGTTGACGCGCGCCACCGACCGGGCGAGGCGGGCGAACACGTCGGTGTGGAGCGCGACGGTCGGGACGCCGTCCTGCTCGAGTGCCATCGCGAGCCCGACGACCGTCGGGCTGCAGGTGCTTCAAACGCCGACGCCGAGGATGGCGGCGTCGCCGTCGGCCGCGACCGCGGCCCGCAACTCGGGGTCGTCGGCCCAACTTTCGCGCGGCCTCGCGATCGTCGTCTGCACTGCCGGCAGCTGTTCGCCGAACCACTGCTGCAGCTCCGCCATGAAGACGTCGGAGTTGTCGAACAGGCAGTCGACGAGGTACACGCGCTTGCCGTCGAGGCTCTCCAGCCGTGGCGCGAGCGCCTTGGCGGCGACGTGCGGCGGGAAGCCCCGCGGGTCGTGGGCGGTGACGAGTTCAGGCATTGATCGCTCCGAGGTAGCGGTGGGCGCTGATGGCGGCGGTGGCGCCGTCACCGGCGGAGGCGGCCGCGCGGCCGGCGGCGCCGGCGCGGCAGATACCGGCGGCGAAGATCCCCGGCAGGGCCGTCTGGAGCGCGGCGTCCGTCACGATCCGCTCGTCGGCGTGGAGCGTCAGCCCGTCGGCGCCGAACGCCGTGTTGGGCTGCAGGCCGACGTAGACGAACAGCGCGCCGACCTCGAGCTCCGCCACCTCGTCGGTGGCGCGGTCTCGCGTGCGCACGCCCGAGACCGTCTCGGAGCCGAGCACCTCTTCCACGGCGATCCCGTAGCGGACGTCGATCGCCCCGTGCGCGAGCACCCGCCGCCGGTACGCGTCCTGCGCGTCGAGCTCGTTGCCGCGGTGCAGGACGACGACGTTCGCCGCGGCGTCGGCCAGTGTCAGCGCCTCCTGCAGCGCCGAGTCGCCGCCGCCGACGACCCCGACCGCGCGACCGCGCAGCAGTGGAGCGTCGCAGCCGGCGCAGTGGCTCACCCCCTTGCCGCGCAGGCGCTCCTCGCCGGGCACGTTCAGCTCGCGCAGCCGCGCACCCGTCGCGACCACGACGGCGCCGGCGGTGACGCTGCCGCCGGTCGTGTCCACGCGCCAGCCGGCCGGTTCGGCCTCCAGCGCGACGAGCTCGTCCGGTCGAAACGCCGCGCCCGCGGTCGCGGCCTGCTCCTCGGCCAGCGGGCAGAGGTCGAACCCGGGAACGCCATCCGGGAAGGCCGGCACGCCCTCGATCTCGTTGATGCTCAGCAGCAGCCCGCCCGGCGTCCCGCCGGTCAGCACCAGCGTCGAGCAGCCGAGCCGCGCCGACGTCAGGCCGGCGGTGAGGCCGGCGATGCCGCCGCCGGCGACGATCACGTCGAACTCAGCCATCGGCGGCCAGCTTACCGGTCTCCCGCGGCCGCTTCCGAATGTCGCGCTCGCGGAGGCCCCGGGCGAGTCCCGGGTGGCCAGGTGCGCGCCGGTTCGCACGTCGCAATCCGTAGATTCCGCTACTCCTCGGACCCGCCGGGCGTGGGCGGCCACCCGGAATGGGAACTCTCTCATCCGGCGGCGCTACGGTGGCCGCTTGGCCCGAAGGAGTCTCACGATCGCTGCGGTTGCCGGCGCGGCTCTGGTTCTCGTCGCCGCCGCGATGGCGCGCGACGAGGGGGCGGCTGCTGCGCCGGCCCGGCTCGCGACGAAGGTCGCCGCCACGTCCGTCGCGGTCAGTCCGCGCGCGGCTCGTCCTTGTCGCGGCGCCCGGCCGCCGGCTCGCTACGACCACGTGATCTGGATCTGGTTCGAGAATCACGGTCGCGACGCTGTGATCGGCTCCTCGCAGGCGCCGTACTTCAACGCGATCGCCAGGGCGTGCGGGCAGGCCAGCCGCTACAGCGCGATCGCGCACCCCTCGCTCCCGAACTACATCGCCGCCACTTCGGGTGGGACACAGGGCATCAGGGACGACGGTTCGCCGGCCGACAGGGCCACGTCGGCCGTCAGCGTCTTCCAGCTGGCCCGCTCGTGGAAGTCCTACCAGGAGGCAATGCCGCGGCCGTGTGCGCTGAAGAGCGGGAGCAGCTACCTCGTTCGGCACGACCCGGCGGCGTACTACCTGCGGATCCGGTCGCGCCTCTGCGCGCGTGACGTGCCGCTGGGGTCACCGACGTCGGGCGCGCTGGCATCCGACCTGCGTCGCAATCGCCTTCCGAAGTTCAGCTTCATCACGCCGGATCGGTGCAACGACATGCATGACTGCGGCGTTCCGAAGGGCGACGAGTGGCTGCATCGCTGGTTGCCGGTCCTGCTCGCGAGCAAGGCCTACCGCGCCGGCAAGACCGCGATCTTCATCACGTTCGATGAGGGTGGCAGCGACAACCGCGTTGCGACCATCGCCATCGCGCCGTCGGTGCGCCGCGGCTCGACCACCAACGCCGCCCTGAACCATTACTCGCTCCTCCGGACGACCCAGTCGATGCTCGGCCTGCGCCCGCTGCTGGGCGCCGCGGCGCACGCCCGCAGCATGCGCGCCGGCCTGCACCTCTGACGGCGGGGTCGGTCGGCGCCGCGCCGCCATGGGCTCGGCTCCCGCGGCCGGACGACGGCAAGGCAATCGCGGGTTGTCTAGACTCGGAGTTGCTTCAAGGAGAAGGCTTGTCCGACTATTACGACCTCGGCGCCCACACCCGCCCTGTCTCGACGGCGTCACCCGAGGCGCAGCTCTGGTTCGACCGCGGCCTCGTCTGGTGCTACGGGTTCAATCACGAGGAGGCGATCCGCTGCTTCCAGCGCGCCGCCGAGGCCGACCCGGAGCTGGCGATCGCGCACTGGGGCATCGCGTATGCGGTCGGTCCGAACTACAACAAGGCGTGGGATGCGTTCGAGCCGGACGAGCTGGTCGCCGCCGTCGGGCTCGCCTCCGCCGAGATCGCGACGGCGGCCTCGCTGGCGGCGAACGCCACACCCGTGGAACGGTCGCTCATCGAGGCGCTCGGTCATCGCTTCCCGACGCCGGAGCCGGTCGCCGACACCGCCGTGTGCGACGCCGCCTATGCCGACGCGATGCGGGACGTGCACGAGCGTTTCCCCGAAGACCTCGACGTCGCGTCACTGTTCGCCGAGGCGCTGATCACGCGGACGCCGTGGCTGCTGTGGGACCTGGACACGGGTGGGCCGGCTGACGGCGCCGACACCGAGGAGGCCGTGCGGGTGCTCGAGCGCGCCATCGCGAGGCCGGGTCCGCGGCATCCGGGCCTGCTGCACCTCTACGTTCACACGATGGAGATGTCTTCCGCTCCGGAGCGCGCGCTGCAGGTCGCCGACGACCTTCGCGACCTGGTGCCCGACTCCGGCCACCTCGTCCACATGGCGACGCACATCGATGTGCTGTGCGGGTTGTACCGCGACGTCGTGGTGTCGAACGACCGTGCCATCGCGGCCGACCGGAAGTACCTCGAGCGAGAGGGCCCGCTCAACTTCTACACCCTCTACCGCTGCCACAACTTCCACTTCAAGCTGTATGGCGCGATGTTCCTCGGCCAGCTCGAGCCGGCCATGCAGGCGGGCGATGACCTCGCCGAGTCACTGCCGGAGTCGCTGTTGCGCGAGCCGTCGATGGCCGATTGGCTGGAGGGCTTCGTACCGACGCGGCTCCATGCTCTGGTGCGGTTCGGCCGCTGGCAGGACCTGATCGGCGAGCCGTTCCCCGCCGACGCCGAGCTGTACTGCGTCACGACGGCGATGCTGCACTACGCGAAGGGCGTCGCGAACGCCGCGCTCGGCGATGTGCGGGCGGCCGAACGGGAGCAGGCGCTGCTGACCGACGCGATCGGTCGCGTGCCCGATACGCGCTACCTGTTCAACAACACCGCCCTCGACCTGCTCGCGGTCGCCGCGGCGATGCTCGATGGCGAGATCGCATACCGCCGCGGCGACTTCGACCGCGCCTTCGCGCGGCTGCGCGAGGCCGTCGCACTCGACGACGCGCTGCCGTACGACGAGCCGTGGGGCTGGATGCAGCCGGTCCGCCACGCGCTCGGCGCGCTCCTGCTCGAACAGGATCGCACCGAGGAGGCGCTCGCCGTCTACACCGCCGACCTCGGGCTGGACGCGACGCTGCGCAGGCCGTGTCGCCACCCGGAGAACGTCTGGAGCCTGCACGGGTACCACGAGTGCCTGGTCCGACTGGGGCGGGACGAGGCGGCCGCGTTCGTCCGGCCCCGCCTCGACCTCGCGCTCGCTCGCGCGACGGTTCCGATCGCGTCGTCGTGCTTCTGCCGGGCGTCGGTCGTCGCGGCCGACTGACGTCGCGCCAGATCACGTCGCCCGGTTGCAGCGAGCCGGGGCCGGACGACCCTCGTCGCGTCGAGCGCCAAAGGGCGGCGATCCGGTCGGTGAGTGCGGTTCGAGGGTCGCGCGATCAACGAGGAGCCCGCCCGGTGCCGCGGGCTACGTCGCGGTCGCAGTCGCCAGTTGCGCCCTGAAGTGCTCCCACCTGCTGAACATCCAGAGGTGGCCGCCGGCGAGCGGGAGCTCGATCAGCGTCCCGCCTGTCAGGTCGGCGATGTGGCGGGCGCTATCCGGCGTCACCAGCGTATCGGTCAGGCATGACACGATCGTGACCGGGACGCCGGCATCGCGCACGCGCAGCATGGTGGTCGTCAGATCGAGGTCGCGGACGTCGTTGGCAACCTGCAGAGCGGCGCGCGGGGAGCGGAGCGCGCCACCGGCGGACACCAGCCCCTCGCGCAGGGGGAAGCGGCCGGCGGCCATCGCCTGAACGAAGGTCGCGACGCTGCGAACTTTCGACCTCGGCATCGGCAGACCGGCGGGCGAGAACAGCAGCAGCGACCGGATCGACGCAGGCTCGTCGGCAGCCGCGAGCAGCGCCAGCGCTGCGCCCATCGAGTGACCCGCGAGTGCGATCCGCCCTGGCCGCCGGTCGACCTCACTGCTGGCCCAGGCGGCGAAGTGCGCGAACGTCGGGGCGACCCGGAACGACGGCTCCTCGGCCGTCTCCCAGCCCCGCGGCAGGCCGCGAGCGTAGAGTCCCGCCCGGGCCGCCCATCCGGGGAGAAACAGGGAGGTGCACGACGCCATCCGCCGCCAGGGTGCCATAGTCATGAGCCCAGCACGGCTCAGGCGTCCCACGTTGGCGTCTCGTGCGGGGGGATCGTTCGCGGGCTTCGCCTACTCGGGCGAGGGCGAGTGCGATGGTCGGAAGTTCGAGGTCTGCGCGGTAGACGAGGTGGCGCGGTTCCCACGTGGGCTGCCATTTTGCTTTGTAGGCGTGGAGGCCGCGGAACCGGAACGCGCGGTCGCCGTGGGCGTACATCTGGCGGAGCGCGGTACCGAGAACGCCGCTGGCCGTCGGCGCCGTGAGGGGGGCGAGGCCAAGGCTCAGCCCAACGAGTCCGTCCGATCCTGCGCGCGCGACTTGTCGCACCATCAGCAGGTCCATCACGCCGGCGGGAGCGTCGGGCAGACGCCGCATCAGGTCGAACGTTCCGACTCGCGACCGATACGGGGGGAGCAGGTTCACGAATGCGACCATCCGGCCGGCCGCGTCGAATGCGGCGATCACCGGTGTCTCGCGCAGGGTGAGTTCGTCGAACGCGCCGAGGGTGAACGTGCGCTCTCGATGCCCTCCGTGGGCGAGCCACGCGTCGGACACCGTGCGCATCTGAGCGAGCGTCCTCCGATCGATCGGCGGTTCGAGTTCGCGCACGACGACGCCGGCCTCGTCGAGTCGACGGAGCAAGCGTCGGAGGTCCTTGAAGTGGGACCCGGCGAGCGAGAAGGTTGCGGTCGCTATGACGGCCTCGTCGCCGATCTTGAGAGCCTTCGCATGAAGCGGCGCGAGGGTCTCAAGGCCCGCGGGTGTGACCTGGTGGAACGCCCACAGCCATCCCTGCCGGTGGGCGAGGTCGATGAACTGTTGAGCGGCGTCGGTGGCGGCGGCCTCGGGTCCGATCGGTTCGCCGAGCGCGATCGCGCAGCCGTTCGCGGTCGCGTATCCGACGAACGCCCGGCCGTCGCGGGAGAAGACGTAGTGCTTGTCATCGAGGAGGTGGAAATGGGCGATCGTCGTCGCGGCGTGCTGGTCGAGGATCGCGCGGACGCGTTCGCGGTCGGTTTCGTCGCGCGGTCGGGCCCGCACGCCGCGGATCACAAGCCACGTCCCGGTCGCGAGCACGATCAGGCTGAGCGATCGGACGGAGTCGATGAACCAGGCGCCGTGGGAGGTGGCGGGGTGAAACGACGATGTCGGTTCGAGCAGCACGAGTCGAAGAGCACCAATCAGCGCCGTCGACCGGGTAGGGGATTCGGTGAAACTCGTGTCGAGGAGGAATGCGCCGCCTACGCCGTAGGTGACGACAACGACCTGGCCGGCGATCAGCACGAGCCAGCCGCGGCGCGCATCGGCGCGACCGGCGGGCACCGCGCAGACCGGCCGCGCGACCAGCAGGACCGCGAGGAGCGTGACGCTGACGAGCAGGCCGACCAGGTTCGCCCGTTGCACCTCGTGCGCCGAGAGGGAGATGCCGGCGCCGATCGTCGCGATCCACCAGGCGTTCCGGCGGCCGCGGAGGAGTCCGCGGACCACGAGGATTCCGGCGAGGCCGACCCAGGCGAGCAGGAATCGCGATCCCTCGCGCACGCCCCAGGGTGCGTCGAACGCGACCTGATCGAAGACGATCGGCGGATCTTCGACGAGGGCCAGAAACAGGTTGAGCACTCCGGCGGTGAGGCTCGCCGTGGCCGCGGCGCGGCGGAGCGTTCGCTCGCTACGCAGCATCGCCGCCCCCCCGAAGCGCAGAGCGCGTGAATGCAGCGCCGACGAAACCGGGCAGCCAGAGTTCGAACAGCCGGTAGATCACGACCGCCGCGGCGGCCGTCGCGACCGTCACCCCGGAGGCCACGAGCGTGGCTGTCATCCCCGCCTCGACGACGCCGAGACCGCCCGGCAGGAACGAGACGACCAGGAACAGCACGGACACGGCATACGCCGTGAACGCGACCGTGACGCCTCCCTGGAAGCCGACCGCGCGGAGCGCGCAGATCAGCAGCACGATGTTCAGGCCATCGACGGCGAGCGACAACAGCCCGGTGACGACGACCGCTCGCGGCCGGCTCCGGACCGTCCTGATCGCCTCGCGAAGCTCGTTCGCACCTGCTCCGGGAGGTCGTAGCGTCCGCTCGGGCCGCAGCCGGGCCCGTACGGATACCGCCGCTGCGAACAACCGATCGAGCCACCTTCGGCGGCCGACGACGGCCGCCAGGATTGCGATCTGGGCGACGGTGTAGACGACGAATCCCGCGAGCGCGACCAGCTCGACGCCGGTCACGCGACCGTCGGTAACGAGCAACCCCATCGCCGCGACGACAACCAGGACGAGCGCGAGGTGGCCGAGCAGCGTGACGAGAAGATACCCGGCCGTGATGCGCTCCCTCGATCCGCCCGTCCGGCGACCGGCGCGTACGAACGGCACGAGACCGGCGAGGCCGTTCGACTTCGTGATGGTGTTCAGAAAGAACGCCGAGGTCGCCGCGCGTCCGAGTTGTCGAATCGGAAGGAACGTCTCTGCTGCGCGGAGCCCGGCCGCGAACTGCGCGGTGTGATTGGCAAGCGACACCAGAGCCATCACAGCCGCGGCCGCGACCCATCGTCGATCTGCGCGCATCACCTGCCTCGCCGCTGTCGGCACGTCGTGTCGGTTGGCCCAGACGAAGATGGTGGCCGCGGTGGCGAGCAGCGACCCTCCGAGCAGGCCGAGGGCCCGGCGGCGGAATGCCTCTGACATCACTGTTCCAGCCCGGATGGCAACCCGTCGAACGAGGCGCTCGATCGTCGCCAACGCACCCCGACGAGAAGGCCGGCGGTCGACGCGGCCGCATGCTGCGCGTCGAACAGGAAATGGAAGCGCGCCAGGCGGTAACAGTGGAAGGCAGCCAGGATCAGCACCAGCGCCACCCTCACCGGTCTCCGTCGTGGTGTCACGACGACGATCCCGGCGAGTCCGAACGCCCCGGAGGACGACCCGGCGTCAGGGGCCCGGGCCTGCCCGAGTGCCCAGTCGTCTCCCGCTGCGCCGAGGAGGCGCAGCACCACGAGCGTCGGCAGGCTGCTCAACCAGTCGCTGACGAAGAACCCGATCACGGCCCGAGCCGGGCCCACGACAACCGCCGCGAGCGGAACAAACAGCAGGAGAAGCTGGACGTTACTCGGCAGGAAGCCCGGTCGTGGCTGGATCAGCGGCGAGGTCACGATGCGCCACACCTGGAGCTCCAGCAGGTCGTCCCACGCGAGACTCCCAGCATCGAAGAGCGGCGCGTAACTCGCGGGGCGGACGACGGTGACCGCCATCACTGCGATCGGGACTGCCGCGAGTGCCAGGCCGGCCGCGAACCGGCCCGCCGTCGCCCGTAGGTCACACCGTCGACCGCGTCCGACCGGCCGATCGGCGCTCGCCGAACGAGGCGTCCGACCGCACCCATCGGGGCCGGGCCGCCCAGGCCGGGGCGGGTCATTCATCGCGAGCGGCAACCGGACTCATCCGAGAAGACGCGGCCGACGAACCTGACGCGGTCCGATGACGGACGATTCGATCGTGAGATGGGACATGCGGACGCTCCTTTCCAGGCACCCTTGCAGGCGATTCCTGACAGGAACATGATCGCGACTCGCCGGCCGGTTCTCCCCGGCGATTGAATGAGCGGGCGGATGGCCACCGATCCGCCGATCGTCGGAGGAACTCGTGGCTATTCGCCTGGGGTCAGCCGGTCACTAGAGGTGGAGGCCGTACTCCTCCTCTCGGCCGTCCGATCGCTGGATACGCGCGCCGCGCTGCGGCGCGGATGATGATCGCGTTCGACCAAACCGACCCGAGAGGAGCACCACCATGACCGGACGAAGCATCAGGATCGGCGCCGGAATCGGCGCGATCGCGGCGCTCGCCGCACCGCTCGCCGCCCTCGCCGCAACCAGCGGCCCGGCACAGACCACGCCGACGGGTGCTACCACCACGCCGACGGGTTCTACCACCACGCCGATGGGTTCCACCACCACGCCGACGGGTCCCACCACCACCACCGCGGGCCCTCCGTCCGCGACGCAGCCCGCTCCGGCCACCCACGCGACGACCGGCAAGGCCTCGGCGGCCCATCACTTCCGGATCCGCGCCCGCGACGGCTCGTCCGTCGACGGCATCGTGTCGGTTCGGTTCACCAAGGCCAATGGCCGACTGATCGTCCACGTCAAGGTCGACGGCCTGGTGCCGGGATCCACCCACGCCGTCACCATCAACCGCGGCGTGACCGTCGTCTACCGCCTGAAGTCGATCAAGGCGAACGCCGACGGACTCGTCCTCTCGAGCAGCACCGACCTCACGAAGGTTGCGAACTGGAGCGGTAAGGGACTGACCCTCCACATCCACCGCACGTCGAGCGCATCGAGCGAAGTCATCGCCAGCGCCCGCGCCTAACGGCCACCTGCCGAGGCGGCGGGGCCGACCGGGCTCCGCCGCCTCGGCCTGCGCACATCCGGGTCGTACCCACGCCGACGCCAGTCGGCCGCGAGGATCACGGCTCGACGCTTCGCACCAAAGTCAGCCGGCCGGAGCGCCGCCGGCGCTCCGGCCAACCGCTCACAGACAGAGGGAGACAGACGATGGCGACCAGACGTACCCCGGAAGCTCGCGGTGACAGCCGTGTTGTACGCGCGCCGCGCCGCCGAACCCTTGCCGCCGGGGTCCTCATCGTCGGTGCGACAACCGTTGGCGCGATCGGAGTCGTCCGCGACCGGGCCGCCGCACCGACGTCCGCGACCGGTGTTGGAGCACGGTCGGCGAGGGCCGACGCTGCCGCTGCTTCTGCGCACACGATCGACGAGGAATCCGATCCCGCGAACGCCGATCCGGCACGGCTGACATCGCCCTCGGGCAGCCGCTGAAGACGTGGTCAGGCTGAGCACCGGAGTCAGGGCGAATGCCGCAGTTCCGCTTCCGCCGTGGTGACGTGCACGCGGACGGTCGATCCGCCGCCAGGTGTCGGTGCGATCGTGAGGCTGCCGCCGACACTCTCGATTCGCTCCCGGACGGCGAGCAAGCCGATGTGTCCCTCTCGCAGCCGCTGCTCGAGGATTGCCGGGTCGAACCCGATGCCATCGTCCGCGACGAGCAACTCATCGCTGCCTGGCTCCCGAAGGAGATGGAGCCTCACCTCGCTCGCCTGCGCATGCGCGATGGTGTTCGCTATGAGCTCGCTCGCGCAGCGGTACAGCACCAGATCGTGTGCCCGCCGCTCCGAAGCGGCCGGGTCGGCGTCCAGCACGAACCGCACCGTCGGCGCACGCTCGCCAGCGCGGCGCAGGAGGGCGCTGAGCGCTGCCGCGAGCCCGAGGTGCTCGAGCACGCTCGGATGCAGGTCGCCGATCACACCGCGAATCTGCGCCACGACCTCGCCGAGGGTCACCGCGGAGGCAGCGAGCGACGGGACACGCTCAGCCGCTTCCAAGACGGTGTAGCGAACAGCCAGCAAGCTCTGCAAGACACCGTCGTGGAGGTCGGTGGCGAGCCGCGCAGCCGCCCGCGCCTCCGCGTCGAGCGTCTGCTGCACGAGACGCGTCCGCGTCGCGAGCGCAGCGGCGACCCGACGCTCACGCCGGGCGAGCAGCACTGACAGGCTGACCAGGACCGCACCGATCCACGCGAGGTAGAGCGTCCGCACGAATGCAAGGCCGGCAGCGCCTTCCTGCGAAGACTGGCTCGCGTAGGCAAGCGCCTGGCCGAGATAGGCGGAGACGCTCAGCACCGTGACGGCAACGGTGAGCTGCGGCCGCTGCTGGAAGGCCGTCGTCGCCGGCGCGAAGAGAAACACCAGGAATAGCAGGCTGAACGCGCCACCTGATGCCAGCCCGAGTCCGACCGCGAACGCGGTGTCGAGCGCCGGTAGCACGACGTCGAACGCCGCCGGCCGCGAATCACGATGCACCACGCCGACCACCACGACGGCGTGCACCGCGAGCAGCCCGGCGATCAGCAGCACCGTCGAGCCGTGCTTCGGCTCGGCGGAGGAGACCGCCTCCCCGATCAGCACCACTGGCACTGCGACTACCCGCAGGAACGCCGTCAGGCGATCAGCGTCGGACGATGCGACCGTGCGCACCGCCGTTACTCGATCACTCCGCGCCGCATCGCCTCCGCAACCGCGGCTGCGCGGTCCGACACGCCGAGCTTCTCGTACAGGTGCGCGAGATGCGACTTCACCGTGCTGGTTGCGAGGAACAACTGCCGGCCGATATCGGGCGCGCTCCGACCCTCGGCGAGCAGCACGAGCACCTCCCGCTCGCGCTCGGTGAGCAGCGGCCGGCCATGGTCTGCCCGCAGCCGGATCTGGGCGGCGAGCCCGGCCGCGAGCCGCGGCGCGATCGCCGTGTCGCCATGCGCGACCGCCAGCACCGCCCGAGCCACCTCCTCAGGGGGTGCGTCCTTCGGCACAAACCCCGAGGCTCCCGCCTCGAGCGCGGCATACACGAGTTCGTCATCGTCGTACCCGGACACGATCAGCACCCGGGTCGCCAGCCCGTCCCGGGTCACCGCTGTGCAGACCTGCACGCCGTCCACGTCCGGCATCCGCAGGTCGACCACCGCAACGTCAGGTGTGTCAGCGCGAATCCGCTCGAGCGCCTCCCGACCGGAGCCGACCTCGCCGATCACCTCGACCTCGGCCCACCCCTTCAGAAGACGCACCATCGCATCACGGAACAGCGGATGATCGTCAACGACCAGCACCCGGTAGCGATCCATCGCGTAAGCCTACCCGGCAGCTGCGTCTGGCAGATCCCCAGCCAGCAATGATCGGGCCACGACTACTTCCACAACGAACCGGACAGGCCCAGGGTTGCGGGACGTTTGGCGGTGCTCGACCTCTAGCACTCGGCCGGGGCGTCAGCGGCGCTGAGAAGCCGGCCGTGGATCTCCCGGGTGAGCCTCTCGACCTGGGTCGTGAGGCGGGTGTTGTCGTTGAGGAGCGTTTCGAGAAGCTCCAGCTGTTGCTCGCTGACTGCCTGGCGGTCGATCGCGGCCTGGGCGAGCGCTTCGCGGTGTTCGGCGTCGGCCTCGGCGTGGGCCTTGTCGCGGTCGGCTTGGCGGGTCTGCGCGAGCAGGATCAGCGGCGCGGCGTAGGCGGCCTGGAGGCTGAACGCGAGGTTCAGGAGGATGAACGGATACAGGTCGAAGTGAACGAGGCCGATTGCGTTGATCGCGATCCAGGCTCCGACCACGGCCGTCTGGCCGATCAGGAATCGCGGGGTGCCGAAGAAGCGGGCGAACGTCTCCGCACGGGCACCGAATCGTCCGGAGCCGAATGGCGCCGCCAGGTGCTGGCGGCGTGCTAGGTAGTGGAGGTGGCGGGGAGGTGTCGGGTTGTTGGCTGGAGGCATGTCGTTTGCTCCTGGCTCGCAGGTCCGCGTGCACCTGCAGCGTCGCGGCCCCAGCGCCTCGCGACTACCCGCCGTGCGATCGGTCGAGCGGTCTGCCCGGCCTCGTCCGATCGGAGGATCCTTGCATGGCGACAGGATGCCGAGATCCCGAGGTGCAAGGGCGATGCCTCCTGCGGGTGACCCGCCTGCGGACGATCCGCACGTCGCAATCGACTTGAAGAAGGTCGCGCGTGGCCGCCCCGGCCCCTGCCCGCCGGGAGCTCGCCTGCGCCTCAGGCTGGCGGGCCCGATGCCTCGGCGCGGAGCCGGCGGACGCGCACGTGGCCGAACACGACAAACACGGCGACGAGGCCGAGCACGATGTTCGCGATCGCGATGACGAGCTGGGAGCCGACGGAGAAGGCCAGGATCTGGGTCGACGACGCGGCGCCACCGAGCGCGACGCCAGGGCGATCGCGAGCGGCGCGAGGTGCGTGTCGCCGAGGCGGTCGCCGAACGCGCCGAGCGCGGTGCCGAACTCGGCGGCGTCGTCCACCGCTACCTGGCTGCGCAGGTGGTCGGCGCGCTGCACGCGGACGAGTCAGGCACGCGGCCAACCTAGCAGCACGATGCTCGGTTGCGTCGGTGCGTATCGGACCTTCAGTTGTGCCGTCGGGACATGTCGCGTCGCCGCTTATCGGACGCGTGGTCGGCGTCTCCTGGACCGACGTACCGGCGGGAGCAACGGTGACCGTTCGGACATCGCCGCCGTTGGCACCGCCGCAGGCCGCCAGACCACCCGACGCGAGGTCAGGCGGGTCGGCGATCTCGTCGACTTCGGCGAACGCACGCCGCGGGTGCGTGATCATGTGTGTGTCGTGCGCGCGGTCCTGCTTGACATCGATGGCGTGCTGTCCGTCGAGGACGATCCCATCGCGGGCGCCATCGAGGCGGTCGAGCGTCTGCGCGACGCCGGCCTGATCCTCCGTTTCGTCACCAACACGACGAACCGCTCGCACGCCGCGACGCTCGCCAAGCTGCAACGACTCGGCTTCGGCGTGGCCGAGGCCGAGCTCTTGACCCCGGCGGAGCTCGCGGTGCGGGTCTGCCGGGACCGCGGCCACCGCCAGGTGGCGCTGTTCGTCGCGCCCGAGCTGCGGGCCGACTTCACGGCCCTCGACGTGGCCGACGATGGCGTCGGGGCCGACGCGGTGATCGTCGGCGACCTCGGCGAGGCGTGGGACTACGCGACGCTCAACCGCGCGTTCCGGCTGGTCGTTGACGGCGCCGATATGATCGCTCTGCAGAAGAACCGCTTCTGGCTGCGGCGCGACGGGCTGGCGCTCGACGCCGGGCCGTTCGTCGCCGCCCTCGAGTACGCGACGGATCGCACCGCGACGATCGTCGGCAAGCCGGCGCGCGCGTTCTTCGAGCAGGCGCTGGCAGCGGCCGGCGTCGGCGCGAGCGAGACGGTGATGGTGGGTGACGACGTCGAGTCCGACATCGGCGGGGCGCTCGCCGCCGGCCTTGCTGCCGTGCTCGTCCGCACCGGCAAGTACCGCGAGGACCGCGTCACCGCGACGGGGATCGCGCCGACCGCGACCGTCGGGTCGATCGCCGACGTGCCCGGGCTGCTCGCCGACCTGCGCGGGTCGCGCTGATCACGCCGGGCGCTGGCTCGCCGTGACACCCCGGCCGACGCGCGGCGGACGAGCCGTCCGATGGGCCGTGTAGGGATCGAACCTACGACCTTGGGATTGAGAGTCGCCGCCAGCGGTTTCGGCTGGTCTCGGTGGGCCAAGGATCAGGCTGGAAATCGGTCGAATCCGACTGCATGGGCGACTTTCGATCTCGGCAGATCTGGGTGGGTCAAGGTGACACCCGCATGGCACCGCGGCCTGTCGGCCTCGTGAGCACGACGACGATTGCCTGCGGGCCAGCATTGGGCGAACTTTGTTGCGTTTGCCGCGATAGTCGGTCAATATGTTCCCCGATCGTCTTGGCGTACCCTCGATGAACGGAGGTCACTGTGGCCTGGAACCTGAAGGGAAGCTACGCGGAGACCTGCTCGTGCGACCTGATGTGTCCGTGCAATCTCTCGTTCGATCACGGTGCGACCTACGACTTCTGTCGCGCGACCCTCGTCTTCAGCATCCGATCCGGCGAGGTCGAGGGCACCGACGTGAGCGGCCTCAAGGCGTGCGTGATTATCGATACACCGAAGGTAATGACGGACGGGAACTGGCGCGTGGGCATGTTCGTTGACGAGAGCGCGAGCGACGCGCAGTTCGACAAGCTCACCGCGGTCTTCGGCGGCCAGCTCGGCGGCCCGATGGCGGGGATCGCGCCGCTTGTGGGTGAGATGCTCGGCGTCGAGCGCGCGCCGATCGAGTTCGTGGACGATGGGCTTCGTCACAGCGTCAAGATCGGCGACGCGATCGACTTCGAGATCAAGGACATCGTCCCGTTCGGTGTCGAGACCGGTCAGCCAGTCAGGCTTGTCGGGATGTTCCACCCGGCTGCCTCCGAGTTCAACGCTGCCGAGGCAACGAGATCGAAGATCAACGCGTTCGGCATTGAGTACGAGGGTAAGACCGGGATCTCGACCGCCGATTTCTCTTGGTCCGCCTGAGCAGTTGAGCACCGCCGCCGAGTCTCGCGCGCCCGGCCGTGGCGGGCTGCTGCCTGCATTCGCAGCCGTCCGCGGCAGGCTCGGCTTGGTGGTCCTGTTGTTCGTCACAGCCGCGTTTGCCTGGTGGTGGACTGCCGACCAGATGCGCGGCATGGACGACGGGCCATGGTCGACTCTCGGGACATTCGCGTGGTTCGTCGGCGTATGGATCGTGATGATGGCCGCCATGATGCTGCCGTCGGTGGCGCCGACAGTCGCCCTCTACTCGCGGATGACGAGGCGCCGATCGCCCGTCGCGCCGCTCGCGTTCACCGCGGGCTACCTGCTGGTGTGGGCCAGTGTCGGGGCGCTGGCATTCGCGTTCGCGGCGGTGGCTGGGAGATTTCCGGGCGACTTCCTCGCCTGGGATCGTGCGGGCCGATGGGTCGCAGGAGGCACCCTGCTCGCCGCTGCGGTGTACGAGTTGACTCCGCTCAAGGACGTCTGCCTGGGGAAATGCCGCAGTCCGCTCGGGTTCCTGCTCGGCTCCTGGCGCGACGGCTCGGTTGGAGGACTCCAGATGGGAATGCGGCACGGCGGGTGGTGCATCGGCTGCTGCTGGGCGCTGATGGTTTCACTCTTCGCCCTCGGCGTCATGAGCCTCGGCTGGATGGCGTTCGTGGCAGCGCTGATCGCATTCGAGAAGCTGATCCCTTCGCGGCGCCTCGCGACCTACGGGACGACTGCCGTACTCCTGACGCTCGGGATACTCCTTCTACTCGCGCCCGATGCGGTTCCCGGCCTCACGGTACCCGGGGACGGCTCGATGTCCCAGATGGGCCAGATGAGCCCATGACAGGCCACGAGCTCGCGAGCGCTGGGAGGCCCTCGGGGATGCCTATCAGCCGATGGCCAACTCGTGGAGGGTCGACGCGGTTCCGAGTGGATCAGTGAGTTGTGGGTCATGCGTCGCCATCAACTCACGGTAGAGCCAGCCCTCGCGCTGCGCCCTCGCAGCCATGGGAGCTATGGGATCGTCCGCGCCACTCGCGGCCAGATCGCCGGCGGTGCAGCGCACGAATGCCCGCGGCAGCCGCTCGACCGCTCCCGTGAGGTTGATGGGATCAGCGAACGTCGCTAACGGTTGCCCAGCAAGCCGCGCAATGTAGCGTTCTCGCACCTCCTCCGGAACCCACCCCTTCGGGGGGAGCAGCTCGGCCGGTATTGAAACGCGCCACCCATCACCGCGCCCCGCGGCGGATGCCCGCGCGATTTCCGCGAAGGTCGCCGGAGCCAGGTCGAAAGCGGACTCGCCGTCGAACGGGACCAACGCATCGATGTAGACGAGCAGCCGGACCCTCTCGGGCTGCCGATCGGCAGCGCCGGTGACGGGAATCCCCCCGTAGCTGTGCCCGCACAGCACGACGTGCTCCAGGTCTTCGTGCTCGAGGACAGCGACCACATCGGTCAGGTGGGTTTCCACACCGATCTCGGGCCCGCCGAGGTGTGACCGCTCGCCCATACCGGTCAGGGTCGGCGTCCAGACCTCGTTGCCGCGCTCGCGGAGCGCCCGGGCAACCGCGCGCCACTCCCAACCACCACCCCAACCGCCGTGAACGATGACGAACAATGCGATACATCGGATCGTCCGTCTCGAACGGGAAGGTGTCAAGGAACATCCCCGGCCGCTGGTGCAACATAGTGCGTTCCACCAGCTGACGCGGACTTCGTCGACCCCGCATCGGAGGCTGCCGGGCGCGCGGCGCTGCCTCTTTCTTGAAGCAGAGCTGACCGCCTGGCTCGATGGCGCGAGCCTCGACGCCTGCGACCTTCGGTGCGTTGGGCGCGTTCTATCAAACGCCT
>JBKJIG010000139.1:0-72628 GCA_046598415.1 Gaiellales bacterium
AGCACGTGCTCGACGTCGGCGTGGCCGCCGTCCCACGACAGGCGGATGCCGTCGGCGGTCGTCTCCAGCCGCGGCCCGGCGGCGCCGGTGACGACCTCGATGCCCTCTGCCCGCATCACCCGCGCCACCAGGTGCCGCGCCTCGGGCTCCTCACCGCGCAGCGGCGCCTCCGCGCGCATCACGATGGTGACGGGCACGCCGAGGCGGTTCATGGCCTGGGCGAACTCGACCGCGATCGGGCCGCCGCCGACGACTCCGAGCGAGCGCGGCAGGTCGGGCAGCCGTAGCAACGAGTCGCTGGTCAGGAACGGCACCGAGGAGACACCCGCGATGGACGGCGTGGCCGGCTCGGCGCCGACCGCGAGCACGGTCGGGATGCCGTCCAGCCCGGCATCCCTGCCGTCGAGCAGCAGCCGTTTGCCCTTGAAGGTCGCCCGCGCCGGCACCAGCAGCACGCCGTCGTCGTTTGCGACCATGTCCTCGTAGAACCGCCGGCCGTCGTCGATCACGCGCCGGATGCGCCGCATGACGGCAGGGCCGTCGATGCGCACGTCGGCGTTGACCCCGAACGCGGCCCCGCGGTGCGCGAGGTGCGCGATTTCTGCAGCCCTGACCAGGGCCTTCGTCGGGATGCACCCGACATTGATTCAGGTGCCGCCGAGCGCCGCGGGCTCGACCAGCAACACGCGTGCACCGAGACGACGCGAGCGCACCGTCGTCGAGATGCCGCCCATCCCGCCGCCGATCACGACGAGGTCGGGAGCGAACTGCTTCGCATCCATCGGCGGGTAGCCTACGCAACCATGCGCCGCGCCGTCGATTGGACCACCCGATTCCTCCCGCACGGCTGGCGTGACTTCTGGACCCAGTTCGTCGTCTTCTGGGCATTCAACCTCAGCTACGAGGGATCGCGCGGGCTCTCCGACGGGGCCCGAGAGCAGGCGCTCAGGAACGGCCACCGCGTGATCGAGACCGAGCAGCAGCTCGGGCTGTACTGGGAACTTGATCTGCAGCGGTGGGCGCTCGACGCGCCCGGCTTCTTCCTGAGCATCGCCAACTGGACGTACTTCAACTGCCAGTTCACGATCTCGTTCGGCTTCCTGCTGTGGGTCTACTTCCGCCGCAACTACGCCTTCTACTTCGCGCGCAACGTGATCATCTGCGCCGACTTCATCGGCCTCGTCGGGTACCTGACGATCCCCACCGCCCCGCCCCGGCTCTATCCCGAGCTCGGCTTCGTCGACACGCTGATGGGCGAGGCGGTCAGCCACCAGACGGGCATCATCGCCGCGTTCGCGAACCCCTACGCCGCCATGCCGAGCCTGCACACCGCCTACGCGCTGACGATCGGTGCGACGGGCGTGCTGGTGTGCCGGAACCTCGTCACGAAGGCGATCTGGTTCTGCTACCCGGCGCTCGTGGTGTACTCGATCGTCGCCACCGGCAACCACTACATCCTCGACGCCGTCGCCGGCGCGGGGGCGGCCGGCCTGGCCCTGCTGTTGTCGCTCGCGATCGCCCGCGGACGCACGCCGAGACCGGGGCGTGCGCCGGTCGGGTTCCTCGTCCCACGTACCGCCTGACCGCTCGCCGGTCGAAATCGACCGCTCATCGACGCCCGACGGGGCGCAACCGGAGCGCTCCCTACCTTCCCTCTCGATGAACGCTCATCTCGAGAAGATTCAGCACGGCTACACGTCCGGCGTCCGGCGCATCGTCGCCGACCTCGTGAAGTCGCTCCGGCGGATCCCCCTCTCCGCAAACCAGGTCACCGGCGTCGGATTCGCCCTCAACGTCGTCGCGGCCGTGCTGATCTACGAGAGCCAGTGGATCGCGGCCGGCACGGTGTTCCTGCTCGGCTCCATCCTCGACATCTTCGACGGCGCGATCGCGCGCTCGAAGGGCGAGGACGGTCCGCGCGGCGCCTTCATCGACTCCACCTTCGACCGTATCGCCGAAGGGGTGGTCCTCGCAGCGATCGCGCTCGTGTTCGCCCGGGACGGCCAGGAGCTCGCGCTCGCAGCCGTCTTCGTCGCGCTCGTCTGCTCGTTCATGACGTCGTATGCCCGTGCCCGGGCCGAGGCCCTCGGCCTAAACGGCACCTCGGGCCTGATGGCCCGGGCCGAGCGCGTCG
Source organism: Gaiellales bacterium (assembly GCA_046598415.1). Taxonomy (GTDB): domain Bacteria; phylum Actinomycetota; class Thermoleophilia; order Gaiellales; family F1-60-MAGs149; genus VFJZ01. The sequence continues at coordinate 2,135 of JBKJIG010000139.1, forward strand.
TGCTGCTCGGCGCCTCGCTGCTGTTCGCCCCGCTCGGCGTGCTGCCGTGGGGCATCGGCGTGCTCGCCATCCTCTCCGCTCTCACCGTCGCCCAGCGCACACGCCACGTGCTTGCGCAAATGGACGACGTGAAGTCGTAGCTCCTCGAAAGGACCAGAAGTCGATATGAGCTCCACCAACGGCACCGCTGTCGGTCGCCCCACGGACGGAAAGGTGCGCGTCGCGATCGTCGGCGTCGGCAACTGCGCCTCCTCCCTCGTGCAGGGCGTCGAGTACTACAAGAACGCCTCCGAGATCGATGCCGTTCCCGGCCTGATGCACGTGAACCTCGGCGGGTATCACATCCGCGACATCGAGTTCGTGGCCGCGATCGACATCGATAAGGAGAAGGTCGGCAAGGACCTCTCCGAGGCCATCTTCAGCGGCCAGAACAACACCATAAAGTTCAGCGACGTGCCGAAGACCGGCATCAAGGTCGCCCGCGGCATGACGCACGACGGCCTCGGCAAGTACCTGTCGCAGGTGATCGAGAAGGCGCCGGGCAAGACCGCCGACATCGTCGAGCTCCTCAAGGACTCGAAGGCGGACGTGCTCGTCTCGTACCTGCCGGTCGGCTCCGAGGAGGCGACCAAGTGGTACGTCGAGCAGGCCCTCCAGGCCGGCGTCGCGTACGTGAACTGCATCCCCGTGTTCATCGCGCGTGAGGAATACTGGCGCGGCCGGTTCGAGAAGGCCGGGCTGCCGATCATCGGCGACGACATCAAGTCGCAGGTCGGCGCCACGATCCTCCACCGCGTGCTCGCCCGCCTGTTCGACGACCGCGGCGTCAAGATCGAGCGCACCTACCAGCTGAACGTCGGCGGCAACACCGACTTCATGAACATGCTGGAGCGCGAGCGTCTCGAGTCGAAGAAGATCTCGAAGACGAACGCCGTCACGTCGCAGCTCGACTACGACCTCGGCGCCGGCAACGTGCACATCGGCCCGTCCGACCACGTGCCGTGGCTGCACGACCGCAAGTGGGCGTACATCCGGGTCGAGGGCACGTCGTTCGGCGACGTGCCGCTGACCGCCGAGGTGAAGCTCGAGGTCTGGGACTCGCCCAACTCGGCGGGCATCGTCATCGACGCCGTCCGGCTGATCAAGCTGGCGCTCGACCACGGCATCGCCGGGGCGCTCGACTACCCGTCGGCGTACCTGATGAAGTCGCCGCCCATCCAGCACCGCGACGAGGCCGCGCGCGACGAGACCGAGCGCTTCATCGAGAAGCATGGCCGCGCGAAGACCGCCGCCGCGCCGAAGGCGAAGGCCGCCAAGGCCGCGAAGGCCGCGACGAAGAGCTAGTCAGACCGTCTCGAGCGGGGGTCGCGGCGCTGCCGCGGCCCCCGTTCTGCGTCCTGGAGTCAGACGCTGGTGGCAGGCGTGCGGACCGGCGTGTCGTCGCCGCGCAGCACGCGCAGGGCGAGCGGGCCGTTGCGAACACCGTCGAGCACGAACCGGCCGTGATCGTCGGCGTCGATCTCGGTCGTCTCGGCGCCGTGCCGCACCTCGATGCGGGCCGAGCCCGGTGGTGCCAGCTGGCCCTCGAGCCGCGATCCGCGCGGGCCGGGCACGAGCACGAACTCGATCACAAGCTGCGGCGCCTCGAACGACAGCCGGCGGTCACCGGAGCCACGGACGCCGGTCAGCGCGAGGTCGGCACTGTCGGACAGCAGCTCGGCCAGCTCCTCGTCCACGCTCCGCCAGGTGAGCGACGCGCGGACGGCATCGACGACCGCGGCCGGCACGGGGTCGGGCGTTAGCGCAGCGCGCAGCTCGCCCATCAGATCGTCGTCGTTCATGGCTCCACCACCTGTTGGGCCGCTGCGAGATGGCGGCGCAGCTGCTCGAGGCAGCGCGCGCGGGTCGGGCCGATGGCGCCGATCGGCATGTCGAGTGCCGCGGCGATCTCCTCGTAGCTCGGCGGCTCGTCCATCGACAGCAGCCGCAGCAGGCCCTGGCAGCGCTCGCGCAGCTGCGCGAAGGCGACACGCACGGCCCCGTCGCGCTCGGTGTCGAGCAGGCCGCGGTCGAGCGGCGCGTCGTCGGACGGCTCGTCCAGCTCGTCCGTGGCGACCTCGCGGGAGCGCACGCGGATCACGCGCAGGGCCTCGTTACGGGCGGTCGTCGCGAGCCACGATCCGACGGCGGCCGGATCGCGCAGCCGGTCGAGGTGCTCGACCAGCCGCAGCCACGTCGTCTGCACCACGTCGCCGGCGTCGGCATCGTCGAGCCGGTAGGAGCGGGCGGTGGCCCAGACGAGGCCGACGTAGCGCGCCACGAGCGCATCCCACGCAGCTTGATCGCCGCCGGCGGCGGCCCGGACGAGGCCAGATGGATCCATCGCTCCCGGCACACCGTAGCTCAGCCTGCCCCGATACAGACAAAGGTGGCATGCCCGGCCCGGGCCAGGGCGGCAGCCGGTGAGGCACCGTCGGCGAGGGCCGCGTGGAGCCGCAGCATCAGATCGCGGGTCTGGTGGTCGGGCACCAGACCCGGCGACGCAATCACCGCGCGCGTGCCGGCGGAGAGGAGCACCGCCGCCAGGCCCAGCAGCTCGTCACCGGCGGCGACGCCCGTCAGGCCGGCCTCACACGACGACAGCACGAGCACCAGCGGCGGCTGGCGCAGGCGCTGCAGGTCGTAGGCGGTGAGCGGCCCGTCGGCCAGGTGCAGGCACGAGAACAGCGGGTTGTCGGCGCGGAACTCGCCATGGGCGGCGACGTGCGCGAGGCGGGCGCCGTCGAGCGCCGCCAAGGCTTCCTCGGCCGTCGGCTCGACCAGGAGCCGCGTGCCGGGCGCGGCGGCGGCGAGATCGGCCACCTCCGCCTCGGCCGCACGCAGGCCGGGCCCGGCGAGGACGACGTCGTGGCCGGGGCGGTCGGCGACCGCGGCGGCGCGCATCCAGGCGGCGGCCGACGGTGCAACGGCGAACGTGCGGCCGGCCAGCGATGGCAGCACGCTCCACGCCAGCGCGTGCAGGCCGCCTGTCGGCACGATCACGAGCTCGCGCCCGGCCAGGCCGAGCGGCGTGACCAGCATCGCGTCGAGGGTCTCGGCGGCGAGCCGGCGGCCGGCGCGGGCGGCCTCCAGCGCGCGCGCGCTGCCGGCGCCGATCGCGACGCGGTCGAGGGCGAACCGCAGCGCGGCGATCTCGCGGGTGACGGTGGCGATGGGGCCGAGGTCGTGGCGGCGCACGCGTCCGTCGAGGATGACCAGTGCGACGAGCAGCCCGTCGGAGACGGCGTACTCCACCAGTGCGCGGTCGCCGATCAGGCTCCGGTCGAGGCGCGTCACCGGCGCCGACTCGCCGCGCAGGTGGCGCAGCCGGCGGCGAACGGCATCCTCCGCCCCAGCCTGCGCACGGCGCAGCGGCCGGGCGTCCTCGCCAGCGAGCGCGGCCTCGTTCGCGGCCGCCGCGAGGCGGCGGGCGTCGGCAGCCGCCTGCGCCAGCTCGGCGTCGTCGGGCGGCCGCACCGGCGGCAGGTCGAGCGCGCGCGCCCGGGTCTCCTCGGCCCACGCGAAGGCGACCGCAGGCGAGCGGTGGGCGAGCGCCAGCCGCAGGCCGAGGGCGGCGAGGTGCTCGCCTGACCGGGCGACGCCGGCGCGCAGGTCGGCGGCGCCCAGCAACGCCCGGCCGGCGGCCAGCAGACGCAGGCCGGTGCGAGCCTCGCGGAGCGCGGTGGTGACGTCACCACGGGCGGCGGCGGCGAGCGCCCGAGCCTCGCGCACGCGCAGGCGCTCGCGCAGCGTGGGTCCCATACGGACGGCGAGGCCCGGGCACGGCACCGTCCGGGCCAGCGTGATGCGCGCGTCGTCGGCGACGTCGCGCCAGCCGGCGGCGTCGAGGGCGACGATGGCGCGCCGGAGCGCGGCGGCGTTCCCGGCCGCGCGAGCCGACTCGAAGCGCGCCAGTGCCGCGAACCGCACGCGCCCCTGGCGCCGGAACGCACGCTCGGCCGCGCGGGCCTCCGCCGCCGCCTCCTCGAAGTCGCCGACGGCGGCCAGCGTCGCTGCGTGCCGCAGGCGGGCGTCGGCCAGCGCCACGGGCAGGCGCAGACGGCCGAGCTCGCGGACGGCCCGCGCTGCCGCGGCGCGGGCCTCGTCCAACAGGCCGGCGCCGAGCAGGATCTCGCAGCGATCGCTCTCCAGATCGGCCCGGGGGACGTCCCCCGCGCGGAATGCCTCGGCCGCCCGGTCGAGCAGCCTCAGCGCGCCGGGCACGTCTCCCGCCCGGCCGGCGACCCAGCCGAGGTTGTGCAGTGTGTCGGCGGTGCTGAGTGCCAGACCGAGCTCGTCGAACAGCCCGGCGGCGCGCTCCAGGTCGGATCGCGCACCCTGCAGGTCGCCCAGGAAGGCGCGGTCGATGCCGCGGTTGTTGAACGCCCGCGCCCGCCACGGGCGGTCGGCGCGCAGGCCGGCGAGGGCGGCGGTATAGGCGGTGACCGCCTCGGCGTGACGACCTGCGTACGACAGGATCAGCGCGCGCGTCGCGACGGCCCGCGCGCCGGTGGCGCGATCGGCCTCGCGCAGAGCGGCCGCCGTGCGCCCCGCGTGCGCGAGCGTGAGCGCGAGCGACTGGCGCGCCTCGCTCTCCCGCGCGTCCAGCTCGGCCCGGCGCGCGATCGCCACCGCGCGCCGCAGGTGGGCGAGCGAGCCGTCGACGTCGTTCAGCTCCTGCGCGGCGAGACCGAGCGCTCGCTCGGCGATGGTGCGCGCCTCGGGATCGGCGCGCGCGGCGTCACGCACCGCGGCCGCGTCGATACGTGCCCGGCGCGGGTCGGAGGTGGCGAGTTCGACCGCTGCGAGCGCGGCCTCGGTCAGCGGGCGATCCAATCCGTGGTGACCGTAGCCGACCCGTCGCCGACGCGCACGTCGATGCGCAGACCGAGCGGGCCGCGGGGAATGTGCTCCGCCTGGAAGCGCCCGTGGTCGTCCGCCTCGGCGGCGGTGTCACCCTGGCTGTGGCGCACGTGCACGACGCCCGCCCGCGCCGGCAGCAGCTGACCGATGATGACGCGGCCCTCGGCCTCGTCGATGATCTGGAGCTCGACCGCGAGGGTCTCGCACTCGAACCCGATGAGTCGCGGCAGGGCGGCACCGGCGCGAACGCCGTCCGTTGGGAGGAGTACGGAGTCGAGGCACTCGAGCGCCGGCACCGACCCCGCCGTACGACGTCCGAAAGCGGAGGCAGCACCCGCCAGCACCTGCGGGGGCACGGGGTCGGCGGTGAGGAATGCGGCTAGGCCGTCGGCGTCGATCACGTCAAGATGAGCGGCGAGCGGCGGCCGTGATACATCGTCCGTAACACCATCCCGGTGCCGACGTTCCTAGAGTGAGATTCGGAGGTACGACATGGGGATACGTGATCGACGGATTCGCAAGGGGATTGCGGTCTGGGAGCAAGGCGAGGACGGCTTCCTGTACATGCCGGGGCAGGTCCTCATCGATGTGTCGGACGAGCAGCTCGCGGTGCGGGTCCTGGACGGGGCGATCGAGCGCCGCCGGGATCTGAACGAGAAGCTCGGCGTCGCGCACTACGACGTTCGCGGCGACGTGCCGGCGCTGGTCGAGCGACTGCGGAAGGAAGGCGTCCGCTCCGGTCCCAACCACGTGCTGGCGGGCGAGCCGCGCTACAAGGGCGGCCCGGGTTCCGACGCGATACCGGGCACCGACCAGGGCGAGCCGTGCGGCGACGCCGGCAAGGGCGTCCGCATCGCGGTGCTGGACACGGGGTACACGGCGGGCATCCACCACTGGCTCGACGGCTCGGTCGACCCGGACGGGGTCGTGTTCGAGCAGCTCGACGCGCTCGCCGGCGACGGCCAGCTGGACGACGAGGCCGGGCACGGCACGTTCATCGCGGGAATCATCAACCGGCTCGCGCCGGCGGCCAGGATCACGGCCCGCCAGGTGCTGCTCAGCGATGGCTGGGGCGACGAGGCGACGATCTCGGCCGCCATCGCCGACTGCACCGAGGCCGACGTGATCAACCTCTCACTGGGTGCGTACACGCAGGGCAACGAGGCGCCGATCGGCCTCGTCAACGCGCTCAAGCACGTGCCGCGCACGTCGGTCGTCGTCGCGGCGGCGGGCAACGCGAGGTCCGACGTCCCGTTCTGGCCGGCGGCACTGAAGCAGGTGATGGCCGTCGCCGCGGTGGACGACGACGGCAACAAGACCGACTTCACGAACTTCGGCGACTGGGTGAACTGCGCGGCGCCGGGCTACGAGGTGATGAGCACGTTCCCGAACTGGAAGCCGCAGAACGGCCACGGCGGCGACGTGTTCGTGGGCTGGGCCTGCTGGAGTGGCACGAGCTTCGCCGCCCCGTACCTGGCCGGCCTGATCGCAGCCGAGATGACAGCGGGCGGCGGCAGTGCAGCCGACGCCGTGCATCGTGTGCTCGCGAATCCGAAACGCACGGACCCCGAGCTGGGGGCCGTCCTGGCCTGAGGTAAAGAGGTAGCACGAACTTCGCGACGCCCGGCACACCGACAGCGCCTGAGCGCGACCGCAACCTGCCAGGTCGCGCGATTCGTGCGCCTCCCGCGCGGAAACGTTCCGGGGTCAGACCCCACGACCGCCCGTTTTGGGGTCTGACCCCGGAGTCCTACGGCGCACGAAAGCGCACGTATCACGCACCGGGGATCGCTCTCCACTTCTGCGTGACCCCCCTTCAGGCCGACGGGCTCTACCGTCTTCTGTCCCCCGCTCTTCGCCGCCACTGCCTCCGGCTCGCCGGCAACCCGACCGACGCCGAGGACCTCGTGCAGGAGGCATTCGCCGCGCTGATTCGCCGCGGCGGGCCGGTCGAGCCCGACGACGCGGCGCGGATGCTCTCCACCTGCGCCCGCAACTCCCACGTCAGCCGCTGGCGGCGCGAGCGGCGCAACGTACTGCTCGCCGAGCCCGACGCCACGGGCCGCACCGACGTCGCCACCACCGTCGCCGACCGGCTCGAGCTGGCCGCCGTCGCCTCGGCCATCGCGCGGCTGCCCGAGCGGCAGCGCCGCGCCCTCGCCCTCGCGGGCGGCGGCTCGACGTCGCAGGAGATCGGCAGCGAGTTCGGACTCGGCGCGAACGCCGTGAACCAGCTGCTCCACCGTGCCCGGGCCGGTGTGCGCGCGATGACCGCAGCCTGAGAGGTTCGGCTCGGATCCGGATACGCTCCGCTCTGGATGCGCGTCTGCCTCGTCACGCCCTATGCCTGGGACCGCCCTAGCGAGGCGAACGACCACTGGTCGGCGCTGGCCCGCGCGCTCGCCCAGCGCGGGCACGAGGTCGTCATCCTGGCGCCCGCTCGCAAACCCGCGCTGCTGCTGGAGGGACGCCGGCGCCTGCGCGCGCTCGCGCGCGGCGACGCCTCAGCCCTGACGCCGTCGCCGCGGGTGCCGCTGGTCGTCGCCGTCGGGCTCGGCCTGCCCGTCTCGACCGGCGCCGCCGCACGCAGCGTGCCGATTCCCGTCGCCGTCGCCGCCGGGGTGCGTCTCGCACTGGTGCGCGGCGAGTTCGACGCCGTCGACGTGCTCGACCCCGACCAGCCGGGCCCAAGCGCCGTCGCGCTGCGGGAGACCCCCACGCCCGTCGTCGCGACGTTCTTCCGCGGCGGGCCGTCGCTGCGCCGGGCGCGCGGCGCCGAGCGCCTCACCGCCCGCGCCGACACCGTCGCCGCCGTCTCCCCCGCCGCCGCCGAGGTCGTACTGCAGCGCTTCGGGTTGCAGGCCACCGTCACCGGCGTTGCCGTCGACCGCGCGCGGTTCACGCGCACCACGGCAACGTCTCCGCCGCTGGTCGCGGTCGAGGCCACGCTGGGAGATGCCGGCGCGCTGCGCGCGCTGTTCCGCGAACTCGCGCCGACCACGGCCGAGGTCGCGCTGCTGCGCTCTGCCGGCAGCGCCGCGCTGCGCTCGCTGGTGCCGGCCTCGCTCGCCGGCCGCGTGCGGCTGCCCGACGCGTCGACACCGGGCGCCCGCGCCGCCGCCCTGCGCGGTGCCAGCATCTTCATCGCGGCCCGCAACGGCAGCCCGCTGATCGCCCGCGAGGCCGCGGCCTGCGGCATCCCGATCGTTGCAGTCGCCGGAACCCCCGGCTCGTACGGCGTCGAGCACGAGGTCTCCGGCCTGATCGCACAGGAGGGTCAGCCAGCATTGGTCGCCGCCTGCGCGGGCCGGCTGCTGGCCGACGAGCCGTTGCGCCGGCGCCTCGCAGCCGCCGTCTCGCCCGACGGCGCCGACGAGGTGGCCGAGCGCGTCGAGGCCCTCTACGCCAAGGCGCCACGTCCTCGCCGCCTGCCGCCGGGGCCCGACCGGTCCGCGCCCGTCCTCTGCGACTTCCACATGCACACCGACCACTCGCCCGACTGCGAGACGTCGGTGCCCGACCTCGTCAACCGCGCGCTGCAGCTCGGCCTCGGCGCAATCGCCGTCACCGACCACAACACGATCGCCGGCGGCCTCGCCGCCCAGGCGTACGTGGCCGAGCACGACTTGCCGCTGCACGTGATCGTCGGTTCCGAGGTGATGACGTCGACCGGCGAGGTGATCGGCCTCTACCTGACGGAGGAGATCCCGCGCGGCATGCCGTTCGCCGACACGGTCGAGGCGATCCGTTCGCAGGGCGCCATCGTCTACGTCCCACATCCATTCGACCGACTGCACTCGATTCCCGACGCCGCGCTGCTGCGTCGCATGGCCGACCAGATCGACGTGCTGGAGACGTGCAACGGCCGGCTGTACCGCGAGGCGTACAACCGCGAGGCCGAGCGATTCGCCGAGCGATACGACCTGCTGGCCGGTGCCGGGTCCGACGCACACGTGCTGGAGGGACTCGCGACGGCATGTGTCGAGTTACCGCCGTTCACCGACGCGGAGTCACTTCTGCTGGCGCTGGCGAACGGCAAGATCGTCCGCCGTCCGAAGAACCTCGTGTACCTCCAGGGCCTGAAATGGCTGCGCAGCGCAAGGAGCCGCACGCCGGGCGCCGAAAGTTAGCTCCGTTACATGCCGAGCCCGGATGAGATCTACGAGCGCTACCTCGCTCGCGCGATCAGGGAGATGAATACGCTCGGCGACGAGATTTCATCCTGCGCGCGGATCAGCCATCCTGCGCTCGCGCCGGTGCTGGGCTCGGGGCACCCGCTCGCCGACGTGATGCTCCTGAAGTACCGCGCCCAGGCGCCGGAGATCCAGGAGGGCGTCGCGTTCTTCGGCCGGGCCGGCGCCGCCGTGCTGAAGTCGGTCAAGCGCCTCGCGATCGACCCGCTGGTCATCTACGGCACGAACTGCGTCAAGTGCGCGGATGCGCAGCCGGACGAGGCTGCAACCGCGTGCCCGCTGTGGCTTCTGCGCGAGATCGCCATCACCGAGCCGAAGATCATCGTCGCGATGGGTGACGAAGTGGTCGAGACGCTCAACGATCTCCAGATTCCGCTCTCCCAGTCGCTCGACGCCTCGCGCGTGGGTGAGATCCAGCATCTCACCCCCAGCGTCGAGGCGCTCGTCGTGCCGGATCTCGATGCCTGCCTCAACGACGAGGAGTCGAAGCGTCGCTTCTGGCAGGCCTTCAAGGCCCTCGGACCGTGGTACGACGCGCTGCCCCCGTACTAGCCCTCGCCGCCGCGTGGTGCGCCTGGACCGTGCTCGGGGCGCAGCTCGACCGGCCCTCGGACGACGTCGCCCTCCTGGTCGTCGCGGGCGTCGCCCTGCCGCTCGCCACGGGCATGGTGCTCGCCCTCGCGGCCGGGTTTCACGATCAGCGGCCGGTGCTGATCGGCATCACGGCCGTCGGGCTGGTGCTCGCCGTCGGCGGCACGCTGGCCGATCTGCCGACGCCCGCCGGGCTGGGCAAGGTCCTCGCTGCGGGTGCCCTCGGCATGCTGTTCATCCCGCTGCTCGATCGCGCGTGGCACGTCGCCGTCGTTGCGCTGCTGGTGATCGGCGTCGACGCGTACTCCGTCTTCGCCGGGCCGACGAAGCAGCTGCTGGAGTCGGGCAAGGACGTCATCTCCACGTTCACGGTGCCGCTCACGGCGCCCGGGATGTACGGCGCGGCGGGCATCGGCATCACCGACTTCCTGTTCCTGGGGCTGTTCTGCGGCGCGGCGCTGCACTGGCGGCTGCAGCCGCGGCTCACGCTCGCCCTCTGCGCGCTGTCGTTCTCGGCGTCGGTCGCGGTGGCCCAGCTGGTCGATCGCTCGGTGCCGGCGCTGCCGTTGCTGTCGCTGGCGTTCGTACTGCCCAACATCGGCCGCCTGCGGCCGAGCGCGCCAGACCGGCCGTGGGAGCTGCGCACGCACCCGGCCACGACGGCGAACTCGCGGCGCAACGCCGCCGCCCGGCCCGACCGACGCGAGCTCTGGATGACCGCGCAGGACGCCTGCTGGGAGCTGCTCGACCCGCTCATCGCCCCCGGCGCTATCGTCGGCATCGTCGGCGCCGGCAACTGCGACGACCTGCCGCTCGACCGCATCGCCGAGCGAGGCGGGCGCATCGACCTGCTCGACCTCGATCCGGCTGCCTGCCGTGCCGCCATCGCGCACGAGTCGCGGACGGTGCGCGCAAAGCTGCAGGCCCTCGAGGTCGACGCCAGCGGCGGCCACGCCGACCGCATCTCGGCGGCGATCGCTGCAGGCCGCGTGACGCAGCTGCCCACGGCCGACTGGAGCCCGCTCGGCGAAGGCCCGTACGACGTCGTGATCGGCGACCTGTTCTATTCGCAGCTGCTCTACCCCGGCCTGCGGGACGCCGGCGTCCCCGACGAGCGCATCATGCTCGCTCTGACGAACTACGGCCCGGCGCTGACCGGCCTCGTCGTCTCGCGCCTGCACGCGAGCGCACCCGACGGCGTCGTCGTCCACATCCACGACCCCGTCGGCTGGTGGGGCGGCCACACGCAGCCGTTCACGCTCGACCACGTGCTCGCGGTCGCCGGCCGCTCGGCCGACGAGGCGCTGGTGCTGCTGCAGACCGCGTCGGGGCCGGAGGGCACGAACCCGCGCGCGGCCCTGGCGGCGCTGGGCGTGCCGATCCTGCGCACGTCGTTCTGGCGGTGGTCGTTCGGGCGCGGCACCGACTACCTGGCCTGCGCGACCGTCGCGGCCCTACCCGCCGGACTGCGGACGCGCCGGTGAGAATCAGCACGAGCGTAGGCGGCCGATGTACGCTCTCTTCCATGCGCTGGCTCGCGATTGCCGCCCTCCTCGTCCTCGCTCCGGCCGCGGATGCCGCCGGGCCCTGGCTCCACGTCGGGCCGACGGGGTTGCCGCCGATCACCGCCGTCGCGGCGCAGGGCAACTCGCTGTTCGCGCTCGCGCAGAACGGCGACATCTGGCGCGCCGATGCGGGCTCCGTCTGGGTCCGCCGATCGCGTCGTCCAGCGACCGGCACCAGCATCCTGGTGGCATCGCCCGGCGCGATCTACGTGGCGTCGACCGACCCGAACATCCTCTCGCGCTCGACCGATCGCGCGCGCACCTTCAGCCGCTGCGGCCGCGAGGGCTTGCCGCGCGGCACGGCGTTCGTGGTCGCGACGGCCAACCAGCGCGTCGGCGTGATCCGCAGCCGGCGGCTCGCGCTCTCGTCGAACGGCTGCCGCACGTGGACGAGGCCCAGGATCTCGGGCCGCATCCGCAGCATCGCGCGCAACGGCACGACGTGGTTCGCCGTCGTCGAGCGTCCCAACCTGGCTCTGGCCGAGCGCTTCCGCCTGCTCGCGTCGACCGATCTCGGCCGCAGCTGGCGCGTGCGCGCGAACCGGACGGCGATGAAGCTCGGCTCGCCGCCCAGCCTGACGTCGGCGTCGCTCGTGGCCGACCGGGTCACGCCGAACCGGCTGTGGCTCATCCACGAGGGCCGGCTCGGACGCAGCGACGACGGTGGCCGGACCTGGGTCACCGCATCGCCGCCGGGGATGCGCGTGACGTCGGTCGTGCCGAGCGCGACCCGCGCGAACAACGTGCACGTGCTGGGCCTGACCTCTGCGCGCCGGCCGATCACGCGCACGTCGTCCAGCGGAGGCGCGAACTGGTCCGACATCCCGCCGCCGGCAACCGGCGCCCTGCCGACCGTACAGTCGCTGATCGCGACGTCCGACTCGCGGGCGGCGCTGGCCACCTCGGCCGGCGTCTGGACCTACGCCTTCTAGGAGCCGGGTACTGCCTCGAACCGCGCGACGCACTCGACGTGGTGCGTGTGCGGGAACATGTCGACCGGCCGGACGCGCTCCAGGCGGTAGCCGCCCTCGGCCAGTAGCTCGGCGTTGCCGGCGAGCGTCGTCGGGTTGCACGAGACGTAGACGATCCGCTGCGGCTCGAGCTCGAGCACGCGACGCACGGCCTTCGGCGTCAGACCCGCGCGCGGCGGGTCGAGCACGACCACGTCGGGGCTCGGCATGCCCGCCTCCAGCAGCGGCCGCACGGCCTTCGCGACGTCGCCCTGGACGAACTCGGCGTTCATGACGCCGTTGCGCTCCGCGTTGTCGACGGCGCGCTCGACGGCCTCGGGCACGACCTCGATGCCGTACACGTGGCCGGCCGATCCCGCCATCGCGAGCGCGATCGAGCCGATGCCGGAGTACAGGTCCCAGACGATCTCGTCGCCGCCCAGGCGCGCCTCCTCGATGGCGATCTCGTAGAGCTTCTCGCACATCTCGGTGTTGGTCTGCAGGAACGCGCCGGAGGAGACCTTGAGGCGGAGGCCGAGCAGGCGCTCCTCGTACCAGTCACGCCCGAACACGAGCGTCGACTCGAGGCCGTGGGTGACCTCGGCAACGCCGCTGGTGGTGGCGTGCAGCAGGCCGACGCAGCCCGGCACGCGCTCGGCCAGCTCGTCGACGAGCCACGTGGACTGCGGCAGCGCGCCGGGCGCCGTCACCAGCGTCAGCAGCAGCTCGCCGGTGCGATCGGACGCGCGGACGACCAGGTGGCGCAGGTAGCCGGTGTTGCTGCGGCGGTCCCAGATCTCGCCGTTGCTGCGGCGTGCCCAGGCCTCGACGACGCGCCGCGCCTCGTTGCCGGCCTCGCTCATCAGCAGACAGGCCGTAACGGGCATGATCTCGTCCCAGCGGCCGGCCCGGTGGAACCCGAGTGACGGACCCTCCTCGGTTTCGCCGAACGAGAACTCGAGCTTGTTGCGATAGCCGTAGGTGCGGATCGCGGGGATGATCGGGTCCTGCACGAAGTCGTCCTGGTGGCCGATGCGCTTCAGCACGTCGGCGATCTGCTGCGCCTTCCACACCTGCTGGGCGCTGTAGTCGAGGTCCTGCCACTTGCAGCCGCCGCAGGAGCCGAAGTGCGGGCACGGCGCGACCACCCGGTCGGGCCCGGGCGCGAGCGTCTCGACGGTGGTCGCCTCGCCGTAGGACCGCTTCACCTTGGTGATGCGTGCGCGCACCCGATCGCCCGGCAGCGCCCGGTCGACGAACAACACGAAGTCGTCGAGCCGAGCCACGCCGCGACCGCCGAACGCGAGGGAGTCTACGAGGACTTCGACCTCGCTGCCTTTCTCGGGTCTTGACATCTAGGCCGGAGTGTACGCACGGTGCGTGATCCGTCGTGCCGTCAGCGCACCGGCCAGGCAGAACACGCCCAGCGACGCGAACATCACGCCGAACCCGCTCTTCTCCGCGAGGAAGCCGAATGCGGGCGGGGTGATCGAGCCCATCAGGAACACGACCGTCGACGCGGCGCCGACCGCCACGCCCGCCGATCGGCCCGCGACCTCGCCGGCGATCACGTAGACGATGCCGTTGAAGCCCAGGGTGCCGAACGCCAGCAGCACGGCCGCGATCACGCCCGGCACGATGCCGGCACGGAGCGCGAACGGAAACGGGATGACCGTCGCCGCGCCCAGCACACCGAGCGCCGACAGCGTCGCGACGCGACGGGATCCGCCGGCCCGGTCGGCCGCGAAGCCCCACACCACGCGGGCCGCCGCCGCGCCGAGGTTGAGCGCGGCGAAGACGATGGCGGCCCCGGTCTCCGACAGGCCCGCGTCGTGCGCCGCGCTGACCGTGAACGTGAGCACGCCGCCGAGCGTCGTCACGTAGAGCGCGCCCGTCAGCATCACCCAGCGCAGCGGCACGGGAAACGACGCTCGCATGGCGGGCAGGTCGGCCTGGCGCTGGCCGGGACCGGCCGCGTAGGCGAACAGGAAGCCGAACCCGAGCACGAGTGCGGCTGGCACGGAGAAGGCCAGCTCGAGACCGCCGAAGTGGTACAGGATCGGCAGCAGGCCCGCGGCGACGAACCCGCCGACGGGTACCGCCATCTGGCGCAGGCCGAGGATGCGGCCGCGGCGATCCGCCGGGAAGTGGATCAGGATCGCCGTCATGCCTGCAACCGGCACCGCGGCGGCGCCGATGCCCGAGATCAGCAGCGCCACGAACAGCAGTCGAATCGACGGGGCGAAGCCGGCGGCGGCGAGTCCGGCGGCTCCGATCAGCGAGCCGAAGATCAGCACCGGTCGCGCGCCGATGCGGTCGCAGAGCCGGCCCGCGGCGATCAGCGCGACGGCCGGCCCGATACCCGTGGCGCCGAACAGGAAGGCGAACTCGACCGTGCTGACGCCTCGGTCGTTGCGCAGCGCCAGGGTCAGGGCGGGCAGCCCGAACTGCACCAGCGAGACCGCGATCTGGGACGCGATCGCACAGAGCACGATGAGATGACGCTGGGGCACGGCTCCACCCTACATCGCCCGATACCCCGTTAGCATAGGCAGGTACCTATGGAGCCCGACGGCATGATCATTCCGACGCGGCGGCTCGTCGCGTTCCTGGCAGTGCTCGAGCACGGCGGCGTCTCGCGGGCGGCGGAGCGGCTCGGCGTCCGTCAGCCGACCATCTCCGGGCTGATCCGGTCGCTGGAGCGCGACATCGGTACCGACCTGTTCGTGCGCCGCGCCGGACCGCTCCGGCCGACCGCCGCGGGCACCGCGCTCGCCCCGCACGCGGCACGCCTGCTGCGAGCGGTGGAGGAGGCCGGCGAGGCGGTCGCGCGCGCCGACCGCGACGCGCGCCGCCACCTCTCGATCGCCGCCGGCGAGGCGCTCGCGACGCACGTCCTGCCGCCCGCCGTCTCGCAGCTGCGCGAGCGCCTGCCCGGGCTGACGGTCGAGTTCGTGGTCGGTGACGAGGCGCGCGTGGTCGAGGCCCTGCGCTCGGGCGAGGTCGACGCGGCACTGTTGACCGACCGCACCGAGGCCCGCGACCTCGAGATGCACGACTACGCGCCCGGGCGGCTCGTGCTGGTCGCCGCACCCACGCACCGGCTGGTCGGACGCCCGCGGGTCGCGTGGCGCGACCTCGCGAGCGAGACGCTGGTGGTACGCGATGCCGGCACCGTCAACCGCCGCGAGGTCGAGCAGATGCTCACCGCGGCCGGTGTCGCGCCGCGCGGACGGCTGGTGGCGTCGTCGCTGGAGGCGGTGAAGCGCTGCGCGGAGGCCGGCCTGGGCGTCACCGTCGTCCCCAACATCGCGGTCGAGCGCGAGCTGGCCGAGGGGCTGCTGGTCGAGCTCGCCCTCGACGCGCCGGGGCTCGACTACCGTTTCATCCTCGCCACCCGCCGCGGCGAGACGCTGCCGCCCACGGTGAGCGCGCTGCTCGAGATCATGCGGGCGCCCACGACTGGTTGACCCGGTCCGGAACTCGGCGTACCATGAGCCGGAACCAACCGGCAACGCTATTGCCGCTAAGGAAATAAAGGAGTTATTGGCATGGAACTGCCGAAGAGCGTCCGCTTCGTCGTGATCGGGGCTGGCGTCCACGGCCTGTCGACCGCCTACCACCTCGCCAAGGAGCTCAAGGCGCGGGGTGAGGGATCGGGCGAGGACATCCTGATCGTCGACAAGACGGGTATCGCGGCCGGTGCGTCCGGTATCGCGTGCGGCGTCGTGCGCAACAACTACTATCAGCCGGCGATGTCCGAGCTGATGGCGGCGAACGTCGAGGTCTGGGAGTCCGACCCGGCGGCGTACCACTACAACTCGGTTGGTTACATGGCGCTCGGGCCGAAGGGCCAGGAGTCCGATCTGATCGAGGTCGCGGGCCGCCAGGAGCGCATCGGCTACGAGCACACGCTGGTGACGGGCGAGTCGGAGTGCACCGCGTACATGCGCGACCTCTTCCCCGACTGGCGCGCCCAGGGCATCACGGTCGTCCTGCACGAGCACCGCGGCGGCTTCGCGTTCAACATCGACTCGATGCACGGCATCGCCGACAAGGCGAAGGCCGAGGGTGTTCGCATCGTCGACGGCGTGACCGTGACCGGCTTCGACAGCGACTCGTCGGGCGCCGTCACGAAGGTGCTGACCGACCAGGGCCCGATCGAGGTCGAGCAGGTGATCGTCGGCGTCGGCCCGTGGGTGCCACAGATCTGGGAGATGCTCGGGCTGCCGTCGGCGATCGACATCCGCACGCCGACGGGCGACGTCCACCGCAACCAGGACATGTGGACGTACTGGTACCTGCAGGAGGGCGAGATCGCGGTCGACCCGAAGATGTTCGACCGCCGCGACGGCTCCGCGCCGCCCGTGATCCACGTCGACACCGACGCGCCCCTGTACGACGACAACGGCAAGCTGATCACCGACGAGCTGTGGGGCATCTACTACAAGCGCGATCGCCACGGGGTGCAGGGCGGTGCCGCGCCGCTGACGGTCGGCCCCGACTTCGACGTCGATCCGTATCCGACCGCGAGCGTCGATGAGACCTTCCCGGACATGTGGTGCGCCGCGCTGTCGCACTGCATGGAGCGGTTCAAGGGCTGCCGGTCGCTGTACAAGGACGCACGCTCGGGCGGCGCCGGCGCGTTCACGGCCGACAACTTCCCGGTGTTCGACTACATGCGGCCGAACGTCTACGTGATCGCCGACTCGAACCACGGCTACAAGATGCTCGGCGTCGGCCGCGAGGTCGCGAAGGTCGTCTGCGGCGAGCACTCCTCGCTGCTGTACCCGTTCCGCTTCGAGCGCTTCGCGACGGGCGATCTGCACCCGGTCTCGAACTCGCCCTACCCCTGGAGCTGAGCGTCTCCCGCGCGCCTTTCGCGCG
Organism: Gaiellales bacterium; assembly: GCA_046598415.1. GTDB lineage: Bacteria > Actinomycetota > Thermoleophilia > Gaiellales > F1-60-MAGs149 > VFJZ01. The sequence goes on from JBKJIG010000139.1 coordinate 19,223, forward strand.
TGTCAGGACACCGGGGTCAGACCCCAGAATGGCGCGTTCTGGGGTCTGACCCCAGAACGCTTCCGCGCGGGAGGCGCACGAAGCGCGCGCGTTGGCACGGTCCGGGCGGGAGGTGGCACGGAAGGGCGCAGCTGCGGCACGGAGATCTGCGTAGGGTTGGGCGTAGCCGCTACGAGCCGGCGGCTTCCAGCTTCAGGAGCTTCATCGCCATCTCCACCGTCAGGGAGTCCTCGGTCTCGAGATGGAGGCCCGTGATCGTCTCGATCCTCGCCAGGCGCTGACGGAGAGTGTTCGGGTGGACGTAGAGGGCCGCCGCCGTCGACGCGACGCGGCCGCGCTGGCGCAGGTACTCCTCGAGCGTCCGGAAGAGCTGCGAGCGGTGCTGCACGTCGTACTCGAGCAGGGGGCGCAGCGCATCGCGATGATGGTCGCGCTGACCTGGCTCCGGAGCCAGCCGCAGCAGGTACTTGTACGGCCCCAGCTCCTCGTACGCCACCACACCGGGCGTCGGGCGCACGACGGCGGCACCGCGCACGGCCTGCAGCGCCTCGCTGAAGCCGGTCGCGAACGTCGCGGCGCCGCAGCAGACCGATGACAGGCCGATCACGGCGCACGGCGCGGCGTCGACCTGCACCTGGCGCACGCGCTCGGGCACATCGCCGGCCGGCCCCGCCGGCAGCAGCGCCCGCACGTGCGTGTCGCTGCGCTCGATCAGCGCGCCGCGGAACGTCGCGGCCAGCGACGCCTCGAGCGCTCCGGCCCAGTCGGTCGCGTCGGCACCCGGCGCGCCGGCCCACAGCACGACCCGCGGCTGCGAGAGGTCGCAGCGCAGCCGGCGCGCGCGGCCCTCGACCACGGCCGGCTCGGCACCGCCGGCCAGATCGTCGAAGAAATCCTTCGTCAGGTTGCGCTCCGACAGCCGCTCGAGCAGCTGGATCTTCTTGACGGCCACCGCCGTCTGCGACACGACCGTGGTCGCCAGGTCGCGGTGCTCGGTGCGGAACCGGTGGCCCTCGCGGCCGCGCACGACCATCAGCCCGAGCAGCTCGCCCGACACCACCAGCGGCGCGTGCAGCACCGGCGCGTCGGAGCCGTCGCCGGACACGACCGTGTCGGACAGCGACGCGTCGCGCTCGTCGCGGCCCGTCGTGCGCGAGACGGCGAGGGCGATGCCGACGTCACGCAGCCCGATCACCCGCGGGGCGGTCGAGCCGGGCGAGGCGGCGCGCAACCGCAGGCGCTCGCCGTCCGCCTCGAGCAGGTAGATCTCGCAGCCGGTGACGCCGAGCAGCGGCACGACGCGGAACGTCACGGCGGGCAGCAGCGTCTCCAGCGTCTCGGCCTCGGAGATGGCGCCGGCCAGCGCGAACAGTCCCTCCAGCGTCGCGACGCGACGCTCGGTCTCGCGATGCAGCTGCGCGTTCTCGATCGCTCCGGCCACCAACGACGCGCTGGTGAGGAGGAACTCCGCGTCGCGCTGGGAGTAGTCGTGCGGCGCCTCCGCGTGCAGGGCGACGACGCCGAGCACGCCCGCATCCTTGGCCAGCAACGGCACGGACACGACCGACTGGTACTTCTCCTCCTCGAACTCCTCGAACACCCGCATGCGCGGATCGGACGCCGCGTCCTGCGTGATGAACACCGGCTCGCGATGCGCGGCGACCCAGCCGGCGAGGCCCTCCCCCGGCGCCATCGCGATCAATCCGACGTGGGCCGCGTAGGGCTCGGAGCATGCGGACAGCACCATCTGGTCGCGATCGTCGGCGAGGAACACGTAGCAGGCGTGGCACTGCGTCGCCTCGGTGAGCAGGTCGACGATCGCCTGCAGCACCCGATCCAGGTCGAGCGTCGACGAGACCGTTCGAATCACTTCCTGGAGGAAGCGACGATCGGCGGCGGGCGTGGGATGGTGCACGTCGATGCCCAAGGCGGAGCTCCTACGTATTGCCGCTGCGGCAATGACGTGTCAGAATGGCCACACCCAGGGTAGTCCTGGGCCGGGAGGTCGTCAATCTTGCCACGCACGGGAAGTCCTGCCACGCGGCACCTCGCGGCCGTCACCCGGGCCACCGCGGTGCTGGACGAGCTCGGCGCCGCGGGCCGCGACCTGGGCACCAACGAGCTGGCGCGTGCGACCGGCATCAACGCCTCCACCGTCTCGCGTCTGCTCGCCACCCTGACCGCCGCCGGCTACGCCGAGCACGTCGCCTCGACCGGCCGCTACCGGCTCGGGCCGCGCGTGATCCAGCTTGCCCAGGGCGTGCTCGCGCGCCTCGACGTGCGGCAGATCGTGCGGCCGCTGCTCGAGGAGCTGGTGGAGGAGACCGGCGAGACCGCCACGCTCTCGCTGCCGTCGGAGCACGACGCGATCACGGCCGACTTCGTACCCGGCAGCGCCAGCGTGATCTCGGTCGCCCGCGTCGGGCGCCCGTCGATCCCGCACTGCACGGCCGTCGGCAAGGTGATGCTCGCGTACGGCCCGCTCGGCATGCCCGCGCTCGAGCTGCCCCTCCCCCGTCTCACGCCCGCCACGATCACCGACCCGGAGCGGCTCGCGGCCGAGCTCGAGACCGTGCGCCGCGCCGGCTACGCCGTCGCCGCCGGCGAGCGCGAGTCCGACCTGAACGCCGTCGCGGCGCCCATCTTCGACGCCCGTGGACTGGTCGCGATCGTCGGGCTGCAGGGGCCGGCCGCACGCCTCGGCGGCCGGCGGATGGCCGAGGTCTCCCGTCCGCTGCTCGCCGTTGCCGCACGGGCCTCGGCCAGCATGGGCGCGCGATGAACCACGGACACTGACCGGAGGGGCGGCCCGAAGGCCGCCCCTCCCCGGTTCAGTGCGCGCTCGGCGTCCAGCCCTCGAGCACGGGCGCCTGCCAGTCGGTGCCGACCGTCGGCGACCCCTCCGTCCACGATCCCAGCTGCGGCTGGGGGAACTTCGTGTGGATCGGCTTCAGCTGGATGCCGTACGAGTTGCCCGACTGCAGGTGCAGCAACAGCACCTTCCGCGCGACGTCGTTGCGCTCGTCGACGTCGTCGGGCAGCGGGAAGTAGATCTTCAGGAACGCGTTCGTGTACCGGTCGAACACAGCCGGGACGCCGTCCTCGCTCAGCAGCTCGATGTCCTCGAGCCAGTTGATGTCGCCACCGGGCGTGCCGGTCAGGAGGTCGACGTCCTGCGAGAGGGCGTGATTCTCCTGGTACGGGTAGCGCCGGCCGGACAGGTACTCGGAGTCGATGCCCGTCGTCTTGTCGGGCTCCGAGTCGATGTGGTGAAACGCTTCAGCCATCGTCGCCTCCGTTCAGTCCGCCGCGTGCGGCAGCGACTGCGCCACAGGGTCGACGAGGTGCTGCTGGATCATGTTCTCGATGCGCGCGAGTGCCCGCTCCTCGGTGACGCCCGGGATGTAGCTGGTGCCGGCGAGCGGCACCTTCGCCATCGCGGAGGCCTCGACCGTGAGGGCAGCGAGATCTTCGGGCTCGAGCGAGTGGATGTTCGTCTTGCCGCAGGCGCGGGCCAGCATCTGCACCTCGAGCGTGAGCGTGTGCAGGAAGTTGTAGACCCGCTCGGCGGCCTCCTCGACGACGAGGCGCTTGCGGAGCTCCGGATCCTGCGTCGTGATGCCGACCGGGCAGCGACCCGTGTGGCAGTGGTAGCACTGGCCGGCCGGGACGCCCATCGAGCCCATGTAGTCGGTGACGCCCGGGATCTCCTTGTTGCAGTTCAGCGCCATCAGCGAGGAGTGCCCGATCGCAACCGCCTTGGCCCCGAGCGCGATGGCCTTGGCGACGTCGCCGCCGTTGCGGATGCCGCCGGCCACGACGAGGTCGATCTCGTCGGCCAGGCCGACGTCCTCGAGCGCCCGCCGGGCCTCGGGGATGGCCGCCATCAACGGAATGCCGGTCTCCTCGGTGGCGATGTGCGGGCCGGCGCCCGTGCCGCCCTCGGCGCCGTCCAGGTAGATGATGTCCGGGCCGCACTTGGCAGCCATGCGCACGTCGTCATAGACGCGCGACGCACCCAGCTTGAGCTGGATCGGCACCTGGTAGTCGGTCGCCTCGCGGATCTCCTGGATCTTCAGCGACAGGTCGTCAGGGCCGAGCCAGTCGGGATGGCGCGCGGGCGATCGCTGGTCGATGCCAGCCGGCAGGGAGCGCATCTCGGCGACCTGCTCGGTCACCTTCTGGCCCATCAGGTGGCCACCGAGGCCGACCTTGCAGCCCTGGCCGATGAAGAACTCGACCGCGTCGGCGAGCATCAGATGGTGCGGGTTGAACCCGTACCGCGACTGGATGCACTGGTAGTACCACTTGGTCGAGTAGTCGCGCTCGGGCGGGATCATGCCGCCCTCGCCCGAGCACGTCGCCGAGCCGGCCATCGAGGCGCCCTTGGCGAGCGCCATCTTGGCCTCGAGCGACAGCGCGCCGAACGACATGCCGGTGATGTAGACCGGAATGTCCAGCACGAGCGGCTTCTTGGCGAAGCGCGCGCCGAGCACGGTCTTGGTCTCGCACTTCTCGCGGTAGCCCTCGATCACGAAACGCGTGAGGGTGCCGGGGAGGAAGACGAGCTCGTCCCAGTGCGGGATCTTCTTGAAGACCGAGAACCCGCGCATCCGGTAGCGGCCGAGCTCGGCCTTCATGTGGATGTCGTTGATGACCTCGGGCGTGAAGATGCGTGACCGGCCGAGAATCGTGTTCTCGCCGGGCGCCGTCTCGTCGGGTCGGGCGGTGCTGATTCGAGGCATCCGCTACCTCCTAGAGGACGATCCGCCGCTCGGACGGCTCGAGGTTGTCGTAGTTGTAGAGGACCTTGCCGCAGACGAACTTCTGGAACTCGGGCGGCGTGCCCATGTCGTAGAGCCCGAACTTGCGGTCGATCAGCTCGGTGTCCCGATCGGTCCACTCGCCGGGCACGCAGTCGACGCCGAGCGACTTGACCTTGCCGGCCACGTAGATCGTGCCGTCGTACATCGAGTCGCCGAGGCCGGGGCCCGCATCGCCGCAGATGATCATGCGGCCGCGCTGCATCATGAATCCGGTGTTGGAGCCGACCGAGCCGCCGACGATGATCGTGCCGCCCTTCTGGTCGATGCCCGTGCGAGCACCGACACGGCCCTTGACGACCAGGTCGCCGCCGCGCATCGCGGCACCGGTGAGCGAGCCGCCGTTGCCGTTCACGATCACGACGCCGCTCATCATGTTCTCGCACGACGACCAGCCGACGCGGCCCTTGATGAGGATCTCGGGACCGTCGATGAGGCCGCAGCCGAAGTAGCCGAGGCTGCCCTCGAACGTGATCTTGCAGCGCTGCAGGATGCCGACGCCGAGCGAGTGCCGCGAGCCCGGGTTCTTGACCGTGACGTCGCGGATGCCCTGCTCGTAGATCAGCCAGCGCAGCTCGAGGTTGATCTTGCGCGTCGACAGCTCCTTGGCGTCGAACACGGCCGTGGTACCCGAGATCTCGGAGATCTTGGGCGCCTCGGCATTCGGCTCCGCGAGACCGCGGGCGTCGTAGGAGATTCCGCGTTCACCGACTAGAGATTCCACACCAGCACCTCCGCCTCGTACGGGTCGTACGTGTCGATCTCGTGGTCGATGATCGCGCGGATGGCGATCTCCTCCGACGCGAGTGCGACCAGGTCATCGGACTCGAACAGTACGAGCGGCTTCGCGGCCAGCTCGTCCTTGCAGACGCCCAGGGCGTCCTTGGTCACGCAGATGTACGTGAAGACGCCGTCCAGTTCCTCGAGGCTCTGCCGCATGGCCTCCTCGAGCGTCATGCCCTCGCTCATCTTCTCGGCCAGGTAGACCGCGATGATCTCGGAGTCGCACTCGGACTGGAACCGGCGGCCGTTGCGCTCCAGCCGGCGGCGCCAGTAGAAGTAGTTCGTGAGCTGCCCGTTGTGCACGACGGCGACGTCGGAGAACGGGTACGCCCAGTACGGGTGAGCGCCCGAGATGTCGACGTCCGACTCGGTCGCCATCCGCACGTGGCCGATGGCGTGCGTGCCGGTGAAGGCGCCCAGCGAGTACTGCTCGCCCACGGCCTCGGCGTCACCGAGGTCCTTGACGATCTCGAGCGAGCTGCCGATCGACAGCACCTCGGCGCTGGGCACGTCCTCGATGAAGTCGACCAGCGTCTTCAGGTCGCCCGTGTACTTGACGACCGTCCGGAACGCGTACTCGGTCTCCGCCTCGACCGACTCGATCTCGCCGCCGGCGCGCGTGATGCGCGACTCGACCTCGGTGCGGTGCTTCTTCAGCCGGGCCTGGAACTCGAAGTCCCGCGGGTCGTTGGCGTCGGCGAGCTTGTAGCGCATCACGACGCGATCCGTCGCGGCCTGCCCGTAGAGGGCGTAGCCGGTCGAGTCAGGGCCGCGGTGCTTCATCGACTGGAGCATCGCGATCATGTCCTTGCCGATGTCGTGCGTACCGGAGCGGTAGATGATCCCCGCGATTCCGCACATGTTGTGTCTCCGTTCGGTGGCGTGGGCGCGGGCTACGGAAGGATGTCCAGGTACTCCTCGCGGTCCCAGTCGGAGACCGTCGCGCAGTACCGTTCCCATTCGTCGCGCTTGTAGTGCCGGAACACCTTGTACATCTCGCCCGGCATTGCTGACTGGATCAGCGGATCGGCGTCGAGGGCGTCGAGGGCGTCGCCGAAGGTCATCGGGATGCGCCGCACCTCTTTGCCGCCCCGCATCGCCTCGTAGATGTTGCGCTCTTCCGGAACGCCCGGATCGATCTGGTTGCTGATGCCGTCGTCCATCGCCACGATCAGCGCGGCGAGGGACAGGTACGGGTTGACCGCGGAGTCGACCGAGCGGTACTCGAACCGCCCGGGCGCCGACACGCGCAGCGCCGTGGTGCGGTTCTGGAAGCCCCAGTCGGCGAACACCGGCGCCCAGAAGCCCGTGTCCCAGAGGCGGCGGTAGGAGTTGACCGTCGGCGCCGTGATGGCCGTCAGCGCGCCGAGGTGCTTGATGATGCCGCCGATCGCCCAGAGGCCGATCTGCGACGGCTTCTGCTGATCCTCCCCCTCCGGCATGAACGTGTTCTCGTCGCCGCGCCACAGCGAGATGTTGTGGTGGCAACCGTTGGCCGAGACGCCCATGAAGGGCTTCGGCATGAAGCACGGGAAGACGTTGAACTCGCGACCCACCTGGCGACAGACCTGCCGGAACGTCGAGAGGTTGTCGGCGGTCGTCTCGGCGCGGTCGAACTGGAAGTTCAGCTCGATCTGGCCAGGGGCGTCCTCGTGGTCGCCCTGGATCATGTCGAGGCCGAGCCCGCCGGCGTACTCCATGACCTTGTGGATGATCGGCTGGAACTCGGAGAACTGGTCGATGTGGTAGCAGTAGGGCTTGGAGACGCCCTCGACGGCCGGCGTTCCGTCGTCGTTCATCTTCAGCCACATCATCTCGGGCTCGGTGCCGGCACGCAGGTGCAGGCCCGTGCGCGTCTCGAACTCGGCGGCGATGCGCTGCAGGTTGCCGCGGCAGTCGGCGGTCAGGAACGCGCCCGGGTCGGTGCGCTCCTCGCGGTTGCGGAAGCAGATGCACCACACGCGGGCGACGCGCGGGTCCCAGGGCAGCTGCATGAAGGTGTCGGGTTCGGGGATGCCGACCAGCTCCATCGCCTCGGGCCCGTACCCGATGTAGTCGCCGTGCCGGTCGACGAACAGGTTCGCCATCGCGCCGTACACCAGCTGGAAGCCCTTGCGGGCAGTCGATTCCCAGTGCTTCGCCGGGACGCCCTTGCCCATGATCCGGCCGGTCACCGAGACGAACTGGAAGTAGATGTACTCGATGCCCTTGGCGTCGATCTCTTCGCGGACGCGTCGCACGGCCTCGTCGCGTCCCTCCGCTTCGACGAAACGCTCGAGATCGGTCATCGCCCAGCCTCCTTGTTCCAGCAGCATCCCAGAGGGCGAAATCGCCTCCCCGGATACGCGAGGGTAAGGGAGGTGCCCTCCATCGGCAACGGCCATTCCGCGCTGCCAGCGGCTCCCGGGGTGGACGGTTCGCACATATGCCGATCAGCGCCGTCTGGCTACGATCGGATCCTACGTAGGGGCATGCTCGAGCGCAACCAGCTACATCCACTGGTGGAGCGCGTCCTCGCTCAAGCGGGGCCGGCAACCGGTCACGGCTTGGAACCGACGGTCTTTCTCCACGCCGCGGGCGGGTGGGTGATGCAGGCGCTCGACGGCTCGACGTCCGACCGGGTGCGCGCCAGGCTCGACCATCTGGTCGAGACAGGCAAGGTGCACGACGCCGACGCGTACGTGTGCGTTGCACACCGCAACGACCTCGGACCGCTGGCGGATGCGCTCGGCACGACCCGGCCCTCCCCCGACCGCGACGCTCTGGCCGTGATCGCGCAGTCGCGGGTCGGCGATCGTGTGTGCGGAACGGCCACCGAGGCGGACGGCTGGGCGGTCGACGAGTCCGGCTGCGAGCCGTTCCGCGAGATCCGCGAGCACCTGACGGCGATTTTACTCCCGCGGCCTGACAGAATCACGGCGGCGACCCGACGAAGGCGAAGGAGTGCGTAGATGGCACAGGTTGCAGACGAGGCGAAGTCGGGACTCGACCCGCTCTTCGATCCGGTGTTCCTCCTCACCGAGGAGCAGAAGGAGCTGCGCCAGCAGCTGATCGAGATCTGCGAGCGCGACATCCGGCCCCACGCCGACTCGAACGACCGGACGTCGACGTTTCCGCGCAAGGCGCTGGAGGCGCTCGGGCCGTTCCTCGGCCTGCTGCTGCCGAAGGAGTGGGGCGGGCTGGCACAGGGGCACGTCATGTTCGCCACGACGGTCGAGACGATCGCGCGATTCGGTGACCCGTCCGCCGCCATGTGCTACGTGATGCACATCAGCGCCGTCGAAGCCCTGCGGCTGTGCGCCAACGAGTACCAGGTGGAGACGTACCTGAAGAAGGTCGTGCCGGAGCGCCGCATCGGCACGCTGTCGTACTCCGACCCCGAGACGGGATCGCACTTCTGGTACCCGATGGCGTCGGGCGCGACACGCACCGACGGCGGCTACATGGTCACGAAGAAGGCGTCCTGGACGACGTCGGGCGGGTTCGCCGACTTCTACGTCTTCCAGACCACGTCGCCCGACTTCACGGAGTACTCCGACCTGTCGGTGTGGGTGTGCAACGCCGAGGACGCCGAGGCGAAGCCCGGCGAGTGGGACGCGCTCGGGCTCCGCGGCAACCAGTCCGGGTCGCTGCTGATCGACAACAAGTTCATGCCCGACAACCACCTCGTCGGCAAGGTCGGCGACGGCGCCTGGTCGAATGACGAAGCCGTCGACCCGTTCTTCCTGGTGGGCTCGTCCGGGTGCTGGAACGGCATCTCGCTCGGCACCATCGATATCGCCATCCGCCACACCACGCGCCGCACCCACAAGGACGTCGGCCTGCGCGTGTGCGACTACCCGACCATCCAGGACGCGGTCGGCGAGGCGATCATCGACACCAACGCCATCCGCTGCATGCACTACTCCATCGCCCGCGCGCTCGACGAGGTGACCGAGGGCGGCCAGAAGACGCTGGCGTCGGGCGAGTACGCCCGTGGCGACTTCCTGCCCTGGCTGTGGCAGCTCAAGTTCGCGGCCGCCAAGAACGTGGCGTACGTGGTCGACAAGATGCTCCACTGCACCGGCGGCTCCGGCTTCAAGAGGGAGCCTCTCCAGCTCGAGCGCTACCTGCGCGACGGCAAGGCCGGCTGGGTGATGGGCCCGACCAACGAGGTGCTGCGGCAGTTCGTCGGCAAGACGGCCCTGCTCGGCATGGAGTCGCTCGACTACTGGAACCAGGTCGTCAACTGGCGCGCGATCACGAACGAGACGAAGAAGCTCTCGCCCGATGAGAAGCGCGAGTTCGCCCAGCGCCTGCTGAGCGAGGCCGACGCCTAGTTCCGAACGACGTCGACGGGCCCCGGAGCGAGTCGTGCTCCGGGGCCCGTCGTCGTTCCCGGCCCGCGCCCGTTCGGCGATTACCTGACTTCAGTCAGACAAATTGCGTGCGCCGGATCCCGCACAACCCGTGCCGCACCACGCGCGGTCTCGCATCGGTGGCGCGACCGGCGCGCCTTCCGCGCGCCTTCCGTGCGCGGGGTCTGACCCCCGAAAACCTCCATTTGGGGTCTGGCCCCGGCCGTTCGCCTCGGCCCGCGCGCGGGTTCCCCGGCCTCAGCCGGGCCGCGTCGCCGGCTCTCAGGAGCCGGCGACGGCGAACGAGCGCAGGTAGGCGTACATCGCATCGAGCGCGATGCGCAGCTGCTCGGGGTCTCGCCGCGTCTTGGTCAGCAGCAGACCACCCTGGATAGCGGCCATCACAGCGGTCGCGAGATGGTCGGGATCGGCCGCTGCTGCCAGTTGCCCGTGCTGCTGCATCGTCACGAGCCCGTCGCGCAGCGGCGCCTCCCAGGTCGTGTACGCCTGAGCGAGCTTGAGGCGCGCCTCGTCGCTGTGCTCGGCGAGTTCGCTCGCGAGGCAGCCGATGGGGCACCCGCCGATGCCGAGCCGCTCGACCTGCAGCAGGACGAGATCGTCGAACCAGCCACGGAGCGCATCCCACGCCGAGAGGTCATGGAGCCGTGGCTGACCCGCGAGGACGACCTCGACGGTACGGGCGATCGCTGCGTCAACCAGCGCTTCCTTGCCACTGAAGTAGTGGTACAGCTGCCCGCGCGACACGTGCGCGGCTTCCCCGACATCGTCGAGGCTGGTCGCGCCCACCCCCTGGAGGCCCATCAGCTCGGCCGCGACCTCGACGATCCGGTCACGCGTCGCTCGTCCCTTCGCGGTTGGCAGATCACGCATCACGGGCTTCGACCATACCAGGCGGCAGGTAGTCTGGACTGGTCGGTTCACTCGCCGCAACGGTCGGAGGCGGCAGCCGCTCGGTCTCGACCGGCCCTCCGGCACCGGCGTCGCGGAGGTGCCGGAGGGCACGCTCGAGGCGAGCGGCGATGACTGTGGCCGACGTGCGCTCCGTGGTGGCGAGCTCGGTGCAGCTGACGCCGTGCATGCATAGCAGCAGCGCCTCGCGCTCCGGTGTGGGAATCGCGTCCAGGAGCGCGCCGCGCCCGGTGCCGCCGGGGTCTGCGGGCCGGCGCGCACGTGCGGCGGTGGCGGTGCGGTAGACGCTGCGGAGCAGGAGCATGCGCTGCTGCGCGTCGGAGCCGCCGCGCGGGCCACGACGACGGCACAGCGTCCGGAAGGCGTCGACGACGGCGTCCGCGGCGGCCTCCTCGTCGGCGAGGATCACGTGCGCGAGCCGGTAGGCCCGATGGCCGTGGGCGTCATAGAGGGAGGCAGCGCCATCCCGTCGGTCGAGTGCCGGTCGCATCGCGACCGTGCCCGCCCCGGCGTCAGACACGTGTGGGCCGAGCCGCGCCAGGGACCTCGGGGACGTGCGCACAGAAGTCGCTCGTGGACATCACTACCTCCTGATCGTGTTGCACGGTGGCGCTGTCGATCAGAGGTTTGGGATCGACGGTCAGGCCGTGGGTTCAGGCCTCGGACGGAATTGGACTGTACCACCCAAAATAACGACGTGGGCGTTTCGCATCAATCACGAGCGTCACGATCGTCCCCACCAACGCCGACGGGGCCCAGGAGCGGTGCTCCGGGACCCCGTCGTCGTCCGGGACGGATCGACCCATGCCCTGCTAGACGTGTGCCTCCTCGGGCATCGTCGGGGTCTCGATGCGCATCGGGATCGACGTCTTGTCCTCGACGATGACGCGATACACGTAGAGCAGCACCGCGACGACGAGCACGCCGATCGCCCAGATCAGGCTGGTGTGCGAGCCGGGCGAGTCGTAGCCGGTGATCGCGCCGGACCACGACCCGATCACGAGCAGCACGATGTCGTAGGCAATGCAGAGCATCGCGATCGGGAGCCAGATCTTCCCCAGCTTGATCGGTCTCGGCCAGCCGGGCCGGTCGCGACGCAGCAGCAGGAAGCCGCTGATCGCGAGGATGTGCGAGAGCACGTACCCGAAGTTCGAGACCGCGAGGATCTTCAGGTAGCCGGAGCCGGCGACGCCGACGGCGAGGAACAGCAGACCGAGGTTCAGCACTGCGTCGAGCGTCATCGCGTTGCCCGGCACGTTGTTGCGGTTCAGCTTGCCGAGCCAGCGGATCGTCATGCCGTCCTGGGAGATGCCGTACAGCGCCCGTGAGCCGTCCATGGTGGCCGTGTTCATCGACAGCGTGATGCCGGCGCAGAGCAGCACCACCATCACGGAGGAGCCGCCGCCGAGGATCTCGTCGAAGATGTCCTTGTAGAAGGTGAGCGCGTTCTCGACCGTGATGTTCTGGTCGCCGAACGTGCCGATGGCGCCGAGCGGGAACAGGGCGTAGACGAAGATGCAGAAGATCGCCGCGGCGCGCAGCGCCTTCGCCGTGTCCCGGGCCGGGTCGTGGTATTCGGGGGCGAACGAGGCACAGCACTCGAAGCCGTACGACGACCAGCACATGATGTAGAGCCAGCCGATCACGAGCTGCCAGCCGGTCGCACCGGTCGAGCCCCAGTCGATGAAGTTGTTCAGGTTCGACGACTTGAAGTCGCCCGTGAAGTAGGGCAGGACGATGACGACACCGAGCGGCACCAGCAGGCAGGCGCCGGTCACGTAGCCGGTCCACACCGCGGGGCGCACGCCGAAGACGTTGGCGGCCCAGATGCCGAGGATGATGACGGCGCCGACCCAGATCGCCGGGCTCGCGTCGAAGTTCACGCCGAGGATCAGCTCGCTGTGCGTCGTGCCCCACGTCGCGCCCGACCAGAACTCGCCGATCAGGAGCCCGCCGACGATCACGGAGTTGAGGGCGAGGACGACCGACCAGCCGAGCCAGTAGCCGACGGCCGCGATCGGGCCGAAGAACGTCGTGTAGCGCTTCCACGCCTCGTGGGCGTACACGGCGACGCCGCCGGAGAGCTTCGGGAACATCGCCGCCACCTCGGCGTAGATGTTGTTGTGCAGGCCGCCGATGATGATCGAGATGCTCCAGACGATGATGGCGCCCCAGCCGCCGAGCGACAGGACCGACAGCCCGAGCGATGTCAGCAGGAAGCTCGGATTCGCGAGTGCGACGACGAATCCGTCGTACCACTGCATCGCCTGCAGGAGCTCGCGTTCCTCGACGTGAGCCGTAGCCACGGGCATCTCCTCCCAGTCGCTTCAGCAGGGCTCCCGACCCCGCTCGAGGAGATAGAAGCTACTGATCGATGCGCTGTCAAGGAGCGAACGTCCACGGGCGTCGCCCGGGATGCAGCGATCTCCACATACCCGGGCACCTTGCCGTGCACGGGGTGGGCCGGGAGAATGTCGCTGTGAGACTCTTCCGCGCACCGCGCATCACGGTCACCTGCGACTGCGACGTGTCCCGGCAGGTGGCGTACGGCGAGGCCTACCGGTGCGAGTGCGGGCGCGAGTGGTCGACCGACAGCGTCCCGGAGGGGGACTACGAGGCGATCAAGCGGCTCGACCGCCGCTATCGCTCGATCGGCTGGATCGTCGGTCTCGCCTACGGCCTCTGGGTGCTGTACACGATCCTGGTCCTGCCCGGCATGCTGCTGCTGGTGCTGCCCGCCGGCATGCTCGCCTGGTTCGGCTTCCTGCGGCCGATCGTGCGCCGGCGCCACTACCGGGCCATCCAGGCGTTGACGCGGACATGGCACCTCCGACCGGGTCCCCGCACCTAGGATGCAGGCGTGACCGGCCACAAGGACCACCGGCCCGCCATCGACGGCGGCGTGCTGCGCGCGGTGATGGCCTCCTATCCGACGGGCGTCACGATCATCACGTCGCAGTTCGAGAGCCAGCTCGTCGGGATGGCGGCGAACTCGTTCACCAGCGTCTCGCTCGACCCGCCGATCGTGCTGGTCTGCTGCCAGCGCCACGCCCGCACGGCCGAGGCCGCCAAGCGATCGGGCCGGTTCGCGATCCACATCCTCGCCCACGACCAGGTCGACCACGCGCGGGCCTTCGTCGGTCGCGACGCGAAGCGGTTCGAGATGGTGCCGCACTCCCTCGACGCCGCCGGCGTGCCGATCCTCGACGACTGGCTGTCGCTGCTGGTGTGCGAGACCTACAGCGTGATGGTGGCCGGCGACCACGAGGTGCTGTTCGGCGAGGTCGTGCACTGCGAGCGCCGCGACGGCGCGCCGCTGCTGTTCCACGAGAGCGCGCTACGCATGCTGCCGAAGCTGCCACCGCTGCCGATGACGGCCGCACCGACGATGCCTTCACCCGACGACGACGACCTGTACGACTCGCTGGTGCGCGTGCTCGCGCCGCCGATCAAACCGCGTCAGGAATAGCGTCGAGCAGGCGGAGGCTGGCGTAGGCGAGGCCCGCCACGGTCGCGATCACCTCGAGCAGACGCTGGTCGTCACGGTCGTACCGGGAGCGCAGGTTGGACGCCACGACGATCGCGCCGATGGCGCGGTCCTCGGCCACCAGCGGCGCGGCGACGATGCCGTACAGCGGCACCTCGGCGAGCGAGGGATGGTCGGCGGTCGCGTCGTCGACCAGAAACGCGCGACGGTCGCTCGACGCGCGCTCGGCATAGCCGAGCAACGCATCGGCGCCGGTGGCGACCGGGCCGCGCTGGGCCTGCAGCACGAGCGCGCCGTCGTCGATGACGTAGAGGGCGCTGGCGTCGTGGGGCAGCGCCAGCGACAGCTCGTCCAGCACTGCGGAACCGACCGCCTCCATGGTGCGCGAGCCGCTGAGCGTGCCGGCGAGGGCCTGGAGGTGGCGCATCTGCTCGAACGAGCGGCGACCGCGCGCGGCCATCGACTCGCCCTGCGTGCGCCGGGCCGACAGCGCCTCGTCGGCCAGCGTGATGCGGTCCTTGCCGAGCCGCTTCGCCTCGTAGAGCGCGGCGTCGGCCGCCGCCAGCAGGTCGCGGATCGTCTCGCCGTCGTCGGGAAACTGCGCGATGCCCAGCGAGCACGTCAGCTTCCAGCCGTCCAGATCGTTGGCCGCCAGCGCGCGTTGCAGACGGCGGCAGACGGTGCGCGCGTTGGACTTCGGCGTGGCCGGCAGCAGCAGCGCGAACTCCTCGCCGCCCACGCGGTAGGCGCGGTCGTCGGGCCGCACCCCGCGGTCGAACAGCGTCGCGACCAGGCGCAGCGCGTCGTCGCCGGCGACGTGACCGCGGCGGTCGTTGAGGTCCTTGAAGTCGTCCAGGTCGGCCATCACCAGCGAGAAGCCGGTCTCGCCCGCCCGGCTCGCGTCGATCAGCGCGGCGCCGTCTTCGTGGAAGCGCCGGTGGTTCGGCAGCCCGGTCAACGCGTCGGTCAGGGACGCGGCGACGACCGTCTGGTAGCGCACCAGGTTCGCGTGGGCGGTGGCCGCGTGCGACGCGACCAGCTCGGCCTCCTCGAAGGCTCCGGGCGGCACGAGCCGCGACCGGTGCGCGATGCCGGCGAGCACGCCCAGCCACTGGCGGCCGGCGCGCAGCGGCACGATCACGTACTCGCCGACGCGGCCGGGCTCGCCGCCGAGGGCGAGCGTGGCGGTGCGGGCCTTGGCGACGTCGACGGCCACGGGCGAGTCGGCCGAGCGGCGCCAGAGCGGGCCGGGCTCGGGGCTCTCGAGTGGGCCGATCAGGCACTGGACGGCTTCCAGCTCGAGCAGGTCGCCGACCGTGCGGCAGGCCAGCTCGAGCAGGCCGTCGCCGTCGTTCTGCGCCGCGATTCGCACGAACGCGCGCGAGAGGCGCGTCGTCGCGCTCTCGGAGCGCGCACGCGTGCCGAGGGCCTCGATCGCCGCCCGCAGCGCGATCACGGCAGCACCCAGCTCGTCCCGCTCGGGGCCGGTCAGCGGCCGGCCGACGTCGATCAGCGCGCGGCGGTCGCCAAGCGCGAAGGCGAGCGAGCCGGACGGGTCGGCCAGATGCGCATCGAGGTCGAGGGTATGGACGACGGTGTCATGGCCGTGCTGCGCCTGCAGGCGCAACTGCTCGCCGTCCTGGGTGTAGAGCGCGAGCTGTGCATCCTCCGACAACGCGCCGCGGAGGGTCTGCAGGAAGGCGTCATAGAGCTCGCCCGCCGACCGACCGCCCCGGAGGGCACGGGCGACGATCTCACCGAGCCGGCCCGGATCCGGGTCCGACGGGCGTCGCATGGGAGAGGCCACGGACAAAACGGTACCACCGGACTCGCGATTCGGTTCGCGGCGATCGACGCGTTCGGGCCCTGACTACACTGGGGAGATGCCCGTCCTCGACGTGATGGCCGCCGCCGGCCACGAGCAGGTCGTTCTCGTCGCCGATGCCCGCACCGGACTTCGCGCCATCATCGCCATCCACTCCACGGCGCTCGGGCCCGCGCTCGGCGGCGTGCGCTTCTGGCACTACGCGTCCGAGGAGGACGCACTCCGCGACGCCCTCCGGCTGAGCGAGGCGATGACGCTGAAGGCCGCCGCCGCCGGCCTCGATCAGGGCGGTGGAAAGGTCGTCGTGATGCTCGATCCCGAGCGCCCCCGCGACGAGGCGACCCTGCGCGCGCTGGGCCGCGCCATCGACGAGCTCGGCGGCCGCTACATCGCCGCCGAGGACGTCGGCGCGACCGAGCAGGACATGAACTGGATCGCGCTCGAGACGCCCTGGGTGACCGGCGTCAGCGTCGCCGACGGAGGCTCCGGTGACCCGTCGCCAACCACCGCCGTCGGCGTCGTCGCGGGCATCCGCGCGGTGCTGAACGAGGTGCACGGCGATCCGTCGCCCGCCGGCCGCCACGTCGCCGTGCAGGGCACGGGCCACGTCGGCTCGAACGTCGTGCGCCTGCTGGTCGAGGCCGGTGCACGGGTGACCGCAGCCGACCTCCGGCCCGAGGAGCCGGCGGCGCTGGCGGCCGAGCTGGGCGTCGCCGTGACGGGCGTCGACGAGATCCTGTTCGCGGAGTGCGACGTGCTGTCGCCATGCGCGCTCGGCGCCGTGTTCACGCCCGCCACCATCCCGCGGCTGCGCTGCCGCGGGATCGCCGGCGCCGCCAACAACCAGCTCGGCACGATCGAGGACGGCGACGCGCTCGCCGCCCGCGACATCGCCTACGCGGCCGACTTCGTCGTCAGCGCCGGCGGCATCATCAACATCGCCGGAGAGTTCGGCGGCTACGACGCCGAGCGCCAGCGCGAGCGCACGCGCGGCATCGAACAGACCGTCGGGCGGGTGTTCGCACTGGCGCGGGCGCGCGACCTCTCCCCCGCCCGCGCCGCCGAGGCGCTGGCCCGCGAGCGCATCGCCGCGATCGCGCCGCTCGCCAGCCGCTGGCGGCCCGGCGACCGCACCGCCTGGACGCAGGGCCGCGGTCTGGAACGGCTCCGCGGCACGTGATCCCGCTGCGGGACAACGTCCCGACGCTGCGCCGGCCGCTCGTGACGTGGCTGATCATCGTCGTCAACGTCGCGATCTTCGTGTTCTCGATCGCGCAGCCGGACCGCGCGATGCGCCGCTACGACGGCGACGGCACGGTCAAGATCTCCGGCTTCGACGCGACCACGCTGGAATACGGCTTCACGCCCTGCGAGGTGCAGTCGGAGTGCGACCGGGCGGACTACGGTGAGACCCTCCGCGCCGGCTCCGACAACGTCGATGATGTGGTCGACGTCCGCGTCGACCGGGCGGTGGTGTGGCTGACCCTGCTGACCGCGATGTTCATGCACGGCGGGTGGATCCACCTGATCGGCAACATGCTGTTCCTGTTCGTCTTCGGCAACAACGTCGAGGACGCCATGGGCCGCGGCGGATTCCTGCTGTTCTACCTGCTGGGCGGGCTCGCGGCATCGCTGACGCAGTTCGCGATCGACACGGGCTCGGAGGTGCCCAACATCGGGGCCAGCGGCGCCATCGCCGGCGTGCTCGGCGGCTACGTGCTGCTGCATCCGCGCGCCCGCGTGCTGACGGCGATCCCGCTGCTCGTGTTCGTCTACGTGGCCGAGCTGCCGGCGGTGCTGGTGCTACTCACCTGGTTCGGCCTGCAGGTGCTGGACGGCTCGGCGGGCCTCGTCAACCCGGACGTGTCGTTCGGGGTTGCGTACTTCGCGCACATCGGCGGCTTCGTGGCCGGGCTCCTGCTGGTGCGCCTGTTCGCCTGGCCCAAACGCGCCCGCAACCGGCGCGGCGACGTGCGTTACGCCTGAACGACGAGCCGGCCGTCGTCGAGCCGCGCGTTCGCGCGAAACGACGGCAGCGGGGCCTGCATGCCGGTGCCACGCGCCAGGTCCTCGACGTCGAACAGCCGGGCGACCAGGTCGCAGGTGACGCGGTACGAGCACGACCCGCCCGACCACGCGAAGGTGACGCGGATCGCCCGCGGCAGCGTGCAGCCCTCGACGCCGAGCCGGATCGATGGCGGCCCGTGCTCCTCGATCAGCCCGAGCACCGCCCGCATGTGTGGCGAGCGGTTGAAGATCTCGGCGGCGATACCGCACATGTACGTGGGATCGGCCTCGCGGCGACGAGCGCGGAGCAGCATCTCCTGCGCCTCGAGACTCTCGGCGGCGCGGCGCTCGGCGTCGGTGATCAGGCGATCCTTCTCGGCCAGGCGCACGTCGACCGTGGCCGCGACCTGCCGCGCCTCGGCCAGGGCGCCGCGCAGCTCGGCCAGCTCGGCCTCCAGCTGGCCGCGCGACACGCGTTCGTCGCGCAGCTCGATCTGCGAGCCGCCGAGGTCGTGCTCGAGGCGCTCGAGGTCGCTCTGCAGCCGTACGACCAGGCGCTCGTGGTCGACCTCGTTGTCGACGTTCACCGGCAGGGGCCGGCGGGCGGAGCGCTCGCCCAGCAGCTGCCACCCGGAGCGGTCGGCCTTGGCGATGCACAGCGGGCACACGGTCAGGACGCTCTTGTTGCGAGCGTCCTGATAGGTGCGTGCGGACTCGCCGACGAGGAGGTTGCGCCGACAGACCGCGCAGCGCGTACCGTGCTCAAGATGCGTCACCACGGGCGTCGGATCATACCCGCTTGCAGCGAGTTCCGCGATTGCAGTCCGCTGCGGCGGATCCCTCGGACGAGGGATCGCCGCGGATTCCGAACCGGCGTAGCTTGGCGCTACCCCTCCTCCACGTCGGTTCGGGCCCGCCGCTCCCGGCGGGCCCCCGGCGCGGGAGGAGCTCCGTGACCGGCGCCGAGCGCGCGATCTGGCGGTCCGCGGTTCCGGCCCTGCGGTGGTGCACCCGCCACCTGCGGCGCCCCGCGGTAACCGGCGCCGGGCACGTCCCGGCCGGCGGCGCCGTCCTCGCCTACAACCACCAGCGCCTCACCGACTGGCTGCTGGCCATCCAGGTGACCGACCGGCCGATGCGGTTCCTCGTCGGCGACCACGTGATGCGCTGGCCCTTCGTCGGCCGGGCGCTGCGCGCCGCCGGTCAGATCTCGATCGAGCGCGGCGCAAGCGATTCCGACGCGATCCGCCGCGCCATCGCGGCGGCGGGCGCGGGCGAACTGGTCGGCGTGTTCCCGGAGGGGCGGCTGATTCGGGGCGAGGGGCTCGGCGCGATCCAGCGCGGCGCCGCGCTGATCGCCACGCGGGCCGGCGTGCCGCTGGTGCCGGTCGCGATTCTCCGGCGCCCGGTCCGGGTGCGCATCGGCGCGCCGCTCGAGCCGACCGGATCGACGCGCGAGCTCACGGCCCGGCTGGAAATCGCGCTGCAGTCGCTGGTAGACTCCTGACTGACTGAACAGTCAGGAAAGGTGTGTGCGATGGCCGTCGATGTGGATCTCCGGGCGCTGCTGGAGCAGGGCTACACGCTGCCGGCCCACTGGTACTCGGATCCGGACATCCACGCGCTGGAGCGCGAGCTGGTCTTCTCCCGTTACTGGCAGTTCGCCGGGCCCGTCGAGTGGCTCGACCAGGACGGCGCCTACTTCGCCACCCGCGCCGGGCACATCCCGGTCGTGGTCGTGCGCGACGGCGGCGAGATCCGCGCGTTCGTGAACGTCTGCCGGCACCGCGCGCACATCGTCGCCAGTGCCCGTGGCTGCGCGAAGACGCTGCAGTGCCCGTACCACGCGTGGACGTACGGGCTCGACGGCACCCTGCGCAACGCGCCGCGCGCGCAGATTGAGGGCGACTTCCACCCGGAGGAGCTCGGCCTGCTGCCCGTGGCCGTCGACACGTGGGGTCCGCTGGTGTTCGTCAACCCCGACGTCGACGCCGCGCCGCTGCTGGACGCGCTCGGCCCGCTGCCCGGCCACATCGCGGCGAGCGGCATCGACCTGGGCGCGCTCCGGCTGCGCCGCGTCGAGCCGGCGATCAGCGAGTACAACTGGAAGACGGCCATCGAGAACACCCTCGAGTGCTACCACTGCCAGGTCGCCCACCCCGGCTTCTCGCGGGTGATCGACGTCGGCAAGAGCGCGTACGAGCTGGCCACCGACGGGCTGTTGCTGTCCCAGTTCGGGCCCGCCAAGACCGGCGACGATCCGCGCCGCCCGCCGATGCCCGACGGCATCGTCAAACAGGCGCAGTACCACATCCTCTTCCCGTCGAGCTCCGTCGACGTGGTGCCCGGGCCCGCCAACCTGCAGGCCTACGCGTGGTCGCCGCTGTCGACGACGCAGATGGCGTCGACCACCTTCTCCTGGTTCTCGGCGGAGACCACCGAGGAGGAGATCGACCAGATCGTCGCCTTCAACAACGAGGTCAGCGCCGAGGACGGGGCGCTCGTCGACTCCGTGCAGGAAGGGCTCGACTCGGGCGCCGTGCCGCACGGGAAGCTAATGCCGGAGTCGGAGGCCCTCATCGGCCGCTTCCAACGCCTGCTCTACGACGCGCTAACCGGCGCGTAGGCCCGCTCGGCGGCGGCGAGCGTGACGCTGAACGTGGCGCCACCCTCCTCGCCGGTGACCGCGACCGCGCCGCCGTGCGCCTCGACGATCGCCTGCACGATCGCGAGGCCGAGTCCCGAACCGCCGCCCGAGCGGGCGCGCGACGCATCGACCCGGTAGAACCGCTCGAACACGCGCTCGGCCGACGCCTGGTCGAGGCCCGGTCCCTGGTCCGTGACGCGCAGGAGCGCGTGCCCGTCCTCGAGCTCGACGCCGACGCGCGCGGGCGTGCCGGGCGGCGTGTGCGAGCGGACGTTCGCGAGCAGGTTGTCGACCACCTGGCGCAGAGCCTGCGCATCGCCGGTGACGGGCACACGGCCAGGCGCGTCGAGCGTCAGCGGCCGGTCCGGCTCGAGCACGCGGGCGGCGTCGACGGCGTCGCGGGCGATCTCCGAGAGGTCGATCTCCTCCTGCTGCAGCCGGCGGCCGGTGTCGAGCCGCGCAAGCAGCAGCAGGTCGTCGACCAGCAGACCGATGCGCACGGCCTCGCGCTGAATGGCGCCCATGGCCCGCTCCAGGTCCTCCGGCCGGTCGCGGGCGCCACGGTCGAACAGCTCGGCATAGGCACGCACCGCGGCCACCGGCGTACGCAGCTCGTGCGACGCGTCGGACACGAACCGCCGCAGCCGCTCCTCCGACGCCGCCCGCTCCGCGAACGCGCCTTCGATCTGGCCGAGCATGGCGTTCAGCGCATGGCCGAGGCGGCCCACCTCGGTCGACTCATCGTCGGGCTCGACGCGTCGCGACAGGTCGCCGGCACCGATCGCGGCGGCGTCCTCCTCGATCCGCACCAGCGGCCGCAGCCCACGGCGGATCGCGAGCGTGCCGGCCGCCGCGATGCTGAGCAGGACGGCGAGGGCCACCAGCGCCTCGATCAGCGCGAGGCGATCGAGCGTGGCGTCGGTCTCCCCGAGCGGCGCCGCCAGGATGAGGACGCCGACGTCGGACGGCAGCACCTGGGCGCGCACGCGGAAGCCCGACCCGCCGCCGGCCGCGCCGACGGTCGCCTGGAACGGCCCGCCGGACGCGTCGATCGACGTCGGCAGCTGCGGTATCCGCGGCTCCTCGCCGGGCGGCGCGAAGGTCCGGCCGAAGAGCTTCGCGCCCTGCGGGTCGCGCACCTCGACGTAGAGGCCCGGCGTCAGCTGGCCGGCCTGCCCGAGCGCGCCGAACCCGCCCGGCCCGCGGCCTGGCCCGCCGCGTGTGAGGGCGCGGGCCACCCCGGTCGACGACGCCTCGAGCGTGCGGTCGACGCGGTCGAGGAGAAACGACCGCAGCGCCGCGTAGGTGGCGACGCCGGCGATGATCAGGCCGACCGCGGCGAGCACCGTGGTGATGACCACGAGGCGCGTGCGGAGGGAGCCCAGGCGCATCAGCCCTCCCGCAGCACGTAGCCGACGAGCCGCACGGTGTGGATCAGCGGCGGCCCGTGCCGGTCGAGCTTGCGACGCAGGTACGACACGTACGTCTCGACGATGTTCGAGTCGCCACCGAAGTCGTACTGCCAGACGTGGTCGAGGATCTGCCGCTTCGACAAGACGCGGCGCGGGTTGGTGAGCAGGAAGCGCAGCAGCGAGAACTCGGTCGGCGTCAGCTCGATGCGCTCGCCTGCGCGGCGCACCTCGTACGTCTCCTCGTCCAGCTCCACGTCAGCGAAGCGCAGCAGTTGGCCGGTCTCCCCCTGGGTGCGCCGCAGCACCGCGTGCACGCGCGCGACGAGCTCGCCGAGGCTGAACGGTTTCGCGACGTAGTCGTCGGCAAGCGACAGCCCGGCGATCTTGTCCTCCGTCGCGTCACGCGCGGAGAGAAAGATCACCGGCACCCGTTCGGGGAGCGCTCGCAGCTTGCGGGCGATGGTGAGGCCGTCCAGGTCGGGCAGCATGATGTCGAGGATGACGAGGTCGGGCTTGAACTCCTCGGCCGCCCGCATCGCATCGAGGCCGGTCGCCACCTCGCTGGTGACGAAGCCCTCGTAGCGGAGGGCCGTGGCGACGGCATCGGTGATAGACGGCTCGTCATCGACGATCAGCACGCGTGCGGCCATCCTCTGAGCATGCCACTCGCGGCGCGACGTCATGCCTCGAGTCTGGCCGCCGGAGCTGAGAGCCCGCTGAGAACGCGGCTCGCAGGATTCTCAGGCTGGTCACAGGCGAGCCTGGTTGACTGGGTGCATGGACGGAAGTGAAGCATGAGAAAACTGAAGCGGAACATCGTCGTCGCAGGTTTCGCCGTAGCCGCACTTGCGGGCTCGGGCGCCGCGATCGCAGCCAACCGCCCGACCGCCAAGGAGGAGCAGAAGGCCGTTATCGACGATACGGCCAAGCAGCTCGGGGTCGCCCCCGACAAGCTCCAGTCGGCCCTGCAGCAGGCGCTCGTGAACCGCGTCGAGCAGGCCGTCAAGGACGGTCGCCTGACGCGCGCGCAGGCAGACCAGGTGATCGCGAGGATCAAGTCCGGCGATCTGCCGCTCGGTGGCCCGGGGCTGGGCAAGGGCGGCGGCCGAGGTGGCGATCATGGCGGCTTCGGCCGGCACCGTGGCGGCAGGGCCTTCGGCGAGACCCGCGCGGCCGCAGTCGCCTACCTCGGCGTGACCGAGGAGCAGCTCCGCACCGCCCGCCAGTCCGGCAAGTCGTTGGCGGACATCGCCAAGGAGAAGGGCAAGACAACCGACGGCCTGAAGGCAGCGATGCTCGCCGCCGTCACCAAGGCGGCCGACGCCGCCGTCACGGCCAAGGAGCTGACCAAGGAGCAGCGCGACGCCCTCGTCGCGAAGGCTCCGGCACGGCTGGATCATGAGATCGCCGAGACCCGCACCGGCCGGCACGGTGACCGCGGCGGTGCAGGGCCGGTCGCGCCGGAGAGCGGAACGGGGACGGGGACGAACGACGGGAGCGCTCCGTTCGACCCCGCGTCGCAGGACGCATTCCAGACCACCTAGCCACGGACGCGGCGGGGTCGCCCTTCCTCGAAACCCCGCCGCTTCTGGCTATTCAGCGAGCCGCGATCGCCAGGTCGTATGCATGGCGGTCAGCGGTTTCGGCGCGCCCTGCTTATCAGGCGGGGCACGTCCCGCCTCTGTATCGGTGAACGCGCCGTTCATCGGCACGCCGCTTGCCAGGGGGACCGAGATTCTCGACTCGAGACGCATCACCGGCCGATCGATCGCACGCCGGCTGCCGCAGCGCGTCAGCCGGCGGCTCTCCATCGACGTCCGCTGGCTCGGCATCGGCGCCGCGCTGGTCTTGACGCTGCTCGCCGGAGTCATGGTGGAGCTGGTCCTCTCCGACCACTCACGCCTCCGCTCGTCTGGCTGGGCGCCCTGGCCGCGGTGCTCGCCGGCGGCGTCGGCTGCCTGGCGATGATCGCCGTCCGCGACGCCGACCTGCTGTGGGACGTTCGCAAGGACGCTGCCATCGCCCGCGGCGACTCCGAGCTCGCACAGCGCCGCGCCGACACGTGCCGCGCCAACGACCTGCGCTCCCGTGAGCTGCTGCAGCGCCTCCAGGTGGCGACGACCGACGCGATGCGCGACCCGTTCCTCGCCGATCGCCTGTCGCGCGGCCCGCGGGACGAGCAGGACCTGCTGACGCTGCTCGACCAGGTCGACCGCCATCTCGGCAGGCTGCCCGGCGGCCCGCGCACGGCGGCTTCGAGCACCCGCCGCAGCGGGGATCGCAAGCGCAACACCCGCAACCCGTAGGCATTGCCGCCAGCGGTGTCTGCCGTGTCGTGGCGAGTGGTCGGCGGCGGGTTCAGACGAACATTGTCTGACGAAAGTCAGACATCGATTCGCGCCCGAACAGTCACGGTGCGTCACGCAGCGCGCGATCGGCGCGCCTTCCGCGTGAGAAACGTTCTGGGGTCTGACCCCAGAGCGGGCGTTTTCGGGGTCTGACCCTCGTATCGAACCGCACGAGTCGGCTATTGCCGCTGCGGCTACGCATTCGTTGGCTGGCGGGCGGTCTTCCTGGCCGCTCGGCTCGTGACCATGCTGCGCTGCCTGTCGCGCTGGACGGCAGGCGTCACAGCCGGTGGTAAACGGAACCGGATTCCGATTCCGCTATGCTCCGGCCTTCCCCACGCGTCCCGTCCTCGATCAAGGCCCCCATGACCCACACCGCCCCCCTTCGCGTGTCTCGCCCCACGCTCACCCTGAGCGTGCTATCGCTCGCCACGCTCGCCTACATCCTGCTGCAGTCCCTCGTCGTCCCGGCCCTGCCGGCCATCGGCGAGGAGCTGGGCACGACGCAGTCCACGGTCAGCTGGATCCTCACCGCGTACCTGCTGTCCGCGTCGGTGGCGACACCCATCCTCGGCCGCTTCGGCGACATCTACGGCAAGAAGCGCGTGCTGGTGGCGGTGCTCGCGTCGCTGGTCGTCGGCTCGGTCGTCGCCGCCACGACCGACTCGATCGCCGTGATGATCGTGGCCCGCATCATCCAGGGCGGCGGCGGCGCGATCTTCCCGCTCGCGTTCAGCATCATCCGCGACGAGCTGCCGCGCAGCCGCGTAGCCGGCGCGATCGGCCTGATCTCGGCCATCATCGGCATCGGCGCGGGCTTTGCGATCGTGCTGGCCGGCCCGATCGTCGACCACCTCTCCTACCACTGGCTGTTCTGGATCCCGGGCATCATGGCCCTGATCTCGATGGTGGCGACCATGTTCCTGATCCCGGAGTCGCCCATCAAGGCGCCGGGGCGCGTCAGCTTCTCCGCCGCTCTGACCCTCTCGGGCTGGCTGGTGTGTCTGCTGCTCGGCGTCAGCGAGGGCGAGAACTGGGGCTGGACATCGCCGCGCGTCCTAGGCCTGTTCGCCGGTGCCGTGGTGCTCTTCGCGGTCTGGATCGCGGTCGAGCTGCGCTCGAAGCAGCCGCTCGTCGACGTGCGCATGATGCGCATCCCGACGGTGTGGTGGACGAATGTCGCCGCGACGCTGTTCGGCTTCGGCATGTACTCGCTGATGATCGCGGTGCCGGCCTTCCTGCAGACGCCCGCGAGCGCGGGGTACGGCTTCAACGCCTCGATTGCGGAGTCGGGCTTCGCCCTGTTGCCGATGTCGTTCGCGATGCTGGTCGCCGGCATCGCCACCGGCCGCCTCACAACGCGGTTCGGCTCGAAGGTGCCGCTCGTCGCCGGATCGGTGATCAGCTCCATCGGCATGCTGTTCCTCGCCGTCGAGCACGGCAGCGAGTGGAACTTCTACGTCGCGATGGGCCTCGTCGGCCTCGGCATCGGCTTCGCGTTCTCCGCGATGTCGAACCTCGTCGTCGAGGCGGTGCCGGCCACGCAGACCGGTGTCGCGACGGGCATGAACGCCAACGTGCGGACGATCGGCGGCTCGATCGGCAGCGTGATCGTGTCCACGATCATCGTCGCGGGCGTCGCCAACGGCGCGGTCCCCCACGAGCACGGGTACGTCGTCGCGTTCGCCGCGCTGGGCATCGCGCTCGGCCTGGCAGGCGTTGCCGCCGCGCTCGTGCCGAGCCGTGACGCGCGGCGCGCGGCGCGGCCGGCCGACCCGGCCACGGCCCACGAGTTCGACGGCATGGCCTTCGACGCGGCGCCGGTCGCGGCGGCCGAGGCCGGGCTGGCGATCGGCGAGCGGCGGGTTCCCTGACGTGTCGCGCAGCGACGCCCTCCGCAACCGCCGACGCGTGCTCGCCGCCGCCATCGAGGCGTACGCGCACGACGGCCCGCGGTTCGGCATGCACGACGTCGCGCGCCGCGCCCAGGTCGGGGTGGGCACGGTCTATCGGCACTTCGCGGACCGCGACGAGCTGGTCGACGCGATCGCGCGGCCCTTCTTCGAGCAGACCCTGGTGATCGCCCACGCAGCGCAGGAGGACACTGCGCCGGGCGAGCGGTTCGCGACGTTCGTGCGGGCGTTCGCGGCCGCGCTGGCCGAGCACGGCGTGTCGGGGCACTGCTCGTGGGACTCGCCGGCCGCGCAGCCGGTGCGGGCCGAGCTGCGCGAGATCGTCACCGGCTTCATCGAGGACGGCCGGGCCGCGGGCGCCATCCGCGCCGACCTGACGCGCGAGGACGCCTCCGCGATCCTCTTCACGACCACCATGCTGGTGGACGAGACGCGCGCGCAGGGACCCGGGATCTGGCGCCGTCAGGTCGACCTGATGCTCGACGGCATCCGGCCCGGGCCGCCCGAGCCCCTCGCCGCTCCGCCCGTCGGCCGGGCGGCCTGGGACGCGTTCGTGAAGGCGCGCGGCGAGCGCGCCTGCGACCGACCCCGCTAGCCCTTCAGCCAGGAGGCATACATCGGCTGCTCGCGCATGCCGAGGTTGCGGTACAGCGCCGTCGCGTTCGTCTCGGAGTCGGCGTCGACGTGCAGCAGCACCTCGGTGCGGCCGAGATCGCGCAACCGGGCGAACGACTCGAGCAGCAGCGCCCGGCCGAGCCCCTGCTTGCGATGCGCGCGACGCACGGCCAGCTCGCCGACGTAGCCGCCGTCGGCCGTCTCGGCCGACGTCTCCGCCGCGACCAGCGCGCCCGCCACCTCGTCACCGTGCCACGCGACGAGCACCAGGTCGTCTCGGAACGCGAGGGCCGGCTGCACGAACAGCTTGTGGAACCAGGTGTCGTACACGTCGTACGGCGGGCCGAAGTGGTCGGCGAACCCGTCGGCGAACGCGGCGTGAACGGCCCGCGCGTCGGCGTCGCGGCGGAAGGGCCGCAGCGCGTAGCCGGGCGGCCAGACCGGCGGCTCCAGCGCGTCGTCCAACGGCGCGCGCCTGAGCAGGAACCGGCGCGCGTGGCGGTAGCCGCCGCGCTCCAGTGCCGACGCCCACTCCCCGGGGGCGTCAAGCGCGCCGATGCGCAGCACGCCCGGCGACGCACCGTAGTGCCGGTGCCACCACGCCGCCCGGGTCTCGATCTCGGCCAGCAGGGCGTCGGCGAGTCCGTCGATCGGCTGCACCGGCACGACGCCGTACCCGAACACCTCGTGGTCGGCGGTGTCGACATCGACCGCGATGAAGGCCACGATCATCCCCGCCTCGTCGACGATCAGCGCGTCGCGTGGGCCGTCGACCTCGTGCGGCGCGCTCCACGACGACAGCAGCTCGGCCGGCATCGTGTCGGCCAGGCCGAGGATCGCCATCGTCTCGGCGTTGCACAAGTCCGACACCGCGCCGGCATCGGTCGCGTCGGGCGTGCGGAACCTCAGGCCGGCGGGCAGCGACACGGGCGCGGCCTATGCAGGTTCGGACTCGAGAATCGAGATGGCGTCGCCGAGCAGGGCGATCGCGTCGTCGATGGTGTCGGGTACCTCGCGACGTTCCTGCCGCAGCAGCGTCAGGCACATGCGCAACTCGTGGTCGGCACCGTGCAGGTGATGCACGGCCTGGGCCAGGGCCTTCGCGGGCGCGTCCATCTCGGTCATCGGCGTCCATCCTACTCGACGCGTCGTCACAGACCGCTTGGATGCAGGATCGCGCCGGCTGAGGTTTCCATCGACGCCCGGCGGGGGATCGTCACCTGAATCGTCCGCTCCGACGCCCGCCGGTGCGGGCGAACGGCGACGGCTCGCGCGCTTCTCCTCCACGGGTTCCCGCGCGAGCCGTCGCCCCTCGCCCCCTCGTACACTCGCGTCATGCAGCCCGAGGTTCCACCGCCGCGTCGCGCGCGGGCCGAAGAGGCAGCCGCGATCGATTCGCTGATGAAGGCGTCGACGCGGGAGCTGTTCCCGCACTTCTACGACGAGCGGCAGACCGCGTCGAGCGTCGAGTACGTGGCGAGCGTCGACCGGCTGCTGATCGACGACGGCACCTACCTCGTGGTCGAGGTCGGCGGCGAGCTGATCGCCTGCGGCGGCTGGAGCCGCCGCGACCGGCTCTACGCGGGGTCCGGCGAGTGCGACGCCGACGCGCGGCTGCTCGATCCGGCGGCGGAGCCGGCGCGGATCCGCGCGATGTTCGTGCGCTCCGGCTGGACACGCCGCGGCCTCGGGCGCGCCATCCTCGAGGCCTGCGAGAGAGCGGCGCGCAGCGAGGGCTTCACCTCGCTGTCCCTGATGGCGACCCTCCCCGGCGTGCCGCTGTACGCGCGCTATGGCTTCGAGGTCACCGAGGCCGACGTGCCCGTCCGCATGCCGGACGGCGTCGTCATTCCGTGCGCGGCCATGGCGAAGGCGATCTAGGAGGCCTGCGGGTCGAGGCGGTAGAGGGCGTCGTCGTCGGAGGCTGTCGCCCAGATCGACCCGAACGCCGCCACCACCGATCCACCGCTCTGCTCCGGCGCCGTCACGTCCTCGATCACGGTCGCCGTCGCCGGATCGACGCGGCGCAGGAACCGCCCCTCGGCCCGCACCCACACGGCGCCGGGCGTGACGGCGATGCCGCCGCCACTTCCGGGCGACGCGTCCACCACGGCCGTCACCTCGCCGGTCTGCTCGTCGAGCCGCGCGAGCCCGCCGTCGAACCCGACCCAGACGTGCTCGCCGGCCGCGATCGTGGCCGCCCGCGGCAGACCCTCCGCCCGCGCGACCACCTCGCCCGTCTCGGGGTCGATCTTCACGGCGACCCCGTCGGTCGGGCAGGCTGCCCACAGCGCAGTGGCGGAGGCCGTCAGCTCCGTGCAGACGGTGCCGAGGTCGATCGTCCGCGCGACGGCATCGTCGGCGATCCCCGCGAGGCGACTCCCGTCGTCGACCAGCATCCAGGCGTGACCGAAGGCGACCGGGATCTGGCCCTCGACGTTGATCTTCCCGGCCTCGACGGGGGCCGCGACCTCGCCAGAACCAGGGTCCACGCGAGCGACCTGTCCGCTCTCGCCGGCGCACGACCAGATGACCTCGTCGGTCGCCCCGATGCCCTGGCACAACTCGTCCGCGACTGCGACGGGCGGCGATACCTTCAGCGATTCCGCATCGACGCGGACGAGCGTCCCGGAGTCGGCCTTGACCCAGATCGCGCCGGACGAGGCCGCGAGCCAGTCCGGATTGCCGCCGATCTCGAGACGTTCTCCGCCTCGCTGCTCGACCGGCACCGCGGTGACGTCGCCCGCCGGTTCGGCCTTCCGAGCCGGCGTCTCGACCGCGGTCGATGCCGACACGGCGGTTGTCGCGGCTGCCGGGTCCGTCGTGTCATCCGGCGCGTCGCCGCCGGAGCCGCACGCAACGCCCAGCACGACGACCGCTGCGATCTGGAGCCACCCCACGACGCGGGAGCACACCTGCCTTCGCACGACCACCTCCGTAATCGGACGATTCTCGCGAGACGCCGCCGCAGCGATCAAACTCATGTTCCCGTGTCGATCACCGAGCGACTGATCCTGCGGCCATGGCAGGCCGCGGACCGCGCGCCCTTCGCCGCGCTGAACGCCGATCCGCGCGTCATGGAGCACTTCCCCGCCCTCATCACCACCGAACAGAGCGACGCATTCGTCGACCGGATCGAGGCGCGGTTCGCCGAGCACGGCTGGGGCCTGTGGGCGGTCGAGCGGCGCGACAGCGGCGCGTTCATCGGCTTCGTGGGGCTCAGCCCGGTGCCGGACGACCTGCCGGTCGTGCCGGGAACGGAGGTCGGCTGGCGACTGGCGCACGAACACTGGGGCCAGGGCTTCGCGACCGAGGGTGCCCGCGCCGCCGTCTCCTACGGCTTCCAGCAGCTCGGGCTGGACGAGATCGTCTCCTTCACCGCGTCGTCCAACATCCCGTCGCGGCGCGTGATGGAGAAGTTGGGGATGCAGGAGGACGTCGCAGCCGGCTTCGACCATCCCCGGTTCCCGGACTGGCCCGGCCGGTATCACGTGGTCTACCGCCTGCCCCACCCCTGAGTCAGAGTGGGCGCGCCTGGTGTGCGGAGCAGGCGGCTCACGTCGCGCGGTTCGGGCGAGGACGCGTGACCCGATCGCGCTCTGGTCGAATCTGACTATGCGACGCGTCCGTAGAACCCCTGCCGCTCGTCATCCGAAAACAGCACGCTGGGGCGTTCGTAGTAGGAAAGAACGGCGATCATCCGGTGCCTGTCGCCCACGGCAGGCGTCACCCGGTGCGCCGTGTTCTTGCCGCGGAACACGTTCAGGGTGCCGGTTTGCAGGGTCAGGCTGCGCTGCTCCGGATCCTGCCCGCGCAACAGCCGCGCCACGCCGTCGTAATTCGGTTCGTCGGCGGTGCGCAGGTCGCTGCGGTATTCGAATGCACCGCCGGCCTCGGGCGCCTGCAAGAGCAGGGTGGTGGTGAATTCGGAGCGGTCGAAATGCCAGTTCAACCCCTGGCCCGCCGCGTAATCCATGATGTTCATCCGGGCGAGCGGGTCGGCCATCACGTGCAGGGCCGGTTTATCCATGGTTTCGGCCAGAAAGGCGATCAAGGGTGCCCAGGTGTAGATCCGGTTGACCGCGTCGGCGACGTCGATCTGGTTCGCGCATAGGGTGCGGTTGATCGTCTCGACCTCGGCCAGCGCAGGGTGATCGTCGGGCAGCGGCAAGTCCTTCCGAAAGTAGATGTTGTGCTTGTGGACGTGGGTAAAGGCCTCTGTGTCGAATTTTGGCGTCAGAGCTTTGACCGTTGCCGTGGCAGCATCGGGGCGCAGGAAACCGTCGAGGTTGAACATGCCGTGGGTCGCAAGGTCGGCCCTGGCGCGGGCGACAAGAGCGGCGTGTTCCGGGGTGCCGGGGCGGTCGATGGGGAAGCGGTCGAGGTCGATGAGGTCGCGCATGATCGGTCCTTTCGTCTCGCATGGTCTGCGAATGAATGCCTCAACGAGAAGATCTCCGACAGCCTGGCAGATGCCGAGCGTGCTGAACGAGCACGTGCCCGCGCCCCCCGGTCTCCTCGGCGATTCCCAATCCGCATCGCCGCCGGTACGGTCGAGCCCTACCTGCCCGGCGAGGCGACAGAGCGCGCGGGGCGGCTGCGCGAGCTGCTCGACGGCGCTCGATAACGCCCCTCGTTGCGGTCGGGACGTCCGGTCGGAACGTCAAGAAAGGAACGACGGTGTGGCCGATGCCACGGCGCAGCGGCGCACGTCCGCCCACACCGCGGCCGTGCGCGGCGCGCCGTCGAGGATTCCCCGCCCGCTCGCCTCGCGGAGGTCGGCCTCGACGTCGATGTCCAGCGTCGGTGCCAGCAGCCGGAGGCCGCGCCGGGCGGCGCGGACGCGCACGGCGGTGGCGGCGAGGACGTCCGTCGTGCCCATCTCGATGTCGAAGATGCGGGCCGTGCGGGCGACGCCGACAGCCCAGTAGCCGCCGTCCTCGCACGGTGCCAACACCACCTCGTCCCGGTACCGCGGCACGCACTCCAGCACCAGCGCACCGATCGCGAACGGCGAGTCGGTGGCCGCCACCACGCAGGCCAACGCGCCGGCCGCCAGCTCCGAGCGAACGATCTGCGCCAGGCGGTCGCCGAGCGATCCGGTGGCTTGCGGGCAAAAGGCGAACCGCTCCGGCACACCGAGACCGGCGAGCCGGCCGGCTGCGTCGGGCGGGTCGTGGTAGAGCACGAGGCGCGCGTCGGCCGGCGCGACGACGGCAAGCGCCGCGGCCGAGTCGAGCAGCATCGCCTTCGCGATGTCCTGCGCGGCCGCATGGCCGATGGTCGCCGCGAGGCGCGTCTTGGCGGAGCCGGCGGCCGGCTCCTTCACGATCAGGGCGAACGAGACGCTCATCGCACGGCCTCACGCAGCAGCAGACCGCTCCAGCAGCGGGCGACGCGCAGCGAGCCCTTGATCGAGCCCGACACCTTCGAGTGCCCGCCGAGCCGCGGCAGGTAGGCGACCGGCATCTCCCCCACGCGCAGCCCGGCCTGGCCACAACGGATGATCATCTCGAGCGGCCAGCCGAACCCGCGGTCCAGCACTCCGAGGTCGAGCAGCGCATCGCGGCGGATGGCCCGGAGCGGACCGATGTCGGTGGTGCGCGGCGCGCCGGCGATCGGCAGCGAGAACCCGACGAGGCGGTTGACCAGCCAGTGATGGCGGCGCATCGCGGCGCCCGGCCGAAGCGTGCGCGAGCCGAGGCTCAGGTCGAGCATCCCGGCCGCCACCGGCGCCACCACCCGGGGGACGTCGGCGGGAGCGAACGAACCGTCGGCGTCGAGGAAGCAGAGCACGTCGCCACCGGCAGCGTTGGTGCCGGCCCAGCAGGCTGCGCCGAACCCGCGCCGCGCTTCGACGATCACCCGAGCGCCGGCCGCGGCAGCCAGCGCCGCCGTGCCGTCCAGCGAGCCGTTGTCGACGACGATCACCTCGTCGGCGTGCGCCAGCAGGCCGACGACGACGCGCTCGATCACCTCGGCCTCGTCCAGCGCCGGCAGGATCAGGCTGGTGGTTGTCATCCGACCCTCGCCACGCGGCGCGGAGCGGTCAGCGCGAGCGCCCCCTCCAGGTCGAACTGAAGGTCGTCGACGTCCTCGGTGTCGAGAGACAGCCGCACCGTGCGAGCGGGAAGGGGAGGCACGTGTCCAGAGCCTACGCCTGCTGCCATCCCGCCGCTGCCGAACGACGATCCGCGGGCCGTCGCAGTGGTGCTCGCGCCGATCGGCATCGTCGCCCTGTCAGTCGCTATCGCCGGGCACCGGCGGCGACGGCGCCCGTAGCGGCGCGTGTGCGAATTCCCGCATCCCGTCGGCAAACGGCACCTGGGCGGCGAACCCGAGCTCGTCGCGCGCCCGCGCCGTCGAGGCGAACACGTGCCGAACGTCGCCCAAGCGATAGCCGCCCGTGATCTGCGGGGCGAGCGCCGGGTGGAGCGCCGCGGCCAGCGCCGTCGCCATCTCGCCGATGGTGTGCGGCTCGCCGCTCGCGACGTTGAACGCACCCGTGGGGGCGTCCGCGGCGAGGGCATTCAGGTTCGCGCCGGCCACGTCGGCGACGTGCACGAAGTCGCGACGCTGGCCGCCGTCCTCGAACACCTGCGGGCTCCGGCCGCCCTCCAGCGCGCTGCGGAACAGGTTGGCGACGCCGGCATAGGGCGTGTCCCGCGGCATGCCGGGCCCGTACACGTTGTGGTAGCGCAGGCGCACCACGGGAGCGTCGAGCTCCCGTCCGTAGACCGTGACCAGGTGCTCCTGGTGGAGCTTGGTCGCCGCGTACACGTTCCGCGGGTCGCACGGCGCGTCCTCCGGCACCATCTCTGGCTCGAGCGCCGTACCGCAGCCCGGACAGCCCGGCTCGAAGCGGCCGGCGTCGAGATCGGCGCGCGAGCGCGGCGGCGGCGCCACCAAGCCGTGCCGCGCGCACCGGTAGCGCCCCTCGCCGTAGACGACCATCGAGCTCGCCAGGACCAGGCGCCCCCGGAAGCCGTCGGCCGCCAGCGCCCGCAACAGCACCGCCGTGCCGAGGTCGTTGTGCGAGACGTACCGCTCGATGTCGGTGAAGTCGACGCCCAGTCCGACCATCCCAGCCTGGTGCGACACCGCAAAGACGCCGCGGACGGCGCGCGCAACGGTGTCGGGATCGCGGACGTCGCCGGCGAGCACCTCGACCCCGTCCGGCACGACCCCGGGCACCGGGGCCGGGTCGTGGTCCAGCACGCGCACCGGCCGGCCGGACGCCAGCAGCGCGCCGACGACGTGCGAGCCGATGAAGCCGAGGCCGCCGGTGACGAGGACGGGCGCGTGGTCGGCGGAGGCCATCCACCGAGCGTAGGCCACGACCGGACCGCGACCGCGAACGGAACGGTGAACGACGACCGCCGGATACCTGGCGTCCCCCGCTGCAGCCGGCGATCACACCGTACGATGCCGGGGTGATCGATCCGCTCGCGGTCTCCGGCCGCGCGAAGGCCGCCGTCCGCTGGCGAGACCCCGGCCGTCGCGCCCGGAACATCGGTGCCGCGGCGGTCGCGGGCACCATCGTGCTGCGCCGTGCCGGTGGCGATCCTGGCACGAGCTTCCAGCTCGCGACACCGGTGCCACCGTGGCCCGCGTGACGAGTCTGGTCGAAGCCCGCGGGCTGCGCCGCGTCTACGGACGCGGCCCGGCCGCGCGCGCGGTCCTCGATGGCGTCAGCTTCGACGTCGCAGCGGGCGAGCTGGTGGCGATCCTCGGTCCGTCGGGGTCGGGCAAGTCGACCCTGCTGAACCTGCTCGGCGGGCTCGACCGTCCGACGACCGGCGACGTCGTGATCGCCGGCCAGTCGCTCGGCGCGCTGCGCGAGTCGGCGCTGGCTCGGTTCCGGAGGACGAGCATCGGCTTCGTGTTCCAGTCGTTCCACCTGATCCCGGAGCTGTCGGCGTGGGAGAACGTGCTGCTGCCGGCGCGGCTCGCGGGCGACCGCGACGGCGGCCGGCGGCGGGCGCACGCCCTGGTCGAGAGCCTCGGTCTCCCCGACGTGATCCACCAGCTCCCGATCAACCTCTCGGGCGGCGAGTGCCAACGCGTCGCGATCGCCCGGGCACTCGTGATGGACCCGCCGCTCGTGCTTGCGGACGAGCCGACGGGCAACCTCGACGCCGCCTCGGGAACCGGCGTGATCGACGAGCTGGGTCGCATCACGGCCGCCGGGCGGACGGTGATTCTGGTGACGCACGACGACCGCCTGGCGGCGGCGTCGGACCGCGTCGTCCCGCTCCGCGACGGGCGGCTCGAGTGAGTGCCATCGTCCGCCGTGCGCTCGCCGCACTGCGGGCGCGCCCCGCGTCGACGGTAGCGACGATGCTCGGGCTCTTCTTCGCGGGCGCCATCCTCGGCAGCGCCGTGACGACGCGCGACGCGCTCGGCGGCGGTCTCGATCGCGCGCAGCGCGCCGCCGGAACGGCGGACATCGAGGCCCGGTTCGACCCGATCGGCCTCGCGACGCTGCAGTCGCGCCTCGATCCGATCGCGAACGTCGCCGACTGGTCGGCGCGCCTCACGGTGCGTCCCGTCGAGATCGCCACGCGGCGAGGCGATGGCAGGCGTCGCACGGGTACCGCAGAGGCGAACGGGATGCTGCTCGACCAGCGGGCGACCGGCGTGCTGATCGTCGCCGGGCACTGGCTGACCGGACGCGACGACGAGATCGTGATCGAGCGCGGCCTGTTCGCGAACTGGAACCTGCGCCTCGGTCAGGGCATCGTCGTCCGCGGCCGCCGCGGGCCGCTGTTCCTCCGCGTCGTGGGCGTCTCGGTCGAGCCCGACACGCTCGCCTTCCCGCTGGCGTCGCGACCGCGGATCTACCTGCCCTACCAGACCGTCCGCAGGGCCCTGTCGACGGCGCCGGGCCGACGACCGGTGACGGCGGTGAACATCGACGTCACCGATCCGTCGCGACTGCCCACCACGCTGGCGCAGCTGCGCGCGGCCAGCTTCGGCCTGCAGCGCGTCACGATCCAGACGAGGACGGGCATCCGGCTGGCGGTCGATCAGGCTGCGGGCCTGATCTCGTCGGTGATCGCCGCCTTCGCGCTCGTTGCGCTCGGCGCGGCGCTCGTGATGATCGCCGCTGCCGCCCACGCCCGCGTGACGCGCGACCTTGCGACGATCGGCGCGCTCCGGGCGATCGGGTTCCCGGCGACTGCGATCGCCGCCACGTACGCGCTCGAGGTCGGGATCGTGGCGGTCGTCGCGGCCGGCGCCGGCATCGTCGCCGGCTCGCTGGCCGTGGCGGGATCGGCCGCCGGGCTGCTCGAGAGCTTCAACTCGCTGCCGCCGCCACATCCCCTCGGTCTCGGCCACCTCGTCGTCGCCGTCCTGGCGATCGCCGGCGCGGCGATCGCGGCCGGCGTGCCCGCCATGCTCGCGGCGCGGCGGCCGGTCGCCGAGCTGCTGCGCGGCGCCGCCGTCGTGCGCACCTCGCGAGGCGGTGTCATCGGGTCGCCGCTGCTGCTGGGTGCGCGGTTGGCGGTCGCGCGGCCGGTGCGTCTGGCCGCGTCGGTGCTCGCCGTCGCCGGCGGCATCGCCGTCGTGCTGGTGATGAGCTCGCTGGCGCGCACGCTCGCAGCCGCGCAGGACAACCCGCAGTCGCTGGGCGTCAGGTACTCGCTGCTCGTGCAGGCCACGCCGGGCGCGCTCGCGACGGTGCGGTCGACGCCGGGTATCGCGGCCGCGGCGACCCGCTACGACACGCTCGCGGTGGATGCCTTCGACCTCGGTCAGCCGCTGCGCGTGGTCGCGTTCGGCGACGGCGCCGGCGGCGTCTTCGACGGCCGCCCTCTGCTGTCCGGCCGACGACGCGCGGCGCCGGGCGAGGCGGAGATCGGCGAGGGCCTGGCGAGCAGCCTCGGGCTCGCACCCGGCCAGACGCTGATCGCCGAGCCGGAGGGCGGCGGCGAGGTCACGCTCCGCGTCGTCGGCGTGGTGCGCGAGCCTCTCAACGACGGCCGCATCGCCTACACCGACGAGGCGACGCTGCTCGGCGCGCAGCCGGCGATCACACCGCAGATCGCGGTGCGGCCGGCTGCCGGCACCACTCCGGCCGAGGCGAAGAGCACGCTTGCGGCCGTGGGCATCGAGGCGGTGCCGACCAGCGGACTGCTGCCGTCGGGTTCGTCGTTCGTCGCCGCGGTCGTGGCGCTGTTACGGGCGGTTGCCGCGGTCAACGGCGCCGGCTCGATCGCGCTGGCGGTGCTCGCGCTGGTGGGTCTTGCCCGCGAGCGATCGGAAACCGTGGCCGTGATGCGCGTCGTCGGCGGCGGCCGGCTCACCGTCGTGACCCTGCTGGCCGGAGCGGCGCTCACACTCGTCGGCCTCGCGGTCGTGCTCGCGGCGGTGCTCGAGGTGCTCGTGCTCGCCCCGCTCGTCACCGGCCTGCTCGGCACGTATGGCGCCCTCGAGGTCTCGCTGAGATGGGGCGACCTGCTGCTGGTGGCGGTCGGCGCGATGGTGGCGGCGATCGCGGCGAGCGCCGCCGTGGCCATCCGCTACTCGCGTGTCACGGTGCTCGCCGCGCTCCGCGCCGAGTAGGGCTCAGCCCGGCAGGTAGAGACGGACGTTGCGGTCCTCGCGCCGTCCCGCGGCGCCCTTCGGGCGGCCGCCCTGGAAGTCGAGCTGGGCAAGTGCACGGGAGATGCCGGCGAGACCGCGATAGCCGGACGCACCCGGGTCGCCGGCATGGTCGATCAGCCAGGTGTCGAGCGCGACGCGGCCATCGGCGAGCTGGACGAGCCGGAACGCGCGCACCTGCTGCGGATAGTCGACGAGGGATGGCGTGCGGATCAGCCAGTAGCCGCCGGCCGCCGTCCGGCGCGCCGCGATCAGGCTCCGGTGCGTGTCGCCGCTCAGCACCGCCACCACGCCGGGCGTGGCGTCGATGGCGGCCAGCGCCTCCTCGCCGCCGCTCGTGTCCTCGAGGCCCGTGGGCGACGCGACCAGGACGTGGCTGCCGCGCGTCGCCGCCAGCGCATCCCGGAGCCAGGCGAGCTCGGCCGGGGGTAGAACGCCGTCGGAGCCGCCGGACCGGTTCGCGGTATCGAGCGCGATCAGCTCGACGCCGGGCGCGACGGTGCGTCGGTATGCGAGCAGCCCGGCTCGGTGCATCGCGGCGTCGGCCGACACGCCCGACGCGGCCTCGAGGGCGGCGATCACCGCGGACGGCGTGAGCAGCTCGCGCGCCGGATCGGCGGCGACGGACTCGAACCGTCCCGCCGCACCGTCCTGCAGCAGCGAGGCGATGTCGCGCCGGTCGAGCCTGCCGCGGCGCGCCTCGGCGAACGCTTCCGGTGATGCCGCGACGAGCTTCTCGGAACCCGTCGCCACCCGCTCGAGGGCGGCGTCCGCCGCGACGTTGCCCTGGACGAGGATGTCGTGATTGGAGACGAGCGGGAACCACGGAGCCGCGAGGCCGGGCGCCGCGAACGGTGCGACGGCGGCCGTGAGCAGCCCCGGATGGCGCGGCTGGTCGATCTCGGGCCGGTAGAGGAACGGGTTCGCGGCGGTCGCCGCCTGCACGCCCTCGTAGCCGCGCGTGCCGGAGTCGGTCCGGATGGTGCCGCCCTTCAGGATTCCGAGCGCCCAGGAGAGCTCGTTGCGCTGCACGTTGTCGATCAGGTCACCGGTCTCGAGCACGAACGCGGGCCCCAGCGCGTTGATGCTCGTCTCGGCCGCCGCGAGCACCTGCCCGGTGAGCGCCTCCTGCGGCCGGAAGGCCGACGTGACGGCACCGCCGATCGGGTCGATCGCCTCGACCCGCAGCGGCGACTGCGAGTCGGTCACGTGCGCGTCGGACAGCTGCGCGAACACCACCAGCGAGCGGGCAACGGCGGCGGCCGGCGCGAGGTCGCGTCGCTGCACGAGCGGCTCGCCCGGCGCCGGGTCGAGCGCGCCGACATCGAGCGGGTCGGCGAGGGTGCAGCGGAGCGTCGAGCCGGGACAGCCGGCCGATCGGGAGTCGGCGCCGTCGTCTCCGCACGCGGCGACCAGCATCAGGATGGCGGCGCCGAGCGCGATCCCCGTCAGCGAGCGCGCCGTCATCGCCGCATCGAAGCACGTTTCGCGGCCCCGGGCGGAACGGGACGGGGAACGGCGG
Source organism: Gaiellales bacterium (assembly GCA_046598415.1). GTDB lineage: Bacteria > Actinomycetota > Thermoleophilia > Gaiellales > F1-60-MAGs149 > VFJZ01. The sequence continues at coordinate 58,480 of JBKJIG010000139.1, forward strand.
GCCGCCCCTGCGGCTCGGGATCATGACGTCCGGCGCGAGTCTCGGTGCGAGCTGCCGGATCTCGATCGTCCATTTTCGCGAACCGTTCGCGACCCGGAGCGTACGATGCGGTCAATGGCCCAGCCACGCACCGTGCTGATCGTCGACGACGAGCGGACGATCGCCGATGTGGTCGCCCGCTATCTGGAACGCGACGGTTACCGGGCCGTGATCGCGCACGACGGTGAGCAGGCGGTCGAGCTGGCGGAGCGCGAACGACCGGACATCGTCGTGCTGGACGTGATGTTGCCGAAGCTCGACGGCCTCCAGGTGATGGCACTGCTGCGCCGCAGGCGGCAGACGCCCGTGATCCTGCTGACGGCGCGGGGGGAGGAGTCGGAGCGCGTCAGCGGCCTCAAGCTCGGCGCAGACGACTACGTCGTCAAGCCGTTCTCGCCGGCCGAGCTGGTGGCGCGTGTCGGCGCGGTGCTGCGACGCCAGGCCGCAGCCGGCGGCGATGACGGCGAGCTGCTCTCGTTCGGCGACGTCACGATCGATCAGGCGGCGCGCACCTGCTCGGCCCGCGGAGCGCCCGCCGAGCTGACCGCGAAGGAGTTCGAGCTGCTGCTGCACCTCGCACGCAATCCCGGCCGCGCGTTCTCACGCGACGACCTGATGGACGCGGTGTGGCGCTACCCCTACTACTCGAACACGGCGACGGTGACGGTGCACGTGCGACGGCTGCGGCACAAGATCGAGGAGGACCCGCTCAATCCGCGGCATCTGGTGACGGTATGGGGCGTCGGCTACAAGCTCGAGGTGTAGTCGGATCTGCCGTCGCCGTGGTGGTGGCGGCGGCGATCACGGGCGCCCTGCTGGTGTCGATGGAGCAACCGCGCGACGAGATCGCCGTGCTGCTGGCCGTGCTGGTGGCGATCGCCTTCGCGTGGCTCGCGATGACGCACCTGATGACGGTGCGACCGGTCGCCGGGTCGCTGCGCCGGCACTACGCCGCCGGCGTGATCGGCGCGGTCGGGCTCGTCCTCGCATCGGCGCTCGCCGGCACGCGGCTGATGGTCGTGTCGCGGCGCGAGGCCGAGATCGTGGCGGTGATGCTGGTGTTCTCGGTGATCGTCGCTCTCCGCGTCGCGAGCCTGCTGTCCGGGCACGCGGCTGCGCAGATCACCCGGCTGGGCGAGCGGCTCGGGCGCCTGGCCGCCGGCCGCGGCGCGGACGAGCCGGTGCCGGAGACGGGCCCCCGCGAGCTGGCCGATCTGGCGATCGCAGCCAATGCGATGGCGCGAGATCTGGCGGCGTCCGACCGGGCGCGGCGCGAGCTGGTGGCGGCCGTGTCGCACGACCTGCGCACGCCGATCGCCTCACTCGGTCTGCTGGTCGACGCCGTGGCGGACGGTGTCGTCACGTCGCCGGAGGAGATCGCCGACTACCAGGCGCGGATGCGCGTGCATCTCAGCCATCTGCGCGAGCTCGTCGACGACCTGTTCGAGCTGGCGCGCATCGACGCCGGCGACGTCGCGTGGGAGCGTGTTCCGGTCGCAGTCGCCGAGCTGGTCGAGGAGACCGCCGAGGCGTTCCGGCCCGCGGCCGACGAACGCAGCGTGACGCTGGCCGAGCGCGTCCAGGCCGGGCTGCCGCCGGTCGCCGCCAGCCCCGAGCGGCTGCAGCGCGTGCTGTTCAACCTCCTCGAGAACGCCGTCGCCCACGCGCCCGTCGGCGGCTCCGTGACGCTGACGGCCGACGGCCAGAACGGCGAGGTGCGGTTCGAGATCGCCGACACGGGCACCGGCATCGCGGCCGCCGATGCGGCGCGCGTGTTCGACCGCTTCTACCGCGGCGGCGACGACGCCTCGCGGCCCGTCGGCGGCGCCGGACTGGGGCTCGCGATCGCCCGCGCGATCGTGGAGGCGCACGGCGGTCGCATCTGGGTCGCGAACCCCGGTGAGCCCGGCGCGCGGATGGCCTTCACGGTGCCGGTGCATTCCCCCGTTTGAACCTGCACCGGGCCGTCACCGATATTCGGGGTTGGGATGGTCGAAGCGCGCGCCGGCGTCCCATGCAGTGCGCTGGTTGCCGTGCGCCGGAATCCCGCCCGCGCGTTTGATCATCGCCGCCAGGTGCATCAGGTTCCAGGCCATGAAGGTGGTGTTGCGGCGCGTGAATTCGTTCTCGGAGCCGCCGCTGTCGGGGTCGGCGTAGCTCGGCCCGGGGCCGGCCTCGCCGATCCATCCACAGTCGGCCTGAGGCGGAATCACGTACCCGAGATGTTGCAGCGAGTAGAGGAGGTTCATCGCGACGTGCTTGATGCCGTCCTCGTTCCCGGTCACGACGACGCCGCCGACGCGGCCGTAGTAGATCCACTGGCCCTGCTCGTTGAGCTGGCCGGAGTAGCCGTAGAGGCGCTCGATGACCCGCGTGCAGACGCTGGACTTGTCGCCGAGCCAGATCGGCGAACCGATGATCAGGATGTCCGAGTCGAACACGCGGCGCTGGATCGCCGGCCAGTCGTCGTTCACGAAGCCGTGCTCCGTCATGTCGGGTTGCACGCCGGGCGGGATGTCGTGATCGACCGCTCGGACCTCGTCCACCGCGACGCCGTTGCTGCGCATGATGCTGATCGCGTTATCCATCAGCCGCTGCGTGTTCGAGACCTCCGGCGCGGGCTTCAAGGTGCAGTTGATGAACAGCGCTCGGAGGTCGGAGAAATCATGACTCGTCATCGCGCGATACTCGCGCATGCCGGCGGTGGCGTCCACCGCGTCCGTCGATCTGTTCGCGTCTGTTCCGGGTGATCTCGGGGCGGCTCCGACCCGTGTTGACGCGGCCCCGCGGGCGGCGTAATGTCGAACCCCCGAAGAGAAGGGAGCTCGAGATGTCGCTCGTTCGCGCCGTCACCTTCGAAGGCGTATCCGCGGAGCGCGTCGCCAACCTCGTGAACCAGATCGAGAGTGGTGATCGTCCGGAGGGCGTGACCGTGACGGAGATGATGATGCTCCACGACGCGGCCAACGCGCGGGCGGTGGTATTGCAGTTCTTCGAGAACGACGCGGACTACGCTCGCGGCGAGGCGGTCTTCGCGGCAATGCCCGCCGCCGAGACGCCCGGTACGCGTGCATCGGTCGATCGCTACACGCTGGCGGTGCGCTCCACCTCGTAGCGAGGATCGCCGCGCTCGGAGGCCCGGTCGGCATTCTCGTCTGCAGCGCCGGGATCGAGGCGCCGAACGCGCTCGTCGACCTGTCGCTCGACGACTGGCAGCGGGTGATCGGCATGAACCTGACCGGCCCGTTCCTCTGCGCGCGACGCTTCGCCCGCGATCTGATCGAGGTCGGCGAGAAGCTCGGGCGGACGCTCCGGCAGATTCCCCTGGGGTCGGCTCGGCACTGCCGAGGAGCTCGCGGACGCGATCGCGTGGCTGTGCGGGCCGGACGCCTCCTACGTCGTCGGCACGACGTCGTTCGTCGATGGCGGCATGACGCTCTACCCGAGCGTCGTCCCCTGATGCGCGAGCCGCGGCGCCCCTCTGTCAGAAGATCGGTCCGGAAGCAGACGACCGAGCGCGGATAGACCCGGCGCCGCGCAGGACATACGGATAGGGTCGCGTCGGGAAATCATCTTCCGTCTCCGCGCGGGTAGAGGGAGGCCGGCGGGGTCACGGCTCGGCTCCCGGATCGCATCAGCCTGCGGAAGGAAAGGCGCGGCGGCGCACTGCGCGCCAACCTTGCTCGAGGTCTGTCGCCCGTTCGACGGCGGCGATCGCCGCATCACGCGTCGGAAACGACGCGAACATCGCGCCGATCCCGCTCACCGCGAGCGACCGATCGACCGTCCCGTGCACGCCGGCGAGTACCACGGCGGCATCGGGATCCTGTTGGAGCGGCGCGATCGCCAGCAGCAGCGATCCCATCGCCATGCTGTCGAGAAACGATGCGGCGGACAGGTCGATCACGAGATGCCGGTGACGATCTGCGATGATCGCGGCGATCTCCAATTCGAGCTGGGCCGCGAACTCGAGGTCGAGATCGCCGTCAACGACGATGGCTGCCCCGTGTTCGGAGAACGGTTCGCTCGTGACCACCCGCGGTGTCACGAGCTCACGATGGGACACATCAGGCCTCCTATTGGCGCTCGAGAACGCGGATTAGGGGATCGCGCACTCCAACGAAGCGCGCGACTGGGCCCATCTCGGAAAAAGCACGTGACCGCCGACTCGGCGGTCACGCGTCGCACGACAGTAGACGCTCTCTTCTGCGGTTTCAAGGCGAAGTTGCGCGATCGGCCGGCGGGCACGTCGCCGATCCTCACCAAACCGCTTTCGGAAGCCGCGACCCTCTCCAGCTTCAAACGCAGATCAAAGGCCTGGGTCGGGGCACGCCCGCTCATGTTGAGTCGGGCGCTTCGCCGTGCAGGTCTCCGTGGCTGGCATCTTCATGCGTGCTCCAGCGCGACCATCGGTCTGTGTATCGGCTTGTGGATTCGCGCGAAGGCCGTGGATCAGGACGAGCGCGGCAACGCCGAGCGGCGGCCGCTGTTCGTCCGGCTCTGGCCACCCACGCTCTGGCTCGTCGGCGACTCGCTGGAACGACGCGACGTGTAGTGGCGCGCGTCAGTCGGCATCACCAGATCACGACCGCCCTGACCTGGCCGGTGGGCATCGCGATCACGGCCTGGGCGTACCTCTGGCGCACGACGCCGATCCACCGCCGCGAGACGGTCGGCACGGCTCCCGACAACCGGGCACCCAGGCTGGGGTCACGGGTCGATCTCACGGAGATTCAGGTACCCGCGAGCGGCGTCGGGCCGCTGTTCCATCGTCGTTACCACGCTCGGATACGGAACCCGACGCTGGACGCGAAGGAGGTGATCGCGCGTATCGCCCGCGACCCGAACGTGGTCGCGCCGGCCAGCTTCGCACGCTTCGTCAAGACGCACGGTCAGACTCGAGTTCTCGAGATCGGCGACGAGTACGTCGTCCGGATGCCCGGGCCGTGGGGCGGTCCGGTCCGCGTGGTCGACCGCGATCCGCAGTCGTTTCGCCCCGCCACGCTCGACGGGCACCTCGAAGCTGGCCAGATCGAGTTTCGTGCAAGCGGCGCGGACACGGCTGGAGTTCTCGATCGAGTCGTGTGACCCAGGGCTGGCTTCGAGTCCTCTTTTTGCCCGCTCTTAACCTTGTCCGTGCGAACGTGATTCAGTGCCTGCCGGACACGCCAACCGCTCTGCACGGACTTCGGGCGGTTCGGCGTTCGTCGCCGCCGGATCGCCTGCGACCGTCCGCGTCGTCGTCGCCGAACCAGCTTCGTCCTTCCGCAGCCGCATCGGCGGCATCCTCGCCCGGGACGCTGGCTTCGACGTCGCGGCCGTCGGCTCATCGGAGGGGCTCGTCAGGGCGTGCGCGTTCCATCCGCCGGACGTCGCGCTCGTCGCGATGAACCTGCCGTCGGACGGCGGTATCGCAACGACGGGGCGACTGCGGGAGGTGGCGCCAAGCGTGCGCATCATGATGTGGATCGACGCATCGGACGGCGAGGCCGCGGTTGCCTCGCTCGCCGCCGGCGCGCGGGGGGTTCTCACGCGAGACGTCACGCCGGCCGCGCTCGTCCGGTGTGTCAAGCAGGTCGCAGCCGGCCACACGTCGCTGCCGCGGCACCTCGTCGGGCAGGTCATCGACGAGTTGCAGAACGACCACCGGCGCAGCCGCGCCCAGCACTGCGTCTCCGTACTCACCCGACGCGAACGAGAGGTGCTAGCTCTCGTCGGCGACGGGTGTCCGAACCGGGTGATCGCCGAGCGGTTGGGGATCTCCGAGTTCACGGTGAAGCGCCACGTGCACAACGTCCTCGACAAGCTCGCCGTTCCGTCCCGCGCCGCCGCGGCCAGCATCTACGGATCGGCGCGCCTCACTCTCGGTGACTCGGGCCGGCGCGCCGGACACGGTAGCGCCCCGAACGGCTCTTTCGTCGTCGATTAGTGGTTGAGGCGATCGATCCGCTTCACGGTGATCGGTCTTGAACCGCTCACCGGTCGGACGCGGCGTCTGGGAGGGTGGGAACGACGAGCACGGGAGAGACCGCGAGCGTCGAGCTGTTCGGGAGAATGCACGCGCGGTGCGAGCTGGCGGATCAGCTCGAGACGACGACGAGCTGCGGCGGGTGCGTGAGGTCCTCGCGGCTGGACAGCGCCAGCGCGGACGCGCTCGTCGTCTTCAGCACGACGCTGTAGACGCCCGCGCCGGTGACCAGGGCCGTGACGTCGACGGTCTTCCAGGTACCCGCCGTGATCGCGCCGGACGAACCCAGCTTCGTCGTCGCGATGGAGGCGGACGGCTGGTTGGCGTACGTGATCGCGTTCTCCGCCCACGTCGAGTCGCCGACGGCGTAGACGTCGAACCCGGTGGTGTGGCCACTCGTCGCCCAGATCCGCAGTGTCGCGCTCTGCACCGTCCCCGTTACGCCCGACGCGTCGAACTTGACGTAGCTCCGCACATCGGGGGAGGCGTCGACCCGCAGCGCAACGGCCGCGTAGTTGTTCGTCGGCAGCGATCCGTCGACCTTCGCATCGGCCGCCGCGGTCAGCGTCGTGGTACCGCCGGCGCCGGCGAGGGTCGTCACCGGTACCGGGTCGGACGCGGTCGAGTTCGAGGCCGCGTCGAAGGCCGTCACCACGTACGAGTAGGCGGTAGTCGGCGTCAGCCCCGAGTCGGTGAAGGAGACCGTGCCGGAAGCGGGTTGCGCGACCGATCCGACGAGCGAGCCACCGCGGGTGACGTCGTACCGCGAAACCGCGACGTTATCCGTCGCCCGGGGCCAGCTCAATGTCACCGAGGTCGCTGCCGCCGCCGCGGAGACGGCCGGCTTCGACGGCGGCGTCGCGTCGGACGGCGCCGCAGCAGTGGTGACCGAGCCCGCGGCGGACGCCGTGTGATTGCCGGCAGCGTCGTACGCGGTGACGACGTAGCTGTACGTCGTGCTGGGCGTCAGGCCGCTGTCCGCGAAGCTCGGATCCCCGGTGGCGGGCTGGGAGACCGATCCGACCAGCGCGCCATTGCGGGCCACGTCATAGCGCGACACGGCGACGTTGTCGGACGACCGCGACCAGCCGACCGTCGCCGTCGCCGCCGTAACGCTGACCGCCGCCGGCGTGCCCGGCGCCGAAGGCGCCAACGTATCACCGGCGCCGCCGCCGAACGCGATCACGATCGTGTCGGTGCCGGTTGCGGCGGGTGCCTTCACGTAGACCGTCGCCCCATCATAGAACCAGCTGCCGCCCGTGGCGCCCTGGAAGGCGGCGAGCGATCCGGCGGCAGCGACGCTCGACCCGTTCTCGGTTACGGTCTGCGGCGTCGAGGCGCTGGCGACCTGGACCTCCGCCAGCGATCCGACCTGATCGGTGAGCGTCAGCGACAGTGACGGCGTGCTCGCGTTCCAGGACGAGGCCGTGATGCCCTTCGTCATGCCCTTGGTGTACGCGTGCTTGCCGGCCCCGGGCGTGACGCGCTCCACGTGGTAGGTCATGCCGGCCGGCACGCCGGTGGCGGCGGGCCGCAGCATGATGCCCTGCGTGGTGCCGTCAGCATCGGCCGTCGCCGTCGTTCCGACCTCCACCCGCGCGTACGCGGAGGTGCCGGACATGGTCAGCTGCCGCGTCGCGTTGTAGCTGGTGCCGCTGGTCGGGGCCTCGTTCGCGCCGATCGTGCCGTTTTGCACCCAGCGCGCGAAGCTACCGGCCGGGATATTGGCGATCGCTGCGGTGAGGTTGACCGACTGTCCGCTGGGAACGTACAGCGGATACCGCGCGGGGTACGGCCCGGTGGCGGTCGTGCCGACGTTGAAGAGCAGGCTCAGGCGGTTGGTGCCGGTACCGAGCTTCGCGTTGTACACGCGGCCTTCGAACAGGGCCTGCATCAGGTCGTCGAAACTGCTGGACGGCGCGTACATGTAGGTGGTCTGACTCGCACCGCTCCACGAGCCGACGTGGTTGTCGGAGCCCCAGTCGCCGGTCAGCGGCGTGCCGGTCTGGAGGATGGCGTCCCAGTCATTCGACATGTTGCGCTGACGCACCTCCACGACGTCGGCGCCGCAGGCGGGAGTGAGGCCGTTGGAGCACGTCCCGAGCGCCGCGGCGTCGGTGACACCGCCGGAGACGCCCGGATGGTTCAGCTGAGCCGGATAGCCGCTCGCCTGGGTCGGGGCGATGCCCGAGACGCCATTCGCGTAGTTGCAGGTTCCGTTGCAGAAGGTGGTGAACTCGCCCGGAGCGCTGATCGCGAAGTTGAAGCGCTGTGCGTGCTGACTCGTCCCCTCTTCGATCGACGGGAAGATGCGGAAGTTGCCAGCCGGATCGTCGTACTGTGGAAGCACCGCGTTCCGCGCGGCGAACTCTGCACCGGCACGGCTGTCGACCGTACTCCCGGCCGGCAGCGCCTTCGTCGTGGCGTAGTCGTCCACGTAGGCGTCGACCGTGCCGAGCGCCGCCACCTTCAGCTCGCTGAGGCCCAGGTAGTCGTAGGGCTTGTCGGCAGCCGCCAAAGTCGCCACCGCGGCATCCACGTCGAGCGTGCACGTGTTCCAGGTGTTGGGAGTGTACGCCTTGTCGCATTGGGCGGCGGTGATCGGGAACGCCTTCACGATCGGCGGCGGAATCGGCAGCGCCTTGCACGTTGTCGAGGTCGGCGTGTAGCGCGCGGGATTCGGCGCCGTGCCGACGTACCAGATGAAGATGACCGTCTTGCACGACGCCGGAACGCCGGATTGCGCCGGCGTGTAGCCCTCCGGCCCAGGAGCGGCGCTCTGCACCGTGACGTCGCCACCGAGCGACGCGGAGACGTAGAGGCTCGACCCGGCCCCGAGCGAGACCGGGTAGAACGAGAATTTCGTCGAGACGGCCCCGCTGCCCGACCGGAAGTTGGGGCCCCGCACGGTCCAGAGGAACTGCTCCCCCGACCCGGTCGACACCAGATGCGTCGAGGCCGTGCCGGAATGCACTGGCGAGGACACCTGCGTCACGCCCGTTCCGACGGCGGTCCAGCGAGTGATATTATCCTTCGTCGGCGAATCGAAGAACGCGTTGTTCGCAGTGCGACTGGAGATGGAGAAATCCGACGCCTGGTTGTGGTCGGCCAGGAACAACGCGTTCAGACCCGCCGCGCGGGCGTTCTTCGTGAGGATTCCGAGATCCGGACGGCCATCGGCGCTGACGGCGCTGTGCACGTGCGGATCCGTCGCGTACCACTGCGCCGATCCCGCCGTCGCCGGCCAAGCGACCAGTGCGAGCGCGGCGGCAACGAGCCGGAATCGGACGAGGCCGTGGGGGATACGTCTCCGAGGCTCGGACGACCGATTCGTAAAGGGTAGCCTGCCGATTCCTCGAGCGTAACAAGGGCCAGCGCGCGGAACACTACCCCCGCAGGAAGTCATGTCCAAAGACTGTCCTTACGGTCCACACTGCCGCGAGGTCGCTTGAGCTGGCGATAATCGACCAAGACCGCGCTGGCGGGCGAACAACGTCCGCCCCTGGAGAGCAGCGCGACCGTGGCACCTGTACGCTAGTCAGCTGTGGTCGACGACGACACCCGGGCGCGGCTGACCGTGATCGCCGACCTGCTCGTGCCAGCCGCCGACGAGATGCCCCGGGCCGCCGACGTCGGCGCCACGGGAAAATGGCTCGACCGCGTCACCGCCGCCGATCCCTCGCTCGTTGCGCCGCTCGTCGATCTCGCTACGTGCGCGAGCTGGGAGGACCTCGAGGCCCTTCACGAGCGCAACCCGGAGATGTTCGAGCGGGCGGCGTTCGCCCTCATCTCCGCCTACTACCTCCACCCCGGCGTGCGCCGGCGGATGGGCTACCCCGGCCAGGGTCCCTCGCCGATCCTCGCCGGCGAAACGGAGTGGTACCTGCGCGACGGCCTGCTCGACGCGGTCCGCGACCGCGGGCCGGTCTACGTTCCCACACCCGATGGCTGAGGTCGCCGACGTCCTCGTGATCGGCGCCGGCGCGTCCGGGTCGGTCGTCACGAAGCGCCTCGCCGAGGCCGGGATCGCCGTGACCTGCCTCGAGCAGGGCGGCTGGGTGTCGGCCGACTCGTTCCCTGGCGAGCAGCGTGAGTGGGACGTGCTGCAGGGCTCACGCTGGGCGATGAATCCGAACGTCCGCCAGATGCCCGCCGACTACCCGATCGATACGAGCGAGTCGGCGATCAACCCGCTCATGTTCTGCGCCGTCGGCGGCGGAACCATCCACTACGCGGCTGCGTGGCCGCGGCTGAAGCCGTCCGACTTCCGCACGCACACGCTCGACGGCGTCGGCGACGACTGGCCGTTCACCTACGAGGACCTCGAGCCCTGGTATGACCGTGTCGACCGCGACTTCGGTGTCAGCGGCATGGGGGGCGATCCGTCCTATCCGGCCGGCGGCGACTACCCCCTGCCCGCCCTGCCGATCCAGCCGCTCGGGCGTCGCGCCGCGACCGGCATGAACCGGCTCGGGTGGCACTGGTGGCCACACCCGACGGCGATCGCCTCGCAACCGTACGGTCGGCTGGCCGCCTGCGCGCGGCGCGGCGTCTGCATGACCGGTTGTCGCGAGGGCGCGAAGGCCTCGACCGACATCACGCACTGGCCCGACGCGCTGCGCCACGGCGCGCGTCTCGTGACGGGTGCCCGGGTGCGGGAGATAACGACCGATGCGCGCGGCCGTGCGAGCGGCGCCACCTACGTCGATCGCGACGGCCGTGAGCAGCACGTCGCGGCACGCATGGTCGTGCTGGCCGCGAACGGCATCGGCACCGCTCGCCTGCTGCTGCTGTCCGGCCTCGCCAACTCGTCGGGGCTCGTCGGACGGCGGCTGATGATGCACCCGTCGATCGGGGTCGTCGGCGTGTACGACGAGGAGCTCGAGAGCTGGAAAGGGCCGGCCGGCTCGCCGCTCGTCTCCTACGAGTTCTACGAGACCGATCACGCGCGCGGCTTCCCGCGCGGCGCCAAGTGGGACGCCTACCCGATCGCGGGCCTCTCGAGTTATCAGGGCTTCCTCACCGCCCTCCCGCTCGCGGAGCGCTTCGGCCCCGGGCTCCACCAGACGATGCGCCGCGTGTTCGGCCGCTCCTTCATGTGGACGGCGCAGACCGACGACCTGCCTGACGAGGCGAACCATGTCGCGCTCGATTCGGTGCTCACCGACTCTGACGGCATTCCCGCACCGAAGGTCGTCTACCGCGTCGCCGAGTGGTCGCGGCGCAACCTCGAGTTCCAGACCGCGCGCATGCGCGAGGCGCACGAGGCGGCGGGCGCGCTCGAGACGCATCTCTGGGAGTGGATGCCCGACGTCGGCTGGCATACGCTCGGCACCGCGCGGTGCGGCCATGACCCGGCGACGTCGGTGGTCGACCCGTACGGGCGCAGCCACGACGTGCCGAACCTGTTCGTCGTCGACGGCAGCGTGTTCGTGACCGGCTCGGCCATGAATCCGACCGCGACGATCGCGGCGTTTGCCCTGCGAGCCGCCGAACAGATCGTCGAACACTGCCGGGACGAAGGCGCCGCGCCGACGAGTGGCTGAATCGAACCGGTCACCTTCTGTGTGCAAGGCGCATTCGAGAGTCATGCTGAGTCCCGACCTGTCCTTCCGCGCGATCCCCGGCCCATCGCCCCTTCTGAATCACATCCTCTTCGGTCGAGTCCGTTGCCGGACGTGTTGCCTCTAACTGTCGATCAGGTCGGCCGCGCACAAGACCAGTTCGAGCCACACTTCGTTGTGCGCGAACGCAATGGCCGGGTCGAAGTGGCTGCCGGCTTCGATGCGGAGCGCGTTGCGAGCGGCTGCTTCGGTGAGCGCGGGGCGCCAGGGACGCGGCTGACGCATGCTGGAGTAGGCGTCGGCAACGGCCACGATGCGGGCTTCGATGGGGATCGATGGGCCGCGTAGCAGGTCCGGGTAACCGGTGCCGTCCCAGCGTTCGTGGTGGTGGCGGACTGCTGGGGCGGCGTCGGCGAGGAGCGGGATCCGGGCCACCAGCCGTGCACCGATGACGGCGTGGGCGGCAAACGCGTGCTGTTCGCTCGGATCGAGCGCTGATGGTTTGCGAAGGATGTGGTCGGCGAGCGCGACCTTCCCGATGTCGTGCAGGAGACCGGCGATGCGGCAACGTTGCACGGCCATGGCGTCGAGTCCCAATCTGCTGGCGATCGTCGCGGCGATCTCACCGACTTCGTCGGCGTGCAGCTCGCTCGCGCCGGAGCGAAGGGTCAGTGTCAGGCCGAGTTCGCGGGCCTGTGCGACCGCGTCCGGTGGTGCCGCCTCCGGAACGGTCGCGTCGTCGGAGACGCATGCGCGGTTGCGGCCGGTGCGTTTCGCCTGGTACAGCCCGGCGTCGGCCGAGCGCATCAGCTCGTCGGGCGTCGTCCCGTGCAGTCCATAGAGCGCCGCGCCGAGCGAGGCCGACAACGACACGTGGCCCACGGCCATCCCGACGGGCGCGTCCGTGAGACGACGGCGAATCCGTTCGGCCACGTCCGCAATCGACTCCTCGGCCACGCAGTCGAGTAGCACGGCGAACTCATCGCCGCCGATTCGGGCGACGAGCGCGTCCTCGGGCACGGCTTCGAGGATTCTCTGTCCCGCCGCGAGGAGTGCCGCGTCGCCGGCGTCATGGCCGAGCCGATCGTTCAGTGCCTTGAAATAGTCGACATCGATCAGCACCACGCCTCCGCGGCTGCCGAGGCGTTCACAGAGTTGCGCCAGGCGCTCGGCGAAGGCGCGGCGATTTGCGAGACCCGTCAGCGGGTCGCGTCGTGCCTGACCCTCCGCCGCGGCTCGTGCCTCCTCCAGTGCCGCGTTGACGATCCGCATCTCGTCGACCGTCCGGCGGAGCTGGCTCTCCAGCCGATGCCGCTCCGTAATGTCGGAGACAATTCCATCCCAAACCGGTTCAGCGGCTCGTCGGCGGGCCCGGTCACTGACCCGGCGCTCGACGCCGTCGACGCCGACGAGTCGATACTCGACTTCGTAGTCCTCACCATTCGCGATGGCCGATCCCATCACGGCTATCGCGGAGCGATCGTCAGGATGCACGGCCGCGGCCCAATCAGCGAACGTCGGCTCGGGCTCGGTCGGCATTCCAAGAAAGCCGGCTGCCGGAGCGGTCCACACCAGCGCGCGTGTGCCGGTGGGCGTCCGATACAGGGCGTAGAGGAGCTCGTCCACGGACGCTGCGATCCGTGCCACCTCGCTGGTCGAGGCTCGTAGAGACGAGGTTAGACCACGTACAACAGCAGTCATGAGCACGAGCACCACGAGCCGCGCCGCGGCGTTGCCGAGCTCGCGGCGGCTCGGGCCGGTACTGCCCGTCACCTGCAGGGTGTCAAGCAGGACCGCGCCCAACACGATCGCCACACCGATGCAGAAACCGGTAGCCGCAACCCGCGGAGTGCCGAACACGCAGGCCCAGGCGACAATCGCGAATGCGAAGACACCGAGGATGTCGGCGTTGTCGCCCATCGTCACCTGGCAGATCAACAGCGGCACGGGCACGTACAGCAGCGCCGCGATCCAGAAGCGTTCGCCGCGATGCCCGAAGCGGAGCACCGCAACCGCAAGCAGCGCCGCGGCGAGCGCGCCGACGATCAGAAGACCGCGTCGCGCCGGGTCGCCGACGGTCACTGCCAAAGCGACCGCCACCGGCGTCAAGACGCTGATCAGCACCAAGGCCGACCGCCGCTGCGCCTGCGGCGTGGCAACCAGCAGATCGCGCCTCGTGGCCCGCACCCCGCGAACGAGCACGCCGGGCATGTGAATCCGCATCAAACCACCATCGGCAGCCCACTACGCAATCTCAAGCAGCCCGACGATTCGGCCGCATTCCGGCGCGAGATGACGGCGCCGACGTCCAGCAGCCCGGCCCGGACGCGTTCCAGCCCGTCCGGTTCCCGTGGCCGCCGACGTGAGTGCGCGACTGGTTGGTCGCGGTCGCGGGCGCGATCCCCGTCGCGGCCTCGTCCCGTACCTCATCTGGGGGCAGGTGGCGAACGACTGGCCAGCGCCGGGTTCTTCCGCAGCCAGTCCGCCGCCGCGGCGGACGACACGTCACCACTCCCCCACCTGGGTCGACAGGTCGCGTTCCCTGGCCCCGGCCTGGTGCCCTAGCCGCTATCTCTAG
>JBKJIG010000042.1:0-44199 GCA_046598415.1 Gaiellales bacterium
GCCGTCGCTGCTGATCCTGGACGAGGCGACCAGCTCGGTCGACACGCGCACCGAGGTGCTCGTGCAGCGGGCGATGGCGGCGCTCCGCGCCAACCGCACCAGCTTCGTGATCGCGCATCGGCTGTCAACGATCCGCGACGCCGACCTGATCCTCGTGATGGAGCACGGCACCATTGTCGAGCAGGGCACCAACAAGCAGCTACTTCAGGCCGGCGGTGCCTACCGGCGGCTATACGACACGCAGTTCACGCGCGCGGTGGTCGACGTCGACGCCGAGGTGGCTCAGACCAGGTCGTAGACGAGGTGGGGGAGAGTGCGGGCACCGAAGCCCTCCTTCCACTCAGCCAGCCCGGTGTTGAGTACCGCGCCACCGCCCTCGCTCGCGATCCCGAAGCTGACGAAGCGGACGTCGGGACCGGCCTCGTCCAACAGCGACGTGAACACCACGTCGAGGGCGCCGGAGTCGCGGCCGGCGTCGTTCGCCGCGATGTACTGGCTGTGCAACACGCGTCCGTAGCGGTACAGCACCGTGCCGGCAACCATCGCGCCGTCGAGGTAGGCCGCACGCAGACTGATCTCGCCGGGGAAGCGGGACCTGAGCAGGCCAATCTCCGCCGCGTCGTGGACGGGGCGGACGCCGTGCCGCGACCGCAGCACCGGCTCGAGCACGTCGTGCCAGAACGTGGCGACCTCATCGCTCGCGCGTACCTCGACGCCGAGGCGCGCGGCGCGGCGTGCCGACCGGGCCCGGCGGCCCTGTAGCGGCGGGCGGGCGGCCAGGTCGACCACGAAGTTCGGCTCGACGCTGACGAGCGTGGCCCCCGCGCGCTGGAGCGCGTAGGTGTCAGGGCTCGCCAGCGGGTCGAACAGGAACGCCGGCGTCTGCTTGTAGACGAGGCTGCGGAGGCCGGCGGTGCGGGCGTGGTCGCGCAGCGCCGCGACGGCCTCCACGATGGTCGCCAGGCGCGTCTCCGGCGCCAGCACGAGCCCGCCGAACGTGAGGCCGCCGTGCGAGACCACGGTGTCGCCGTTGCGGCTCGCCGGCAGGACGGCGACCGGCCGGCCGCCCTCCGACAGCCACAGCGAGGCGTCGGTATACCGGTCGGCGTGGTAGTCCATGTACCCGCGCCGGAACAGCATCAGCCCGTTCGGCGACCGCTCGACGAAGGCGTCCCAGTCGGCCGCGTGCCCCGGCTCGTAGGGCATGACCGCGACTCGGGAGGCTACGGGGCGGACGGCACCGGAAGGCCGAGCTTCTCCCACGTGCGCACCTCCTCCGGACGCGTCATCGGGCCCTTCAGAAGGCTGCCGGCGGGTACGTCGCGCACCACCAGCGCGCCGCTGCCGACCAGGCAGTCGGCGCCGACCGTGACGTTATTGCCGACCGTCGAGTTGACGCCGAAGAAGCAGGACTCGCCGATGTCGCAGAAGCCGGAGATGACGACGTGCGACGAGATGAACGAGTGGTCGCGCAGCGTCGAGTGGTGGCCGATGTGGTTGCCGCTCCACAGCACGAGGTTGGAACCGAGCGTGACGAACGGCTGCACGGTGTTGTCCTCGAAGATGAAGACGTTGTCGCCCATCGTCACGTTGCGCCACACGAACGCGCGGGACGAGACGTAGCTGGCGAGCTGGTAGCCGAGCGCCTTCGCCTCGTCGTAGAACCGCATCCGGGCGCGGTTCAGCTGGTTGTAGACCAGCGCCACGTGCAGGTCGTGCTCGTCCGGCGGATAGCGCTCGGCGACCTGCTCGAACGGCACCACGGGCAGGCCGTCCTTGGTGTCCGCGCCGAGGAAGTCCGCCGTGACGGTGTACGCGACCACCTCGTAGGGCGAGTCATGATCGAAGTACTCGCGGGCGATCTCGGCGAACGCGCTGTCGCCGAACAGCACCAGCTTTCGGGTCTTCTGCATCAGTGCCTCACGATCAGCAGGTCCTCGCGCCGGTTCTGCATCGGCAGCGAACGACCCTGCGGTAGGAGGTAGGCCTCGAACCCGGCCTGGCGGTAGCGGTGCATGAGACCCATCAGCACGCCGTCGTCGAACGAGCCCGGCCGGAGCGCGAACGGCTCCACGACCGGGTCGGTGTCGGTGCCCATGAACGAGCGGTGGTACGCGGCGCCCGTCTCGGTCGAGAAAAACCGGGCCCGCTTCGAGGTGTTCGGGATGTCCCCCAGCAGCAGGTGACCGCCGGGGGCGAGCAGCTCGACCGCCGCGTCGACGAAGCCATGCAGGTCGCCGCCGTCGAACACGTAGTGCAGGACGCTGTACGACACGACCGCGGTCGCCTGTCCCGCGAGCTCGGCCCGTAGCGCGGGGAGCGCCGGCCAGCGACCGGCGACGCGGCGCCCGGGCACGTCCGCCGACAGGGCGCCGAGCATCTCGTCGGAGTCGATCAGCACGATCTCCGAGCCGCGCGCGGCGACGTGGTGGGCGAGCAGCCCCGGCAGGTCGGTGCAGCCGCAGCCGATGTCGACCAGCAGCCCGCCGTCGTCGTCGAGGACCGGCAGGCGCCCGCGGATGTCGGCGAAGATCGCCTCCTCGTGCCCGGCGCGGTAGTCGCCGGGGAAGCCGATCTTCTCGGCGGGCGACAGGCTCGGATCGGCCGCGAGACGGCGGAAGTCGTCGTACGTCAGCTCGCCGAACCGCCCGAACTGCTCTGCTCGGCGATCGCTCACGCGGTGCTCCGGGGGCGCGCGGACATCGCGGTGCTCATCGGCAGGCGGTGTGATTCCTTGAGGCGGCGGCGACCGCGTCGCGGAGCCCGTCGGCGAGCGTGATCTGCGGGCACCAGCCGGTCGCGGCGCGCAGGGCGCCCGGGTCGCCGACGATCAGCGCCGCCTCGTCCGGCGAGGGCAGCGCGCCGAGGCGGAGGAGGCCGGGCCGGTCGGCGGCGGTCGCGATCGCGCGGGCGATGTCGGCCACGGCGGGCGCGTCACCGGTCGCGACGTCGAACAGGCCGGTGGCGCTCGACGATGCCAGCGCGGCGATCGCCGCGCCGGCGTCCCGCACGTCGAGGTAGTCGCGTCGCTGCCGGCCCGCGGTCGCCAGCGCCTCCTGGCCGGCGGCGAGGCGGGCGGCGAGCGCGGCGACGAGCCGTTCCGGATGCTCGCCGGGCCCGTACAGGAAGAACAGGCGCGCCCAGGCCAACTGGCGGCCGTGGATGGTTGTGAGGCCGCGCAGGCCGAGGTGCAGCGCCCGCTTGCAGTCGGCGTAGGGCGTCGGCCGCTCCAGGTCCATCTCCGCGCACGACCCGGCCGCGACGACGCGCCGGCCGCCCGCCGCCACGAACGCCGCGGCGAGCTCCAGGCTGGCGCGCAGCCACTCGGGGTTCGCCGGCGACGTCGCGTAGCCGGGCGCGGCCTCCCACGCGAGATGCACCAGCACGTCGGCGCCGGTCGTCTGCGCCAGCCAGGTCGGCACGCCGGGCGCGAGCAGGTCGGCCTCGGCGCTCGTCGGCGCGATCACGTCGGCCCCGGCGGCGCGCAGCTGCGGCACCACCTGACGGCCGACGAAGCCGCCCCCGCCGGTCACCAGCACGCGTGTCATGCCGCCAGCGCCGGCAGGTCGCGGTCGCGGGCGGAGATGACGGTCGGCCGCAGCGGCCAGGCGATCGCCAGCTGCGGGTCGTCGTACCGGATGCCGCGCGCAGCGGCGGGCCGGTAGGGCACTGAGATCCAGTACGCCACGTCGCTCCGATCCTCGAGGGTGATGTAGCCGTGGGCGCAGCCGGGCGGGATCACCAGCATCTCGTTGCCGTCCGCGTCCAGCCGCAGGCCGAACCAGCGGCCGAAGGTGGAGGAGCCGGGCCGCACGTCGGCGGCCACGTCGAAGATCGCGCCGCGCACGCACCGGACGACCTTCGTCTCGTCGTCCGGGGCGGCCTGCCAGTGCAGCCCGCGCAGCGTCCCGGCGCGCTCGTTGCGGGCGATGCTGCACTGGGCGAGGGACGGATCGACGCCGTGCGCGGCCAGCGCGGCGCCGTCCCAGACGCGCTCGAACGCGCCGCGCTCGTCCCGCAGCTGCTCGAACGACGCGACGAGCACGCCGTCGATGTCCGTCGCGCGGACGTTCACGCGACCCGCTCCAGCCCGGGCACGGCGACGACCAGCCGCGAGCCGAGGTCGACCACGTCGGCGAGCTGGCCGGCGATCTCGTCCCGCAGGTTCCAGGGCAGGATCAGGATGTCGTCGGGGCGGTGGCTGCGGAGGTGCTCCGGCGCGTGCACGGGGATCCGCGATCCGGGCAGCAGCCGGCCCTGCTTGGCCGGGCTGCGATCGACGGTGTAGGCGACCAGCTCGGGGCCGACGCCGCAGTAGCTGAGCAGCGTGTTGCCCTTGGCGGGCGCGCCGTAGGCGGCCACGGTGCGCCCGGCCCGGCGCGCCTCGATCAGAAAGTCGAGCAGCCCGGTCTTGACGTCGGTGCAGGCCTCGGCGAAGCCGCGGTAGCCGTCCAGGCGGTCCATGCCCGCGGCCCGCTCGTCGGCCAGCACGCCGGCAACGCGGGAGGTCGGGGCGACCCCGGCCGTCGCGTGCGCGAGGTGATAGCGCAGCGAGCCGCCGTGCGTGGGCAGCTCCTCGACGTCAACCACGGCGAGGCCGTGGCGCGCGACGGCGGCCGACGCGGCGAGCAGCGACAGGTACGAGAAGTGCTCGTGGTAGATCGTGTCGAACTGGCGGTGACGGATCAGGTGCAGCAGGTGCGGCGCCTCGATCGTGACGCGGCCGTCCGGAGCCAGCAGCACGGCGATCCCGGCGACGAAGTCGTTCAGGTCGGGCACGTGTGCCAGCACGTTGTTGGCGACGATCAGGTCGGCGTGGCCGCGCCGCGCCACCAGGTCGGTGGCGTACTGGAGGCCGAAGAACGAGACCTCGGTGTCGATGCCCGCGGCGATGGCCGCGGCTGCGACGTTGGCGGCCGGCTCCACCCCGAGCACGCCGATGCCCACCTCGACCAGGTGCCGCAGCAGGTAGCCGTCGTTCGAGGCGATCTCGACCACCAGCGAGTCCCGCCCGAGCCCGAGCGCCGTGACGATCGCCTCGACGTAGCGGCGCGCGTGCTCGACCCACGAGTCGGAGTAGGACGAGAAGTACGCGTAGTCGGAGAAGATCGCCTCCGCCGTCTGCACGGCCGGCAGCTGCACGAGCAGGCAGGAGGCGCAGACCCTGGCGTGGAGCGGATAGTGCGGCTCCATCTGGTCGGCGGCGGCGGGCTCGAGATAGCTGTTGGCGAGCGGCGTGGCGCCGAGATCGACGAAGGTTTCCGTCAACGGCGCGGCGCAGGCCCGGCAGTGGTGGACGTTCAGCATCGGCTCTCCCGTATCGGCAGGGAGCGCCGACCGCTCAAGCACGCGGCGTCGTCAGCCGATGACGGGTGCGATGCCGCGGGTGACGATCGGGTTCCCGACCTATGACCGGCCCGCCTACCTGGCGCAGGCGCTGGCCAGCTGTCTCGGACAGACGTACGACGACTACGAGGTCGTCGTGGTCGACAACGGGTCGGGCGCCGCCACGCAGGAAGTGCTCGACCGCTACGACGCACCGCGGCTGCGCGTCGTGCGGTTCGACGACAATATCGGCCTGATGCCGGCGTACAACGCGCTGGTCGACAACGCCGCGGGCGAGATCGTCGCCCAGCTCGGCGACGACGACATCTGCATGCCCGACCGCCTGGCGCGCACCGCGGCGGTCTTCGACGCGCATCCCGACGCGGGCGTGGCCCACGGCGACGCGATCATCATCGACGCCGACGGGCGCGAGACCGGCACCTGGACGGCCCGCCAGTTCGGGCGCCGCGCGCTGCTCGACATGTTGTTCTTCGGCGGCAACCACATCATCTCGCCGACCGCGGCCGTGCGCCGCGCCGCCTACGACGCGTGCGGCACCTACGAGCCGTCGCTGCCGATCGCGGGCGACATCGACTTCTGGCTGCGCGCCGCCGCGAGCTTCGGATTCCGACACATCGCCGGCGGCCCCGTCGTGCGATTGCGGCGCCATGGCGCGAACTACAGCGACGAGTCGCAGCGCGACCGCGAGCTCGAGCAGGTCGAGCAGGCCGTGCGGCGCGCCCTCGGCTCCTACGGGTTGCGCGACCTGGCAGCCGACGTCGACTGGGACGCGCTGCCGCAGCCGGTGGCCGAGCGCCGCGCCCGCCTGGTGCTGGCGGAGCGCTTCGCCGATCGCGGTCTGCCGAACCTGGCGGCCGAGCTGCGCGAGGAGGCGGCCGAGGAGCCCCCGGCCGTCACGCCGGGCAGCCGCGGGCGGATCGTGCTCACGTCCTTCGGGTTCAACGACCCGGGCGGTGGCACCGTCGTGCCGCGCCTCGCCAGCCGCGCCCTCGTCGCGCGCGGCTGGGATGTGACGGTGTTCCACGCCGCCGTGCAGCCGTTGCCCGGCGCCGGCGCCTACGCGGTGCGCGAGTGGGAGGAGGACGGCGTCAAGCTGGTCGGCGTCTTCAACCGGCCGCACGGCCTGCTCGACATCGGGCACCCCCGGCGCGAGCTGGACGATCCCGCCATCGCCAAGGCCTTCGCCGAGCTGCTCGACCGCGTGCGGCCCGACGTCGTCCACTACCACAACCTCCACAACCTCGGGCTGTCGCTGGTCGACGAGACGTTCGCCCGCGGCATCCGCTCGTTCTTCACGCCGCACAACCTGTGGTTGATCTGCGCCCGCAATCACCTGATGCGCGAGGGCGGCGGGCTGTGCGACGGCCCGGGTGCGGACGGCGCCAACTGCGCCCCGTGCGCCGGCTCGCGCGATGCCGGTGGTTACGCCGCGCGGCGCATCGAGATGATCGAGCGCGTCGCCGGCCGGGTCGGACAGGTGCAGGCCGTGTCGGGGTTCGTCCGCGACATGCTCGTCGACGGCGGGCTACCGGAGGCGATGGTGTCGGTGCTGCCGCTCGGGGCGCCGTCGGCCGAAACGATCTGGCGGGCCGTCGGACACCATCGCGTCGCGCGCGACCGGTCACGGCCGCTCGTGGTCGGCTTCGTCGGCGCGGGTGTCTGGCACAAGGGCGTCTTCCAGTTCGCGGCCGCCGCGAACGCCGTCACGGGAGACGTGCGCTTCGTGCTGCACGGCTCGATCAGCGACGCCGACCGGGCGCGCCTCGCGCGCATCGATCCAGCCGGCCGCGTGGAGCTGGCCGGCGCCTACGCCCACGCCGACCTGCCGGGCGTGCTGGCGAGCATCGACGTCGCCGTCGTGCCGTCGGCCGTCTGGGAGGGTGCGCCGCTGACCGTGGGCGAGGCCCGTGCCGCCCGGCTGCCCGTGGTCGCAAGTCGGATGGGCGGCCTGGCCGAGGGCGTCCGCGACGGCATCGACGGACTGCTGGTGGAGGGCTGGAGCGAGACGGGCCTGGCGGCGGCGATGCAGCGGCTGGTCGACCGGCCGTTCCTGCTCGCCGTGATGGCCGCGGCGATCGGGGCGCCCCGGACGTTCGCCGACTACGTCGACGACCTCGAGGCCGGCTACACGGCGGGGGCCGCCGCCCACACCGAGCCGACGACGCCGCTGGCCGTGCGCTGGCGCGGCGACTTCGACGCCATCTCGAGCCTTGCGCGCATCAACTCCGAGGTCGTCCGCCGGCTCGGCGACGGCTTCACGGTCGATATCGCGGCCGACGATCGTCCGGCGCGGACGACCGCGCCGCCGCGTCCCGCCGCGGTCGAGGTGCGCCACCAGTGGCCGCCGAGGTTCGACGATCCGGGTCTCGGCCGCCTCGTGCTGATCCAGCCCTGGGAGTTCGGCTCCATCCCGCGCGACTGGGTGGAGCCGCTGCAGGACGTGGACGAGGTCTGGGTGCCGAGCGACTTCGTGCGGGACATGTACGTCGGCGACGGCGTGCCGCCCGACCGCGTGCACGTGGTGCCGAACGGCGTCGACCTCGACGTGTACCGCCCGGCCGGCCCCGTCCGGCGACTCGCGCCCGACGACGTCTGCGTGTTCCTGTTCGTCGGCGGCACCATCTATCGCAAGGGCATCGACGTGCTGCTGGCCGCCTTCGAGGAGGCGTTCGCCGGCCGCGACGACGTGTTGCTGGTGATCAAGGACGTCGGCGCCGGCACCTTCTACAGTGGCATGAACGTCGGCGACGAGCTGCGCCGGCGCGAGGCGGCGGGCGCCAACGTGCGGATGCTCTCCGACGATCTCGACGACGAGGGCCTCGCCGCCTTGTACCGCGGCGCGGACGTGCTCGTGCACCCGTACCGCGGCGAGGGCTTCGCGATGCCGGTGCTGGAGGCCATGGCGTGCGGCCGCCCGGTGCTGGTGACCGGCGGCGGTCCGACCGACGAGTTCTGCCCGCCCGAGGCCTCGTGGCGCATCCCCGCGCACCGCGAGCCGGTCGCACCGGTGCTGCTGGGCGAGCTGCAGGCCGTATCGGAACCGTGGATGCTCGAGCCGGATCGCACCGCGCTGGTGGGGCTGCTGCAGGAGGTCGCAGCCGACCGTGCTGCGCGCGAGGCGCGGGGCGCCGCCGGCCGCGCAGCCGCCGAGGCCTACGGGCTGGATGTCATCGCCGAGCGGTACGCCGCCCGGCTGCGCTCGGTCGCCGCCCGGCCCGTGCGTCGGTCGCAGCCCCACCGGCCGCCGTTTGCGCTCCCCGACCGCCGCGGCGTCAACGTGCTCGCCACACCGGCCTGGCTCGGCACCGACCGCCTCACCGATCTGCTCGCCGCGTGGCGCGATGCCTTCTCCGAGAACGACGACGTCGCGCTCTACCTGCTGGCCGACCCGTCGCGCGACGGCGACGCCGACGCTCGCGAGCGCCGCGTGCTGGACGCCATCGATGCGGCCGGCGGCGGCGACGGGATGGCGGATATCGCGCTGCTCGAGCACGTCGCCTTCGGCGCTGACCTGCAGCGCATCCACGACGCCTGCGATGCCTACGTGCCGCTGCACGACGCCTGCGACGGCCACGTGCGCCTCGCCAGGGCGGCCGGCAGCGAGATCGTGGCCCCCGCCGCCGGGGCGGTCGGCGCCCTCCGCTGCCGCGCGCTGCGCCCCGCCGCGTGACCATCGCTCAAGGCTGTAGACGTATGCGCCGAAGATGGTATCCATATGTCGGAAAGATGGGATGATTCGTGGCGCTGAAGATCGTCCGTGCAACCTCGGACGCCAGCGAGACGCGGCCGCTGCGGCTCTGGCTCCAGGGCCGTGAGGCCGACGCGCTCGAGCGCCTCGCCGACCCGTCCGCCGGCGAGCTGGCCGACGACGCCGGCCAGCTGGTCGCCCTCGCCATCCAGGCCGGCGAGCGGCACGCGGCCACCATCGGCGCGGCCCTCGCGCGCTGGGAGGACGACGTCGCCGCCTACCGCATCCTGAAGACCACCTGCGAGGGGCTGATCGACGAGGTGGCCGCCGGCGGCGCGACGCGCTGGGCGCCCCGCGGCGTCGCGCTGATCGAGCTCGTCCGCCCGTGGCTCGACCGGCGGCCGGCTGAACCCGTGCTGCTGAACTACCTGGGCGTGGCGCTGTTCGGCCTGAACGAGGCCGCCCTCGCCGTGAAGGTGCTCCAGGCCGCCGAGCAGCTCGACCCGAACCTCGAGAACCTGGCCGGCAACCTGCAGGCCGCGAAGGCGCGCACGAAGCGCCCGGTCGCCGTCACGCTGCCGCCGCGCGAGCGCCAGGCCGTCAACGCGATGCGCAACTTCCTCAAGGAGGTCGCCCGGCGCTCGATCAGCGCGGCCGACAAGGTCAGCATCTCGCTCTGCATGATCGTGAAGGACGAGGAGGAGATGCTGCCCGACTGCCTCGCCTCGTGCGCGGCCGGCGTCGACGAGCTGATCATCGTGGACACGGGCTCGTCCGATCGCACGATCGAGATCGCCGAGTCGTTCGGCGCGACGGTGCTGCACTTCCCGTGGAACGGGTCCTTCTCCGACGCCCGCAACCACGGCATCGACCGCGCCACCGGCACGCACATCCTCTGGATGGACGCCGACGAACGCCTCGAGGCCGAGGATGCGACGCTGCTGCGCGCGCTGGCCGCCCGGCCATACCGCGAGGCGCACTGGCTGGTCGAGACCAACTTCACGGGCCAGGAGGAGGTCGGCACCGCCGCCAACCACCTGGCGCTGCGCCTGTGGCGCCACCGGCCGCCGTACCGCTTCTCGGGCGCCATCCACGAGCAGATCCGCATCTCGATGCCGATCGACCTGCCCGAGCGGTTCGCCATCTCGACCCTGCGGATCCGGCACTACGGCTACCTCAAGAGCCGCATCGAGGAGCGCAACAAGCACGAGCGCAACCTGACGCTGCTGCTGGCCGAGCTGGAGCGCACGCCGCACAACGCCTTCACGCACTTCAACCTCGGCACGGAGTACGTCGCGATGGACGACATCGCCAGGGCGCACGAGCACCTGGAGGAGTCGTACCGGCTGATCCAGCGCGAGCAGGGCTGGCACGAGATCGCCTACGCCTCGCTGCTCGCGACCCGGTTGATCGGCGTCCGCCGCCGCGTCAGCGACATCGACGGCGCCGACCAGCTGGCCGCGATGCTGCTGCAGGTCTACCCGACGTTCACCGACCTCGTCTTCGAACGGGCCCTGGCGGCTCGCGAGCGCGGCGACCTGCACGGCGCGCAGGAGCTGTTCGAGCGCTGCCTAAAGATGGGCGACGCGCCTGCGCGGTTCGCCGGCATGGTCGGCCGGGGCTCGTTCCTGGCCCTCGCGGCCCTGTCCAGCGTGGCTGCCGACCAGGGCGACGCCGACACGGCGATCGCGCGCCTGGAGGAGAGCCTCGAGCAGTTCCCCGCCTACCTGCCCGTCGGCCTCGAGCTGGCGGACACGCTGCTCGGCGCCGAGGATGCCGACCCGGCCGACGTGCTGCGGCGGCTGGAGTCGGCCGGCAACGACAGCGCCACCTGGTGGCTCTTCCTCGGCACCGCGTTCTACGAGCGCGGCCACGCCGAGCTGGCGGAGGACCTGTTCCGCCGCGCGCTGGCCCGCAACGCCGCCCACCCGGCGGCCACCGTCGGCCTGGCCGAGGCGCTGCTGACCCAGAAGCGCTACGCCGCCGTCGTCGACGACCTGGCCGAGCTGTCCATCGGCACGCCCGCCTTCCTCGCCCTGCAGCGTTCGCGCGCCCTGGCCGCCGTCGCGGCGGGTGATGGCGCCGCGGCCGAGTCGGCGGCGGCCGTGTTCGGCGCGGGCGGGGGAGATCCCGCCGAGACCGCGTTCCTCGAGGCGTTCGCCGGCTACGCCGACCACGAGGCGACGGCACCGGCGACGCCGCTCGCGGTGGCGTCGGCCTCCTACGCCGTGCGCATGCTCGACGCGCTCGCGCGCCTGGAGGAGTACGAGCTGTTCGAGCGGCTCGTGCCGATCGTCCGCGCATCGATCGCCGACGGCCGCATGGCCGCGTTGACCCTGGCCGAGCTGTTTCTGGCCCGGGGCTTCTACCGGCTTGCCGCCGACCACGCAATCGAGGCGCTGGAGGTGGGCGGCCCCGAGTCGCGCGCGCTTTCGTGCCTGGCGAAGGCGGCCGTCGCCGAGGGCCTGTTCGAGGACGCGCTGCCGGTGCTGCAGGCGACGCTCGAGCTGGATCCGGCGCAGCCGGCGATGCGGACGCTGCTGGCCGGCGTCGAGCAGCACCTGGCCGCGTAGCCGCGATTACGCTGCTGGGCGTGCGGCGTCCCGCGCTCGTTCTCGCCCTGGTCGTCCCCCTGCTCGTGCCGGCCACGGCCGCGGCGCACGGCGGCACCGGCATGCCGGCGGCGACCGAGTCCCAGGTCACCGTGGTGGCGATCACGCCGGCCGTCCCCGGGCTGCGGGCCGCGGTGATCGGGAACGACTTCGAGCTGCGCCTGCACCTGCCGGAAGGGGCGGAGGTGATCGTCAACCGCACGGCGGGGGCCAGGCCGTTGCGGCAGACCGGCGGCACGCTCACGTGGCGCGACCACCGGCTGCGGCATCCGCTGCCGAACGGCCGGCTGCAGATCGGCTTCACGCTGGCCGGCACGCCCGTGGTGCTCGACCTGCAGAGCCGACGCGGCAAGCCGCCGTCGCCGTGGCCGCCGATCGTGCTGGGCGCCGTCACGCTCGTGGCCGGCCTGTGGCGGCCGCGCTGGGCGCCGAGCCTCGCCGTGGGCGCGTTCGTCGCCATGCTGCTGGGCGCCGCCGGCGGGCTGGTCGAAGGGCGCGGCGTGACCGCCGCCGTCGTCCTGTGCGGCGCCGTGATCGTGCTCTCCGCGCTGCCGGTGCTGGCGATCGCCGCGGTGCCGGAGCGCCTCCGCTCGCTGACGGCCGGCGCGTTCGCGTCCACCGCCCTGCTCTTGGCGATGGCCCAGGTCCCGATGCTGTACCGGGCCCACCCGGTCTCGGCGCTGCCCGGTCCGGTCGCGCGCGGGCTGGAGTCGGTGGCGCTGGCGCTGGCCATGGGCGCGCTCGCAGCCGTGGTGGCCGGGCGTCCGTGGCGGGCGTTCGAGGTGGACGAGGGCGGCGTACCCCCGGTGGGGTAACTTCCACTAAAGACTGCAATTCATCTTGTATGCTCTACCTGTTGCTGTGAACTGGCATGAGGCCGGTTACCGAAGTTGCAGTACCGCCAAGGAGGTTGCGGTGCAGACACAGCCGACGACAACCGAGCTGCACGATCGGATCGACCGACTGACGCCGGTCCCGGACGCCGGGCCCGTGCACGAGCGCTCGAAGCGGGAGCGGGGTTCGTTCACCGTGGACTTCGCCGACGCGTCCCCGCACGGATCCGTCGAGGTGCGGTACGGCCTCGATCCGATCGCCAACGTGTGGGTCGCGAGCTTCCTCGACGGCGACACCGGCGAAGTGGTCAAGACGGTGCCGGCGACGCGGGTCATGCATCAGCTGGCCGAACTGCGGTCGCTCTGGGAGCGCAGCGTGGACCGGCGCGCATGACCGGATTCAGCTTCACCGGCATCTCGTCGGGCATCGACACGGACGCCATCGTCACGTCGCTGATGGCGATCGAGCGGCGGCCCGTCGACCGGCTGCAGCGCTCGGCCGACCTGGCCAGCGCCCGCCTGGCCGGGCTCGCCGACATGCGCTCCCGGCTGGTCGCCCTGCGCGGCACCGAGCAGGCGCTGCGCGGTGCCGGCGTGTTCTCGGCCCGGCCGATCGCAACCTCGAGCGACCCGGCGCGCATCGTCGCGACGGCCTCGGGCAGCGCCGTCAAGGCATCGTTCTCCGTCACCGTCAGCGCGCTCGCCCGCGCCGACGTGCGCACGCAGTCGACCGCGCTGGCGGCCGCGAGCGCGTCCGACACGCTGCACCTCGCGAGCGGCGCGACCAGCATCGACGTCTCGATCGCGGCCGGCGACTCGATCGGCACGATCGCAGCCAAGATCAACACGATCGGCGGCGGCGTCAGCGCGTCGGTGGTCGACGGGCAGCTCCGGCTGACCTCGCGCGACACCGGCGCCGCGAACGCCGTCGCGCTCACCTCGGACGGCTCGCTCGCGGCCGATCTCGGGCTCGCCGTCACGCTCGCCGGCTCCGACGCGCAGCTGACCGTCGACGGCGTGGCGCACAGCAGCGCCTCGAACCGCGTCGGCGATGCCATCCCCGGCGTCACGCTCGACCTGCGCGCTGTCACCGCCGGGGTGCCGGTGACCGTCACGTCCGATCCCGCCGGTGTCGATGCCGATGCCGTGATCGCGAAGGCCAAGGCGTTCGTCGCCGCCTACAACGGCACCGTCGACGCGCTGCGCACGGCGATCGGTGAGCGGCCCGACCCGGCCGGCAGGGGTGCGGTCACGAAGGGCGCGTTCTTCTCGGACGGCCTCTACAGCGACCTGCTCGCGAACCTCAACCGCGCCGTCAGCGACACCGTCGCGGGCCTCGGGTCGACCCGCAACCAGGCGGCGACCGTCGGCCTGTCGACCGGCGCCGTCACGGGTGCGATGGCGGCCGACTCGCTCACCGGCCGGCTGGTACTGGACGAGTCGAAGCTGCGCGAGGCGCTCGCCGCCGATCCCGACGGGGTCGCCGCGCTGCTCGGCGGCGACGGCCCCGCGGGCATCGCGGCACGGCTCGACTCGGTGATCGCGGGCTTCGCCGGTACCACCGGCTCCCTGGGCGGCCGGGTGGCCGCCGAGACCGCCCGGCTGGGCGGCTACCGGGCCTCGATCGACCAGGCCGGTGTGCGGCTGACGCAGCGCGAGGCGCTGCTGCGCTCCCAGTTCACGGCCATGGAACGGAGCCTCGGCCAGCTGCGCGACATGCAGTCGCGGTTCGGGTCGCAGCTCTACGCTGCGGCGTAACGAATCAGGGTCATATCGTTCGTAAGCAGGAAAATCTGCTTCATCGATCGCAGATCCGAGCCGATACAGGTCTGGAAGCGAACTCGCGCGATCCCCCGAGCGTGCCGGAGGCAACGTGGCCACGGGCTACCAGGCGTACCAGACGAATGCGATCCACACCGCTCCGCCAGAGCAGCTTGTGGTGATGCTCTACGACGGCTGTCTGCGCTTCCTGCGCCGCGCCGAGGCGGCGGCGGAGGCCGGTCAGCGGCCCCGCATGACGGAGGGCGTCGCGCGCGCGACGGCCATCATCATGGAGCTGAACGCGACGCTCGACATGGAACGCGGCGGCGAGATCGCGGGCAACCTGCGATCGCTCTACTTCTTCCTCCACCGCCATCTCATCGACGCATCGCGCGAGGGTTCCGCGGACAAGGTCCGCCAGGCGATCACCCTCGTCGGCGAGCTGCGCGAGGCGTTCGCCGAGGCGGCGAAGAAAGCCGCGTGAGCGTGGAGACCAGCGCCCTGCTGCAGCGCATGGTCGAGCTGACCGAGCTCGAGGCGCGGCTGATCACGCAGGCCGACGTCGACGGGATGTCGCGGGTGTTCGACGAGCGCGCGACGCTGATCGCAGCGCTGCCGGACACCCTGCCGGCGGGTTGCCGGCCGCTGGCCGAGCAGTTCCTGGCGCTCGCCGCTGCGAACGAGAACGCCGCAACGGCGGCGGCTGACGTGATCCGCCGCGAGCTCTCCAGGGTCTCGACGGGCCGGACCGCGGTGACGGCCTACGCCCCCTCGCAGCCCTTCGCCTCGATGGACCGGGAGGGGTAGCGTGCCGAACGGGATCAACTTCACCGGCCTCGCGTCCGGCGTCGACACGGGCTCGATCGTCACGCAGCTGATGGCGCTCGAGCAGGCGCCCGTGACGCGCATGACGAACCAGATCGACGTCGAGAACGCGCGCAAGACGGCCCTGCAGGACATCTCCACGAAGCTCCTCAGCCTGCGCACCGCGGCCGACGCGCTGCGCAACATCCCGTTCTGGGCGGGTGTGCCGCACGGGGCCGGCGGCGACGACTCCTCGTACACCATCGCCGCGTCCTCGGGAGCGCCCAAGGCGAACTACCAGCTGCAGGTCAAGCGGCTCGCGACGGGCGAGGTCTACGCCCACGGCGCGACGGCGGGCGTGCGCGACTTCGGCGCCGCGAACGCCGGCCTGAACGTGTTCGCCGCCAAGACGACGAAGCTGACCGACCTCACCGACGCCGCGGGCACGTCGCTGGGCGTCGCGGTCGGCCAGACCATCTCGCTGAACGGTCTGCAGGGCGGCTCGCCGGTCACGTCGGCCACCGCGTACACGGTGACGGAGTCGTCGACGCTCGACGATCTCAGGACGTGGGCGCAGAGCCAGGTGCCGGGCTCGACCGTCACGGTCGAGACGGGCGGCCGGATCCGCGTCAAGAGTCCGGTCGGCACCGACCAGGAGCTGACGTCGCTGGCGTTCTCCACCGCAGGCGCGGCAGCCGGGTTCGACTCGGCGTTCGGCGCATCGGCCGCGGTCGGCGCGGCGGCGACCGGCATCGGCAAGGTGCCCGCCGACGACGTTCTCCACATCACGGCCGGCGGGGTGACCGCGAACGTCGTCATCACCGCGGGCCAGACGATGGCGCAGGTCGCCGCGGCCGTGAACGCGACCAACGGCGGCGTCATCGCGACCGTCGTCGACGGCAAGCTCCGGGTGAGCGCGAAGGACACCGGCGTCACCGGCGGCCTGGTCGCGATCACGTCGGACGGCGCCACCGCCGGTGCGCTGGACTTCACGAAGATCGTCAACGCGCAGAACGCGATCGTCGGTATCGACGGCGTCGACCAGGACAGCGAGCGCAACACCACCACGACGCTGATCGCGGGCGCCACGCTGGTGCTGAAGCAGACCTCGGCCCTGGCGACGACCGCCGGCACCGATCCGACCTTCGTCGACCCGGACGACGCGGCGAAGCGCGCCTCCGACTTCGTCGATGCCTACAACTCGGTCATCGACGCCGTCAACAGCAAGGTGAGCGAGGCGAAGGTCCGCGACGCGAAGACCCTCGGCGACCTGATGAAGGGCACGCTGTTCAACTCGAGCGCGCTCCAGACGGTCAAGTCGGGGCTTCGCGACTCGCTCGCGGGCATCGTCGCCGGCCTCGCCCCGGGCAAGAATCTGGCAGCGGACCTCGGCATCTCCACCGGCACGGCGGCGTCGACGCTCGACCAGGACGCCATCGCGGGCCGCCTCAAGTTCGACGCCTCCAAGTTCGCCGCGGCGTTCGCGACCGACCGCGACAGCGTCAAGGCGCTGCTGACGCGGGACGGTGCGACCGCGGCCGACGACGGCATCGCGCAGCGTATCTCCGACCTGACGGCCGGCTTCACCAAGACCAGCGGGTTGATCGCGGCCGCCATCGACGGCTCGAGCTCGCAGGTGAAACGCCTGCAGGATCAGATCCAGAACATGCAGGTGCGCCTGGCCGCCCGCGAGGCACAGCTGAAGGCGCAGTTCACGGCGATGGAGACGGCGATCGCGCAGCTGAAGTCCTCGGGCGACAGCCTCACCAGCGCGCTGTCGTCGCTGTCGGCGAACCGGTAGCGCCGGGTCGTGCCGCCGGCGCCCTGACGCCCGCGTTGCCCGACGGCCGGCCACCAGACTCGGTCGCATGGCCGCCACCATCCGCCGTTCGGAATGCCAAGCGGGCCCCGTCCGCCGGCTGGTAAGGCGTGCAAGTGCCATCGGCCGGTAGTGACGCCTGCAACGGGGGTCTGGCCCCACAAACGCCGTTTTTGGGGTCAGACCCCAGAACGTTTCTCGCACGGAAGGCGCGCGGATCGCGCGCTGCGGGACGGGTCGTGTGGAAGTTGGCACGGACCGTGACGGAGGTATTACCTGACCTTAGTCAGACAATATCCTGCAAGGTCGTTCGATCAAGTGCGCCCCCGCGGAGCACTGGCAGCGGTTCGCATCATCCCGCGCCGGGACGCACGACGGGCGCACGATCGCCCCAAAAGGGTGACCAGTTGGCGGCGCGGCCAGCGCCACCCTCGAGTCGCGATCAGGTGACCGCCTGGGACGGGCGATCGCGCGCCTCTCCCAGGATCAGCGCGATCTCGTGCTCGTACCAGGCGGGGGCCTGCCGGGGGAAGGCCTTCTCCAGTACCGGCCGGAGCCGGAACGCCGCGTCCCGGGGCGTGCGCGCGGCGTCGTCGACCATGGCCGGACGCCCCATCAGGGTGCCTCTCATGGAACGAGCAACTGGAGCGCGGCCGCCGGGATGGCGATCACGATCAGCGACGCGACGAGCGTCGCCAGGCGGGGGAGGCGGGGGTACGTGATAGCGATCTCCTGGCGGGGGCCGGGGCTCGGAGGGTCGAGCCGCCTTCGACAGATGAAGTATCTACAGATTTCACTCGACTTTCAATAGCCCGTACGAGGGAACCTTGGTAGCTCGGCCGAGAGCCGGTCCGCGAGAGATGCGGCCTTTAACAGCAGGTTTCGCTGCAGATCGAGCTCGGCTGCTCGCGCTCCGGCAAGGCCGACTGGGGCACGACCGGCCCGTGCACCACCGCGGCGCTCGATCGTCGCGCGGCGAGGGTCACGCGGCGCTGGATCGCACCGAACTGAGATGCGGCGAGCGAAGCGGGTGGAGAGAATCGAACTCTCGTCTGAGGCTTGGAAGGCCGCCGCTCTACCATTGAGCTACACCCGCACGACCGTTTCAGTCTACTCAAGGCCTGGAGCGCGATAGCCGATTGGAACCACGTGACCGAGGCCGCAACCGAGGGGCGGGAACAGTTCGCCGCCGCACTCGACGCCGGCGACGAGCTCCTGCTCGCTCGCGCCGATGGCCCGCTCGTGGACGCGACCGTGCTGCGCGTCGACGGCGTCGACCTCGATCTGCGGGCGCTGGCCGGCGACCTGATGCCGGGCGGCCTCGCGACGATTCGCCTGCACGATGGCGCGAGCGCGTGGTTCGCGACGCTGATCGTGCTGGCCACCGAGCCCGGCGAGGGCGGGGTGGAGGTGGTCACGACCCGCATCGGCGATGCGCTGCAGGTCACGTCCGAGCGATGGACGGAGCGCGTCGACCTGGTGGCCCCGGCCGTGCTGCGGCCCGAGATCGGTCCCGACCCGATGTTGCGCGCCGAGTCGCTCAACATCTCGCTCACCGGCGTTGCGCTGCGCGTCCGCGAGCGGCCACCCGAGCTGGGCACGCGCATCGGCGTCGTGCTGGCCGGTGACGGCGACGGATCGATCGCGTTCCGGGGTCGCGTCACCCGCAGCTCCCGCACGTCGCACGGCGCGGTCCTCGGCGTCGAGATCGTCGGCATCTCCCGCGACGACCATCGCCGCCTGCAGCGCGCGATCGGCCGTCGCTTCGATACCTGATCGGCTGCGACCTGCACCGTCGATGTTTCGGCGCGGGACGAGCGGGGCAGACCGCCGTCGGAGATGTCCGTGGCGGTCGACAACCCGATGCCGAACGACCAGGCGCTGGCTCAGCGGGCGCTGGTGCGTCGCATCCTTCGCGTCCGGCCCGATATCAGCCCGGCCCAGCTGGTCGGCATCCTCGGCGGCCGCGTGCTTGCCGCCCGGGATCGTCCCGCCGACCGCGCCTGATCTCACCGCCCCACGACCGGGTCCAAAGCGAGGCACCGAGCCGGTGGCCGCCTCTTCGCTGGCGCCCCGCGTACCTCGCAGACCCCGAAGGGCCGGTCGCTGTACCCGGGGCGGCGGCTGGAAGCTGCTCCGCACTCGGTGCATGGAGAACGTACGGCATCGATCCGATGGAGCGCAAGACGCCGCCGCGGCCGATGTCCGCAAAGTGCGCCGATTTGGTTCTCGGGGTGGCGCCCGACCGTCCCTCCGCATACCATCGCGCCGTGATCCTTTGAGCCGCGACGGGGACGGACGTCTCGCGCGCTCGGTGATGCTCGCCGTCGTGGCGATGATCGCCGCCGCGTGCGCTCCGGCATACGCCCACGCCGCTGCCCTGCCGGTCGGGCTGCACGCGACACTGCCGGCGCCCGTCGTGCACGAGGACGCCGCCGACGTCCCCTCCCCGATCGACCTGGCCGCCGCCTCCTTCGGCCAGACCGGGGCCCGGTTCGAGCTCCGCATCCGCACGCGCGGGCCGCTGCCGGCGACGCAGCTCGGCACGGCTCGGGGTCGCTCGCTCTGCCTCACGATCGAACAGCGTCGCCCGACGCGTGTCCAGCGCGTCTGCCTGGTTCGCGGTCGCGACGGGAAGCCGGCACTGGTCGAGAGCCGGCTCCGGGCCGACGGGGTCTACGTCGGGGCGCACGCCGTTGCGGCGCGCGTGCGACACACCGGGCCCGACGCGATCCTCGCAACCTTCACCCCGCCGGCCGTCCGGCTGACCCGCGGCCGCGTGGTCTGGCGCGTGACGTCCGAGTGGCTCGACGAGGCGGCGTGCCCGGCGCCGCCCGTCGGTGCCACGTCCGTCTGCCACGACGTCCTGCCCGACCGGGGCGGTGTCGCGGTGCGCGTGCATCTCGGGTACGTCGTGGGCTGCTCCCCGGCCGGCGCGGCGCTGCGCCCGAACGGTCCGCGGTCGTCACGGCGCGTCGCGCTCACGTTCGACGACGGGCCCGGTCCGCAGACGCCGGCGGTGCTGCGGATCCTGCGCCACGCCCACGTTCGCGCGACATTCTTCGACCTCGGCGTGCAGGCGCGCCGGTACCCGTCGCTGGTGCGCCGGACGCTCGCCGAGGGCCACGTGATCGGCAACCACACGTGGGACCACAAGCCCATGACGAGCCTGTCGCCCGGCGCTGCCGACCTGGAGCTGACGCGCACCTCGGCCACCATCGCCGCCGCGTCCGGCTCCACGCCCTGCCTGTTCCGCCCGCCGGGCGGCGCCATCGACGCCGCCGTCGTCCGCCTCGCCCGTCAGCGCGAGCTGTTGAGCATCGTGTGGGACGTCGACCCGAGAGACTGGGCGCTCCCCGGCACCGCCGCGATCGTCCGCGACGTCCTCCGCCACACGCGGCCCGGCTCGATCATCCTGCTCCACGACGCCGGCGGCCCGCGCAGCCAGACGCTGGCGGCGCTCCCGCAGATCATCGCCGGCCTCAGGGCGCGCCACCTGACATTCGTGACGGTTCCCGAGCTCCTCGGCCTGTCACCGCGGGTCGCCTGGGACTAGTGCTCCGCGAACTTCTGACGCGGGATCCTAGCGCTCGGCCGCGTCGCGGACGATCTCGGCGATGCCGGGACACGCGCCGCCGGGCAGCGGCAGCTCGGGCGGCAGCAGGGCGGCGTCCACGCCGGCGCCCATCAGCGCCGTCCGCAGCACGGCGTCCAGCGCCACGGCCAGCGCCACCCCGTCGGCCACCGGCAGCTGGCCGCTGACGGCCAGCGATGCCAGTCCGTGGATCGACGTCCAGCAGGCCAGCAGGGCGCGGCCCGCCGCCTCGGGCGCGACGACGCCCGTCTCGACCAGGCTCTCCATGGCGGCCTGCGCCAGCACCGCCGGTGTGCGCGGCAGCATCATCACGCGGCTCTGCTCCGACTTCGGCAGGGCGTGCATGACGCGGAAGTGGGCGGGGTGCTCGAGCGCGAAGTGCAGGTAGGCGCTGCTGTACGCCCAGAAGCGCCGCACCGCGTCGTACGGGGTGGCGTGGGCATACGGCGCCGCGGCGACGCGCATCGCCTCGGCCAGCGTGTCGAGCCCCTCGTGCGCGACGGCCGCGAGCAGTGCCTCGCGGTCGGCGAAGTGCCGGTAGCAGGCGCTCGGGGAGACGCCGACCGTGCGGGCCGCGCCGCGGAGCGAGAAGCCGTCGACGCCGCGCTCGGCGACCAGTGTCAGCGCCGCCTGGATGAGGCTGTTCCGCAGGTCGCCATGGTGGTAGGTGGGGCGGGTCGGCAGCAAGACACGGACATGTTGACACCGTTCACTCTCAGTTGCTAGTGTCTGCCCTCCGGCGGAGCAGCCGCTCGTGTGCCGGGCCGCAGTTCGCGCTGCGGAACGTGAGTCTTCAACGGAAGCGCCCCCGTGCTTTCGGCCGGTAGTGCAGGAGGAAGTTCCATGACCGAACCGTCCAACGGTGCCCTCGCGCGGCAACATACGGGTGCGCTGGCGCGGATCGCGCGCGCCCAGGCGACGCATCCCAAGCGAACCGTCTTCGGCGGTCTCGGAGTGTTCGTCCTGATCCTGTTCCTGGCCTTCGGGCCACTCAAGGGCACGCTGGAGAACAAGTTCTCGATCCCCGGCTCCGATGCGCAGAAGGCGACCGACGTGCTGGCCGCCAAGTTCGACGCCCGCAACGGCGCCGTGCTGGAGGTCGTGATGGTCGCGCCCGCCGGCGAACGGCTCGACACGGCCGAGCGCAAGGCCGCCATCGACGCCGCCCTCGTCACCGCCGGCAAGGCCGAGTCGGCAACCGCCGTCACCGGCCCGTTCGCCGACGACAACCAGCGCTTCTCGAGCACCGATCCGCGTATCGGGTATGCCGACGTGCAGTTCTCCGAGGACGGCTTCCAGCTCAACCGGACGAAGGTCGTGGCCCTCGAGGACACGCTCCAGGCCGAGCTCGCGAAGGCCGGCATCACGACGGAGTTCACCGGCGACGCCGAGCAGGCGCCGCCCGAGCAGGGGGCGAGCGAGCTGATCGGCTTCGGTGTCGCGCTGCTGGTGCTGCTGCTCGTCTTCCGCACCCTGGTCGCGGCCAGCGTGCCGATCGTGTTCGCGCTGATCTCGGTCGGAACCGCCTTCGGGCTGCTGTACCTGCTCGCGAACCTGACCGACTTCAACACGATCACGCCGATCCTGATCTCGATGATCGGCATCGGTGTCGGCATCGACTACACCCTCTTCATCGTCACGCGCTTCAGACAGGCGCTGCACGACGGCATGCCGGTACCCGAGGCCGCTGCCTACGCCTCGGCCACCGCCGGTCGCGCGGTCATCTTCGCCGGCGTGACGGTCGCCATCTCGATCACC
The DNA here is from genome assembly GCA_046598415.1 of Gaiellales bacterium. GTDB lineage: Bacteria > Actinomycetota > Thermoleophilia > Gaiellales > F1-60-MAGs149 > VFJZ01. Next base: position 22,217 of record JBKJIG010000042.1, read on the forward strand.
GGTCTGGCCGTGATCGGCATCCCGTTCATCACCAAGCTCGGCATGGGCGGCGCCCTCGGCGTGCTCACCGCCGTGCTGTACGCGACCTTCCTGCTGCCCGGCCTGCTGTCGATGATCGGCACCAAGATCGACCGTCTGGCCGTGCCGTTCGTGCCCGAGGCCGACGACTCCGAGGCGTCGCGCAGCGGTACCCTCCTGGGTCGCTGGGGCGCGTTCACGACGAGGCGCGCCGCGCCGCTGCTGATCGGCGGCGTCGTCCTCGTGCTGGTGCTCGCCGCCCCGGTGCTCGCCACCCGCCTGGGCACGGCCGACGCCAGCACCGCGCCGAAGGACTCCTCCGCCCGCAAGGCGTACGATATCCTCACGCAGGGCTTCGGCCCGGGCTTCAACGGCCCGATCCCGATCGTCGTCGAGCAGGGCGCCGATCCCGGCGCCGCGCAGAAGGTCTACGAGGCGGCGAAGCAGCTGCCGAAGAGCGCCGTGGCGTTCGTGCAGGCGCCGATCCTCAACGACGCGAAGGACGTCGGCCTGGTCATGATCTCGCCGGCCACCGCGCCGCAGGCGACCGAGACCGACGACCTGATCAAGGAGCTCCGCGACACCACCGTGCCCGGTGCGCTGTCCGGCAGTGACGCACGGGCGTACGTGAGCGGCCAGAACGCCGCGTTCATCGACATCGGCGATCGCATCTACGAGCGCGCGCCGTGGTTCCTGCTCTACATCGTCGGCGTCACGCTGATCGTGCTGACGATGGCCTTCCGGTCGATCGTGATCGCCTTCAAGGCCTCGATCACGACCCTGCTCTCGGCCGTCGTCGGCTTCGGCGTGCTGACGTTCGTGGTCAAGCAGGGCAACGGCCTCGAGTTGATCGGGCTCGACCGCACCGGGCCGATCGAGAGCTTCGTACCGCCGATCGCGTTCGCGATCCTGTTCGGGCTCTCGATGGACTACGAGGTGTTCCTCATGAGCCGGATCCGCGAGGAGCACATCCACGGCAAGACGACGAAGGAAGCGGTGGCGGCCGGCGTCGGCGCCATCGGCCGGGTCGTCTTCGCCGCGGCGATCATCATGTCGGCGGTCTTCTTCGCATTCCTGCTGACGCCCGACCGCGTCTCGAAGGAGTTCGGCCTGCTGCTGGCGGCCGCGATCCTCTGCGACGCGCTGATCATGCGGCTGACCATCGTCCCGGCGCTGCTCACGATGCTCGGTGAGAAGTCCTGGTACATCCCGAAGTGGCTCGACAAGCTCCTGCCGAACATCACCATCGAGCCTCCGTTCGAGCACGTGGAGCCGAGCCCGGCGCCGTCGTCGGCGCCGCCTCCGCTCCCAGCCTGAGTCCACACCCGGCGGACGTCCCTGTGACGTCCGCCGGGTGGATTCCGGCTTCGCTCGTGTCGTGATCAGCCGCGCACGGCGCGGAACTGGTCGATCGCCAGGGTGCCGCGCCCGCCGTGCACGGCGCCGAGGCGGATGCGGTCGACGGTGCCCGGAGCGGCCACCGAGGACGCGGAACGGCCGTTGACGGCGAGCGACACGCGGCCGAGGCCGAAGCGCATCAGGAGCCGCACCGTGCCTCGGGGAAGCGCCCGCCAGCGTCCGCCGGCGCGGACGCGACCGCGCCGGATATCGATCGTGGCGACCGGCACGCCCGTGCTGTCGAGCAGCTCGAGCACCCGCACCGTCCCGCGTAGGCCGCTCGCCCGCAGCAGGAACGAGACGTCCAGAACGCGTTCGGCGATCGGCGTCGCAACCTCCAGGTAGACGGCGTGTCCGCGCGGCCGGACGTCGAGGCCGCGGCGTCCGGCCAGGGCTGCAGCTCGGGTCGTGCGGACAGCGCCGCGCGCCGACCAGGCGGCGAGGCCGTGCTCGAACCCGTCGTTCCGCAGCATGCGGGGTACGACGATCTGCGTCTCCCGCCACGTGCTCCACGTGCCGGCCGCGTCACGCACGCGCACACGAATCGCGTGCGCTCCGACGCCCCAGCCGCTGCTGTCGCCGCGGACGACCACGAGCTCGTGTGGCGTGTCGAACGCCCCGTCCGCGGCGGAGACGGTGCCGAACGTCGACTCGGCCGCCGTGATCACCGAGGCGTCGGTGGCGCTCGTGGTCGCCACGACGTGCCCGGCGCCGTCGCGGTCGGCGACGAGCGCCGAGAGCGTCGGCGCCACACGATCGATGGTGAACGCCGCGGCGCGCGGCCGTGACGTGTTCCCGCTGTCGTCCGTGGCGACCAGCACCGCAGCGTGTGCGCCGTCTCCGAGCGAGTGCGCGTCGATGGTGGCGGCGATCGCACCGTCCGGGCCGAGGGCGACCGGCACGGCCGGAGCGCCGTCGACGGCCAGCGTGACGCCCGCGACGGTGCCGGCCAGCGGCGCGCCCGGGACGGCGTCGGTTGCGGTCGCGGTCAGCATCAGCGGCACCGCGCCGTTCGACAGGGCAGGCGAGACGCCGAGCGCCGGAAAGATCGGGGCGGTCGTGTCCCGCAGCCCCGGCAACGCCGATTCGAACGCGGCCAGCGCATCGACGCGTCCGGCGCCGGTATCGGGCGCCAGCGGGTACGCGGTGGAGAGCAGCGCGTTCGTCTGCTCATCGGCCGTCAGGCCGGGATGCCGGGCGAGCAGCAGCGCCAGCGCGCCGGTCACGTGCGGGGCTGCGATCGACGTGCCGCTCACCGTCTGCCAGGTCGACGCCCGGTCGGCCGTCCGGACATCGGTCCCGGGCGCCACCAGGTCGGGCAACGTCCGGCCGTCGCACGGCGAGACGCCATGGCCCGACTCGGGGCGGGCGGCCGTGCCGGCGGCGTCGAGCGCGCCGACGGCGAGCGCGTCGGGCAACGTCGCTGGGCTCGACGGATCCGTCGCGTTGCCCGCGGCGAAGACCACGACGATGCCCGCGGCCCGCAGTGCCGCCAGGTCGGGCGCGAACGTCGTCGGACAGCCCACGGCGACCTCGCCCCAGCTGGCGTTCACGACTGCCGGCGCGTCGGCCGTGTCGGGGTCGCCGTCAGGGTCGAGCACCCACTGGAAGGCCGCGTGGATGGCGCTCGCCGTCGCGCGGCAGCCGCCATCGAAGATGCGGGCGGCGATCACGTCGGCACCGGGTGCCATGCCGTAGGGGAGGCCTCCGTCGTCGACGTCGCCCGCAATCACGCCGCTGACGGCCGTGCCGTGCCCCGAGCAGGAGCCGGCGGCGTCGACCGGCGAGGAGTAGGTGCCGTACGCATCGAGCCAGCCGCCGGGACCGCCCCGGGAGCGGGTTGCCAGCTGGCCGTCGATGTCCAGACCCGTGTCCAGAACGGCGACCGTGATTCCCGCACCGTCGGTGCCCTGCAGCACGCCATAACCTGTGTGACTCCACACGGCCGGTGCAGCGAGCAGGTCGATACCGTACTCCGCCGCCGGCCGGATATTCGTGGCGTCGGCGGTGACGCGCTCGACGTCAGACCGCGACCGCAGGGCGTCGACGACCGACCGCGGCGCGGTCACGGCGTAGCCGCCGGCGATCCACAACGGCCGGATGGACGTCGCCCGCCCGGACAGCGCCCGCCGCAGTGCCCGGCCGCGGATGCCGAGGCCCTGCCGGAGTGTCCCGGCCACCGCCGATCCCCGCTCGGACGGAGTACCGCCGAAGCCCTGGACCGCGGCGCCGCCACCGCGGAGCGTCACGATCACCGACTCCGGAGGGTCGTCGGCAGCCAGCGCGGCGGCCGGGAACGCCAGCAACGCGACGAGGACGATCGCCGTCCGCGTGCGGCGGCGGTAGCCGACGGCCGCCGCCAGCAGGAGGGCGAGCAGCGCGACGGCGAGCGGCGTGGTGAGCGGGCCGAGCCGCTGCCGCGAGATGACGGGCGGGGCCGTCGCGGGCGCGCCGCCGGTCGTCCAGCGGACGGCCGTCGTCGCCGGCATGCCCGGACGGGCGACATCGACGCGCAGGTCGATCGCGCCGGCCCGCGCAACCTGCAGACCGGCCACCTGCCACTCGTTCTCGCCGCTCGGCTTCGCCTCCGCCGCGAGGCCGGGCGCGGTCAGCCGCACGCCGGTCACGGGCGCGAGCGCGGGGCGCCGCGTATCCAGCACGCGGATGGCGACGAAGTTCGCGCCGGGCCGGTTCGGCTTGACCTCGATGCTGACGATCAGATCGTTGATCTGCCGCGTCTCGATCACCGACGGGGTCGCCTGCGCGGGCGGAGCGAACTGCGGTCCGCGAGCGGGCGCGCCCGCCGCCAGGACGGCTGCTCCGCCGAGCGCCAGCATCAGGAGGACGGCCTCGCCGAACACGGCGCGGCGCGCACTGCCGGGGCGGTTGTCCGCCAATGCCCGGCGGGTCGTGAGCGCCATCGCGCCGGCGGCGATCAGGAGGACGGTCTTGGCGAGCACGAACCGGCCGTAGGTGCTCGTCAGGAGCGCGTCGACGTTCACCACGTGCCGGCCGAGGGCGAGCAGGCCGGTGATGGCGAGGCCGGCGACGGCCGGCGCGAGCACGGGCGCCAGGCGGCGCAGGAGGCCCGCGGCCGCACCGCGGCGGACGGCGATCGCGGCCGCCAGCACGGTTCCCGCCCACAGGCTGGCGCACGCCAGGTGCACGCCGATCACCAGGGTCGGCACTGCGCCGAAGGCGGCGGCGTGCGAGCCGAGCGCGAGCGCGCCGGCCGCCGCGGTTGCCGCGACGACGGCGGCGCGTGGCCGCCGGCCGGCCAGCACGACGGCGGCGCCGAGGCCGGTGGCCATCAGGAGGACCGATCGACCGGCGCCGCTCGACGCGACAACGCCGAGGGAGCCCGCGGCCGAGAGCTGGATGGCGAACAGCGCACCGGCCGCGACGACCGTGCCGGCGGCGGCGGCGCGCTCGAGGCGGGGAAGCGCCGCGGCGCCGAGGGCGCGCAGGACCAGCGAGCCGGTCAGCAGGGCCAGCAGCACGAGCGCCAGCCAGCGGATCGCCACCTCGCCCGGCCGTGGTTGCGGTTCCTTGACGACGTGCGCAACCGGCGCCGGTGTCGCGGCGCCGGTGCCGAACACGACCTCTCCGCCGACGACGTGCAGGTCGTCGACCGACAGGGTCTTCCAGACCAGCCGGTAGGTACCGTCGGCCAGGTGCGGCACGGCTGCCGTCAGCGTCGCGCCCGTCAGGCGCGACTCGAGTTGGAAGCGGCGGCCGTCGGACCCATAGAGGTCGAGCGTCGAGCGGCCGGCGACGACCGGCTCGCTGAAGGCGAGCCGGATCTCGGTCGGCGCGTCGAGCACCGTGACGCCGTCGGCGGGCACGGCGGAGATCAGCTGGGCATGGGCGCCGGCGGCCGCCGGAAGCGCGAGGGCGACGGTGATCGCCGCCCCGGCGACAAGGAGTCGGCGGCTCACCGAACCGTCACGCCGGGCAGGCGCAGGTCGCCGATCGCAACGGACACGCGGCTGCCGGCGTGCAGCAGGCCGCCCGAGTTGCGGAACAGCATGTAGTAGCCCTCGCCGTCCTTCAGGTTCGAGTCACCGGGCGTCATCGAGCGGGTGTCGAGCACGTGGCCCGACGCCTCATCGATCAGCTTCACCCGCTCCCGCGACAGGTGTCCGATGACGGGCTCGGCACGAGTCGTGTCGAGGATCACGAACCGGACGTCGATGAGGCCGCCCTGGACGGCGAGCGTGGCGCGCAGGAACCGCAGGCCGTAGCCGGCCTCGATCTCGGGGCTGACGGGCGCGGGGCCCGCCTTCGGCAGGGGTGCCGCCGCCGGATCGGCGCGGACACCGGTCGTGATGGCGAAGGCCGCGACCGCTGCGATCACGATCGCGAGGCCGGGGATGGCGATGGAGCGGAGGGACGGCATCGGGGTGGCTCCGGTCGGTTGGGGCTGGGCTGGAAAGGGGGGCTGTCGGAGGTCGTACTTGGTGAGGTCGGGAGTCCCGAGGCTCCAGCGCTGTTCCGGCGCTGGAGCCTCGGCAGGCCCCCCGGCCCGTTTCGTGACGGGCGTCGGGAGGTCGTTGCCGATCCGGGCTGCGGAGTGGCGACTGGCTCGCCACGCTCGCCCGACCGGCGACGATCTCCCGACGCCTGCCAGTCATGTCGTCGAGTTGAAGTCGTCGACGATGAGGTTGCCTCGGGTGCGTGCGTTGCCGCCGCCGACCTGACCGAGTCGCGCGGACTCGATCGTCTGGCCGGCGTTGGCGAGCTTGGTGACGCTGGCGGCGAGCTTGCCGTCGATCCACAGGCCCGCTTCACCGTCCTTGGCTCCGAACCAGGCCACCGAGATGGCATGGCGCTTGGCCGAGAGCAGGGCCTGGGACGACTCGACGACCCGGCCGTGCCGGAGCGTGACGAGCCGCACCACCTGGCCGCCGGATGCGCTGCTGCGCCGCTGAACGGCCAGGGCGGTCTTGCCGTGCTGGTCGACCGCGGCGAACACGGTCTGCCAGGCCCCGCCGGTGCTCGAGGTGCCAGTGGCCATCGAGAACGACGCCCGGTAGCTCGACGCCTTGCGCGGAGCGCTATCGGTCAGGTACGCGGCCTTGCGGCCGAGCGCGATCCGGAGGCCGTACCGGCCATGGATCCTCGCCGCGGGCGAGACCGTCACGCGACGACCGCCGACGCGGCTCCAGTGCTTCAGACGGCGGGCTTCGAAGCCGTCGCCGAAGATGCGCGGGAACGCCACCTTCACGCGGGCGGAAACGATCGCCGACCAGTTGCCGGCGCCGTCGCGAACGCGGGCCTTGATGGTGTGGACGCCCGGCGTCCAGCGCTTCACCGAGGTGGTCGCTGCGACCTGCTCGGACGTCTCGTCCAGTGCGCCGTCCGTGGCGCGCAGGGCGAGGCCCTTGCCACGGCCCGGGTCGGTGCCGTCGAAGAACTCGGCGGCGCCGATGCCCTGAGGATCGCTGGCCGACAGCCGCACGACGAGGGTGTTCCGGGCACGGGCGCTGGCCCGGGCCACGGCGGCCTCGCCGGGAGCCGTGATGTCGACCTGCAGCGGTGCGGTGATCTCGGGGTTGGTGCGGTCGAGGTCGACGAAGCCGTCGCCACAGGCCGACCAGTTGCCGGCGCCGTCACGGGCCCGTACGTGGAACGCCTTGTGCACGAAGGGTGCACCGGCCGCCGGCAGCCAGCGGTTCAGCTCCGCCAGCGGCACGTACGCGAAGCCCACCTCGTTGACGTTCGACCAGGCGCCGTCCTTCGGATCGAGCCGGGCGCCACTGATGCCGGGCGCGCCGGCGACGGTGGTGCAGAACGCGTCGTCGAACGAGCCGCGCATCCCCTTGATCAGGGAGATCGAGTCGGTCGCCGTGCCTCGCACGCGGATCGCCCAGAGGTTCGGGTCGAAGGACAGCGTGCCGTTGTTGCGCGTCGTCAGGTCACCGCCGAACGGGTGCAGGGCATCCGCGGGCAGGCGCTGCTCGATCACGACGTCGGTCAGGGCCGGCGGCGTGGCGTCGACGGTGACCGAGACGTTCGTCGCCGCGGACGTGTTCCCCAGGCTGTCGGTGGCGGTGACGGAGACCGCGTGCGGCCCCTCGTTGAGATTGGCGACGGGGATGGTGAGGTCGACGGCCACCGTCACGGCCGGCGCGGCGATGTTCACCGTGGTGGGTGCACCGGCGTCGAGCGCGTACGTGACGCTGGTGACGTCCGACTCGCCGAGGTAGTGATCGGTGGCGCTGCCGGTGATGGCCAGGCTGCCGGTCGGGTTCACGATCGCCGGCGCGGCGTGGATGTCGAGCTCCGGCGCCGCGTTGTCGACGATCAGCTGGACCGCCGAGATGGCGCCCCAGGTGGTGCCCTTCTGGGCCTGCACGATCAGGTAGTGCTGGCCGCCGTTCGCGATCGCCGCGACGTCCGCCTCGCTGAGCGAGAGGGTGAACGCGCCGTTCGCGTCGAGGATCGCCTGGGCGGCTCCGCCCGGCAGGGTGTCGATGGCGTAGCGGATGCCGTCGGCGGGCGTCTCGGCGCCGGCGGTTCCCCGGCACTCGAGGGCGCGGCCGGTGATGGTGAACACGGTCGTTCCCGCGTCCGGCGAGGCGAGGGTGGCGATGTGACCGGTGGGCGGCGTGTTCAGGCCGTTGACGGTCGGCGGAAGCACGCCGGCGGCGCCGACCGGGCAGGTGGGAAGCCCGAGCGTGCCACCGACGGCCAGGTAGGCGAGCATGTCGTCGCCGACCTCGCCGATCGCGCGACCCTCGTCGAACACCGGGTACGTGAAGCCGTCCTTGGCGGCGTCATCCGGTACCTGGATCAGCGTCTCGGCCGTGCCGCCGGCCGGCAGCGCGGCGACCACGCCGGACTGCTGCTGGTCGACGGCGGTGAGCAGGTTCGAGAGCGGCTCGGCGTTCGCGCCGACCCGCGCCTGGTGCATTCCGAGCAGGCCCGCCCAGTGGTTCTCGGCGCCCGCGTTGACGTAGCGCACGAGGAGCTTCTGGTTCCGCGCGGCCGGAATCGCGTGCGCCGTCGGCAAGCCGTTCACCAGCACGTACTTCGGGGTGAAGTTGCGGAGGTTGAAGGTCGCGGGATCGGCCAGGGTGTTGAGGGCCGGGTCGAGCTCGCTGAGCACGAGGACGTCCTCGGTGTCGTAGGCGGTGCTGGCCGCCGTGTAGGCCTGACCGGGCGTCGTCGGGAGCACGACGAGCGCGCCGGCGAGGCCCATCGCGACCTGCTGCTTGCCGGACGGTGTCGGCCCGGCCTGGTACAGGAACGTGCCCGGCCGCGAGGCGGTGAACACGTAGTCCTGCGTCGCGGCCGACGCGGCTCCGAGCTTGTCCGCTCCGCGGGCTCCCGCCCCGTGCAGCACGTTCTGCAGCTGCGGGAAGGAGAGCGACACGCCGAGGGACAGGTTGTTGTGGAGCCGGACGCGCACCGAGTCGCCCTGGGTGACGACGAGCGGCAACAGCGGCTGGCCGTTGACGTCCGTGAATCGCCAGGTCGGCACGGGCGTGGCGATGCCGTCGAGGGTGACGCTCGCCGCGCTCGCGTACACGTCGCACAGCTGCTCGGTGCCGCTGAGCGGGCAGTTCGGGGTGAGCGTCGCTGCCCTGACGGCCGGGGCCGCGACGAGCGCGGCCGCAGCCGCAGCGGCGACGATGACAAGGCGCCGTCCCGTTCGGGTCGTCGTCACGTCGGTCTCTCGATTCTTTGAGATCAGGCGGGCCATTACGGGGCGCACCCTTCATGGCCCGGCGGGTCGATCCGGTAGAGGGTCAGCATCCCGCCGCCGGCGGCGCCGTAGGTGGTTGCCTCCTCGACCGCGTGGCTGTGGGAGACGCTGTAGTACTCGCCGCACTCGTTCAGCGATGTGATGCCGTCCGCGAGATCGTCCTGGATGCCGAGGTAGGGCGTCCCGGAGGAATAGGTGGACGGCGTGTACCGCGTGTCGCGGAAGTCCTGCACGGGCACCGGCACCGGGTTGGAGCTCGGGCTGAATGGCACGTTCACGCCGGACGCCGTGTGGGTGCCGACGTACTCGTAGTTCCACGTGGCATCCATCGTCTGGCCGGGCGCGACCTCGATCCCGTAGTGATTCTCGGTCAGGTCGACGCCCGTGGCCGACTGCAACGGGCGACCGTCGATACCGTGCACGAGCGTGTCGGCGGAGTGCGGGTGGAACGGATGCGCAGTCTCGGACGCGTTGATGTAGCGGACCGCCGCCGGCAGCGTGTCGTAGCCGCCCGGGGAGGGGGCGCCGCCGTGATGGGCGGGCGTCCAGATCGGCAGCACGTGCAGGCTCGAGCCGTACGGCTGGTTCGGCAGCCAGTCCGCGAAGTTCGGTGCGGTGGTGTCCGGGAAGCCTCGGCCGTTGATGAACCAGTAGCGCGGGCGGAAGCCATCGGTGGCGTGGGGCTTGCCCGCGGCGACGGCGATGTGGAGGTCGGGGTCGACGTCGGAGAGGAGGTGGACGACCTCGCGCTTCGGGTCGTACACGGTGTTCGGAAGCCCGCCGTACAGCAGGTGCTCGCCGCCGGCGCCGAGCGGCGGCCGGACGATCAGCCCGCCGAACAGGCCCATCTGGATCTGCACCGCGGTGCTCGTGCCGCTCTCGTAGATGTACGTGCCGGCGTGCGCGGCGGTGAACGAGTAGGTGACGCTGTCGCCGTTACCGACCGAGGGAACCAGCGAGGCGACGCCGGACGACGGGTCACCGGGCGTCACGAGCTCCGGCTGCACGGGGACGCCGTCACTCGTGACGTCGGCCTGGCCGGGGAACATGATCGAGGTGCGGATGGACGTCGCGCCGGCGCTGCCGAGGCGGTTGTGGAGCACGACCGTGACCCGGTCGCCCTCCTGCGCGCAGAGGAACGGCGACGGGTACTGGTAGGCGTCGTTACCGGACGAGAAGCCCCACATCGGCACCTGGTTGCCATCGGCGGTGGAGATCAGTCCCACCTTCGCCGTCAGCGTGAAGACGCGGTCGTTGGGCGTCCCGGGCGTCACGACGCCGTCGTCGCAGACCAGGCCTTCGGAGGGCCCGGGCGCAGGAGCGCTCCGAGCGGAGCTGGCGAGACCGCCGAGCGAGCCCACTCCGACCGCTGCGACGACGGGCAGGATCCAGAGCAGGCGGGCATCGCGGCGCCGCGTTCGTCGAAGAGCGTTCACGGCGTCCTCACAGTCCCGTGTCATTCGGCACCGCCTGGCGGCGGAGGGTCGCGGCTGCCGGGTACACGTGTACCTCGGTCGCCATCCCTCCGAACGTGCCGGCCGTGCCATCGTTGGTCAGGTTGCGGTCGTAGAACAGGTAGACGTCCGGATCCGCAGCACCCGAGTGCGCCGGCGCGGTGAAGATCACGTCGTAGCCCTCGCCCGGCGCGACGTCGATCTGCGACGTCCGGTAGAGCCGGTCACCGAGGAACGTGGAGTCGCGGCCGACGACGAGCATCTGGATGCCATCGAGGGTCATCGCGTGCTGCTGGTAGCCGAGGTTCGTGACGCGGAGCGCCACCCGATCACCCGGCTGGCAGGTGATCAGCGACGACTGGGGCTGCGAACGAAGCTCGGGGTGCGCGACCGCGGACACCCGGAACGCCGTCGTGTTGTTGGGGATGCCGAGGTAGGTATCCCACGGCTCCGTGACGGTGATGGTCGACCCGGAGCGCGAGGCGATCTCGCGCCGCTGTCCGGCGCCCTGGCCGCTCAGCAGCGTGACGATCATGCCCGCCGCGACGCTGCTCCACAGGGGCGGGTTCCCGGACCTCGAGAGTGTCCGCGAGCCGCCGCCGGTCGCCGTGCCCACGAAGATCGACGCTCCCTCGAGACCAAGCTCGACGACGCCGGCGGGAAGCAGCGTATCGGGGTAGGAGCGCCCGTTCATGGCCCAGGCGGACGGCTGGTAGTCCGACCAGTCGGGCTGCTGGATATGCGCGAGCTGCCAGTGCTGGATGGGATTGAAGTCCATCAGCATGAACGCGAACTGCCGGTCGTACGCGGAGGCGCCGTTGTGGTCGTTGTAGATGTACGCCTCACCCGGCTTGGGCGTGTAGAACGGCACCGGGGTACCGACCACGCCGGTCGCGTTCTGCTTGGGGTGGACGAGCACCATGCCCGTCATGCCCATCTGGATGTGCTCGACGTCCTCCCAGTGGCAGTGGTACATGTACGAGCCCGGGTCGACCGGGTTGTAGAAGTAGGTGAGCGTCTTGCCGATCGGCGCGCCGGCCGCCATCTCCGGCACGCCGTCGAACCACGGGATCGCGTTGCGGAAGCCGTGCCAGTGGATGGTGTGCCCGTCCGGGATGTCCGGGCGCACCTGCCAGCCGAGGTTGTAGAGCACGATCTGGACGTTCTCGCCCTCGTTCATCCACAGCAGCGGGGACGTCTGCTGCGTCTCGCCCTTCCACGAGTAGATGGCGTCGTGGGCCTCCCGGCCGGCGGTGGAGTTGGGATCGACCGTCTGGAGGATCCGCTGCCACCGCGACGCGTCGCGGAAGCCATAGCCGTACATGTTGCGGTCGCCTCCGAGCGCGTCAGGGAAGACCACCGCACCGCCCTCCTTCAGCTCGTCGCCGCGGAGGGAGACCCAGCCGTCAGTGCCGGCCAGCGCGAAGACGCGGTCGATGACGGGTCTGGTAACCGGTGTCGCGGCCGCCTGGGCTGGCCCAGGCGACCGCAGAGCGGATGTGAGAGTGCCCGCGCCGGCGACGGCCACGAGACCGCCACCACCGATCTTGAGCAGCGCGCGGCGGCTCAGCCGCGAGGTCTGCACGGAGTCGGTCATCGAGCTCCCTTCCGGTGCTTCTTGATGACGATGGTGCGCCAGGCCGAGCGATGGATGCGGCCGGTCTGGCGGTTGCGGATCAGCACGCGGATGCGGTACTTCCCCGGTGCGAGCTTGGCGGTGCGGACAGTGAACTTGGTGCTACTGCGTCGCATGCGGAGTGTCTTCACCCGGCCGTGCTTCCCCTTGCGGAGCTGAAGCTGACCGGTGCAGGTCTTGCAGAGGTTCGAGACCTGCTCGGGTGCCTGGCCGCCGACCACGGATCGCGAGGGTCCGACCAGCGGACTGCGAACGAGGCGTGCTGCCACGACGATTCGCCCTGCGGCGAGCCGCGGTGCGACGTTCGGGGCCGAGGCGGCGAGGTACTCGTCGGAGCCCATGTCGTACGCCGGGCCCTGGGGTCGCACGTCGTCGTCGATGTCGTAGGTCTCGAGCTGGACGCGCTTCGAACCGGACGGCGGGTTCGCGCAGCTGATGTTCGCCGCGGCGCTGTAGTTGGTGGCGACGTTGACGCACTGCACGCCCTGGTCGATCACGCCGGTCGAGTCGGCGGTGAGCTTGTAGTTGCCCATCCTCGTCGGCGGCACGTCGACGGCGACGATCGTGCTGCCGACGAAGTGCGGATCGCCGCGGAACGGTGCCAGGCGGACGCTCGTGTCGTACGCCGCCTGTACCTGCGGGTCGACGGAGACGTTCCCGTGGCCCGTGTAGTCGCTGTGCGCGCCGTGACCGACGATGTCCTGGATGTCGTTGTTGACCGGGCTCAGCTTGTGGCCCGCCGCGACGCCGTAGGCGTCGAGATCCCAGTGGTTGATCGCCGCGGAGTCGCCGGGCAGGCCGATGCCCCGGACGTAGCCGCCGTCGTAGGTGCCGGCCCGGTTGTCCCAGAAGACGTTGTCGAACACCGTCGGCGGGGTGAAGCTGGCCTGCACTGGCACGCAGTTCGGGAAGGTGGAGAGCGCGGCGGGGACGTTGATGGTGAAGCTCCAGCCGTTCGGGTTCCCGGGGTTGAACGCCTGTCCCTGGCTGCTGATCCTGATCTGCTGCGTGCCGGCGTTGACAGAATCGACGTTGTGCGTCTGGCTCTGGCTGCCCTTCGTGATGGTCAGGGTCAGGCCGGTTCGGCCGACGTAGGGCGTGAGCTCGGCCGTTGTCGAGCTGGCCCCGATCACGCGGTTGCCCTGATAAAAGCCGGTCACGGTGCCGGAACGCGGTGCCAGGCAGGTGTCGGCTGCCGACGGAGTGGTCAGCCAGGTCGAGTTGTCAGCGGTCGACAGACCGGCCGGGGCCGGCGTGCCGTCCGAGGTCATGGCGGTGGCCGTGGTGATGTTCTTCATCACCGTGTTGCCGGCCACCGTCACATCGGTCGCGTCGTCGATCGCGATCCCGCCACCTTCGTGGGTCGAGATGTTGTTGACGATCTGGTTGTTCGTGATCCGGATCGGGTCGGGGCCGACCATCAGCAGGCGCACACCGCCGCCGTCGTCATTCGACAGGTTCGACTGGATCACATTGGCCTCGATGTTGACGGCGCCGGAACCCTGCGTCCGAGCCGACTTGATCGGCAGGTTCGGGAAGTTCTTCGGCGACGGCATCTGGCCGGCGATCATGATTCCGCCGCCCTCGTCGTACGCGGCGTTGAAGTAGATGCGGTTGTGGTGGATGTGCCCGCCGCTGGAGCGGCCGACGTGGGAGATGCCGCCGCCGTACTCGGCCGAGAAGTTGCCGCAGATCTCGTTGCGGGCGATCTCGTAGTTGTCGGCGCCGTTGAAGATCGCCACGCCGCCGGCGAGGTTGGTGCCGCCGCTGGCGATGATCTGGTTGTTGGCGATGCGGATGTTCGCGTTGTCGTTCGACGCGTTGCCGTCCTGGCCCAGGTAGGGCGAGCCGAGGCGGATCGCGCCGCCGTAGGCACCGCCGTCCGAGCGGAAGGCGTTGTTCTTGATCTGGAACCGGCGGGCGTGCCCGTCGATGTAGATGCCGCCGCCCTGGGTGACCGGCTGGCCGATCCCGAGCAGCTGGCGCGGCACGGGGCCGCCGCCGTTCAGGTTCAGGTTGCCCGGGAAGGACATCTGATCGCCGCCCTCGATGGCGAGGCCGTCGATGCCGGCACGGGCGGGGTTGTTGCCCTGGCCGAACAGGCCGGAGCGGGTCAGCACGTAGATGACCTCGCCGTCCGAGATCTGCGTCGGGTTGTTCGCCGAGGTGGCGATGGTCTGGGCCAGCGAATACCAAGCGGTCTGGTAGGCGCCGCCGTCCTTGACCTGGAACGTCGAGCCGTCGACGACGGAACCGTAGACGTACCCGGACGGGCCCTGGCCGCCCGGACCGACGCCCTGGATGGTCATCGGGGCCGGCACGATCAGGTTCTCCATGTACGCGCCGCGGGGGTTGAATCCCGTCGCGCCCGCCCGGTTCGGGTAGACGACGATCAGCCGCTGGGCGTTCGTGAGATTGACCACTTTCGCGTCCTCCGGCTCATCACCGACCGTCGGCGGCTGCGGAGTCTCGCCCAGTGACGCGTTGATGGCGTCCTGGATGCCGCGAGCGCGGACGATCGCGAACGTGCTGGTGGTGTTCGGCGTCTGGTTGTTGCTCCAGTTCTGCGAGACGCGGATCTCGTGCGAGTTCAGCACGCTGGTGATCTGGCGCACCTGGCCGGCGCCGCGGCCGCTGGTGATCGTCACCGAGAGACCGGTGGTGCCGGCGAAGTTGACCGCCGAGCTGGTCAGCGTGTTGCTGGTGGCCGACGTGACCGAGCCCGCCAGCGGGGCCAGGGTCGGGTCGTACGTCTTGCCGGGCCCGACCTCGTAGACGGTCGGGTTGTAGCCGGAGATGCTGCTGCCGCTGCGGACATGGAGGGTCAGCACGTTGATCGCACGCTGGTTCGTGACGTTGTTCGTGATGTAGACCTGGTACGCGCCGGCCGCGGTGGTGCTGTCGAGCGTGAACGTGATGCTGTTCGCGGTCCGGCTGCCGTACGACACGGCCGGGGCGGTGATCGTGTTGCCGACGCCGTTGATGACGCCGTCCTCGTTGACGAGCGAGACGGTGGCAAGCGCGCCGAAGCCGGTGCCCGTGAGCGTGAACGTCCGGTTGTCCGGGTTGTCCGCCGTCCACGTGGTGCGTGTCGTGTAGACCTTGTCGGCTGCGAACAGCTGCGGCGTCTGCGTCGTGTCGAGCAGGCACTGCGCCGGGTGCGCGAGCTGCGCTCCCGGTCCGTTCACGGCCACGCCGATCTCCGAGACCGCGAGGTCGGTGATGGTCGTGTGGCCGGCCCAGGTCTCGAACGGGGTCGTGATCGAGCGGTACTGCGGGTTGAAGTCCGGGTTCGGGACGACCGGCCGCGGGTTCATGTCCATCACCGACGGGTCGGGCGCGGTCGGGTCGGCCATCGACGGGTCGTTGGCGACCAGCGTGTAGGAACCGGGCGAGACACCTGCCGGGCTCGGGTAGTTGATGCGGTTGGTGGACGGGAGCATCACCTCGTAGAACCCGTTCGGGTCGGTGACGCTCTGCCGGATCAGCCGGCCGGACCAGTCGTACCAGGAGATCGGCATCTTCTTGGCCGGCTCCTTGTCGCCGTAGAAGATCTCCTTGTTGTCGACGGACGTGTTCAGGTCGTCGATGATCAGGCCGTAGTGGATCGTCGGCAGCGGCGTGTCCGTGAAGAGCTCGAAGCTCGGGGCCACGGAGCGACCGTTCTGGAGATGGATCATCTTCGCGTCGCAGCGCGGCCTCTGCTGGCCCTCGAACGGCGAGCCGCCCTGCTCGGCGAAGGTCGGGTTGACGACCTTGCCCGGCCCGACGTCGTTGGGGTCGAGCACGCCGCCTGGCAGGATCCCGGCGACATCGACGAGGTGGTTGGCCCCGGCGCAGCCGTACTTGAGGATGTTCGGCTTCGTCTGGGTGGTGAGCGTGTCGCCGTTGAAGACGTTGATGTCCTCCTCGCCGGTGACCTTGTAGATGTCCTTGCCGTGCGCATCCTTCGGGACGTCGACCTTGACGACGTAATCACCGGCCGGAAGCGGCGCGAGGTTGGCGGGGTCGTCGAGCTGGCCCGGGCCGTGACCGGCCGGGAGGGTGGGATCGACGTACTGGTCGGTGAACGCCCAGTTGCCGTTCAGGGTCGCGCCCCAGTCCGTGCCGTCCGCGGTCGGGAACTGCCCGATCTTCATGCCGCCGCCGATGGCCTCCACGCACTCGTGGTGGACGGCCGTCGAGATTGGCAGGCCGGCGGTGAAGGAGGCGAAGTCCGCCATGAAGGGGTACGAGACCCGGTTGCCGTCGGCGTCGGTGCTCTGGCAGTCGACGGGACGGTTCCATGTCTCGGTCGTGTACGTCGGCCCGATATCGGTCGGCGTGCCCGTTCCGTCGGCCGCCTGGCCGACGAGCTGCACCGACCCGTCGGGATTGTGCACGGCGTCGCCGTTCGCGTCCTTGACGGCGCGGTAGACGTGCATGGTCAGACCGGAGATGCCGGGCTGCCAGTCCTCGATGACGGCCTCGTCGGGATCGAGCTCGTTGCGCGTCGTGCCGTACGACACGACGCCGACGATGCCGCCGTTCTCATCTGCCTTGTAGGGCTTCTTGCCCCAGTCGATGGTGGCGCCCTGACCGATCCAGGGCACGAAGTTGACATCGACGGCGCCGCCGAGCTGGGTGGTCGGGTGCTTGCCCTGCTCCGCCTGCCACGTGAGGCCGGTGTTGCGGTAGCCGTCCGAGTACTGCTCGAGGGCCAGCCACTGACCGAGCGGGTAGACCGCACGGAGGTTGTAGTGGCCGTTCGCATCCGTCAGGGCGAAGTTCGACCCGTGCTCGTAGAGCGAGTTGGAGCGCTCGCGGACGGTCAGGAGCTGGTGCGGGATGCCCTTCTCGCCGGGATCCTGCTTCCCGTTCTCGTTCGTGTCGTTGAAGACGGTGCCCTGGATCCACGTCCACCACTGCGCAAGCCGCAGCGTGTCCATGTCGGTCTGCTCGCCCGGGCGCACGGTCACGTTCTGGGAGTAGAGGATGTTGTTCTGGTCGAAGTCCCAGACGGACAGCATGTAATCGCCGGCCGGAACGTTCGGAACGTCGAACTCGCCGGGCTTGAGCGGGTTCGTCGGGTTCTTCTCGTAGAACGACTTCGTCCAGACGGTCTCGTCCTGCGCCGGGAGGTTCTGGTGGGGTGCCAGCGACGTCGCGGGGATGTGCAGCGCGGTCAGGGACACCCACAGCTCGCGGACGGGCCCGACCTCGTTCTGGATCGACTGCTCGTTCTGGCCGATGTAGTTGCCGTTGACCGGGTCGCCGGTGTAGGAGAACGCCTCGACGGCGAAGCCGTGAATCGAGCCGGCCTGGCCGGTGCTGGCGACCGGAAGGCTGGTGTCCTTCCGAACCCAGCCCGATTCGGTGACTGCAGCCTTCTCTGTGCCGTTGATCAGCTCGTGGTCGAGCCCGCTGTCGCCGGCGTTCAGCCAGGTATCCCAGTCATGGGCGCCCTCGAGGGTGGTGGTCTGCGACCACAACGGGTCGTAGCTCTTCGGGTCGGTGGCCCAGTTGGCGTTGTTCGGGGGCGACACCATCGCCGCCCAGCGACCGGCGCCGAGGTTCCGGATCGCGACGTGTCCGGGATCCGAGTACGTGTCACCGGTCTCCGGATCGGTCAGCGTCAGCGACTTCGAGAGGCACTTGCCGCCGGTACCGGGGATCAGCTTCGGGGCCGCCGTCTCCCAGCCGGTGTGAGAGCCGGGAATGAAGACCGGGGTGTTGCCGGCCGTCCACGAGTCGAAGATCGGATCGCCGGCCTCGTTGTACAGCTGGTAGACGCTCAGTCCGTCGCCGTCGAACACGATCTGTGCGGGGCCGAAGGTGCCGGTGCGGGTGCGCACCGGCTCGTAGTCCGAGCAGATCGGGTTGCCGTAGGCGTCGGTGGTCAGCGCCTCGCCGGTGCCCGGGTCGATCGCGACCGCCGTGAAATCGTTCAGACCGACCTCGGAGCCGACGTCGTACTGGCCGTTGGTCGGGAGGGTGTCCTCGAAGACGTCGACGCGAAGCGTCGTCGTCGGGATCGGGTTGCGCTGGGCGTAAACCAATGCCGTCTGCGACTGGGTGTCGGTGCATCCGGCCGTGCCGGGCGCGCAGGTGACCTCGAACCAGCCACCGGCGACCTCGTAGCCCTCGGCCCACACGGAGACCATGTACTTGCCATTCGGCAGGTCACCCATGCCCTGGGTCAGGTTCCAGTCCGACGAGTCGCCGGTCATCACGACGGACGGCGCCGTGCCCGGACCGATCGCGTGGATGGAGGGCCAGTCGCAGTTCTCCGGGTAGTTCGCGTAGGCCGCGTTCATGGCCGCGACCGCCGCGACGTACGCCGGCGCCGACGTGTTACCGCCGTTGGCCTTCAGGACGTCTGACGGCACGGCCAGGCCCTGCGCGGGGCGGCAATCGGTGAGCGAGTCGTTCGGCGTCCCGGTCACGTCGCGGGTGAGCAGCCACGTGTAGGGGCTCGTCACGATCGCGTTCTCGTCCGCGATCAACGCATTGGAGCCCGGGTCGATCACCGACCGGCCCTCCTTGATCTTCAGGTGGACCACGTCAGCGGATGCGGTCGACACGCCTGCAAGCAGCATGAACGCGGCAAGCAGGACGGCCATACCCGAAACCCGGTGCAAGCCTCGTCGTCTCATCTCGCAGCTCCTCCGACCATGTTGTTTGACTCCTTCACGCACGCCGGGACCACGCCGCGACCACACGCCGCAGGGGGCGACGCGTGGCCGCCAGATGGCCATCAGGCAGCAAGGGGGAACCGAAGCTGGGGCGCTCCGGAATGCCCGCCAACCTATGGCCTTCTACTGAATTCTGTCGATCCTCATGACAACGGCGTCATCGGACTGTCAGGGCGGAGGACCGGAAACAGCGCGCTCGATCGACCTCAAGTGGTCCTTGAGGGTGATGCGGTCAGGTGGGGTATATCTCCACTACAGGTCGAGATACGAGCGGTGTGTGTCGACCCCTCGAGATCGGCTCGCCGGCGTGCCACATCCGCGGCGCCCGCCGCAGACCCCGGCGCTGCTCGAAGTGCGCCGCGTCCGGGTCGGCGATGCGCCACGACCGGGATCCGGACTCGGGTATTCGGTCGATGCCGGCCGCTCTTCCCGTCGCCTCCGCACGTGCGGCTGACCACGACATCCGACGATCAGGCTGCACGCCGCCCTTGCCGACGTCCGAGCCTGGCGGATCCGTGCCTGGCACCCGATCCGACCGCGTATCCTCAGCGACCGCCGCGGGCTTGCCTGGCGCGGCTCGATGCTCCCTGCTGCCGCCCGTCGCCGCCGGTGCACCCGCGCGCGCCTGGAGCCGGCGATCCGAGCCGGCTGCACCTTCGGCCTGGCGTCAAACCTCGATCAAACCCGCGGCCGGATGCCTCAGCTGGCTGCCGTCGAGCGCCCGGTCCGCGCATCGCCGCGGAGGCGCGGGCGCCGCCGGTACTCCGGCAGCACGATCGCCAGCTTCGTGCCGCCGCCCGGATGAGACTCGATCGATACGCGGCCGCCGTGCGCGTCGACGACGTCGCGCACGATCGCGAGGCCGAGGCCCGAACCGCCCGTCGACCGGGAGCGCGCGCGGTCGACGCGATAGAACCGGTCGAAGACGTGGGGGAGCGCGGACTGCGGAATACCCAGCCCCGTGTCGGCGACCTCGATCTCGAGTTGCGAGCCGACGCCGCGCGCGCGGAATGAGATGGCGTCGCCAGGCAGCGTGTAGGCGACGGCGTTCTCGACCACGTTGTCGATCGCCTGCGCCAGCGTGTTGCCGTCGGCGACGAACGTGCCCGGCGCGTCGATGTCGATCGTCCACGAGCGCTCGCCGACGCCGGCCCAGCGATCGGCGACGATGTGGAGGAAGTCCTCGGCGTCGATCCGGTCGCGTTGCAGAACCGCGCAGTCGTCGTCGAGGCGTCCGACCAGCAGCAGGTCGCCGACCATCGACTCGATGCGCTTCAGCTCCTCGACGATCACCAGCTTGGTCTCCGCGAGCTCCCCGGGGGTGGGCGACGCCGACCGGCCGAGGATGTCGATGTGACCACGCGCGATGGTGATCGGCGTCATCAGGTCGTGCGTGACGTTGGCGAAGAAGGTCCGCTCCCGCTTGATCATCTGCTGGCGTTCGTCAGCGAGCGCCGCGACGACGGCCGCGGCTTTCTGGCGGCTGCGGACGTGCCAGATGGTCGCGATCACCATCATGGTCATCAGCGGCACCTCGATCAGCTCCGGCGACGGCTCGTCGGAGGTGATGACGTTGTAGACCGTGATGGCGCCGGTGGCGACGCCGGTCGCGATGGCGGCGAACATGGCGCCGCGGATGCGCCACAGCCGCAGGCCGTAGACGATCACCACCGCGGTGTAGACGAAGTGGAACGGGATCGGCGCCAGCGCGGCGTCGAGCAGGAGCATGCCGGCCAGGCAGAGGGCGCAGAACGCGGCGAGCAGCCACTCCGCCCGGTAGCCGTACGCCGCCCAGGCGATCGCGCGGTGCACGATCATTCGGCCAGCCGGTAGCCGGCCGATCTGACCGTCTCGACGCGGTCGTGGCCGATCTTCTGGCGCAGCCGGCGCATCGAGACGTCGACGACGTTGGTGTTGGGCTGGTGCGAGTAGCCCCAGACGGCAGACAGCAGGCGCTGTCGCGAGATGGTGCGGCCGCGGTTGCGCATCATGTACTCGAGCAGGCGGAACTCGAGGCCCGTCAGCGCCACGCGGCCGCTGCCCGTGTCGACGGAGCGGGCGCGCGTGTCGAGCACGATCTCGCCGGCCCGCAGCACCTCGGTACCGGCCATCGACGCCGCCTGCGCGCGCTGGTGGATGCGGATGCGCTCCACCAGCTCGTCGAACGAGAACGGCTTGATCATGTAGTCGCAGGCGCCGCCGCGCAGGCCGGCGAGCTTGGTCGCCACGTCGCGGCGCGCCGACAGGATCAGCACCGAGATGTCGGGGCGCTCCTGCTTCAGCTGCTCGAGTACGTCGAGCCCATCCATGCCGGGGAGGGCGAGGTCGAGGATGACAAACTCGATGTCGTTCCTGGCCAGCCACTGAATGGCCGATTCACCGTCGCTGACGGTGTCGACGACGAAGCCCTCGGCCTGAAGGCCGGAGGTGAGAAACGTCGCAATTCGAGGCTCATCTTCAACGACGAGGATGCGCATGGGCGGCTACCTGGGTTCGGGTGCGGGCGGTACCGGCCGCTCCTTGTCCTTTACCACGGTGCACTCAGAATAGGACTCTTCCGTGACAGAGGTGTCATGGACCGTCGGGCGGGGCACTCACCGTCTTAGGGTGGCGCCATGTCGATGACCAACCGGATCGCCGAGGACCAGGCCATGCGCGCCATCGTGGCGCGGCTCTTGCATGAGCGCCGCGACGCGACCCCGTCCGACATCGTCGAGCTGCTCGGCGAGTACGTGATCTGGGGCCCGCTCGACCCGCATCCGACGGCGCAGGTCGACGCCGCGATCGCACCGCCCGAACTCACGTTCGCCGCCGCATAGCGCTACCCGGACACCGGCTGGGAGTTCGGTCCGGGCGCGCGCTCACGCGGTCACGCGGTCACGCGGTCGTGCATGATCTGCACGCATGACCCGGCGGCAGCACCTCACGCTGGTGGCGGCGATCGTTGGATCGGCCGTCGCGTCAATCGACGCCTCGATCGTCAACGTGGCGCTGCCGGCGATCGAGCGCGACCTCGGCGGTGGTCTGTCCGGCCAGCAGTGGGTGTCGAACGCCTACCTGCTGGCGCTGGCGTCGCTGATCCTCGTCGGCGG
>JBKJIG010000053.1:0-3702 GCA_046598415.1 Gaiellales bacterium
CGCCTCGAGTTGCGCGGGCAGGAAACCGAGATCGACAAGTTCCTGATCGAGCGCATGATGGATCCGGTCCTGCACCTGGTCCGCAACGCCGTCAGCCACGGCTTCGAACTGCCGGCGGCACGCGTGGCGGCGGGGAAGCCGGCCGAGGGGACCTTGACGCTCGCCGCGGCCAGCGTCGGCGAGGCGGTCATCCTTGAAATTGCCGACGACGGCCGCGGGATTGACCAGGCGGCGGTGGCGGCGCGGGCGCGCGCGCTGGGATTCCCGCTGCCCGAGGGCCCGCTCGACGCGGCCACCCTGCTCGACATCCTGTGCGCGCCCGGATTCTCCACGCGCGACGAGACCGATCGCGCCAGCGGCCGCGGCGTCGGCATGGGCGTCGTCAAGACCACGGTCGAGGAGCTCAATGGCAGGATGACGCTGCAGACCGCACCCGGTGAGGGCACGCGCTTCGTCATCGAGTTGCCATTGACGCTCTCGATCACCGACGCCCTGATCGCGCACGTCGGCGACCGCCTCTTCGCCGTGCCGCAGGCGGCGGTACGCGAAGTCATTGAAATCGCGCCGGAGGTGGTGCGCCGGATCGAAGGGCACGAGATCGCCCCCTTCCGCGGCGGGACGCTGCCGATCATCAGGCTGGCGCGGCTGTTCGGGGTGCCGGAGCAGGCCCGCCGCGCGCTGCACGTGTTCGTGATCGGCACCGGGGTGGACGCCGTCGGCATCGTGGTGGATCGCATCGCCGGGCAGCGCGAGATTGTCGTGCGCGGCATGGCCGACGCGCTGCTCAGGGTGGTCGGGGTGTCGGGGGCCACCGATCTGGGCGACGGCCGCGTCGTGCTGATCCTCGACCTTGCCGCCATCGCGCGCAGCGCCCGCGCGCAGGTCGGGCCGGGCCGATCTCCGGCCCAGGCAGCCGCCGCCCAGGCGAAGGCGGAGACCGCACGATGACCGAGCCGTTCATCCTGTTTACCGTGGCGGGGACGACGTATGCGCTGCGCAGCCGTGACGTCGCGCACATCGAGATGGTCGAGCAGGTGACCGCCGTACCGAACGCCGCCGCCGTGGTGGACGGCGTGGTGTTCTCGCGCGGCCAGGTGGTGCCGGCGCTCAACCTGCGGGCGCGGTTCGGCTTCGAGAAGGCGCCCTACGACCTGTCGACCCGCCTGCTGGTGGTGCACGACCAGGGCCGCAGCGTCGGCCTGGTGGTGGACGCGGCCCGCGAGTTCGTCTCGATCGACCCCGCCTCGATCCAGCCGCCGAACGCGGCGCTGACCGGGTTGAGTGGACGCTACCTCGAAGGGGTCGCCAATCTGGGCGACCGCTTGATTCTGATCCTGCACCTGGCGGAGACGTTGACGTTCGACGACCCGCTCCCGGCAATTCGCGCGTAGGGTTCGCACGGGAATAGAGGTGTCAGTTTGGGCGCCGAGGCGCCCGCCCGGCAAGGCGCGAGGAGCGCGCATACCGGGCGTATGTAAGCGACGAGCAACGAAGCCCGGCGGGATGCCTCGGCGGCCAAGGTGGCGCCTCTATTCCCGTGCGAGCCCTTAACCCAAGAGGAAGTCATGGCAACCCGCAAAGCGAACGGCCGCCCCTCCCGCGTCGCGCCCGCATTCGACAGCCGCCTGGTGATGTCACAGGCCGAGCAGGTCGCGACGACGGCCGGGACGATCGCCCGCATCAGCGACGAGGTCGCGGAGGGCTCGGATAGGCAGGTCCGCGCGCTCGACCGCGCCCTCAGCGGCCTCAACGAGATGGCCGCGTCGCTCAAGGAGACCGCCGGCCAGGCCGAATCGGTGAGTGTCTCGGCGGAGCAACTCGGGTCGTCCGTCAACGAGATGGCCGCGTCGATCGAGGAGGTCACAGGCAACACCACCAGTCTGGCCGCGTCGATCGCCGAGACCGCCGCCGCGATGACCGAGAACGCCTCGTCCATCCAGCACGTCGCGGGCTCGACGCAGGAGATGGCGACCGCCTCGCAGCAGGTGACCGCGTCGGTCAACGAGACCTCCGCCGCGATCGAGGAGATGACGCAGTCGATCAAGGGGGTCTCGGGCAACGCCGACGATCTGGCCGCGGCGGCCGAGGAAACCTCCTCGTCGATCAACGAGATGGCGGCGTCGATCGAGCAGGTCGGGGCGATGACCGAGCGGCTGGCCACCGCGGTCGAGCAGAATTCGGCCTCGATCGAGGAAATGTCGCGGTCGGTGCAGCACGTCGCGCAGAGCGGCGCGCGGATCGCCGACGTCACCCGCGACGCCGCGACCACCGCGACCGAGATGGAGCGCTCGATCCAGTCGGTCTCGGCGCTGGCGCGCCAGGCCGACGAGGTCACCCGCCGCGTCGCCCGCGACGCCGAGGAGGGGGGCGCCACCGTGCAGCGCTCGATCCAGGGCATCACCCGGATGCGCGACTCGATGGCCGGATCGGCGAGCGTGATGCGCGAAATGGGCAAGCGCACCAGCGACATCACCACCATCGTCGACACCATCAACCTGATCGCCGAGCGCACCAACCTGCTGTCGCTCAACGCCTCGATCGAGGCGGCGCGCGCCGGCGACGCCGGCCGCGGCTTCGCCGTGGTCGCCGAGGAGATCCGCAACCTGGCCGATCGATCGGCCAAGGCGACCTCCGACATCGCCGGCATCATCAAGGCACTGCAGGAGGTCGCGCAGGACGCCGTGTCGGCCGCCAATGACGGCCTGCGGGTCGCCGACGAGAGCAATTCGCTGGCGGAGAGCGGCGCGTCCGGGCTGAAGAAGATCCTGGCCGGCGTGTCCGAGACCGTCACCCTGGTGGGGCAGATTGCCACGGCGACCGGGGAGCAGCGGACCGCCGGGCAGTCCGTCGTCACCGCCATCGCGGCGACCACCGATCAGGCGAAGCAGATTGCCACCGCCACCGCGGAACAGTCGTCGGTGGCGTCGGGCATCGTGCAGGCGACGGCGCAGATGCGCAAGATTGCGCAGGAGGTCACCAAGGCGGTCGCCGAGCAGACGCGCGCCTCGCGCGACATCATCAAGGCCGCCCTGAACACGACGCGCTTCGCCGTGCAGGTGCGCAAGGCCACCGCCGAGCAGGCGCGCAGCGCCACCGAAATCGCCCAGGCCACCGAGTCGATGCGGCGCGGCGCCGGGGCGACGACGCGGGCGATCGCCGAGCAGGCGCAGGCCTCCGTCGAGATCGTGCGGGCGGCGGAGTCGATGAACCGCCTGATCGCCTCGGTGACCAAGGCGATGGCCGAGCAGGGGGCCGCCGGCGCCGAGATTGCCAAGGCGTCGGAATCGATGCGGCAGCAGGCCGACCAGGCGGCCAAGGCCCTCAAGGAACAGACCACGGCGATGAAAGAGATGGGCGGGGCGGCATCGAGCACGGCCAGCCAGATCAAGGAGATCACCCGCGCCAACCGCGGCCACTCCCTGGGCGCGACCGCCGTGGTGGCGGAGCTCGCCGAGCTCCGGCGCATCGCCGAACGCAACGCCGCGGGCGTCCAGCAGACGCGGACCACGACCGCCGACCTGCTGCGCTACGCCGAGGCGCTGACCTCGGTCGTGAACAACCTGCAGGCGGCGCCGGGCGAATCGAACGGGCGGCCGCCGCGGACCAACGGGCATTGACGAACGCGATTGGCATCATCACGGTCGATGCCGGCCTGATCGTTCGGACCTGGGACGACTGGCTGGCGGCCGCGACCGGCATTGC
>JBKJIG010000023.1:0-5905 GCA_046598415.1 Gaiellales bacterium
CTCGGTCGACGGCTACCTGTTCGACTTCGGCCGCAGCCGGGTCGTCTCGCGCGCACCGGGGGCCGACCAGCAGGCGCTGCTCGACGCCGTGCGGGAGACCACGCTGGCCGGCCTCGAGGCCGTGCGCCCCGGGGCCACGGTCGGTGATGTCGCGCGCGCCTGCGATCTGCACTGGGCCGGGACCGAACTGGTGCGGCGCGGCCTGGCCACGCCGACCGGGTTCGCCGCGTGGGGCCACTCCACCTCGCTGTGCTGGGAGGAGCCGTGGATCACCGCGTCGTCCGCCATCGTGCTCGAGCCGGGCATGTGCCTGTGCGTCGAGAAGCGGCAGCCGGTTCCCGGTGTGGGCGGCGCGAACTTCGAGGAGACCGTCCTCGTCACGGATGCCGGCTACGAGCTGCTGACGACCGCGCCCCGCTCGTTCGGGTGACGGGGCCGTCGGAAACGGCTCAAACCGCGGCCAGATCCCCGTGATAGGTCGCGCCGTTCGCGTTCGGCTTCGCGCGTCTCGGCACGGACGCCTGGAGCTCGTTCATGATCGCGGGCGCCGGCTACGTCGCGCTGGCCGCCGTCACGAAGACCACGCCGCTGCAGGGCAGACCGTGCAGTTTCGAGCGGGTGGGGCGGCGCAGATGCGCGCTCACAGCCGGCGGCTGCGTCAGACCGGCGTGCGCGGCGACCGGTAGGTGTGGCGGGCGTCCGCTACTTCGCCACACCTACCGGTCGGGGTCGGTCTCGCCCTGCTCGGCGGTGCCGAACTCGTCATCGATCGACCCGGCGGCGGCCGGGTCGATCGAGCCGGGGTCGCCGCCGTCGCCCGGCGGGAGCGTCGTGTCGTATACGTGGATCACCGCTGCGAGAGCGGCTTCGACGTCGCCCTGCTCGATGTCGTCGCCCTGCTCGAGACCGCGGACGATCTCGCGGGCGTAGTCGAGGCGCCGGCCGATCTCCGGCTCGAGGCCTGCGGTCGAGCGTGACCCGCTCTCGTCGGTGAGCATGCGGTCGACGATCGCGAGGAGGTCGTCGAGACCGTCGCGCGGGTCGGCGCGGGCGTCGTCGATGATCGACTCCCACTCGGCCGCGTAGTCGTCGTCGTTCACGTACGGGTTCGAATCCTGCATGCCCGGAGCTTCCCCCGCCGGCGGCGAGCGCAAACGGGCGCCCGCTGCGCGGGCGACGTTTCCGTGCCAGGCACGAATCCGCCACCGGCTGACGTTTCCGTGCCAGGCACGAATCCGCCACACGGACGCACTTCCGCGCCGGACCGTGCGGATTCGGCGCTTTCCGCGCGCGTTTCGTGACTGCACGGGCGCCGGGGTCGTGCAGCAATGGCGTTGAAAGGAGCACCACATGCCTCGACGCCCGCGCCGCCAGACCGATTGCCGACTCCATCACATCACCAGCCGAGGAAACGACCGACGCCGGATGTTCGAGGACGCGGAGGATCGCGAGCGGTACTACGCGCTGCTCGCCGAGGGCGTCTCCTCGCACCCCATCGAGTGCCACCAGGACGTGCAGATGGGCAACCATGTCCACCTCCTCCTCGAGGGCGAGATGGCCGCCGTCTCGAAGCTGATGTGGTTCGTCAACCATCGCTACGCCCGCGCGTACAACAAGCGCCACGGCCACCTCGACCACCTCGTGGGTCAGCGCTTCCACGCCGCCGAGGTGCCCGACCGCTATGCCGCCCGCGCCGTGAGCGTCTACATCGCGATGAATCCGGTCCGCGCCGGGCTCTGCGAGCACCCGCGGGAATGGCAGTACGGCTCATACGCCGCCCACGCCACGGCCGACGCTGCGCGGCCTCACCTGACGACGGTCTACACGCGCGGCCTGTTCGCATGCCGCCGAACGACCTTCGATGCTGCGATCGATGCAGCCGTCGAACTCCGGTCCGGTGGGCGGCCGTCGCTGGCGGCGATCCTGCCCTCGTCGTCGAGGCTCGCGCGAGAGCACGTTCGGCATGCGCGCGAGATGTTCGGCTTCACGGCTCCGGAGATCGCGGCGCACTACGGGACGAGCGCCCGAACGATCCAGCGATGGCTCGCCGCGTGACGGCTAGAGCGCGGCGTCGAGCAGAGCGGCTACTCGTACCAGGCGGCAGGCGCCAGCCGTCGCGCCGTCTCGTACGCCGTCTCGTGGCTGGTGATCAGCGTCGCGCCGAGGCTCCGCTCGAGCGCCTCGAGACGCTCCCAGCTGGCCACCATCGCGTCGGGGCTCCAGAGCACGGAGGGGAGGGCGCGCTGGCGCATCTTGCCGAGGTCGTAGGCGGCGTCGCCGACGAGGATCACCGGACCGCTGTCGAGGTGCACGAGCAGCGACTGGTGGCCCGCCGTGTGGCCCGGCGTCGGGAACGCGATCAGCCGCCCGTCGCCGAGGATGTCGCAGTCGCCCTCGATCTCGTCCCAGTTCGTCACGCTCTCGAACTCGTGCCGGATGAATTGCGGCGGGTTGCGCTGGTACACCGGCGGCCACAGCGCGAACGGCAGCTCGGCGCGGTTGAGGTGCACGGTCGCGCGCTCGAACAGCGTCAGGCCGCCGGCATGGTCGTAGTGCAGGTGCGACTGCACGATGTGCCCGACGTCGTCAGGGGCGACGCCCACCGCCCCCAGCAGGCTGACGGCGTCGTCGCCGGGAGTCATCCTGATCGGATAGGAGTCGACGTGCTCGCCGAAGTGCGCGGCCGGGTCGCTGATCGACCGGGGGTGCATCCCGGTGTCGAACAGGATGTTCTCGCCCGCGTGCTGGATCAGGAAGAAGAAGTACGGCACCATCATCGGCGCGCCGCAGTCGGGGTCGTTCGGGTCGAACAGCGAGCGCATCGACAGCTCGCCGCCGCAGTGGAAGGCGTAGAGGCGCATCAGCTGACCGAGAAGTCGACGGTGCTCGCCTCGCGCGGCAGGTGACCGCCGCACTCCCTGGCGACGGCCGGCATCACACGCTCCGCGAAGCAGCGCATCTGCTCCTCGATCTCGGCGCTCTTGAAGCCGGCGAGCTCGAAGTGGCAGTTCAGCATGAAGTCCTCGCCGTACCCGGCGTCGTCACGGATGCCGACGATCTTCTCGATGATCTCGTCGACGGTGCCGTGCAGGGCGATGCCCTTTTCGCGCAGCAGCGGTGCGGTGATCTTCATGTCCAGCGGATACGGCTCGTCGCCCGGGTTGACGAGCGCGGCCGAGAACCCGAACGCGCCGTAGAAGTCCCACTGCACCTCGACGCCGCGGGCGGCCCGGTCGAGGTCGCCGATGCCGTCGTCGACGATGTGGATCATGCGGTCGGTAATGACCCCGCGCCGGCGCTCGCGGTCCCATCCGTAGGCGAACTCGCCGCGATCGAGGCGGTCGGGCCAGCCGGCCGCCTCCGCCGCCGTGTAGTAGCGGTTCATGTCGCGCTTCAGCCGCTCGTTGGTCGACGCGTTGAAGTACCCGTTGACGCCGTGCTCGGCGGCGTACTTGATCGACCGGGCGCTGGTCAGCGGCTGCCAGATCTGCGGGTACGGCTTCTGCAGCGGCTTCGGGAACACCTGGAGTTCCCGGAGCGTCGTCTCCTTCGAGCTGATCGGCATGCTGCTCGTTGCGTACTCGTCCTCGGCCGCGACCTTGAGCGCACGCTCGAGCAGGCCGTCACCCTGGTCGCGCAGGTACGCCATCGTCTGGCGGTGGTGCCAGCGCGTGAAGGTCGGCGGGATCGTGAAGAACTCGCCGTGGTGCGAGAACGAGTCCTCCGTCCAGCACTTGAGGATGATCGCGAAGGTCTCCTCGAACATCGCGCGGTTCTTTTCCTGGTCCTGGATCGTCGAGCCGAACGCAGCGCCCAGGGTTTCCACCTCGCGCGGCTGGTAGCCGCGGCCGATGCCGAAGTCGAGGCGGCCGCCGCTGATGATGTCGAGCATCGCGGCCTGTTCGGCGATGCGTACCGGATGGTGCTCGGTGGTGACGTTCGTGCCCTGCGCGAGCCGGATCCGCTTCGTCAGCGCCGCGATCGCGGTTTCGGCGAGCAGCGGGTTCGGGCTGAACTCCGCACCCTCGGGCTGGAAGTGGTGCTCGGACATGAAGTAGTAGTCGAAGCCGAGCTGATCGGCGAGGACGCCCTGGCGGATCTGCCCGATCTGCACCCGCGCGTACGACTCGGCCAGCGCCTTCAGGTCGCCGTCGGGGATCACCATCTCGTCCACGACCTTCGTGGGGAGGTCGGTCGCGCCGTTCTGGAAGATGCCGAACTCGACTGTCATCTCGCGCCCTTCGTCGGGTGGTCCGCCACCAATAGCACTGCCGGCGGAGCCGTGCGGGGCGGGGGCCGCGCGATTGTGCGACAGCTAGCTCTTCTAGGGGCGACCTAGGCTGCGTGACCCCGCATCGGTGCGCTCCCCGCCCGAGGCCGTTATCGACGGAATGGCAATCGACGTATAAGCGTTCCGTATTCTACTCGCCGCCAATCGTGGCGCGATATCGTTCGCACGCGACGGCGGACACGTTCAGAGGACGGGACACATGGCACTGCTGCTCAACGACACCGCACCGGACTTCGAGGCGGACACCACCGAAGGTCGCATCTCCTTCCACGACTGGGTCGGCGACTCGTGGGCGGTGCTCTTCTCGCACCCCAAGGACTTCACGCCGGTGTGCACGACGGAGCTCGGCTACATGGCGCGCATCAAGCCGGAGTTCGACCGCCGCGGCGTTAAGGTGATCGGCCTGTCGGTCGACCCCCTCGGCCGCCACGCCGACTGGGCGAAGGACATCGAGGAGACGCAGGGCACCGCTCCCAACTATCCGATCATCAGCGACGCCGACTTCAACGTCTCGAAGCTGTACGGGATGCTGCCGGGCAGCGTCGAGGGCGATCCGCTCGTCCGCACGCCGGCCGACAACCAGGCCGTGCGCAACGTGTTCGTGATCGGGCCGGACAAGAAGGTCAAGCTGATCCTCGTCTACCCGATGACGACCGGACGTAACTTCGACGAGGTACTGCGCGTCGTCGACTCGCTGCAATTGACCGCCAAGCACAAGGTGGCGACGCCGGCGCAGTGGCAGCAGGGCGACAAGGTCATCATCGCCGGCTCGGTCTCGAACGAGCAGGCCAGGGAGCTCTGGCCGGAGGGTTGGGAAGAGCCCAAGCCGTACATCCGGATCGTGCCGCAGCCCAGCTGACCTGCCGGTCGCCGGCGGCTTGATCATTCTGCAACGTTTGTCCGTTTGCCGCGGTGGCATGTCGGATATGGCTGCGGCGTTTCGTCGCGCTTCGGCGCGCCGGGCGGAGATGGCCACAACACCTCCGAGTTCTCCCAGTAGCAAGGGGATGGGGAGGGCAACGCCGCAGCCCCTTCCTCGCTCGAAAAACGGACGGCGACGGCCCGCATGTCGCTGCGTGATGCGGGCCGTCGCCGTGGGAACCGCGCCGGGGGGAGACCGGCGGCGGAGTGGGTGGGTGACCGATCCTCCCCGCGGGCGCGCCGGATCAAACGCGAGGCGCATCAAAGGTCCTGCAGCAGCGCTTTCAGGTGGACGGCTCGCGGGCGGGCCGGAGCGAGACGTACGGAGGCGAGATCTGGTCGGTGCGGCGCACCGACCCGTCCAGGCGATGGATTACGACCTCGCCGCCGCCGGCCTTGACCACGATGTCCGTTGCTCTCGTCTCCGCCTGCGACTCGGTTTCGTGATGGGAGGAGATGCGTTTCGCCCCAGGCTTGACGACGTTCCATCCGCCGCCCGGGACAGGGACGACGTGTCGGCGAGTGGGCATGCCGACAATCTCCCCCCGGAGGAGCGGGGGCAAACGCGTCAGCCCGCGCTGGCGAGTTGGTCGAGTGGTAGGTCGGGGTTGGTGAGGTGGTGTTCGTCGATCACGGTGCGGCTGGTGATGAGTGTCTGGAGGGTGTCGTTGACGTCCCAGATGTTCATGTTCA
>JBKJIG010000038.1:0-8808 GCA_046598415.1 Gaiellales bacterium
CTTCGAGAAGATGACGCGCCGCGGCAAGGAGTTCAACGAGATCTACGACCTGACCGCGATGCGCGTCCGGGTCGAGTCCGACAAGGACTGCTACGGCGCGATCGGCGTCATCCACGCCCTGTGGAAGCCGATGCCGGGGCGGTTCAAGGACTACATCGCGATGCCGAAGACGAACGGCTACCAGTCGCTGCACACGACGGTGATCGGTCCGCAGGGCAAGCCGCTCGAGATCCAGGTGCGCACCCACCGCATGCACCAGACGGCCGAGTTCGGCGTGGCGGCGCACTGGCTGTACAAGGACGGCAAGCCGCCGAGCCCGCAGCGCTGGCTGAACGAGGTGATGGAGGGGGCCGACGACGCCGATCCGCAGGCGTTCATGGACGCGCTGCGCACCGGCCTCTTCGACGAGGAGGTCTACGTCTTCACGCCGAAGGGCGAGCTGAAGGCGCTGGCCTCGGGCGCGACCCCGCTCGACTTTGCGTACGCCGTGCACACCGACGTCGGCCATCGCTGCGTGGGCGCGAAGGTGAACGGCCGCATCGTGCCGCTCTCCTACACGCTGCTCTCGGGCGACATCGTCGAGGTGCTCACTTCGAAGTCCGACCGCGGCCCGTCGCGCGACTGGCTGAAGGTCGTGCGCACCACCCGCGCGCGCAACAAGATCCGCGCCTGGTTCGCGAAGGAGCAGCGCGAGGACACCGAGCAGAAGGGCCGCGACTCGCTGCACCAGGCACTCAAATCGAACGGGCTGCCGCACCAGAAGATCGGCTCGTCGCCGCTGCTGGCCGCGCTGATCCGCGAGATGGGCTTCAAGAAGGCCGAGGACTTCTACGTCGCCATCGGCAGCAACAAGGTACCGGTCGGGCAGGTCGTGACGAAGATCCTGCAGCGCCTGAAGACGCAGGAGGCGGTGCCCGAGTCGACTGCCGACCAGCTGATCCGCCGGCGCGGCCGCTCGCAGGCCGTCGAGGGCTCCAACTTCGGCATCGTCGTCGACGGCGTCGCCGACGACGCCTCCGTGCTGGTGCGCATGGCGCGCTGCTGCACGCCGGTGCCGGGCGACGACATCACCGGCTACATCTCGGTCGGGCGCGGCATCACCATCCACCGCACCGACTGTCCCAACGCGCGGGCTCTGATGCGCAACCCCGAGCGCTTCACGCCGGTCGAATGGGATGGCGAGGCGCAGCAGTCGTTTCGCGTCACGGTCGCGGTCGACTCGTGGGATCGCACGCGCCTCCTGGAGGACGTGGGCCGCACCTTCGCCGAGAACGGCACCAACGTGGTCGAGTACGGCGGCCACGTGCAGGAGGGCATGGCGCGCAACTGGTACGTGATCGAGATCAGCGACGTGCGCACCCTGCGCGCGGTCCTGTCGGGGCTGCGCCAGATCGAGTCGGTCTTCGACGCCTACCGGGTCACGCCGACGGCGCGATGATCGCGGCGACGCCGCCGGTGGCGGCCGCCGGCCGTGGCCCGCAGCCTCCGTTCGCCGGTCCGTGAGCTAGGCTCTTTCCATGGATCTGATGCAGGATGAGGCCCTGATCTGGCAGGGCCGCCCGTCATGGCGCGCGATGATGTCGTTCTGGTTCGCGGTGATCGTCCTCGCGGTCGTCGTGCTCGTGGTCGGCATCCTCATCGACCAGACCACGTGGTTCGGCCTCGCCGCCGCGATCATCCTGGCCGTCGGCCTCGCGAAGGGCTGGCTGGAGCGCGTCTCGACGCAGTACACGGTCACTGACCGGCGGATCATCATCCGGCGCGGCATCCTGTCGCGCAAGGAGCGCGCGGCCCACATCGACCGCGTGCAGAACGTCAATCTCGCGCAGTCGTTCTTCGACCGGCTGTTCGGCGTCGGCACCCTCGACTTCGACACGGCCGGCACCGAGGACTCCGACTTCAAGTTCCTCGGCATCGCCGACCCGGACAAGCTGCGTACGCAGATCGACACGGAGTACGTCCGGCGCACGCGCGAGATGCCGTCGGGTATGAGCTGACGCGGAGGGTGCGAGGGCGCCCTACGGCAGGACCAGCCGGGGCGCGGCCGCGCCCGTGTCGACGAGCGTCACGATGCTCGTCTCCGTCGCCGGCCCGTCGCCCGCGAGATGCCGGGCGAGCTCGCGTGTGGTCGACGCGCGGGTAAGCATCAGGCACGTCGTCTCGCCCTCGAGCACGAAGCTCGCGTGCCAGGCGCCGCGTGCCATGCAGATGCCGCGCCCGGGAGTCAGACGGAACGCGCGCAGCTGCGCGAGATCGGGCTGCCGGCTGCCGTCGTCGCGGGTCGGGCAGAGCACGTGGACGACGACCCCATCGAGCGGGACGACCGCCTGCTCCGTGCACCAGTGCGCCTCCAGCGAGCCGACGCGCAGCTCGGCGTTGCGATACCGGACCCAGAGCACCTCCGGCTCGCCGCCGTCACCCGGATCGAAGTCGTGGACGTGCCAGAAGTCGGCGAGCGGGCCGTGGTAGGCCGGTACCGCGCTGTCCGTCGGGAACGCGCCGCCCAGGACCCGGCCGCAGGCGCCGAGGTCGGCCGCAGCGAGGTCCTCGACCACGATGGTCCGCCCGTTCGCCACGTCAGGTCACCTCCTGGAGCACCGTCGTCCGGTACGGGTGGCGGATGGTCCGGCCGAGCACCGGGTCGACGAGCTCCATCGTGAAGCCCGCGGCCGACCGGATGCGACCGATCGCGGCGACCGTGCCGCAGGCCATGGCGGTGCCGTCGGGCAGCATCGTGCCACCCGTGAGACCGACGATGAGGTCGAGCGGGCGGAGGAGGTCGGCGAGCGCCCCGTCCTGGTAGGCGACCGCACTGCCGTCCTCCTCGATGAACGCGCGCAGCCGCAGCTCGTCCCAGTGCCCGACGATCTCGTCGAGCCGCCAGCAGGCGCGGGCGACCGGCTTCGCGCAGAGCTGCTTGGCGAGCGCCACGCTGGTGCGCTCCAGCATTCGGTCCGTGTGGTCGGAGGCGACGCTGACATAGAGATCGCCGGCGGCCGCGAACACGAAGGCCTCCACCTCGCCGGAGGAGGCGTCGCCGACGACCTGGACGACCTCGTCCTGCACCAGCTGGTTCGCCGCGACCCGGTAGAAGAGCGGCACCTGGCTGGGCCGCGGCACGCCGATCGCCGCCAGCTCCTCGATGTGGTGCTCGACGGCCGCTGGGTCGCGGCCGGCCCAGCCGGCGATCACGAGCCGATCGATCCGGACCTCGAGCGGCGCCGCACCAGTCGCCGTGTCGAGGGTGAACGTCAGGTGCATCGCGGCCGGGTCACGGGTTCCAGGCCTCGCCGCCGGTGTCCCACCCGACGAGGCAGAACGGCGACAGCAGCTTCGCGATCCGGTCGAACGCGTCGCGGTCGTTCTCGGAGAGCGGCGAGCCGAGCACGATCTCGGCGATGCTCGAGTCGTCGTACGTGATCGCCACGCCGGCCTGCGGCTCGGCGTAGTCGCCGGCGGACGGGCCGTCCAGCATGCCGCCGTCCTCGACGAACCGGATGCCGCAGAACGTCTCGAAGCGCTTCGCGATGGTGGCGACCGACTGGCGCAGGATCTCGTCCGCCTCGGACTCGCGGTTGATGATGCGCTCGACCGCCTCGACCGCGCCCGAGCGCCGGCCGGCCGGGCCCTCCTCGGGCACCGGGGCGCTGGAGCGTCCCTCGATCAGGTCGACGGCGTTGCGATACGTCTCGGGCACCGTCACCGGCCGGCGGTGCGCCACGTCGACCAGCACGACCACCTGCTCGGCGCTGCAGAGCTCGTCGCCGTGCTCGTCGCAGGCCGAGAACTGGAACACGACGCTGGACGTGCCGATGCGCTCGACGCGCACGAACACCTCGAGCAGGTCGTCGAACCGCGCCGGAGCGTGGTACTCGACGCGGTTCGCCCGCATCACGAACTCGCGATCGGCGGGCGCCGTGTGGAGCAGACTCAGATGACGCAGGTACTCGACCCGCGCCCGGTCGAAGTACGGCATGTAGCGGCCGTAGTAGACGACGCCCTGCGCGTCGGTCTCGTCGAATCCGACCCGCACGGTGTGCGAGAAACGAAAGGGCGGCTTGCGGTTCGTCTCACTCACGCGTTGATGACCGCCAGCACCTCGTCGCGCCGGCGCACCATGTCGGCCTCGGTATAGGCCTCGAGGTTCAGGCGCAGCAGGGGCTCGGTGTTGGAGGGCCGCACGTTGAAGTGCCAGTCGGGGAAGTCGATCGACACGCCGTCGAGGTGCGACACCTCGGCGCCCGCGCCGAACCGGTCCTTCAGCTCCTGCAGCTTCAGCGCGACGTCGCGCACCGGCGTGTTGATCTCGCCGGAGATGTGGTACTTCTCGCGCAACGGCCGGACCAGCTTCGCCAGCGATCCGCCCTTGCGCGACACGAGCTCGAGCAGGACGAGCGCCGGGACGATGCCCGTGTCGACGCTGTAGAAGTCGCGGAAGTAGTAGTGGCCCGAGACCTCGCCGGCGAACTGCGCGTCTTCCTCGCGCATGCGCACCTTGATGAACGCGTGGCCGACGCGACACCGCACGGCGCGGCCACCGCAGCGCTCGATGGTATCGGGCACTGCGCGGGAGGCGCGCAGGTCGTAGAGGATCGTCGCGCCCGGGTGTCTGGAGAGCGCCGCCTCGGCGAGCAGCGCCGTCATGAAGTCGCCGGGCACGAACTCGCCCTCGTCGTCGACGAAGAAGCAGCGGTCGGCGTCGCCGTCCCAGGCGATGCCGAGATCGGCGCCCACCTCGCGCACCTTGCCGACGATGAACGCGCGGTTCTCCTCCAGTAGCGGGTTCGGCAGATGGTGCGGGAAGGTGCCGTCGGGCTCCATGTAGCAGGGGATGGCCTCGATCGGCAGCCGCGGCAGCACCTGCGACAGCATCGTCCCGGCCATGCCGTTGGCGCCGTCCAGCACGACCTTCAGGGGCGAGATGGCGGCGACGTCGACGATGCTCAGCACCTTCTCCGTGAACCCGTCGAGCACCGGGAACGTCCCTCGCCGGCCGGGTGCAACGGGCGTCTTGAAGTCACCCGCGATCGCGATGGTGCGCATCTTGTCGAGGCCGGTGTCGCCGCCGACGGGCAGCACGCCGCGGCGCACGATCTTCATGCCGTTGTACTCGGCCGGGTTGTGCGAGGCGGTGACGGCGATGCCGCCCTCGTAGCCGTGCTCGCCGACGGCGTAGTACATCATCTCGGTGCCGGCGAGGCCGATGTCGTCAACGTCGCAGCCGGCGTCCAGCGCCCCGCGGATGGCGGCCTCGGACAGCTCGGGCGACGACAGCCGCATGTCGTGGCCGACGGCGATGCGCGTGGGGGAGAAGTGGTCGACGTACGCGCGGGCGATGCGGTACGCGCCGTCCGCGTCGAGCTCGTCCGGGACGACGCCGCGGACGTCATACGCCTTGAAGACTTTCGGGTCGAGCGTCACGCGTGCAGGCTACACGCTGCTCCAGGCGTCTCGCAGCAGCTGCCACGTGTCGTCCAGGTGCTGTGCCATCACCCGCACGTCGGCGAGCACGGGCATGAAGTTGACGTCGCCGTTCCAGCGCGGCACGACGTGCAGGTGCAGGTGGCCCTCGACGCCCGCGCCGGCTGGCCGGCCGAGGTTGAGGCCGGCGTTGGCGCCGTGCGGCTTCAGGGTCACGTCGAGCATCGCGAGCGACCGCGCGAGCAGCTCCCACAGCTCGGCGCGCTCCTCGGCGTCGAGATCGCCCGGCTTCGCGAGATGCCGATAGGGCGCGACCATCAGGTGCCCGTTGGTGTACGGGTAGAGGTTCAGCATCACGAAGCAGCGCGCGCCGCGGTGCACGACGAGCGCCTCGCGGTCGTCGGCGCCCTGCTTGGCGCAGAACACGCAGTCGATCTCGTTCTCGCCGGAGGCCGACTTCACATACTGCAGTCGCCACGGTGCCCAGAGCCGCTCCATGGGGCGTTAGCCTAGCCGCCGCGTCCGGGGTGCGAGCTGGGACGCCGGTCAGTCCGGCGCGGCGCGGTAGCGTACGGCGGTGGCGGACTTCCCGGATATCGAAGCGCTCGCGGCGGCGATTGCCGGCCGGCCACCGGACTCGCTGGTCGGCGTCCGCGCAGCGGTGATGCTCTGCCTGCGCGACCGGGGGCGGGGCACCGAGGTCGTGATCGGCCGGCGGCAGGAGCGCTCCGACGATCCGTGGTCGGGGCAGATGAGCCTGCCCGGCGGTCGCCTCGACCATCCCGACGAGCCGGCGCTGGCGGCGGCCGTCCGCGAGACGGTCGAGGAGGTCGGGTTCGACCCGCTCGCGCACGGTGCGCTGCTCGGGCCGCTCGAGACGGTGCACGGCGGCGCGCGCCAGGTGCTCGTCGCGGCGTTCGCCGCCGAGATCACCTCTGATGTCGAGCCCGACTCGTCGGTCGAGCTGCCGTCGACGTGGTGGATGCCGTTCGCCGACTGCGAGGAGCGCTCCGTCCACGTGCCCGAGGTGCCGTACCTGGTGCCCGCGTTCGTCGGCGCGGGCCCCGATGGTCGGCAGTCGGTCGTGTGGGGCATGACGTACACGGTGCTCACGAGTGCGCGCGAGCTCGTGCGGGCGCACCAGGGAAACCCTCGAGTCTCAACTGAGAGTTAAGATTTATCCGTGAGTGCGGTCAAGGCCGCCCGCAGTGCCGCTGCGGCGCCCGTCAGTACCGGCGTTCCGTGCGCGACGAGCACCATCGCCGGGTCGTAGGGCAGCAGTGCCGCGAGCGCTGCCGGCGCGGACGAGGCGAACCACGCCGACTGCTCGGGCGTGTCCTCGTGCCACGAGGCGGGCGCCACCAGCAGGCCGCCGGGCGGCGCCGTGCCGATCGTGTCAGAGCCGAGCACCATGTCGCCGACCACGAGTGCGCGGTGCTCGGCGATGTACAGGGCGATCTCATCGCGAGGGTCGCCGAACCGGATCTCCGACATCCCGGCGGGTAGGGCGTCCGTGGTCTCGTACCGATCGTGCAGGGCACCGCACGAGCGGTCGTGCCAGAAGATCGTCCGCAGGATCGCGACCGGTAGGCCGCGTCGCCGGACGTCACGGTCGAGCGCGTCGTAGAACTGCGCCGCCGCGTACTCGTCCGCGGGCACCAGCGGGTCGATCAGCACCGTCGAGGAGGCCGCCTCGTAGTACACGCAGCCGACCTGCTCCGGCCAGGCCGCAGAGCCCGCGCCGCCGGGCTCCCAGTCGGGGTGCGGCGCCGTCCAGCACCACAGCCCCTCACGCAGTCGCTGCACCTGCACGCCAGGAGGCTACCCGCGGGGCCTGTCGGGCGCCAGGGTCGTGCGCAGCCGAATGCGCACCGATCCCGCACGACCCGTGTCGCAACCGGCCAAATCGCGCACGGAACAGGCAATCCGTGGCCGTTCTGGCACCGCGTGCGGAATCGGCCATCCGTAGCCGTCCCCACCGCCGACGAAGCGCGCCGACCCCCGGTGGACGCGCGGCATCCGCGCGCGGGGCCGAGCCGGCCGCGTCCACCGAGACGCACGACCCGTGCCGCAACGGGTCAAACCGCGCACGAACCACGCAATCGGTGGCCGTTTTGGCACCGCGTGCGAAAACGGCCACTGCCGCGGATTGCGGCTATCCGCGCGGCGCGTCGGGCGTCAGGCGGTGGGGCGTGACGGAGACCGCGGTGCCCGCCGTCACCCGGCCGTCGTCGCTGCGCACGCAGACGAAGCCGTGCGCCGCGGCCAGGCTGGACAGCGCGCTGGCGCGACGGCCGAGCGGCGTGGCGACCAGCGCGCCGCCCTCGGCGGCGAGCGACACGGGTACGACCGTGTCGACGCCCGGCCGCGAGACGATGTCGCGCGCGAGCCGGGCGGGCAGCAGCGCCGCCGCGGGCGCCCGGCCGGCCAGCAGCGCGAGCAGCGGCTCGGCGAACAGCGCGTAGGCGACGGCGGCTGAGACCGGGTAGCCCGGCACGAGGACCACCGGCACGGCGCCGATCCGCCCGAGGCGCGTCGGATGCGCCGGCCGCACGCGCACGCCCTGCACGCAGATGTCGCCGAGCTGCGAGATGATCGTCGGCGTCCGGTCGCGCCGACCGCGTGACGAGCCGGCGATGACGAGCACCAGATCGGCATCGGCCGCGCAGCGCAGCAGGGCGCGCGTGAGCAGTTCCGGATCGTCGGTGCATGGCGGGTGCCGCTCGACGTCGGCGCCGGCGACGGTGGCCAGCGCGGCCAGCATCGGGCCGTTGGCATCGGCCGTCTCGCCCGGCGACAGGCTCGTGCCGGCGGGGCGGATCTCGTCGCCCGTGGCCAGCACCGCGACGCGGGCGCGGCGGCGGACGGCGAGCGTGCCGTGCCCCGCTCCGGCCGCCACGCCGATCGCGTAGGCGTCGATCACCGCACCGGCGCGCAACACCACGGCGCCGCGCGAGATGTCCTCGGCGGCAGGGCGCACGTGGTCGCCGGCGGCGACACGGCCGGTGATCGCGAGCCCGTCGCCGACCAGCGCGGCGACCTCGACCGGCACGACCGCATCGAACGCCGCCGGCACCGGCTCGCCGGTGTCGATGGGCGCGAACGCCCCCGCCGGCAGCGGCGTGCCGGCGACCTCGGCGGCGCGGACGGCGAACCCGTCCATCGCGGCGCAGCGGGTGTTCGGCACGTCATGCAGCGACTGCAGGTTGAACTGGAGCACGCGCCCGAGCGCCTCGTCGACCGGCACCTCCGCGACGCCGAGCGGCGCCTCGAGCCCGGCCTCGGCCAGCGACGTGAGCCAGAGATCGAGCGCCTCGTCCGGCCTCGGGTACTCCGCGTGGCTCACGACGTGCCCTCCTGTGGAGCTTCGCACGGCGATCGCAACCG
>JBKJIG010000031.1:0-150519 GCA_046598415.1 Gaiellales bacterium
CTCGACCAGGTACAAGCCTCCGAGCTCCTCCGAGTAGTGCCAGTCGTAGGCCAGCGTGCCGGGCTCGTCCGCGACCGCCCTGCATCCCTGAACCGCAAGCGCACGGGCCGCCTCGAAATTCTCGGGCTTGACACCCATACGAGCGCAGATCGTGATCCTTCCCATGTCGCCTCCTCGAACGCCTCGATCGGCGAACGCAGAATCCAGCCGGGCCACGGACAAGTCAAGTCTGGAATTGGAATTGCTCTCGATCTTGAAATTGATCTTCATCGTGATCTTGCCCCGGTTTCGTTGACCACGGTGTCAACAGAAGCGGGTCAAGATCAGGCTCCTTGGCCCCCACGACGGCTTTCCTGGCTTGGATGCGCGAACCCTTCTCCACGGTGGAAGGGGTCAGGCGGCGCTGATTTGGCTTGAAGACAGGATCCCGACCGCGCAGAGCGCCTCACGCGGGAACATTGCGGGAACACGCCAGCTCCGGCTTTCAGTCCGATTCGGCGATTGGGCCGACGCAAGAACACGAAAAGCGCCGCATATGCGGCGCTTTTCCGAGAGCCCTCTAGCGGACTCGAACCGCTGACCCCCTCCTTACCATGGAGGTGCTCTACCAGCTGAGCTAAGAGGGCGAAACGCCCGGCACCGGCCGGGCGGGCTGGATCTGAGTCTAGCGAACGGCCAGCGTCCTGACCGGCGTTCAGCCGCTGCGGCGATGATGCCGCCTGTGCTCCACTTCCGGCCGTGGCGCTGCGGATCGGGATCATCGCTGACGACTTCACCAGCGCAATGGACGGCGCGGGGCCGTTCGTCGCGTACCTGGCTGTGGATCGCGCGGCCGTGCTCGTCGAGGGCTTCGCGGCTCCACCCGATGCCGAGCTGGTCTCGATCGACATCGACTCCCGCAGCCGGCCCGCCGGGCTGGCTGCCAACCTCGCGCGCGGTGCGTGCCTGCAGCTGCGCGATGCGCAGGTGCTCTACAAGACCGTCGACTCGACGTTGCGTGGGCACCTGCCGCTCGAGATCGAGGCCGCGTGGAAGGCGAGCGGGCGCCGACGCGTGATTCTCGCGCCCGCCTTCCCGGCCGCCGGCCGGACGACCCGGGACGGCGTTCAGCTGCTGAACGGCGTGGATCTCGGGCAGAGCTCGTTCGCCAGCGACGCCCGCCAGCCGGTCGCCACCGGACGCATCGAGCAGCTGCTCGCCCCCCTCACCGGCATCGAGATCCACGACGCTGCGACCGACGGCGACCTGGACGCGATCGTCGCCTCCGCCGACGACGCGGACGTCCTCTGGGTCGGCTCGCCGGGACTCGCTCACGCCCTCGCCCGCAAGCACCGCCGGCGCGACGCCGCGCCCCGCCCGCCCATCGCGCCGATCCAGCGCGTCGCCGTCATCATCGGGTCGATGCACGAGGTGAACCAGACCCAGCTCGGGCGCCTCCGCGAGCATCTCGGCGCAGCGCACGACGTCGCCATCGTCACTGCCCCACCTGCCTCGGCGCCCATCACGCCGGACTCCGCGAAGGCCGTCGGCGACGACCTCGCCCGCCAGGCCCGCGCCCTCCTCGACGCAGGCTGCGAAGGCCTCATCGTCACCGGCGGGGAGACCGTCCGCGCCGTCGTCGCCGGACTCGACCAGCCGACCGTCGAGGTCCTCGACGAGCCCGCACCCGGCATCGTCCGCGGCCGCCTCGCGAGCGGCGCGATACTCGTCACCAAGGCCGGCGGCTTCGGCGACGCCGACACCCTGATCGGCCTCCACAAGCACCTCACGGAAGCCGGCGCGTGACCGCCCCGCTCGCCCTCACCATGGGCGACCCCGCCGGCATCGGCCCCGAGATCTGCGCCAAGGCGCTCGCGTCCGACGGGAAGCTCGCCGCGGACGTCGTCGTCATCGGCGACCTCGCCGCCCTGCAACGCGCGATCTCCAGCCTCGGCCTCGACGTCGAGCTCCACGGCATCGACCGCGTCGCCGACCGCCGCGGCTGGCCCGGAATCATCGATGTCCTCGAGACCTCGCACCTCACCGACCTCGCGATCGGCCAGGTCAGCGCCGCCGCCGGCCAGGCGGCCTTCGACTCCATCAAGCGCGCCGTCGCCGAGATCACGGCGGGCGAGATGCGCGCCGTCGTCACCGCGCCGATCAACAAGGAGGCACTCAGTCTCGCCGGCGTGCCCTACCCCGGCCACACCGAGATGCTGGCCGACCTGGCCGGGGTCGAGCACGTGACGATGATGCTCTACAACCCCGTGCTGCGGGTGGTGCTCGTCAGCGTGCACGTCTCGCTGCTCGATGCCATCCGGCAGCTCGACTTCGCGGCGGAGCTGCGCGCCATCCGCGCCGCCGCCGCGGTCGGCCCCGCCTTCGACCTGGAGCGGCCGCGCATCGCCGTCGCCGGGCTCAACCCCCACGCCGGCGAGGGCGGCCTGTTCGGCGACGAGGAGGCGCGGATCATCGCCCCTGCCATCGTGGCCGCCCGCGTCGAGGGTCACGACGTCACCGGCCCGCTGCCCGGCGACACCGTGTTCATGTCGGCGCGCGCGGGCGCCTTCGACGTCGTCGTCGCGCAGTACCACGACCAGGGCCTGATCCCGATCAAGTACCTCGGCCTCGACGAGGGCGTCAACGTCACGCTCGGCCTGCCGTTCGTGCGCACCAGCGTCGACCACGGCACCGCCTTCGCCATCGCCGGACAGGGCATCGCATCCGAGTCGAGCCTCGTCGTCGCGATCGAGGCGGCAGAGCGCTTCAGTCGCGTCGT
This sequence comes from Gaiellales bacterium, assembly GCA_046598415.1. Taxonomy (GTDB): domain Bacteria; phylum Actinomycetota; class Thermoleophilia; order Gaiellales; family F1-60-MAGs149; genus VFJZ01. Next base: position 2,759 of record JBKJIG010000031.1, read on the forward strand.
CAACCCGTAGCGGCGATGCCGGTCGCGATTGCCAGCACCGCTGCCACCAGGGCGCTCGAGAGCACGATCGGTTCGTAGGAGCCGGGCGGGAGTCGGAGAAAGGCCTGTCGGCCGACGAGGTGGCCGACGATCACGACGGGGACGAGCACGGGTATCCAGCGAGCATCGGTGAGGCTACTGAACCCGGCGACGGCAAGCAGCGCGACCATGCCGATGATGTCGACGACGAAGTAGATCACCGTGACGGCGTCGCGAATCGCGGCCGGCGGCATCCGTCGGGCAGTCAGCCAGATCGCCAGCGGTGGGCCGCTGGTGGTGGTCGAGGTCGTGAGAACGCCGACCGCGAACCCGGCGACGAGCGCGCTGCCGCGCCCCGTGGCCGCTGCGCGCGGTGGTCGACGGCCGCGCGCGAAGCCTCCGATCACGACTGCGGCAACGATCACGCCGACCGCGATTTGCATTGCGGCGGCGGGGATGACGGTGATGATGAGCGCGCCGATCGGCAGGCCGGGGATCGCGGCCGTCAGAGCGGGTCGAACCGCCGTCCAGTCGATGATCGGCCGGCGGCGCTCGCCGAACAGGACGAGCACGTTCACGACCTGGCCGACCACGAGCACGAGCGCGACCGCCGAGGTCGGCGTCGTGACCGCGTAGAGCGCGGGGCCGGCGACGAGCGCGAACCCGAACCCCGTCGCCGACTGGATCGTCGCAGCGATCAGCAGGGCGCCACAGGCGAACAGCAAGCCGCCTGTCACGGGTGCTCGTAACGCTTCGCGCCGGCATCCTGCGCGAGCCCCACCGCCGCGGCCTGAACCAGCGCCCTCCAGGTCGCCATGCTGGTGCTACGGCTCGGTGAAGACCCCAGCGCCATGCTGCTCAGTATGTCGAACGACAGGCGACGTGGGCGCGCTACGTAAATGCCGGGTCAGCCCTTCGTCAGCCCGTCGTAGCGCCCACCAGCGCCGTGCCGGCGATCGTCAGGATCACGCCCGCCCACTGCCACGACTTCAAGCGCTCTTTGAACACGAAGTAGCCGAACAGCGCGGTGATGGTCGCGTACTGCGACGCCAGCACCGCGGGCACCGCGACGCCGTCCTCGGTCGCCAGGAGGAACAGCGTGAACCCGAGCAGGTCGCCGGCGCCGTTCAGCGCCAGCATCCTGTAGGCACCGACCGGCCGGCGCAGCCGCTCGCGCGCCAGCACCGGGATCGTGATGAGGAACAGACCGATGACGCGGCCGACGGCGATCGTCCAGGGCACGCCGAGGGTGTCGCACCGGCTGGCCGCCACGAGGGAGATCGCGAACAGCACGGCGCTCGCCAGGCCGATCGACAGCGCCTTGCGGTTCACCGCCGTCGCCGCCAGCATGCTGCCGCCCAGCGGATCGCGATCGATGGCGGACAGCACGATGCCGAACACGATCACGCCCAGCGCGAGGCCGGTGGTGCCGCCGACCGTCTCTCCCAGCGCCAACCCGAACAGCGTCGCGAACGCGCCCTCGGTCGAGATCACCGGCGACACCAGCCCGACTGGCCCGAGCGTCATCGACTTGAACGCCGCCGCCAGCGCGCCCACCAGCGCCAGGCCGTAGACCAACACCCACGCGACCTCGACGCCGGGGATGTCGTGCGGGATGCCGTCGACCGCCAGCGCCACCGCAACGACCACCAGCATCGCCGCCAGGTTCACCCACGCGAGCGCCAGCATCGGGCCGACCCTGCGTCCCGCCACGCTCGACGCGAGCCCTGCGGCGGACCAGCACACGGCCGCGAGCAGGCCTCCGACAACGGTGAACACCGGCGGGGAGTCTAGGCCACGTCGTGCCGGCGTGCCCAGAGGGCGGCGCCCTCGGCGTTGTGCACGCCGATGCGATGGTAGAGCGCGATCAGCTCGGCCGTGAGGGAGCCGTCGGCCGGAACGCGGCCCGTGATCGTCAGGCGCAGCAGCTCGACGTCGCGCTCCGACAGCAGCTCGCCGCGGCGCTTGCCCAGCTCTTCGATCGCCGCCTCGGGATCGCACTCGCCCGCCATCGCGGCGCGCACGCCGGCGACCAGATCGCGCGCGGGCGCATCCTTGAGCAGATAGCCCGATGCGCCCGCCTCGAGCGCGCGGATGATGTGGTCGACGTCGGAGAGCGCGGTCAGCACCATCACCTTCGCGGTCGGCACGGCGCGCAGCACCGCGATCGTGCCCGCGACGCCGTCAGAGCCCGGCATGCGCAGGTCCATCAGCACCACGTCGGGACGCGACACCGCCGCCATGCGACCGGCCTCGTCCCCGTCGGCAGCCGTGCCGACGACCTCGACATCGTCATGCCCGGAGAGGAATTCGCGCACACCCTCCCGCAGCACGGGATGGTCGTCGACCAGCATCACGCGGATCACGCGCTCGGCACTCCAAGCGTGAGGCGAGTGCCCTCGCCATCCTTCGACTCGACCGCCAGGTCGCCGCCGGCGCGCTCGGCCAGGTCGGTCAGCAGCGCCAGTCCGAGGTGGCCGTTCGGGCCCTTCGCGAGCACCTCCGCGGCGGGGAAGCCTCTGCCGTCGTCGGCCACCACCAGCTCGACGCGGGTGCCGTCGGTGACGACGCGCACGTTGGTGGCGCTGGCATCGGCGTGACGCGAGACGTTGCGGATCGCCTCGCGCGCCGTCACGAACAGCAGGCGCTCCGTGGCCGGCGCGAGGCGCAGGTCGGGCGCCACCTCGAGGTTGGAGTCGATGCCCTGGGCCTGCAGCGGCGACAGCAGGTCGCAAAGCGCCGACTCGAGGCCGACGGTGTGCAGGTTCGGCGGGTAGATGTCGACCAGCAGCGAGCGCATCTGGCGCACGGCGCGCCGCGCCGAGGCGGCTGCGCGGTCGAGGATCTCGGACGACTCGACGGCGCCGCGCGCCGTGGCGCGATCGGCCGCGGCGGCGAGGCTGAAGGAGAGCCCCGCGAGGTCCTGCACCACGCCGTCGTGCAGGTCGGCCGCGATCCGCCGGCGCTCGGCGTCGGACGCGTCGATGGCGCGGATCAGCAGCTGCTCGCGATCCTCCTGGCCGCGGCGCAGGCGCCGCGCGAGGTTGAGCGCCAGCGGCAGCTGGATCAGCCACAGGGCAACGAGCCCGGCCAGTGCCGCGAGCCCGAACGTCCACCAGGCCTCACGCGCGTCGGACGCCACCGACGAGTAGTCGCGGTACAGCTCGAACAACAGCGGCTGGCCCGATGGCGTCTCGACCCCGGTATAGACCTCGAGCAGCTTGCCGTTGTCGCGATCGAACTCGTTCTGCGGCTGGGCCAGGTCGGCGACGCCGGCGTCGACCCCGCCGTTCGTGGCCAGCGCCAGCAAGCGAGGGGGCAGCTGGTACGTCTTGCCGATCAGTCGCGGATCGTCGGCATAGACGATGCGGCCGGCGGGCGTCCACACCTTCACGCCCACCACGGAGTCGCTCAGCACGCGCGTGCGCACCAGCTTGTCGAGCTGCGCGAGCGCCCCGGGGTCGCCGGTCAGCAGCTCGTCGGTGAGGTTCGGCTCGACAGCGCCGTGCGCGGCCAGCTGCGTGACCTCGGCGGCGTTGTCGATGGCGTCGCCCTTGGCGATGCGATCGAGGATGAACACGCCCGCACCCACGATCAGCACCAGGACCGCGAGGCCCGAGACGGCAAACTTCCAGACGGCGGACGGCAGGCGGCGCGGCACCTAGCGCGGGCCTCCCACGCCCCCGCGACCGCGGAGGATGAGGCCGCGCAGCAGCTCCAGTGCGCGCACCCGGTCGCCGTTGCCCGCCAGCGCCTCGCGGAGGCGCGACGCCTCCTCGAGCAGCCGCAGCACGGCCTGCTCGCCGCCGCCGACGTGCGCGAGGGCGCACGCACCCGCGAGGGCCACCTCGACCAGGTCGCCGAGCTCGTTGTCGAGATCGAGGCCGAGGTCGTCGAGCGACGGCTCGCCGACGGGGCCGGTGCCCTGCTCTTCGATCGCCCGCGCGGGCAGCAGCGCCTCGAGCGCCTCCTGCCGCAGCATGGCGGCCTCGAGCCCCTTGGTCTCGGGGGTCGGCTCGAGGCCGAGATCCTTCGCGAGCGCGGCGCGGCACTGGCGATAGGCGTCGAGCGCCTCGCCCTGCCGGCCCATCGCATAGCGGGCGAGCATCGTCAGGCGCACCGCGCGCTCGTCGAGCGCCTCCTGCGCCAGAGCCAGCTCGGCGTGCAGCGCCGCGGCCGGGAAGTCACGCAGGCCGAGCAGCAGCTCGGCCAGATCGAGGCGCGCGCGCAGGGTGGCGCGCCGGTATCGCTCGCGGACGGGCTCGGCCCACTCGGCCCACGGCTCGTCCTCCAGCACCTCGCCGCGTGCGAGCTCCAGCGCGCTCTCGAGGGAGACCCGTACCGCCTTACCCTGCTGCCGGCCGGCGACGAGCCGGTCGAACAGGTCGAGGTCGACCTCGCAGATCGAGCCGTCCAGGCGGTAGGCATCGCGCTCGGTGACGACCAGCTTGTGGCCGATGCGGGTCGGGCCGAACGCCGACCGGATGTTCGAGATGTACGTCTCGAGCGTCGCCGCGACGTTGCGCGGCAGCGCGTCGCCCCACAGCCACTCCGCCAGCCGGTCCTTCGGCACGGGATGACCGCGCTCGAGCAGCAGGATCTCGAAGATCTGCTTCGGCTTGATGCCGCCGAACTCGCGCGGGCCGAGCACCGTATCGCCGGCCTGGACCGAGATCGGGCCGAACAGGCGGACGCGGACCAGCGTCTCCGGTTCGGAGGTGCCGCGCGTGCGGGGGCGTTCCGCGTGCAACAAGCGTGATCTTCCGTTGGGTGCAGGGCAGGGGGACGGCTGGTGCGGTGGGGGGCGAACCGGACGAGCCGTGGCAGACGACGTGCGTGTCCGCACGAAGGGGATCTGTCAAATGAATGTCCCCCATGAACGTGTGCAGCGTCAAGAGGAACTTAGAGAATTATGAATGTTCTCAAGCGATATTAGGGGCGCAATCGAGGAAATAGTCCCAAACCATCCCCCATCTTGGGTATCCGGGAGGCCTCGGATCGGATCCGTCACAGCAACGCCCCCCTACAGCCGGATCCGCTTCGTGGAGACCGTCCTCTGCTGCTTCCCGCTGATCTGCACGTAGACGACCGTTCCCTTCTTCGCCGTGACGACGAAGGTGGTCTGCGTGCGGCCGCAGATCTTGCGGGCTAGCACCTGCTTGGCCGTGCGCAGCACGCACTTGTTGCCCGGGCGGGCCTTCGCCCTGATCACGAGGCGCGCGGTGACGCGTCCGCTCGGCGCCGGTGCGCGCTTGGCGACGGTGGCGTGCACGCGCGTGGCGGCCGCGGGCAACTCGACGACCGGCGCCGGCGGCACCGCGTCGACGTGGACGGTGACGGTGCGAGCGTCGAGCGCACCGGTTCCGGCCAGCATCGCAGCCTGGTCGGGGAACAGCTGGAGCGTGAACGAGACGTCGTGAGCAGGGCTGCCGGCGACGTTCGGGATCAGCACCCTGATCGACAGCACCTCGGACACGGACGCGTCGATGACCCCCGTTAGCGGGCCAGACACGAGCGCCGGCGTGTTCGCCGCCGCGTCGAAGCCCACGGTGGCGGACGTCGGCGCGTTGAGGCGCCAGCGCCAGGCGCCGAAGTCACCGGCCGAGCTGGCGCCTGTCAGCGTCAGCTGGTTCGAGGCCAGCGCATGGCCGGCCGGGCCCGTTGCGCCCGTGACGCCGATCACGGCCGACGGCGCGATGGCCGGAGACGCGTCGCCGACGATCGCCACCGGGATGCTGGTCGAGCCACCCATCGCCGAGGTCACCTTCACCATGGCGGGCGGCGCCGAGATGCCGGCGCCGGGGCCGTCCGGGAACGTGGCCGTGCGCGGGCCGTCGACGGAGCCGGCGACCGGCAGGGTGCCGACGTCGGCTACGGTCAGCGGCGCGGTGTTCTGGTCATCCGAGGTGCGCGCGGTGACGACCAGGTCGCCCTTGGCGTGGCCGGCGCTCGGCGTGTTGTAGTACGTCGCCTCGTCGATCGCCACGGCGTCGGTGAGCCGCACGATCGAGCGCGTGCTGGGCACGTCGGTGAGGTTGCGGAGGACCAGCGTCTGGCCCGGATCGAACGTGGCCGTCGCCTCGGCGAGGCGCGCGAAGTAGAAGCCGCTCGCCTCGTCGGCGTTCAGGTCGGTGCTCGGGACGCCGCTGCCGCCGGCCTGCAGGCGCGCGCCGGGCACGGAGTAGCCGAACACGTCGATGCTCGTCGTCGCGCCGCTGCGGGTGTAGGTGGCACGCGTGCCCTCGACGCCCTTGCGTACAGCCTGCTTGCCGACGATCGTGAACTGCGGGTACTCGATGCAGTTGGTGTCCGTCGGGCGGTCGGGGCAGGGGTTCGCACCGCCGGCGGTGCGGAGCTGCGCGCCGACCGGCCCCTCGATGCGGAAGAAGTTGGCCGTGCGGCCGCCGTAGACGAACGGCGAGCCGGTGACGTCGTGCAGCGTGCCGGCGTCGCCGAGGAAGCCCTCGGGCGCCGCCGGCGGCGAGCCGTCCCAGTGCAGGAACGGGCCGATGTTGCCGGTCAGCGCGTCGGTGAACTGGCCGGGCGTGATGCCGACATCCTGGGTGACGTTGATCGTCCGCCGGCCGGCGGTGGCGGTGAAGTCCTTCTTGCCGTACGGCCAGACGACCGTGTACTGGCCGTCCGCGGGGATGTCGATGCGCAGTCGCGTGCGGGCGAACACCATCTGGTCACCGGGCTGCGGCAGGCCGTTCGCGAACGCCGCCTCGAGTGCCATCACGACCAGCGACCGGCCGGTACCGATCGCGCCGCCACCGGTGGCCATCCAGTAGAACGCCTCCTGCGGGAAGTTGTGCGGGCCGTCCGTCACCTGGGGAAACGTGATCGGGGCGTCGGCGTCGGGGAGGGTGCCGGCGAGCGCGCAGTTGTCGACCGCACCGACCGGCTTGTCCAGGCACAGCTCGAGCACGTCGCTGCCGTCCGAGTACCAGTACGGGAAGCCATTCGCCGACGCGTCGTGCAGCGGGTCGTCGGCAGGGAGGTTGTCGAGCTGGTCGACGGGCCCGGCCTTCGCGAGGTGGAAGGGCGTCGGGGTGCCGTTATTCAGATCGAGGCCGGCCGCGGACGCGGCCAGGCCCGACACGGCGACGAGCGCGGAACCGGCGACCGCCGCTCCTGCCAGGGCGGCGAGGCGCTGCCGCGTGGTTCTGGTTCTCATCAAGACTCAGCTCCGAACGATGTCGTGGGGGCGACGTCCGCAGGGACGCCGGCGACGGTGCTGCGGTGGGGCCGCAGGCGTGAGCGGTCCATGCGGCGGCGGGCCCGCCGGTCACGGATCGGTCACAACGTTTCCCGGGCGCCCGTTGGGTGTGGGCGGCCGTCCCGCAGCCGATCCGGCCACGGTGTCCCGTCTGGTGGGATGTGGCCAGTGTCTCTCGGCTTCCTTTGGACGACCTTTGGGAAGCCTCGCCGAATCCGCGAAATCTCCTAATAGTTCGCCAGTCGAATCCGCGAAGTCTTGCCATTCCGCAGTCGTACGACTAATCGCGCGTTGCAATCGCGACGCCGCATCGCGCACGCTCGCCGTGTGGCCTACCTGCGCGTGCCGGCGCGGGCACGTCGAGCATGGGATGGTTGATCGTGCGCGCATCTGCAACGAGGGACGGGATCCCGCGCCCGGTGTTCACCGTGCCGGACGACCACGATCGCGCCCGTCCCGCGGTTGCCGACGCGCTGGCCTCGGGTCGCGCCCGCTCTGACGACAGCCTGGATGCCACCCGCGCGCTGGCCCTCGCCTTCGCGGCCGGCGGCGGCGCCCGGTACCTCGACGCGTGGATCGGCATCGTCGTCCCGCCGCTCGCGGGCGAGCCCGACCATCGCCCCGCCGTGCTCGCCGCGCGCATCGAGAACATCTTGCGGTCGTGGCGCACGCTCGCCGAGTCGCCGCTGTTCGGCGGCCTGTCGCCCGACGTCGCCGCGCTGATCGAGGGCGGCATCGGCCGGCACGCCGGCGCGCTCGCCGCGCGCGTGCCGTCCACCGGGGCCTGCCACGCCGAGGCGACCCACGCGCTGCTGGTCGCCGGCCTCGCGTTCGACGGCGCCGAGAGCCTCGCCGAACGGGCCATCATCGAGCTCGACCGCGGACTCGCGGCGGCGGCGTGGCCCGATGGCGGCCATCGCTCCGGCACGCGCGACGAACACCGGCGCGCCCTCCGTCGCTGGCTCGCGGCCATCGAGAACGCCCGCCGCTTCGCCCTGCACCTGCCGGCCGGTTTCGCCGACCGTGTCGCCGCCGCCTGCGAGTTCATCATGCACACGGCGGCCGTCGACCCGGCGACCGGGCGCCTCGCCGGCAGCCACGACTTGCAGCTCGCCGCCGACATCACCGGACGCGACGACCTGCGCTGGGCCGGCACCGGCGGCCGCGACGGACGGCCGCCCACCACCCGTACGCCGTCGTTCCGCTACGTCGGCGTGCACGTGCAGCGCACGGGCTGGGGCGCCGGCCAGACGCCGTTCGCCGAAGAGCGCCGCCTGCTGCTCGACGAGTCGACGCTCGGCGCGTCCATCTCGACCCGCCTCGGCGAGATCCTGATCGCACCCGACGACACCGATGACGGCGCGCTCGTGATCCGCACCGGCCGCTGGCAGACCGACGTCGTCGTCGCCGCGAACGCCCACCGGCGCCGCCAGATCGCGATGCTGCACGGCGGCGCCTGGCTGATCGTCGACCACGGCCGTCCCGAGGACGGCGTCACGTGTCTATCACCCGGTGCCGAGATGGCGAGCGCGACCAGCCGCGGCACGTGGGTGATGCGCGGCCCGGCCGTCGACATCGTCATCTCCGGCAGCGGCCGCCCGCAGCTGCTCCGCGCCGGCGAGGGGACGGCGATCGAGGTGCCGCGAGTGCACGACGACGCGGTCGTCACCCTCATCTCGCCGCTGTCGGTCGCGTCGCCGGCACCGCCCGAGCTCGAGGTGCTCGAGGCGCGGCCCGACCTGGTCGAATGCCGCATCGACGGCCGCGCCGTCCGCTGGCGCCTGCCGTAACGGCGGGACGCGCCGCTAGACCTTGCGGATCGCGGTCTGCCCGCGCGCCCACGTCGCGGCGCCGACCGTCGTGCGCGAGACCAGCACCGAGGCGACGACGCGCCGCTTCACCCGGCACGTGCCGGCCGGCACCCTGATGGAAACCGTGATCTTGCGCGTCTTGCCGGTCCTGGCCTTGAACTTGACGACCTTGTAGGAGCCGGACAGCGACCGGTCGCCGCACACCAGCGACACGAGCACGCCGGCGCGCCAGTTGCCCTTCGGGGCCTTCAGCGCGAGGTTGACCTTGACCGTGACGGTCGTCGACGTGCGCTTGGCGCTCGCCGAGATGGAGCCGACCCTGGCTCCGGTCGGGAAGCGCTTCACGCTCGCCGCAGCCGAGGCCGAGGCGGGCACGGCCAGCAGCAGCGCCGCGAGGGTGAGGAGGAGGATGAGGGGGGATTTGATCTTCATGGGGAGTGATGGATTTCGGAGGCGGGCCGCGCCGGCCCGCCTCCGTTGGATCCAGTGATTATCCGCCGAGGCAGGTGCGGCCGTCGAGCGGGCGGATCGGACACGAGGCGTCCGACATGACGCGCATCAGGCCCCAACCGCCGGCCTGCGCCATCGGGCGACGCTGGTCGCCGTAGAAGTAGTCACCGGGCTGGAGGCCGAAACCGCCGGCTTTCAGCGAGGCGTCGAACTTCTCCATCGGCCCGACCGCGATGGTCGAGAGCCGCGTGGAGTTGGTGACGTTGTGGTCGAGGTCGAACGACTGGCCGCCGAGGTTGAACGTGTGGGTCTGCTCGGTGCCCGCCGCGACGACCGCGTGGACGACGACCTCGTCGCCGACGTAGGCCTTCAGGATCGGGGTCTTCGGGTCGCCGTAGGCCGAGGAGAAGCCATACGTGTCATCGCCGACCGGAGCCGTCTGGTAGTTGATGAAGGCGCCATCCTTGAGCGCCGTCGGGTACGGCATCTGGTCCTGACCGAGACGCGGGTCGTGCTCTGCGAACAGCAGCGTGAAGTCGCGATAGCTCTTCACGACGCCGTCCGGCAGCGGGTAGTGGACGTCGACCTTCGTACCGATGGTGACGGGTGCGCCGTTGACCGGATCGGTGAAGAAGGCGCCCTTCTCGGAGACGACGATCGCGCCGTAGAGGCCGTCCGTCTTCCCCTCGTCGGAGCCGAAGTTGGCGATCAGAGACGCGCCGATCTTCGGCGTGTCCGCGTAGTACCGGTACGTGCGGGTCGCGCCGGCCGCGACGGTCTGCTCGGCCGTGTAGCCGGCGTTGACGCCGCTCGAGTTCGGGTCGCGCAGCAGGCCGTCGCCGTGGAACGAGACGCGCCCGGAGCCCCGCTCGTTCTTGAGCGTCACGATCACGCAGTCGCCTGCGGCGACGTGCAGCACCAGGGGCTCGGGCACGTAGGTGCCGCGCTTGGTCGCGTCGGCCAGGCCCGTCCGCACGAAGGCCGAGCGGACACCGCCGTTGAACGTGTTCGAGTTGACTTCGGCCGCGCTGACCGCGAACACCTTCGACGGAGCGCCGGTCGGGCACGGGTTGCCCGGCGAGGCCGGCTCGGGCGGACGACCGCCGGTCATGGTCTTGGCCGCCGCCGGGGTGACTGGAGCCGGATACCCGGGCAGCGGCTGCAGGGCGGTGTCGTTGCCGTCGAGCACGCGGATCAGGCCCCACGCGCCTTCCTTCTGGCGGCGTCCGACGCCGTTCGAGTAGAGGTAGTCGCCGGGCACCTTCTGCGGGCCGCCGGCGCCACCGTCGATCGCGACGGTGAACTTCTCCGACACCATCTGGTGGAACGTGTTGATGGGTGAGCTCTCCGGCCCTGCGGCGTCCACGTAGCGCGGGTCCTTGAAGAACCGCATGCCGTCGACGTGGAGCGTGTCGACGCTCGGGTTGATGGAGACCGTCCGGATCACGAACGGATCACCGGGATACGCTTTGGGAAGCGGCGTGTACGGATCGCCGAACTTGTAGGAGGAGAACCACAGCGACGGGTCGCTGCCGCGGTTCGCGACCGGCTCGGCGCGCAGGTTGAACGTCGAGTCGACCCCGGCCACCTGGTCGATCGGCATCACGGCGAACTCGCGGAACGAGCCGGTGATGACGCCCGGGATGAGCGGGTTGGACGTGTGGATATCAGCAATCGTGCCGGAGCGCAGCTCGGCGCCGGTCTTCGGGTCGTGGTACGTCGATCCCCTGGGCTCCACGAGGATCTGCCCGACCATGCCGCGCTGCCACGTGTGCAGGCCATCGACGTGGTCGTGGAAGAACACGTTGTCGAGCACGACGTCGGGATACCAGAGCGACTGCACGTACTCGACGCCGGCCCACTCGCCGTTCGCATGGTCCTTCGTGAGCGGCTTCGAGAGCGTGATGGTCTTCGTCGCCGCGTCGATGGCGGCGATCTGCGCCGGCTCGATCCAGTCGGTGCCGAGGCCGGCGGCCAGATACGCGCCCTCGTGGAACTTCGCCACGCTGGTCAGGTGCAGCACGTCGCTGCCGGCCGGGGCCGCAGCCGTCAGCTGCGGGTCCTCGAGCTTGTACGGGCGCACGGACTGCTCGTACGAATAGCCGGAGATGACGCCGTCCGAGGCCTGCGGATCGAACTGCACGTGATGGACGTGCATGTTGATCTTCGAGAAGCCGTCGGTGGCCCTGGTGTCGCTCATCTCCGAGGTCAACGTCAGCCTCACGCAGTCGCCGGCGTTGGCGCGAATGATCAGCGGATCGAAGGGGATGGTGCCGTCGAGCTTGCCCTGCTTCTCGTCCGCGAGGGCGAAGATGGCGCCGTTCGTGTTGGCGAGACCGGTCGCCGTGTCGTTGATGTCGCGTTCGATGCCGACCACGTTGAACGGCCGGGTGCTGACCGAGTTCTTCGGGCAGAGGCCGTCCTGCCGGCCCGTCCATGGCGCCTTCGCCCCATCGGCGGGTGTGGTCTCACCGCGCTCGCCCAACCAGGGTGCGCCGCTGTGCCCGTTGCCGGAGAAGGGGGGTCTCACCCCGACATGGGTTCTCAGCAGCGGGAAGGCGGGTCTGCCGTTCAGGGGGTCGAACAATATCTTCGGACGGTTCCCGACGAACACGTCTCCGACTTCGCCCGTCGGGTGCCCGGGTATGACGTTCTTGTTATTGGGCCAGCTGGTCGTGTCTTCCTGTTCGTTCAGGTAGACCGGCTTGGCGGGGTTCGTGGCGTCGATCTTCCAGTCGAGCACCGCGGCGTCCTGGGTGTTGTTCTTCTTGCCCTGCGGCGGCAGCTGCGGGCGGATCCAGGCGTCGAGGTTGTCCTTGGTGAGAACGGTGCCGTCCGGCATCGTGCGCCCGATCAGGCCGGCCGCGTCGACGCCCGCGGCGCGCGCTGCGCGGTCGGGCAGCGGCATCAGGTCGGGCTGCAGGGTGTCGTACGTCCGCCAGAAGGCCCACATGCCGGCCAGGTAGTGGTGGGCGATGTGGCAGTGCCACAGGAAGTCGCCCGCGGCCTGCTGGACGCCGCCGGCGCCGCCCTCGATCTCGAGGTTGTAGCTCTCGCCCGGGCCGGTGGCCTGCGAGTCGAGCCGCATCGAGGCCGACGTCTGGATGGCCGGATACTTGTTCAGACCGGTGGCGTTGTAGTCCCACGACTGGTCCGCGACCGGGTCGAAGCGCCAGCGGTCGCCGCCACCGTGCAGGTGGAAGACGTGGAACAGCTCGGAGCCGCCGTGGATGAGGCGGAACTTGGTCGGGTCGCCGAGGTAGGCGCGCGGCGTCGGCGTCGTGGGATCGCCGAAGGTGTACGAGGAGTACGAGTGCGCGTCCTCGAGCGGTGCCTTGTCGAGCCGGTTCATGAACGGCTCGGAGCGGTAGTTGATGCCGCGCGAGCCGGGCCGGTACGCCTCCGTGTGCGGGTCGATCTTCGGCATCGGCTTGCCGCTGCCGCGCGTGACGTCGTACGACTCGTCGCCGATCTCGTGGAGACCGATCATGTACTCGCGGAACGCCTTGCCCTGGCCGGCGCCCGGGACGACGATCGCTTCCCAGCCCGACTTCAGCTCGGTGCCATCGTTCGGGTTCAGGTAGTGCGAGCCGGTGGGCTCGGCCATGAGGGCGCCCCACAGGCCGTGCGAGACGGCGCCGCGGTTGCCCGGACCGGGATGCAGGTAGTGCGCGCCCTCGTTCTGGCGGCCCGGCGGGATGAAGAAGGTGTACTCGGCGGTGCCGCCCTTGGGCACGTTCGTCGGCGCGTTCTTGCCGACCGCGTCTCCCGACGACGTGGCGGAGAACGCGACCCCGTCGATGTGGATGCCGTAGTCGCCCTTGTTCGACTGGTTCTGGAACGAGATCGTCACGCAGTCGCCGCCGTTGGCGCGAATCGCCAGGGGCTGGATCGCGTCGTTGCCATGCTGGCCGATCGAGACCTTCTTCGAGGCCTCCTGCGCGCGCACGGCGGCGACCCGGTCGCGCAGCACGTACATCTGCCCGAGCGGGTCGTGATCCTTGAAGTTGTTCAGGGTGATGTCGACGTCGATGGACACGACGTCGAAGTGCCGGACGGGGGCACCGGTCGGACACACTCCACCAGCTCCCCCACCCCCCGTCGCGGCACCGGCGACAGCAGCCACGCCGGCGAGGACGAGCGCTGCCGCTCCCATGCGCACGAACAGCCCGCCACCGAGGCGACGGCGGTTGCCCGCGAGAAGCGCGATGGGAAACGCGACCGCCAGCGCCAGGACGACGTCACGGCCGAGTGCGACCGGCAACGGCGCCGAATCCGTCACGCCCGACTCGAGAATCTGGAGCCGCACCTGGGCCGCCAGCGCGACGCCCACGGCGGCGCCGGCCGCAAGGGCCGTCGCGCGCACCGGCATCGCCGCGTGGCGCGCGAGGCGTCCGGCGGCGTAGGCGAGACCGAACGCGACCGGGAGGCCGATCAGCACGTCGCGGACCGCCGTGAAGGCGGGCGACGGCCCGGTCGCGAGCGTCAGGCCGGAAGCCTGATGCACCAGCGCCAGCCAGACCCCGGCACCGATAGCAGCGAGCCCGGCGGGGACGCCGATGGGGATGCGGGTACGCACGGTTTCTTCTCCTCCTTCGCCTCTAGTGGCCATGCGTCGCATCTCCCGGGCTGCCATCAGCCCGGTATGCGCGGCCCAGAGGAATCTCCACAGCCTTGCCGTTTGCCGGGTCGTGGTAGATGAGCCGCTGCGCGTTGCCGTCGCTGAGCACGACGAACGTCAGCAGCGCCTCGACCATGGCGCCGGAGGGGATGTAGCCACCGGGGTTGCCGACGGTCACGGGGACGGTCGTGCGCTTTCCATCGGCGCCGCTCAGCAACGTGAAGAACTTCGTGGCCCAGCGAGTCTGGTGGCCGGCCGTGTTGTGCAGGAGCAGGCTGACCTCCACCTGCTCGCTCCCGACCGGGACGAGCCCCTGGATGCCATGCGTCACGCCGGACAGCGCCTCGGAGGTGAGTCCGGAGGTGCGCTCGATGTGCTCGATGGAGACCTCGCCGAAAGCGGCGCGGAAGGACTGCCCGGGAAGGGCGGCTCGACTCGTGCTACCTAGAGCGGGCTGCGCTGGATCGACCAGACGCATGACGCCATAGGCCGCGCCAGAAGCAGCAACGGCGGCAACGAGGAGGACACAGAGGAGCGTGGGAAAGGACACCAGACGCCTCTGCGCGGGGGACGCAGAGATGGCCACGCAGCGACCATCCCATACCGACCTTTTGGAGAACTTTCGCTGTTCTCTGGGCCCCGTGAATGTCGTTCAATAGGCCGAAACCTCCGACCTCTGAGCGGCTTCGCTACAGGGCGGCAGCGAGCGGAACGATGCGGTAGGCGCACCGGTGCTGGCCGCCGAGCATGTGCGCGACGCGCTCGACGGTGGCGTCGGGAAGCGCCTCGCGGAGGAAGTCGATCTCGGACGTGCAGGGAATCTGCGACACGCGAGCGACGCCGAGGATGGCGCAGTTGTGCTCCTGCAGGACGTAGGAGCCGTCGTCGAGGCGCTCGACCGCGGTCAGGTAGCCGTCCTCGTCCAGGATCGTCGCGATCTCGCCGAGGCGGGCGTCGAACGACTTGCCGGCGAGACGCTCGCGGGTGCGAACGAGACGTGCCTGGCGACGCTTCTCGAACATGCGCTCCAGCAGGTCGGGCGCCTCCTCCCCCACGAACGCGAGCAGATCGGTGGCGAACTCGTCGTACGACTTCGGAAACAACTCCTCGGCGGCCGCCGTCAGGTGGTAGACGTGCTTCGGCCGGCCCGGAGTGCCCTTCAGCTCGCGGTAGGAGACGAGCGAGGCCGCCTGCAGCGCGGCCAGGTGCTGGCGGGCTGCGGACACCGTCACGCCGAGAGCCTCGGCGAGCTCCTCGGCACGTGCCTCACCGCGCCGCTTCAGCACCTCGAGGAGCTGCCGCCGCGTGCCCGGGAGTCCGGTGACATCGCTGAGCTGAGCCTCCAGCACACCCGCAGTTTACACAGCGGCGTCTGCGCGAAACGCATGCGCGACTTGACACGGCGGGCTGGCGCCTGAAGCTGCAGCAGGTGCGGGCCGCTGGGACAGCAGCAAGCACAACGAGAGCTCCCCATCCTGATCGCGGGGTGCCTGGCCCGGCGCTGCTACAACCCCCCGCGCCCATGCAGCGCCTCGCAGCTCTCGTCTATCGCCGCCGGCGCACCGTCCTCGGCATCTGGATCGCCGCCCTCGCGGCCGCCGTGGCGTTCATCTTCGTCGCGGGCGACGCGCTGACGCCGCGCCAGGAGCTGCCCGGCTCCGAGAGCGTGGTGGCCGGCCAGCGGCTGTCGGCCGAGTTCGGCATCCCGCGCACCGAGCCGATCCAGCTCGTCCTGGAGAGCTCGAGGCCGCTCGCCGGCCAGCGGCCGGCGATCGAGCAGCTGGTGGCCGCCACGCGCGCGGCGTTCCCGGGGCGCAAGATCGACACGCCGTTCTCCTCGCCCACCGGCGCGGCGGCGATCGGGGCGTCCGGCCTGGTCGGCTACATCAACATTCCGTTCGACGACCAGCTGGAGGCGCAGGACGGCGTGCCCGCCGCGCGCCGCGTCGCCACCGCAGAGACGCTGCCGTTTACGGTGCTCGTCTCGGGCGGGCCGGTCGTGCAGCTGGAGCAGAACCCCGCGCTGCGCGACGACCTCGTGCGCGCCGAGCTGGTCGCCGGCGCGCTGTCGCTGATCGTCCTCGTCGTCGTGCTCGGCAGCATCGTCGCCGGCGCGGTGCCGCTGCTGCTGGCGCTGTTCGTGATCCCGATCGTGCTGTCCATCGTGTTCGCGCTGTCGCACGTCACGGACGTCACGGTGTTCGCGCCCAACGTCGTCACGCTGGTCGGCCTCGGCATCGCGATCGACTACTCGCTGCTGGTCGTCTACCGCTTCCGCGAGGAGCTGCACGCCGGTCGCGAGATCCCCGACGCCGTGGCGGCGACGATGCAGACCGCCGTGCGCGCCGTCGTCTTCTCCGGCGTCACGGTCGGGATCGGCCTGGGCGTGCTGCTGCTCGTCCGCGTGCCGTTCGTGCAGTCGTTCGGCCTCGCCGGCATTCTCATCCCGATCGTCACGATCGCCGCCGCGCTGACGCTGCTGCCGGCGCTGATGGCGATGCTCGGCCACCGCATCAACAGCCTGCGAGTCGTGCCCGAGCGGGTGCTCGAGGCGTCCGAGTCGCGGCCCTGGCGCCGCATCGCCGAGCAGATCATGCGCGCGCCGCTGGTGTTCCTGCTGGTCGGCGGCGCCGTGATCCTCGTCGCCGCGGCACCGGTGCGCAACATCGCGCTCGGCTCGACTCCGCTCGCCGTGTACCCCGATACGGGGCCGGGATCCGAGGGCGTGAAGCTGCTCGCCGCCGAGTTCGGCTCGGGCGGCGTCGCGCCGGCGCGGATCCTGGTCGACCGGCCGGCCGCCGACGTGGCGCGCGTGCTGCCGCAGATCAAGGCGGCGGCCGGCGTGCGCGAGGCCATCGTCGTGCCGGGGCCGACCGGCACGCTGGTGAACGTCTTCGGCGGCGACGAAGTCGGCTCGGCCGCGTCGAACGAGTTGGTGCGACACCTGCGCCACAGCGTGCTGCCCCGCCTGTTGCCCGCCGGATCGTTCGTCGTCGGCGGCGGGCCGGCGGTGTTCTACGACTTCCAGCAGGCGCTGTACGGCGACTTCTGGTGGATCGCGCTGATCGTGATCGCGGCGACCGTCTGCGTGCTGTTCCGCGCCTTCCGGTCAGTGCTGCTGCCGCTGAAGGCGGTGCTGATGAACGGGCTCTCGGTGGCCGGCGCGTACGGCCTGCTGGTGGCGGTCTTCCAGCACGGCGTCGGCGCCGACCTGGTCGGCTTCCACCAGACCGAGCAGATCGCCGTGTGGATCCCGCTCTTTCTGTTCGCGTTCCTGTTCGGTCTCTCGATGGACTACGAGGTGTTCCTGCTGTCCCGCATGCGCGAGGAGTACGACGAGGTGCCCGACAATGCGCGCGCCGTCGCTGCCGGGCTCGCGAAGACCGGCAAGCTGATCACCTCGGCGGCGCTGATCATGGTGATCGCGTTCTGCGGCCTCGCCGCGTCGCGGTTCATCGAGATGCAGCAGTTCGGGTTCGGGCTGGCAGCCGCCATCCTGCTCGACGCGACGCTGATCCGGGCGTTGATCGTGCCGAGCCTGATGATGCTGATGGGCCGCTGGAACTGGTGGCTGCCCGAGGTGCTGCGGCCGCTCGCAGGTCGCGGGCCGAAGAGCTCGAGCTAGGCGGTCGGGCCGGCGTCGGTGCCGCCCGGCACGCCCGTGCCGGCCGGATCCTTCGCCTTGTCCTTGGGCTTCGGCGGGCCGACCTTGATGATCGCGTCCTGCGGTGTGTAGCGCGACGTGAACTGGTCCTTGCGGATCACCTTGCCGTTCCGCTTGACCGTGCGGAAGACGGTGACGGTGAAGCCACCGGTGCCGCCGCCCGAGCGCACCTCCTCGCCCGCTGCGACCGTCGGGTCGGGGATCTTGCGCACGCCGGCCGACGTGAAGTTTGTCTTCGGGCCGGCCTTCTGCGTGACGGTGATCCCCTCGCGCGTGCCATACATCTGCACCGACATGGTCGAGTTGGTGTACGACGTCTTGAGCAGGATGGCGTGCTTGAGCGTGTTCACGAACCGCAATTCGGGGCCGCCCCACGAGACGGCGGCGTCCATGCCGAGCGGGTAGTGCGAGATGTAGAAGTCGTGGTTGCGGCGGTCGGTGATCTTCAGGCCGGCGTAGAACGCGGCGTCGTACAGGGTCGTGGCGACCTGGCAAACGCCGCCGCCGATGGCCGGGACGAGCTGGCCGTTCTCGATCTGCTGGCCGACCTTGAAGCCGCGCTCGGACGTCCGCTGGCCGACGATCTTGTTGAAGTCGAAGGTCGCGCCGGGCTGGATGATCTTGCCGTCGAGCATGCGGGCCAGCAGTTGCACGTTGTGGATCCTGTTGGCGGACGACGCGCCCATCAGCGTCGTGATCGGCTTCGTGAAGAGGCGGACGTTGATGCCGAGCTTCTGCGCGTCCGCGGTGGTGAACGACGCCTCCTTGCGGGTGAGGCCGACCCGGGCGTTCTGCGTCTCGCCGGTGCCGGCCGAGACGATGTTCGTGGCCGTCAGCGCGGCGTTGACCTTGAGGCCGTCGCGGTCGGGCTTGATGTGCGCGTTCTTGCCGTTCGTAGTGAACGAGGCGTTGCGCGGCACGCGCTCGACCTTCTTCGCGATCGGCTTGAGCAGCGGCGCGAGTCCCTTGGGATCGATCGACAGCGCCACGGCACCGCCGGCGGGCGCGGCCTTCAGCAGCGGCGCGAGCTGCTTCGGGGTGAGCGTGCCGACCCGCCGGCCGTTGAAGCGCAGCGGGATCGGCTCGGCGAGCAGCTCTCGCGCGCGCAGCATCGCGGCCTTCGCCGCGTCGGTGGTGATGGCCGGCTGGCGCTGCTGGACGGGGACGTCGACCGACGTGCGCCCGGCAAGCCCCGCGAGGCCGATCAGCCGCAGCGTCGCCGGCGTGTCGAACGCGGCGCCCGCCTGTCCGTCGACCACGCGCGCCGTGCCGTCGCTCTTGACGATCAGCTCCGCGTCCTTGGGCTCCACCTGCAGGCTCGCGAGCGACTCGGGCAGGAAGCTCGTGCTCGTGATCTCGAGGAGCGGGTCGATCTGCGTCGACCACAGGTGCGGCAGCAGCCGCGCCTCGACGCGCCCGCTGGAGTAGGCGGTGGCGAGCACCTTGTCGAGGTCGATGCCGATGCCGCTCTTGCCGGGCACGACGGCGACGGTGCCGGCCGCGGTGCGGACCTGCACCGGCTGGCCGAGCCGGTCGCCGATCTCGCGCGCGAGCAGCGCGCGCGCCTCGGTCTTCGACAGGCCGCCCACGTCGACGCCGCCGACGGACACGCCCGGCTGGATCACGTCGCGGGTCAGCCACGCGTTGGCGCCCAGTCCGACCACCAGGACGGCTCCCAGCGCCGACCCCAGGATGGCGGTGTGCCTGAGCCACGGGCGCCGCCGGCGCCCGTAGATCGTGTAGGGGATCTCGCGCGCCTCGCGCGTTTCTTCGGCGACCGCCATGACGACATGGTACGGCTGCGGTCTGTCGTTCCCTGCAGTTGTTGACCATTTCCTGACTTGTCTGGTAACCCGGAGCGCACTCCGTGCAGAATTGGGAGATGGGAGGCGTCGACTACGAGCTGCGCTGCGACGGATGCTCGCGAACGCACGAGCTGCGCACCGGATTCAGCCTCAGCTTCACCTTCGAGCAGTTCGTCTGCCACCGCTGCGAGACGCTGGTCTCGATGCCCTACGAGCAGGACGTCGTGCCCGGTCCGTGCAAGGCGTGCGGCTTCCAACTGGAGCCCTGGCGCGGCCGCCTGTGGCGCGATGCCGACGGCAACGACCGCCTCGAGGGCCCGTGTCCCGGGTGCTTCGCGATCCTGACACAGGAGGACGCCACGGAGCTGCGCCGCTGGGACTGAAGCGTGTTCCGCGCGCTCTCGTGCGCCTTCCGCACGCGGGGTCTGACCCCGAAAACGCCGCTCCTGGGGTCTGACCCCGGAACGTTTCCGCGCGGAAGCCGCACGGGTCGTGCGACATGGCACGGACCGCCGCTGGTACGGCACGCGGGGCGCGCCGGGCGTGAGCTTTGACGCGCTACCCTCTTTTCATAGGGCGCGCCGATCAGATCTGCAATCTACGATAGGTCGACGTGTTCCCTCGCCAGCTCGAATACCTCGTTGCGCTCGATCGGGAGCGGCACTTCGGACGCGCCGCGGTGGCGTGTCACGTCTCGCAGCCGGCGCTGTCGGAGGCCATCCGCAGCCTGGAGCGCGAGCTGGGCGTGCCGCTGGTCGTGCGCGGCCGGCGATTCGAGGGCCTGACACCCGAGGGCGAGCGCGTACTGACCTGGGCGCAGCGAGCCGTCGACAACCTGCGCGGCCTCGAGCAGGAGGTCTCCCGCCTGCGCGACGGCCTGATCGGCACGCTCCGGCTGGGCGCCATCCCGACCTCGCTGCCCACCTCGTCGCTCGTCACGACGCGCTTCCGCGAGCACCACCCGCGCATGCGCGTGACGCTGCGCTCGATGACGTCGCGGGAGATCGCGCACGGGCTCACGCACGGCGAGCTCGATGCCGGGCTCACCTACCTCGACAACGAGCCGCTCGCCGACGTCGACATGCGGCCGCTGTGGCGCGAGCGCTACCTCCTGCTCGCGCCGGCGGACGGCGACCTGGGCGACCGCACCACGATCGGCTGGGCCGAGGCGGCGACGCTGCCGCTGTGCCTGCTGACCCCCGATATGCAGCACCGCCGCATCGTCGACAGCGCCTTCGCCGCCGCAGGTGTCGTGCCCGAACCGGTGGTCGAGACGAACTCGGTGTCCGCCGTGCTCGCCCACGCGCGCAGCGGCATCCCCGGGGTCACCGCGCAGACGTGGGTCGTCACGCAGGCGCTGCCGGCCGGTCTGCGGGCGATTCCGCTGGTCGACCCGGTCCTGACCCGAACGATCGGCATCGTCACCTCGGCGCGCACGCAGCGCCTGCCGGTCGTGGACGAGCTGCTCGCGCTGTTCGCGCCGCTGGAGCTGGACGAGATCGGCTACACCGGCGTCCTCGCGGCGGGTGGCGCCTAAGGGTCGGAGCCGTTGCGCTCCTGCGCCCCGCCCGGCTTGCTCGCCGGATCCCGCGCAGGCAGCAGCAGGTGGCCCTCGAGCACCGCCGCCGCGACGTCGACCAGCTTGCGGCCGGATCGCCGCGACTGGTCGCGCAGCATCTCGAACGCCGACTTCTCGTCGACGCGATGGCGCTCCATCAGGATGCCCTTCGCCCGCTCCGTGCACGCGCGTCGCCCGAACGCACCCTGCAGGTCGTGGTACTCGGCGAACCGGCGCAGCGTGATGTCGAGCGCATTCTGCAGCTCGTCGGGCGTACCGTCGACCACGTACGCGAACACGCCGCGCTTCGCCGCCTCGCTGACGAACGCCGCGTCGCGGCCCTCGAGCACCGCGATCACGGGGCAGTCGGCCTCGCGGACGATCCGCTCGATCAGCTCCAGCGCGTGGTCCGTGCTCGTGCCCAGGCCGACCAGCGCGACGTCGGGATGCTCCCGCGCCGTGAGGGCGCCGATGCTGGCCACGTCGGTCGACCCGGCGATGACGGCGTGCCCGAGCCCACCCACCAGGGTCGCCACCAGCGCGATCCGGTCGGCGCGCTCATTCGCGACGAGCACGCGCAGTCGTTCGCCGCTCACGTCGCATCTCCGGGCCGGCCGTCGTCCCCCCACTCCGCGCGGCGCTCGACCCACGCGTGCCGCGGGTTCCGGGCCAGGACGGCGTACCGCGCGGCGCCGACCACCACGTCGACGATGGCGTACCGGTGGTCCTCGCTGACGATGCACGCATTTACCGGGTTCTCGTGGTCGACCGCGATCAGGAACCGGCTGCCGCTCGCCCGCACCGCCTCGTACTCCGCGTGGGTCGCCGAGAGCAGCGCCTCACACGCCGGGTCGTCGCACTCGCACCGCAACAGGCCGCGGACTGCGCACGGGGCCAGGGCGGTGTTCGCCAGCTCCAGCACCTCGTTCGCGTCGCGGATGACGCACTGCCGACCCACGTCGCCGTCCATCCAGCTGTCCGGCTGGGCTAGCATCGGGCCTCCAACGCGGGCCCCGCGCCACTCGGGAGCGGCCGATGACCGGCCGCAACGACGGGACATGGGCAGTCTATCAGCCGACTTTCATTCCAGCCCGGGCGGGAACCTGGCCAGAAGCATCGTTGCCGTCCTCGGCACCACCGGTGGGCGAGGTGCTCGGCCCGGCCGGCTGACACCGCCGGTTCACGCGATCGCGAGCGGATGCCGATAGCTGGGGTACGACCTGTCGGCAGGTGTGGCTCGGCCCGATACCGGGGAGCCCACCGAGACGGAGTCGTTGTGACCTGCAAGGCCTCGACCGCGCTGCCGGAACGACGTTCCGGCGGTCGCGACCCGCACCATGACCGTGCCGGCCGGAGGTCGTCGTGAGTCGGCGCCCGCGCCGGCTGCGCCGCGAGCGCGACGCCGCGATGGCGGTCGTGATCGAGACGATCCGCGACGGGATCATGCGGTGCTCGGCGGACGGCCGGATCGTCTACGTGAACGAGGCGATGTGCGCGATGACGGGCTTCTCGGAGTCCGAGCTGGTCGGCGCCGGGCAGCCGCTGCCGTTCTGGCCCGAGGAGGAGGTGCCGAACATGCGTGCGTTCGCCGCCGGCGTGACGGGCGACGGCTACGGCGAGCACGCGCTGACGTACCGCAAGAAGAACGGCGAGCGATTTCCGGTGATCGCGACTGCCAGCCTCGACCCGACGGATGACTCCAGGGTGATCCTGCTCAAGGACGTGTCCGGTCGGACCGACCTGCTGCGCCGGATCCGCGACGCGATGACCGACGCAGAGACGGCCCGGGCCGCATTCGCGACGTCCGCCGAGGTGATCGGCGAGTTCCTCTACAGCGGCGAGCTGCTCACCGACGAGCAGCTCGCGATCACGGCGCGCGGGCCGGGCCTGCGGGCGCTGCTTGGCTCCGAGGCGCCCGACGCCGAGCTGCTCGCGTCGTACGACGCCCACGTCCATCGCGACGACTGGCCAGCGTATCACGAGGCGTGGGGCTACCGGGGAATGCTTGCCCGCGAGGGCGAGATCGTCCAGCACGAGTACCGGCTCGTGGGCGACGACAGCGTCGAGCGCTGGGTGCGCGACCGGTGGCGCGTGACCGCGCAGGACGGGCGTATCTTCGTGACCGGTGCGGTCCGGGACATCTCCGAGCAGCGCGCGGTCGAGCGCGAGCGGACGGCGCTGGTCGAACAACTCGAGCATCTGTCCACCGTCGATCCACTGACGGAGCTCTTCAACCGTCGTCACCTCGATATCGAGCTGCGCGATCGCCTGTCGCAGCCCGGGTCGCGGATCGCGGTCGCGATGGTCGACGTCGACCACTTCAAGCAGATCAACGACGAGTACGGCCACGGCGTCGGCGACGACGTGCTCCGCGTCGTCGCCCGTCGTTTGCGACACGCGACGCGTGCCGACGACATCGTCGCACGCTGGGGCGGCGAGGAGTTCTGCGTGCTGCTCGCCGACATCGCCGACGACGAGCACCTGGAGGTGCTCGCCGAACGCCTGCGCCTCGCGGTCTGCACCTATCCGATCAGCATCGGCGGCAGCACGCACCTCGCGGTGGCCGTGTCGATCGGCGCCGCCCGCGCGGTCGAGGGGCAACGTCGGCCGGAGGGCCTCATCGCCCGCGCCGACGTGGCGCTCTACCGAGCGAAGGAGCTGGGGCGGAACCGGTCGTCGGTCGCCGGACCCGACCCGCGGGACGCCCCGGTCAGTGAATTCGAGCCGTCGCGGCCGGCTGCGATGGGAGCGGTTGGATTCGAACCAACGTAGGCAATGCCAATGGGTTTACAGCCCATCCCCTTTAGCCACTCGGGCACGCTCCCTCGACCTCGGACTCTACCGAAGGCTCACGTCAGAAGCAGCGGTCAGGCCTCAGCCATCGCGTCGCGCAGACCCTGCGACTCGGGCAGGGTCTCGAGGCGCTTCAGGGTGTTGTTCTCGATCTGCCGGATGCGCTCGCGGGTGACCCCGAACTGGCGTCCGACCTCCTCGAGCGTGCACGGCTGCTGGCCGTTCAGGCCGTAGCGCAGCTCGAGCACCCGCCGGTCGCGCTCGGGCAGCGAGCACAGCACGCGATCGATGTCCTCGCGCCGCAGGTTGAGCGTGGCCGAGGCGTACGGGCTCTCCGCGGTGATGTCCTCGACGAAGTCGCCGAACTGCGAGTCGTCCTCCTCGCCCACCGGCCGTTCGAGCGAGATCGGCAGCTGCGACATGCGCTGGATCTCGCGCACCTCGGTGACCGCCATGCGCAGCTCGCGCGCGATCTCGTCCGGACGCGGCTCGCGGCCCAGACGCTGCACGAGCTGGCGCTCGGTGTGGATCACCTTGTTGAGCTTCTCGACCATGTGCACCGGGATGCGGATCGTGCGCGCCTTGTCGGCGATCGCCCGCGTGACGGCCTGGCGGATCCACCACGTCGCATAGGTGGAGAACTTGAAGCCCTTGCGGTAGTCGAATTTCTCGACCGCGCGGATGAGCCCCAGCGAGCCCTCCTGGATCAGGTCGAGGAATGTCAGGCCGCGGCCCAGGTAGCCCTTGGCGATCGACACCACGAGCCGCAGGTTGGCCTCGGTCATCTGGCGCTTCGCGAGCAGATCGCCGCGCTCGATGCGCTTGGCGAGCGAGATCTCCTGCTCGCCCGTCAGCAGCGGCACCCGGCCGATCTCGCGCAGGTAGAGGCGCAGCGAGTCGAGGCTCGGCTCGACCGTGAGGTCGATCTCGGGCGTCTTCGTCTCGGCCGCCGGCGTTCCGACGAGGTTGCCCTCGGCGTCCGCCAACCCCACGCCGTGCTCGAACAGGTAGGCGTAAAAATCCTCCACCTGCTCCTTGGTCAGCTCGACCTCGTCGACGACGGACGACACCTCGTCGTACGTCACGAACCCGCGCTCGAGCCCGATCTCGACAAGCTTCTGCAGCTCCTCGACATCGGGCAACTGGATGTCGACCGTCAGCATCGATCACCATTCACCGCGAACACCGCCCCTTCCCCACGGATGACGAACGCGGCTTCCCAGGCCCCGTCCATACCTCCTCCGGCGCCGGATTATGGCGGACCTCGTGCCGATCGCAACTCCCGCGACGTTGGAGCTTTACATGGTTTCACACATGAGTTCGATGGAGATGACGAGCGAACCCACCACATCGCCGATCGCATTCGCGATCGGCGGCACCGCGTGGCGCTCCAGCGCCTCGCCCGTGGCGGCGAGGCCGAAGGCGGCGCGGGTCGCGTGGACCGCCGCCGGCTCCAGCGCGCGCCACGCTCCGTCGCGCACCTTCAGCGCCAGGCCGCGACCGTCCGCGAGGCCGACGCCGATGGTCGCCTCGGCGCCCACCTTCGCGACCAGCGACGACTCGGCGCGCATCAGCTCCGTGTCGATCTCGCCGGTGCCGCGCACCAGGTCGGGGTGCGCGCGCATGGCGGCGGCACACCGGCCGAGCGCCCCGGTGGCGGCGCCGAGCGCACCGAACATCGCGGCGTAGCGACCGAGCGGCAGCCGGTAGGCGCGCATACCGCAGCCGTCGACCGCCTCCTCCGCCACGGTGCCCGCGACGGCTTTCAGGGCCGCGCGCATCGTCGCCTGCAGCGGATGTGCCGCATCCAGGTAGCCGGCCGTCGGCCAGCCCTCGCACGCGCACAGCGCCAGGCCGAGCGCGTGGTTGCCGGAGCACATGTGCGCCCGCGGATCGCCGTCGTCGCCAGGGCCGCACCGGAGGGCGTCCGGGCCGAGACCGGCCGCCGCCAGCATCTCGCCCGCCAGCCGGACGTGCTCGGGTTGCCCGAGATGCGAGGCGCACGCGAGCGCGAGGTGGCGATCGTCGAGGCCGAGGCGCTCCAGCACGCCCGCGCGCACCGCCGGCTCGGCCTGGAACGGCTTGGCGGCGGAGCGCAGGAACACGGGCAGATCCGAGGCGCCAGGCGTCTCGGACACGACGCCGCCGTCGCGCCCGACCACGACCAGCGCGACCTCGTGCACCGACTCGACCATGCCGCCCCGGACCAGGCTCACCTCGCACTCGGCGCTCATCGCCGGAGAGCCTACTTCGGCCCGGTGCGGCCCGCGGCGCAGTACTCTCAGGCCATGCCGGAGCTACCGGAGCTGGAAGCCCTCGTGGCGGCCATCGGGCCGCCGGTCGCCGCCGCGCCGGTCGTCCGGACGCCGCGTGCGCACTTCGCCGTGCTGAAGACCGGCGCGCCCCCGCTCGGCACGCTCACCGGGCGCACCTTCGACGGCGTGCGACGGCGCGGCAAGCACCTGCTGTTCGACACCGGCGACCTGACGCTGGCCGTGCACCTGATGACGATGGGGCGCATCGGCTGGTACGCGCCAGAGACGACCAAGCGGCCGAAGACGCCCGTGCTGGAAGTGCACTTCGAGGACGGCGCCGCGCTGCTGGCCACCGAGGGCGGCACGCGCAAGAGCATGCGCGTCGGCCTGTACGACGCCGCCGGGCTCGAGGGGCTGCTCGGCCATCTCGGCCCGGAGCCGCTGGACGACGCCTTCGACTTCGCCGCATTCGCGGCCGTGCTCGACCATGCACCGCGCCAGCTGAACACGCTGTTGCGCGACGGGCGCGCCATCGCCGGCATCGGCCGCGCGTTCGCCGACGAGATCCTGCACGCGGCGATGCTGTCGCCGTTCATGATCTCGACGCGACTCGACGCCGACGGTCGCGCCCGCCTCTACGCCGCGATCCGCGAGGTGCTGGAGCGCGGCGTCGCGGAGTGCACCGAGCGCCAGGGGCTGGTGCTGCCGCTGCGCAACGACGGCCGGTTGCTGCGCATCCACGGGCACGACGGCGAGCCCTGCCCGCGCTGCAGCGAGACCCTGCGCTTCATCGACTTCGAGTCGAACCGCATCGTCTACTGCCCGCGCTGCCAGACCGGCGGCAAGGTACTGGCCGACCGGCGCATGAGCAAGCTGCTGCGCTAGGCCGCGTCGAAGCGGACGACCAGCGCCTCGCCCTCCGTGACGAGGGTGGCGCCGAGGTGGGCGAGCACGATGCGCGCCGTCTCGACCGGGACGTCGCGGCCGTGGGCCTCGAGCCCCGGCATCAGCTGCGCCGAGAAGGGACCGGTCCTGATCGAGATGCCGTCGGGCTGCAGGTAGGCCTCCTGGCGGCCCGGCTCGAGACGCAGGGCCGCCTCGGCGACGAGCGCCACGGCGCGGGCGGCGCGGTCGGCGTCGGTGTCGACCAGCGCGCCGGTGCCGGGCCGCACGACGAGGCGGCGGCCGTCGGCGCGCTCCGGCACCGCATCGACGGCGGCGCGGGCGAGCGCGTCGGTGCCGATCGCCGCCTTGTCGAGCGACATCCGCTCCTCGGCGATGTGACCGACCGTCGAGACGTTCTCGATCATCCGGTCCATGTCGGCCGCCGCGGCGATGATGAGACCGAGAAAGCGCTCCTGGCGCTCGTCCAGCCCGCCGCCCCGTTCGATGGTCTTCGCGAAGCCGTAGATGGTTGCGAGCGGCGTGCGGAGGTCGTGCGCGATCGCGCTCATGAGACGTCCGAGGTGGATCGGATCCTGCGTCATGTGGCTCCTCGTCCGGGGGCGCCGCGGCCGAACGAGCGCGTCTGCGACTCGGTCCCGGCCCGCAGGCGCCCGATGTTCGCACGATGGCGGGCGACGATCCCGAGCGCGGCGACCGCGCCGAACACGATCACCGGCCACGGCTCGCCCGTCGCCAGGGACGTCAGCGGATACAGCACGGCGGCGACCATCGAGGCCAGCGAGACGTATCGGAACAGCCATAACACAATTGCGAACACGAGCACGAGCCCGATGCCGTGCACCGGTGTCACGGCCAGCACCACACCGGCGCTCGTGGCGACGCCCTTGCCGCCGCTGAAGCCGAGCAAGATCGGGAACGTGTGTCCCGCGACGGCGGCGGCGCCGGCGACGATGGCGGTGCCGGCGCCGGCGCCGGCGATCTGCAGGCCGATCAGCGCCGGCACGAGGCCCTTCCCGATGTCGAGCAGCAGCACCGGGATCCCGGCGCGCTTGCCCAGCACCCGCCAGACGTTGGTCGCGCCGGTGTTACCGGACCCCTCCTGGCGGATATCGATGCCGTGCAGGCGGCCGGCCCAGTAGCCGAACGGCAGCGAGCCGCCCAGGTAGGCCGCGACCACCAGCACGACCTGGCCGGCGGTCACGGGCGTCCCGACGCGTCGCCGAGCAGGTGACCGCGGGCGGCCCAGAAGTACTGGGCGGCACTGGCCACGGTGAGGACGACCGCGGCGCCGACCAGCACGTCGTTGACGACGTCGTGCTCCGTGTTCAGCATCAGGGCGAGGATGGCGACCATCTGCGCGAAGGTCTTCCACTTCGCGAGCGGCGAGGCCGCGATCACCTCGCTCGACGCGGCGATCATGCGCAGGCCGGAGACCGCGAACTCGCGCGCCACGATCACCATCGCCACCCAGGCCGCGACGCGCTGCATCTCGACGAGCGCGATCAGGACACACGTCACGAGCAGCTTGTCGGCGAGCGGGTCGACGAACTTGCCGAACGTCGTCGACGAATTACGGGCCCGCGCCACGTACCCATCCAGGAAGTCACTCAGCGCCGCGACGACGAACACTGCGGCGGCGAGGCGGATCTCGTCCTCGCCGCCCACCAGCAAGAGGGCCACGCAGACCGGCACCAACACGATGCGCGCGACGGAAATCCAGTTGGGCGCGGTCACCGGCGCTAGCGTACCGGCATGGTCGATCTCTTGGACGCGAAGATCCTTGTCACCGGCGGCGGGCGCCGCCTCGGGGAGGCGATCGCGCTGGACCTCGCCGCCGCCGGCGCCGCCGTGTGCGTGACGTACCGCAGCGCGCCGCCGGAGGAGTCGCTCGCCGCGGCGGGCGTGCGGGCGGTGCGCGCCGACCTGGCCGACCCGGCGCAGGCCGTCGGCGCGGTCGAGGAGGCGGCACGGCTGCTCGGCGGTCTCGACGGCGTCATCCATGCGGCGTCGGCCGGGTTCCGCGGCGTGGCGCTCGCCGACATCACGCCGGAGCTGTTCGAAGAGGCGATCGGCGCGACACTGCGGGGCGGCCTGTTCGTGGCCCAGGCGGCGGGGCGCCTGGTGTCGGATGGCGGCGCGATCGTGTTCATCGGCGACGTCGCCGGCGTGTCGGGCTGGCCCGCGTTCCTGCCGCACTCCGCGGCCAAGGGCGCACTGCGCCCGCTGGTGCGCGGCCTCGCCCGCTCGCTGGCGCCGCGGATCCGCGTCTCGCTCGTCCACCCCGGCACGGTCCTGCTGCCCGACGGCGACGACGGCGACGAGCTGAGCCGCAACGTGCCCCTGCAGCGCCTCGGCGAGCCGTCGGATATCGCAGGCGCCGTGCGCTACCTGCTGACGGCGCCGTACGTGACCGGGACCGAGCTCGTGGTCGACGGCGGCCGGCTCGCTCTCTGACACGAATCCGTCCTGCGACGCGCTGCGTATCCTCCACGTGGTCCATCCCGTCAGCAGCCCAGACCGGGTGCATACTGGTTCAATGTCCCCGGACGTAACGGACGGCGAGCTGCTGGTCCGCATCGGCGAAGGTGACGCCGATGCGTTCACCGCGCTGTGGCGCCGGCTGTCCGGGCCCGTGCTCGCGCTCGGGCGGCGGATGCTCGGCGACGCCGCCGCGGGCGAGGACGTCGCCCAGGAGACGTTTGCGACCATCTGGCGCGTCGCGGCCACCTTCGATCCCGAACGCGGCGCTCCGTCCGGCTGGATCTTCACCATCGCCCGCAACGCGGCTCGCGACGTCGCGCGGCGGCGCCGGATGACCGTTCTCGAGGACGCACCCGACACCGCCGACCCTGGACTCGGCCCCGACGACGAGGCGGTGCGTTCGGCCGAGCGGTTCCGTATCCACGTCGCGCTGGCATCGCTGAACCCGCGGGCGCGCGAGGTGATCGAGCTGGCGTACTTCCAGGGCCTCACGCAGTCCGAGATCGCCGAGCACATCGACGTGCCGCTCGGCACGGTCAAGACGCGCACCCGCAACGCGCTCGCGCGCCTGGCCGCGTCGCTCGCTCCGGCGGAGACGCTGTGATCGAACACGAGGACGCACGGCTGCAACTGGCCGACCTGATCCTGCCGGGTCTCGGCGATCCGACGCGGACCTCGGCACTGCGCGCGCACGTCGCCGTCTGCCCCGACTGCCGCTCCGAGCTCGACGACCTGCGCTACGTCGACGGGCTCGTGCGGGCGAGCGGTCCACTGCCCGAGCCGTCCGCGGCGCTCGAGGCGCGCATCGCCGCGATCGCCGGGCCCGTGCCGATGCAGCGCGGCGCCGGCCTGCGGCGCCACTTCCAGAGCATCACCACGTGGCGGGTCGCCACCGTCGGGCTGGCGGCCGCGACCGTGGCGTTCGCGATCGCGGCCTTCACCGGCGACTCCGCCGACGGGTTCCAGCCGACCCAGGAGCGCGCGATGACGACCTCCGACAAGTGGGCCGGCGCGACCGGCACCGTCGTGAACGGCACGGTGGACGGCGCACCGGCGCTGCGCATCGAGCTGACCGACGTGAAGCCGCCCGCGCACGGCGGCACGTACGAGGTGTGGATCGCCCAGGATCCGAAGGCGCGCATCTCGCTCGGCACCATCGAGCCGGACGCCTCGGGCAAGGCGACGGTGACGCTGCCGGTGCCGTCGGCGGCCAACGGCTACACGCGCGTATGGGTCACGAGCGAGCCCGCCGACGGCGACCCGAAGTGGACGACGAACTGGATCGTGCGCGCGGCCTGAGCCGGGACGCCGGTCGATAGACTGGCCCTCGTGACGCGGATCGATCTGCTCGACGACGGCTTCGTGCGGCTGGACGCCCAGATGGGCGACGACCTCTCGGTGGTGAACGCCGCGCGGGTGTCGTTCGGGTCGCACGCCGACGCGCTCGACGATCGCAACAAGGGCCTCGTCCGGTTCCTCATGCGCGAGCGGCACGGCACGCCGTTCGAGCACAACGCGTTCCGGTTCCACGTCCGCTGCCCGATCTTCGTGGCGCGCGAGTGGTTCCGGCACCGCGTCGGGTCGTTCAACGAGATGTCGGGACGCTACACCGAGCTGGCCGACGCGTTCTACCTCCCCGCTGCGACCGACGTGCGCACCCAGGTCGGCAAGCCGGGGACGTACACCTTCGAGCCGGTCGAGGCCGAGCTGGCCGAGCAGACGCGGTCGGCGATGCAGGCGTCGTACGCCTCGTCCTACGCGACGTACCGCGCGCTGCTCGACGAGGGCGTGGCGAAGGAGGTCGCGCGCAGCGTGCTGCCCGTCGGCATCTACACCGAGTTCTACTGGACGGTCAACGCGCGCTCGATCATGCACTTCCTGTCGCTGCGCAACGACGAGACGGCGCAGCGCGAGATCCGCGTCTTCGCCGCAGCGGTCGAGGAGCTGTGGGGCACCCACATGCCGGTCACCCACGCCGCCTTCGTCGCGAACGACCGCTCCGCTCCGTAACGCCGGCCCTACAGGCGCTTGCGGTAACGACCTGCGAGCGCTTCGTGCCGGACCAGAGACTTCGATCCGCAGTCGCGCCATCCGCGCACCTTGCGCGCGGAAACGTTCCGGGGTCAGACCCCAGAACCGGCGTTTTTGGGGTCAGACCCCGCGCATGGAAGGCGCCCGAAAGCGCGCGGGCGGGTGCCGGGCTAGATGCCGTACAGGGCGCCGTACTTGCCGCGGAGGTACTGCATGAAGGCCTCGTGACCCAGGGGCCGGCCGGTCACCTCGCGCATTAGCTCGTCGCCCTCGCGGATACTTCCCTGCGCGTGGATGTGCTCGCGCAGCCACTGGAGGATCGGCTCGAAGTTGCCGGCCGCCATCAGCTCGTCCAGATCGAGCTCGGCTCGCATCGTCTCGGCGATCGCCGCCGAGTAGAGGTTGCCGAGGGTGTAGGTCGCGAAGTACCCCATCTCGCCCCACGCCCAGTGGATGTCCTGCATGACGCCCTCGAGGTCGTCCTTCGGCGTGTAGCCGAGGTACGACGTGTAGCGCGCGTTCCAGGCCTCCGGCAGGTCGGCGACGGCGAGGTGGCCGCCGAGCAGCTCGCGCTCCAGCTCGTAGCGCACCAGGATGTGGAGGTTGTAGGTGACCTCGTCGGCGTCGACGCGGATCGCGCCCGCCTCGACCGCGTTCACGCCGCGCACGAAGTCGTCCAGGCCGATGCCGGTGAGGTGCTTGGGGAAGATGTCCTTCGCGACCGGCAGGTAGTGCGACCAGAACGGACGCGACCGGCCGATCACGTTCTCCCAGAATCGGGACTGCGACTCGTGCAGTCCCAGCGACGGCGCGTGCGCCACCGCGGTCCGGGCGTACACCGCCGGCAAGCCCTGCTCGTACAGCCCGTGGCCGCACTCGTGCATCGACGACAGCAGCGCGCCCGGCTCGAGCGAGTCGTAGTACCGCGTCGTCATGCGCACGTCCTGGGGCCCGGGGCCACCGCAGAACGGATGGATCGAGACGTCCTGGCGCCCCGCCTCGAAGTCGAACCCGAAGTCGCGCAGCAGCCGCAGCGTCAGCTGCTCCTGCCCACCCTTGTCGTACGGGCCGGCGAGGAACGCCGTGTCGGGCTTCGGCCGGTCGAGTACCTGCTGGACGAATGGCACCAGGTCGGCGCGCAGGCCCTCGAGCAGCGGATCGAGCTCGGCCACCGTCATGCCCGGCTCGTAGGCGTCGAGCAGCGCGTCGTACAGGTCGCCGCCGTCGGCGAGCGCCTCGGCATGCTGGATCTTGAGCGCCAGCATGGCCTCGAGCTCGGGTTGCCAGATCGAGAAATCCTTCGCGCCACGTGCCTTCTCCCACGCCTCGTTGGAGCGCGACGCCTGCTGGCGGAGCGCCCGCACGAGGTCGGTGGGCACCTTCACGCTGCGGTCGCGGTCGTGCTTCACGAGGCGCACCATCGCGCGCTCGGCCTCGGACAGCTCGGCGCCGTCGGCCGCCAGCGTCTCGATCGCGTCGCCGTAGGCGGGGTCGACCGTCCGCTCGTGGGTCAGCGTCGCCAGCGTGGCCGAGTGCTGCGCGCGGGCGGCGCGGCCCTTGCGCGAGCAGTACGTCTGCTCGTCCCAGCCGAGGAGCCCCAGCGTCGACGAGAGATCCTCGATCTCGCGCATCCTTGCCTCGAACGTAACCCAGGCTTCCGTGGCCATGCTCCAGCTCCGCGTCGCTTACCGGCGGCAGGGTAGCGATAGTCTCCTCCGATGGGCACGCCGCCTCCGATCCGCTCGATCCCGCCGGCCTACGACGCCGGGGAGCAGGCGGAGTACGCGGCGCTCAGGTCGGGCTGCGCGATCGACCGCATCGCTCCCCGCGCGCTGCTCGAGGTAGCGGGCGAGGACGCCGTGGCCGCGCTGCTGCGCGCGCTGCGCTTCCGGCTGTTCGATCCCGGGCCGGCCGACGTGCGAGCGGCGATCATCCTCGCCGGCGACCGCATCACCGCCACCGCCACCATCGTCCGCCGCGCGGCCGACCGGCTGCTGCTGGACTGCTCCAACCCGACGGCCGAGCGCGTGCTCGAGGACGCCGGCGTCGAGCTGTTGGAGCACGGCGACCAGCTCGTCCGCCTGCGGTTGCGCGGCCCCGACCTCGCCACCATGCTGCGGAGCGAGCCGCCAGGCGCCGGTGTGCTGCGCACCGACTTCGCCCCGGGCGGCGCGAGCACGCTCCTATGCGGCACCGGGGCCGACCGCGCCACGATCTACTGCGGACGCGACAGCGCCCGCGCCTGCTGGGACGCGCTCGTCGCGCTCGGCGCCCTGCCGGTCGGCTCGACGGCGCTCGAGACCGTTCGCATCGAGGATGCAGAGCCGTGCCTCGAGCGCGACTTCCCGCAGCCCGTCGCCCCCGCCCTGGCCGGCCTCGGCGAGTTCGCGCCGACCGACGACGCGCGCGTGCTGGTGGCGATCGAGCACGAGGGGCCCGCGCCGTTCGCCCACGCCAAGCTGCGGGCCGGCGGTGTCGAGGTGGGCGAGGTGCGGGTCGGCGCCCGCTCCGTGCGGCGAGCCGGCCGGGCGATCGCGCTGGCGACACTGGATCGGGCCCTGGCGGCGCCCGGCGCCCAGATAGACGTCGACGCCGGCGAGCGAGTGCTCGCCGGCGTCGTTGTCCGCCGGGCAGGGCTACCCGTGGGCAGCGCTGCGCCGAATTACTAGAAGGAGTGCTTAGAGCAGCGTGACGTTGATCGCCTCGGGACCCTTGGTTCCCTGGCGCGCCTCGTACTCGACCTTCGCACCCTCCGGCAGCGAGCGGAAACCCGACGCTGCGATGTTGGAGAAGTGGACAAAGAGGTCCTTGCCGCCTTCATCGGGCTCGACAAAGCCGAATCCTTTGGCGTCGTTGAACCACTTCACGGTTCCGGTAGCCATATTGGCACCTCCCGATCACGAACGCTGGAGGTGCACGTACCCGCGAACCACACTGACGTTCTTTCCTGTATCGGCCAACTCGACCGACGGTCTCAGATTACTACGTCGGAGGCCGAATCGCACCATTTTCTGCGATTCGTGCCCCGGAAGACGGGAAATCAGCCTGCGTGAGCGAGCGCACCAGGGTGATCGCCCGCTCCGAGGGATCGTGCTCGGCGACGCCCTGGCCGGTGAGCAGCGTGGGGATGATCTTCGCCGACCGGAACCGCCCGTCGGAGCGCAGGCGCACGTGCAGCACGTAGGAGACGGCGGTCGGGCCGGAGAGGCCGAAGACGCCGCCGTACCCCACGAAGTTGCCGGCGGAGTACGCAATCAGGTGGCCCTTGTAGAACTCGATGCCGCGCACGACGTGCGGCCCGGAGCCGACGACCAGGTCGGCGCCGGCGTTGACGGCTGTGCGCGCGAACTCGCGCAGGTCGCCGCGGTCCTCGCCCAGGTAGGTCTCGTCGCCCTTCGGAACGTGCTGCGCGTCGGATCCCTCCGCGCCGCCGTGGAACGCGACCACGACCAGATCGGCGCGCGCGGCGGCGCGCGCCACGAGGGCCTTCACGCCGGCGGGATCGTTGAGCGGCCCTGACCAGGTGTACGGGGCGAACCCGACGAAGGCGATCTTGACGCCGTCGCGTTCGATCACCGTGACGTCCTTCGGGCCGCCGGTGGAGCGCAGCCCGGCCCGGCGGACGGCCCGGCGCGTGTCGGTGTAGCCGGACTGGCCGAAGTCGAACGCGTGGTTGTTGGCGTGGCTGACGACGTCGATGCCGGCCTTCTTGAACACGGTCGCGTACGACGGCGGCGAGCGGAACGCGAAGCAGTCGGTCGAGCCGGCGCCGCACTTGGAGTCGCCGCCATCGGTGAGCGTGCCCTCGAGGTTGACCATCATCACGTCGGGTGAGGTCAGCACGTCCTTCACGCCCGACAGCAGGATCGACGGGTCGGAGGGCAGCGCGATGGTGGCGGACGCCGGCACCATGTCGCCGGCCCACCCGATGACGACGTCGGTGAGCGGCGCGGCGGCGGTCGTGGTGGCCGCGGGCGGCGTCTCGCCGGTGCCGGTGGCCACGACCGGCGCGCCGCCGTCGCCCCGGGTCGTCGTGCCCGCGGCGGTGGTCTTGTCGGGCGGGTCATCGCCGCGTGTGATCGCCGAGCCCGCCGCTGCGGCGCCGACCAGCACCACGACGGCCGCGAGCGCGATGCCGCGCCGCCGCCGCACCTGGTGCCGGTGCCGCAACTCCTCGCGCCGGCGGGTACGGACTGGACCCGGATCGGGCTCCATCACGCGAAGTCCCGGAAGGCTTCGAGGGCGTCGCCGACATGCTCGCGCACGAGCAGCTCGGCGCGGTCGGCATCGCCGGCGGCGACGGCCTCGACGATGCGCGCGTGGTCGTCGGCGTCGGCAGCGACCTGCTCGGGCGTCTCGTCCTGCTTGCCGTAGATGACCGCGCCGATGCGCGAGGCCCAGAGGATGCCCGCGACGCGCGACAGGTGCTCGTTGCGAGCCCCGTCGACGAGGGCGAGGTGGAACGCGCGGTTGGCGTCGAACAGCGCGATGTGCGTGGTGGCGCGACGGTGCCGGTCGATCGCGGCTCGCATGCGCTCCAGCGCGTCGAGATCGCGGCTGGTGGCGGCCAGGCGGGCGGCGCCGGGCTCGAGCGCCAGCCGGGCCTCGTACGCGGTCAGCATGTCGGCCCGTGAGAGGTCGGGAATGCGCGCGCCGCGGTTCGGCTCCAGCTCGACGAGGCCTTCGCTGGCCAGCCGGCGGAGCGCCTCGCGCAGCGGTGTGCGGCTGACGCCGAGCTCTGCGGCGAGCGCCTCCTGTCGCAGCCTCGCCCCTCGCTCGAGCGAGCCGTCCAGAATGCGCGTGCGCACGGACTCGTAGACGCGATCGACGATGCTGACGACCTCGATCCGGCCGTCTCCCATGCCGTCGATTGTATCCAATCGGCCGGTTGCCCGTCGTTCGGCGGCCACGACCGGGCGCGAGCTCAGAAGACCGTGGTGACGGCGTCGACTACGTCATACGCGTCGTCGACCACCGGCAGCAGGCGCCAGCGATCGAACGCGCCGCAAGGGTGGCTGATGGTCGCGCCAAGCAGGTCGCCGGGGCGGATGTCGAGGTCGGCGGGCACGCGCACGTGCCCGTGCTGGTCGGAGAGCGCAATCGTCTCGCAGCCCTCGAGCGGCCGTCGCTCGCCATCGCGGGCGAGCCACACCGGCGTCGGCAGGCCCATGTCGTAGGGCACGTCGCGCCGGCCGAAGCTGGTCACCGCGAGGCAGGGCTCGGGCCGTGACAGCACGACGCCCCACACCTCCATCGCGTTGCGCAGCGGGCCGCCGCGGGCGCTGCCGAGTGGCGAGACGCGGTCGTAGTGGCCGCCGTCCTGCGTCACGTAGCAGCCGCTGCGAATGACCGCGGTGACCGGCCGGCCCTCGAACGCCAGGGCGACGCGGTCGAAGAACGCGCTGCCGCCCGCCGTCAGGATCGGCTTCTCCGGCAGCAGGTGGCCGACGCGGTCGAACACCTCGATCAGCCGCGCCATGAAGGCGTCGACCCCGGCCAGGGCGGCGTCCAGGTCGGTGGCAGAGCGCAGCCCCTCGAACGCCTCCACGCCGTGCAGGGCGAGCAGCGGCGCGGCGGTGATCGCCTCGGCCACGGCGACCGCCTCATCGACGGTGCGGCAGCCGCAGCGGCCGCCCTCGTGGCCGACCTCGACCAGCACGCCGATCGGACGCGGCGCACCGGCCGCGGCCAGCTCGCGCTGCATCACCTCGACGCCGGCGATCGAATCGGCCAGGCAGTAGATCTCGAACGCCGGATCGCGCGTCAGCTCGGCGGCGACGTAGCGCAGCGCGGCCGGCTCGATCAGCTCGTTGGCGTAGATGACGCGCTGCACGCCGACCTCGCGGTACACGCGCAGGTGCCATGGGGTGGCGCAGGTGAGCGCCCAGGCGCCGGCCGCCAGCTGGCGCTCGAAGATCTGCGGCGTCATCGTCGACTTGCCGTGCGGCGCGAGCAGCAGGCCGCGCTCGTCGCACCAGGCCGCCATGGCCGCGATGTTGTCGGCCAGCGGCTCGCGCAGCAGCAGCATCACCGGCGTCGGCAGGTCACCGCGGAGCACGTTCCAGCCCTGCCTGCCGATGTCGGCCAGCTCGATCTCGCCGAGGTCGAGCGGCAGGCCCTTGTAGCGCCAGTCGAGGGTCGTCATGCAGATCGCTCCAGTGCCTGGTCGATGTCCCAGATGAGGTCGTCCACGTCCTCGAGACCGACCGAGAGACGGATCAGGTCGGGCGTGACGCCGCTCGCGGCGAGCGCCTCGTCGTCGAGGCGCCGGTGCGTCGTCGAGCCCGGATGGATG
Source organism: Gaiellales bacterium (assembly GCA_046598415.1). GTDB lineage: Bacteria > Actinomycetota > Thermoleophilia > Gaiellales > F1-60-MAGs149 > VFJZ01. The sequence goes on from JBKJIG010000031.1 coordinate 40,666, forward strand.
ACGAGCGTCTTCGCGTCGCCGACGTTGGCGAGGTGCGACAGCAGCTCGCACGCCTCGATGAAGCGCCCGCCCGCCGCACGGTCGCCCTCGATGCCGAACGCCATGATCGCGCCCTGGCCCTTCGGCAGGTAGCGGGCGGCGTGCGCGGCGTACGGCGAGTCGGGCTGGTCCGGGTACGACACCCAGGCGACGCGCGGATGCGCGCGCAGGTGCGCCGCGATCACTCGGGCGTTCGCACAGTGGCGATCCATGCGCAGCGACAGCGTCTCGAGGCCCTGCAGGAACAGAAAGGCGTTGAACGGCGACAGCACCGGGCCGAGGTCGCGCATCGTTTCGACCCGTGCCTTCATGATGAACGCGAAGTTGCCGAACGTCTCGTGGAATCGCATGCCGCGGTAGCCCGCCGACGGTTCGGTGACGCCGGGGAACCGCCCGCTGCCCCAGTCGTAGGCGCCGGAGTCGACGATGACGCCGCCGATCGACGTGCCATGCCCGCCGATGAATTTCGTCGCGGAGTGCACCACGATGTGGGCGCCATGCTCGAACGGGCGGCACAGGTACGGCGTCGCGAACGTGTTGTCGATGATCAGCGGCAGGCCCGCGTCGGCCGCGATCTGCGCCCAGCCGGCGATGTCCAGCACGTCGATGCGCGGGTTGCCGATGGTCTCGGCGTACAGCAGCGTGGTGCGCTCCGTGACCGCCGCTCGGACCGCGTCGAGGTCGCCCGGATCGACGAACCGGGTGGTGATGCCGAAGCGCGGGAACTGGATCGCGAGCTGGTTGTGCGTGCCGCCGTAGAGGTTCGCGCTCGAGACGATCTCGTCGCCCTGGCTCGACAGCGTCAGCACGGCGATCGCGGTGGCGCCGAGGCCGGACGCCGTTGCGAGCGCTCCGACGCCGCCCTCCAGCGAGGCGACGCGCTCCTCGAAGGCCGCCGTCGTGGGGTTGACGATGCGCGTGTACGTGTTGCCGAAACGGTTCAGGTCGAACAGATCGGCGGCGTGCTGCGTGTCCTCGAAGACGTACGAGGCGGTCTGGTAGATGGGCATCGCGCGCGCGCCGGTGGTCGAGTCGACGCGCTGGCCGGCGTGGATCTGGCGGGTGTCGAACCCGAACCCGCGGTCAGCCGGCACCGTGCGTCTCCTCGCGCCGCGACGAGATGACGCCCGTCGACAGGCCGACCCAGTTGAGCCCGCCGAACCAGCGGCAGTGCTCGATCTTGATGCAGCGGTCCTCGACGAACGGCACGCCGGCGGCGCGGCACATCTCCTCCGCCTCGGGCGAGACCAGACCGAGCTGCAGCCACACGGCCTCGCAGCCGACGGCGAGCGCCTCCCCGACGACGGCGGGGATGTCGGCCGGGCGGCGGAACACGTCGACGATGCCGAGCGGCCCCTCGACCTCCGACAGCGACGGCACCGCATCGCGCCCGAGCACGGTGGCGACCGTCGGGTTCACCGGTACCACGTCGTAGCCGTGGGCGAGCATGTGGACGGCCACGCGATAGCTGGGCCGCGAGGGGTTCGCGGAGAGGCCGACCATCGAGATGCGCCGTTGGCGCAACAGCAGATCGCGCGCGAGGAGGGACAGCGTGCCCGACTCGGCGCCGGCGAGGCGTGTCACGGGCGGCAGCGTATAGGGTTCGGATGGTGGTAACGCGCATCGGAGTGACCGGACACCGGCTGCTCGCGCCACACCCCGACCTGGCCAGCGCCGTCGACGATGCGCTGGCCGCAGTCGAGCTCCGCCGGCCGGCCCCGTGGGTGCTGGTATCGGGCTTCGCGGAGGGCGCCGACGAGCTGGTCGGTATGCGCGCGCTGGTGCGATCGTGGCAGCTCGAGGCGCTGCTGCCACTGGCCGTCGACGAGTTCGCCACCGACATGGAGCGGCCCGCCGACTTCCGGCGCCTGCTCGAGCACGCCACGACCGTCGAGGCGGTGACGCCGGCGGTGGAGCGGCCCGAGTGCTACCGCGCCCAGGGCCTCGCGATGGTCGAGCGCTGCGACGAGCTGATCGCGCTGTGGAACGGCGGCGGGGCACGCGGGCCGGGCGGCACCGGCGAGATCGTCGCGGCCGCGCGCGACCGGCGCCTGACGCTGACGTGGATCGAGGCGGCCGACGCCCGCGACGGCGTGGAGCGTGAGCCGGTCACGCAGGTGGAGGGGCTCGGATGATCTCGCTGTTCGTCTCGCTGTCGAAGTCGAGCGGCCGCTGGAAGGTGCTGCTGGTCGGCTGGATCGCGACCGCCGCGCTCGGCATGTGGGGCATGCGCCTGGCGCCCGGCGGCCGGACCTTCGCCGACGACCTGTACCAGCTGAGCGACCTGTTCGGCCTCGGCTTCAGCCTCGCGCTCGGCAACGCCAACTGGCAGCTGCAGGTGGCGCGCTGGCTCGGCCCGGTGGTCGCCGCCGCTTCGCTGCTCGAGGGCATCGCCGCCGTCTCGCGCCGGCGCTCCGACGCCTGGCGCGCGCGCCGCCGGCGCGGCCACTCGGTCGTGCTCGGGCTCGGTGATCGCGGATCGCGGATCGCGACCGGGCTGGCCGAGGCGGGTCGCGACGTCGTGGCGGTCGAGGTCGACCCGTCGATCGCCGGCGTGGCGGCGCTGCGCCGGCGCGAGGGCAAGGTCGTGGAGGGCGACGCGCGCGTTCGCCACCAGCTCGTGCAGGCCGGGCTCGCGACCGCGGCCGAGGTGATCGTGGTGTGCGGTACCGACGCCACCAACGCCGAGGTGGTCGCAGCCATCTCGAGCGTCGAACGCGCGCCCGGCGCGGGGCCGCTGCGCGCCGCCGTGCACCTCAGCGACGCCGGCCTCTGCGCGCTGCTGCGCCACCAGTCGCTGCGCACGGCGGGGAGCGGCGTGCGCTTCGACTTCTTCGACGTCTATTCGGCCGGCGCCCGGCTGCTGCTCTCCCACCACCCGCTCGAGACCGCTGCGGGCACACGGACGGCGCACCTCGTGATCGTCGGCGTCGGCCAGTTCGGCAGGTGCCTGCTCGAGGCCGCGGCGCGCGGATCGCGCGACGCCTCGACCACCATCACGGTCATCGACCGCGACGCCCAGGCGCGCGTGCAGGCGATCCTGCTGGCGCAGCCCGGCCTCGCCGGCCAGACGCGCATCGACCCGATCGACATCGACCTGGAGCGGCCCGGGCGCGATGCCGCCGATCGCCTGCACGCGGTGCTCGGCGGCGGCGTGACGACCGTCGCGGTGTGCTTCGACGACGATGCGCGTGCGGTCACGACGGCGCTGCTGATTCGCCGGCTGGTCGGCAACGAGCCGGTCGAGGTGATCGCCCGCACCTCCGGCAGCGGCGGGCTGTCGCTGCTGCTGGGCGAGGGTGCGACTGCGGCCGGCGTGATCCCGTTCCCGCTGCTCGAGCGCGCCTGCACGCGGGAGATCGTCGAGGGCGGCGCCCACGAGCAGGTCGCCCGCGCCATCCACGCCGACTACACCGATCGGGCCTCCGACACGCCCTACGACATCCCGTGGGACGAGCTGCCGGCCGAGGTGCAGGAGTCGAACCGGCGTCAGGCCGATTCGCTCTCGCAAGGCCTCGCAGAGATCGGCTGCGACCTGGTGCCGCTGGGCGGCTGGGGCGTCCCCCACGTCGAGCTGACGCCCGCCGAGATCGGCGACCTGGCCCGCCGCGAGCACGACCGCTGGCGCGCCGAGCGCACGGCGGCCGGCTGGACGTACGCGCCGCAGCGCGACGCGGCGTCGCGCCATAACCCGCTGCTGGTGCCGTGGGACGAGCTCCCCGCGACGGCGCAGGCCGACAGCCGCGAGGCGGCGCGGCGCATCCCCACCGTGCTGGCGCTGGCGGGGCTCGAGGTGCTGCGGCTCGACGGGGTGCCGGCTACGAGCCCGCAGCCGGCTCCGGCTGGATCACGCCCAGGCGCACGTTGAACGGGTCGCGGATGAACGCGATCCGGCCGATGCCCTCGGCGTCGAACGCCGCGACCTCGACTCTGCCGCCGAGCGCCGCCACCTGCTCGCAGGTCGCGTCGGCGTCGGCCACGCTCACGTAGACACGCCAATGCGAGCCCTCGGCGCCCGAGATCCCCACGTCCAGCTCGATCAGACCGCCCGCTGTGGCTGCGCCCTGCTGGAGGAGCCAGTAGCTGTCCGGCATGCCCGGGAACGGCACGGCGTCGAGGCCGAACACCGCCTGGTAGAAGGCCGCCGCAGCCGGCGCGTCGCGGGCCACCAGCTCGATCCACGCGACGGCGCCCGGCACGTCGCCGGTCTCGAAGCCGCGATGGCGGGCCTTCTGCCAGATGCCGAACGTCGCGCCGACCGGATCGACGGCGAACGCCATGCGGCCCGCGTCGAAGATGTCGATCGGCGCCACCAGCACCTGGCCGCCGTTGCCGGTCACCGCCGTCACGCTCAGATCGGTGTCGTCGGAGGCAAGGTAGACCGACCAGCCGGCCTTCGCATCCTCGCCCCACAGCGGCGTGATCGCGGCCGCGACCACGCCGTCCACGAAGCACATCGTGTACCCGCCGGCCTCGGGCCGCGCATCGGTGCGGCAGTCCCAGCCCAGCAACGCGCTGTAGAAGGTCTTCGCGGCCTCGACGTCGGGCACGCTGATGTCGACCCAGCACGGCGTTCCGGTCGATCGCTCTGCCATCGTCCCCTCCTTCGGAGGCGTCGATCCTACCGCCGCCGGATCTGCTCCGCCAGCGCTGCGATCTGCGTGGCGAACTGCGCCTGGCCCGCGCCGCGGGCGAGCTCCTCGGCCTCGGCGATCATCGCGAGGCCGGCGTCGGCGTCGCCGAGGCGCCCGTTCAGCTCGCCGGTGTTCGCGAGCGCCGTCGCGAGGGCGACCGGGTCGCCGATCGTGCGCTGGAGGGCGATCTGCTCGGTCAGCAGCGGCAGCGCCTGCTCGTTGCGGCCGAGGTAGTAGAGCGACACGGCGGTGTTGCCGAGGGCGCTGGCGAGGCCGCGATCGTTGCCGGAGTGGCGAGCGATGTCGGCCATCTCGCTGCAGATCTCGATGCACCCCTCGTGGTCGCCGCGGCCCTGCGCGCGCACCGCCTCCTGCTCCATGTCGCGCAGGCGAGCGAGATCGTCGGTCTTGACGGCCTCCGGAATCTCCGCGAGGGAGGCGCGAAGCTGGGCCGCCACGTCGCGCTGGCCGAGGCGCTCCCGCACCGAGATCAGCTCGGTCAGCTGGTCGCGGGCCAGGTCGAGCCGGTTCTCCCAGCCGCGCAGCTGCACGTGGAGGGTCAGCGCGGTGGCCAGCCACTCGAGGTCGCCGAGGTCGCGCGCGATGAACTCGCCCTCGGCCGTCGCGCGGGCGGCGCCCGCGATGTCGCTGGTCTGGAGCAGCAGCGAGGCGCGGGTGAGCAGCGCTCGCATGCGTGCCGGCGCCTCGCCGCTGACGGTCGCCGCCTCGACCTGCACGGCGGTCGCCGCCAGCGCCTCCGGGATGCGGCCGACCTGGGCCAGCACGCCGGCCCGCTCGCCGGCGGCCGACTGCACGTCGCCGGGCAGCCCCGCCGCGCGCGCCAGCGTCTCGGCCACCACGAGGTCGCGCAGCGCCTCGTCGGTACGGCCGAGGTGCCGCAGCACGACGCCGCGGTTCTGGTGCAGTGCGATCCGCAGCCCGGGCGCGCCGCCGCCGGCCAGCGTGCCGTCGAGCTCATCCAGCGTCACGAGCGCCCCGGCCAGGTCGCCGACGCCGTGCTGGGCCGCCGCCAGGTTGGCCAGCGCGGCCGGCAGGTTGCCCTCCGGATCGCCATCGCGCAGCGCGTCGACGGCGGCGCGGCGGAGCTCCAGGACGACCGGCACGCCGCCGAACTGGGCCACGATCGGCGTCACGATCGAGGTCGCGCGCGCCAGTGGCGTGGCCGCGAACGGCGCGTACGCGGTCGCGGCGCGGAACGGTGAGGTGTCCTCCAGCCGCGCCCACAGCCGCGCCAGCAGGTTGGCGTCGCGGTCGTGCGCGGCCACGATGAAGCCCGCGTCGATCAGCAGCGTGCGCAGCTGCTCGGCGTCGCCGGCGGCGAGCAGCTGCCAGGGCAGCTCCTCGATCGCGCGCGGCGCGTACGGATCGGCCGCGAACAGGCCCGCGATGCGCCGGTGGACGGCCGCCGCATCGCCCAGGTAGCGCCGCTGCGCCGCGGCCTGCACCTGGTCGAACGCCAGCCGCAGACGGCCGCCGATGTCGCCGATCAGGCTGCCCGCGCCCAGCTGCAGCTGCGACAGCGGCCGCCGCGCGCCGTCGCCCAGCAGGTCGAGCAGCTCGGCCTCCGTGAGTCCGGTGCGTGACGCGGCCAGCGGCCCGAGCACCGATCCGACGAGGCCCGGGAAGTCGAGCTCGTAGTCGCGCTGGTAGCGGTCGAGCACGACCTCGACCAGGCCCGCGAGGTCGCGCGGGACGAGCAGTGAGTCGAGCAGCTGCGGCAGCGTGAAGTGGTCACCGTGCTGGCGCAGCTCGTCCAGGACGGTGCGCAGATGGCGCGGGTTCGCGCACTGCTCGGCGGCCGCGATCTTGTCCAGGAGCGGCCGGTCGAGGCCCTTCGAGTACGCGGTCAGGAAGGTGGTCGCCGCCAGCTGCCGCTGCGCGCCGTCGAACTGCTGCAGGTCGACGCGGCCGAGGCCGCGCTGCACCAGCCAGGCGACCGTCGCGCCCGGCCGCGTGCCGGCCACCAGGCGCAGCCGGCCGGGCGCGGGAGACGGCAGCCACGCGACGCCGCCGCCGGCCACCTCGATGAGGTGCAGGCCGTCGATCACGAGCACCACCGGCCGGGTCGCGCACGCCTGCTCGAGCAGCGTCCGCACGCGACCGCGCAGGTCGCCCGCCGGCTGGGCGTCGCCTAGGGCCCGGCACAGGTGGACGAGCAGCTCACGCTCCGACGCCTCGCCGCGCTGGGCAGCGACGAAGTACGAGATGACGACCTCGTCGGGATGCCGCGTCCGGCGCTCGGCCGCGTACGCCGCGAGCAACGTCGACACGCCGCCGCCGGGTGCGCCCGACACGACCACCCCGGGCCCGTCGGCGTCGACGGCCACGTCGACGGCGACCAGGTCGGCGCGGCGCTCGATGGTGTTGGTGACGAGCCAGGCGGCGTAGGCCTCCTGGTCGACGCGCGCCCCCTCGAGCGCGTCGGGCGTCTCGGCCGCGGGATAGAGCCGGTCGACGAGCGCCAGCAGGTCGGTGCGCACCAGCTCGCCGATGCCGCGCGGATCGGGATACTCGCGCACCGGAAAGCCCGACGCACGGACGCGGACCTTGAGGTCGGCGAGGCGCGCGCGTCCCTCGCCGGTCGCCTCCTCGTAGGTCGCCTGCTCGGCCTCGGGCAGCGACGCGGTCCACCCCGGATCGCGCAGGTAGAAGTACGCGTGGCCGGCCATCTCCGGGCTGCGCAGCACGCCGTGGAGGATCTCCATCTCCGTCACCGAGCGGCCCTCGTCGTCGGTCAGCCACGCCTCGCGATCGGCCAGGTCGGCGGGGATCTCGTCCGGCACCCAGCCGTAGCGGTCGCCGAGCATGCCGATGAAGTACGGCCGCGTCCGCTCGATCTCGGCCAGGCAGATCGGCAGCACCGCGTCCTCCGCCTTCTGCTCGTCGGTGACGCCCCAGCGCAGGTCGACCTCGCCCCACACCACGCCGCGCTCCTCGCAGCGGCGGCGGATCTCGGGGAACACGCGCTTCACGAGCTCCTCGCGCTCGCCCTGCATGTCGCGGAACGTGGACGAGATGAAGACGCGCAGGACGCGCGGGGCCGTCGGCATTTTCAGTGCCTCGGGTCGGGGGTTCGTGGACAGACCAGCGTCGCGACGCAGCCCACCGGGTTCCCCGGTGGGGAACCAGACGCCGCTTCGCGGCACCGAGCTGTTCGCGAAGTTCCGGCCCGGGGCACTAGCCGAGCTCGGCGCCGAACTCGGCCAGTTGGCGCTCCTGGTGCGCGATTGGCGTCTCGTGGCCGGCGAAGGTGTAGATGCCGATCTCCTTCGGTGCCGTGATGGCGTTGTAGGCGGCGAACACCGTGGAAGGCGGGCAGATCGTGTCCATCAGGCCGCACGAGATCAGCGTGCGAGCCTTGATGCGCGGCGCCAGCAGAGCGTTGTCGATGTAGCGCACGGTGCGCGCCACGGCGTCCTCGAGGTCGGTGTGCAGCGCCAGGAAGGCGGCGAGCTCGGTGTACGGCGCGTCGGGAGCGAGCGTGACCGCGCGCTCGATGTCGCAGAGGAACGGGATGTCCGCGTGGCAGAGGCGCACCAGCTCCGGTGCCAGCGCCGCCGCCGCCAGCGACAGGCCGCCGCCCTGCGACGCGCCTGCGACCGCGATCCGGTCGGCGTCGACCTGCGGGTGCGCGGCGGCCGTCTCCACCGCGCGCACCGCGTCGACGTAGAGGCGGCGGAAGTAGTACGTCTCGGGGTCGAGCACGCCGCGCGTCAGCACACCCGGATGTTCCGGCCCCGAGAAGCCGGCACCGGGATCGGGCGTGTGCCCGACCTTCCACTCGCCGCCCTGTGCGCGCGAGTCCATGACGAGCACCGCGTACCCGGCGGCCGCGTACAGCGTGTGCTCGAGCGGCAGGTTGCGACCGCCGCCGTAGCCGATGAAGGTGACCCGGCAGGGCAGCTCGCCCGTGGCACCGCGGGGCCGCAGGAACCACGCCTTGATCGGATGCCCGTCGGCGCCCGTGAACGTCACGTCGTCGACCGCGAGGCTGCCGTACGCGGCCTCCTCGTAGGGATCGAACACCGGTTCGGCGGCGCGCGACCGCGCCACGCCGAGCGCGCGCTGCCAGTAGTCGTCGAGGTCGACGGGCGGCGGAGCGGCGCAGCGATGGTTGCGCAGGTCGGCGAGCGGCAGGTCGTAATGCGGCATGGGTTGGAGTATCGTGCCCGGCGTGGATGGAGTCCACGATATGGGCGGCATGCAGGGCTTCGGGCCGGTCGTCGGGCCCGGCGGAGACGCGCCGTACCACCACGACTGGGAGCCGCGGATCCTCGCGCTGAACGTCATCACGGGCTTCGAGCGGCTGCGAGTCTCGAACGGCCGCGCCGACCGCGAGGAGATGCCACCCGTCGAGTACCTCGCGGCCGGCTACTTCGACCGCTGGCTCTGGTCGGTCGAGCGCGGCCTGCTCGAGCACGGCACGATCGCGGCCGGCGAGATCGACGCGATGATCGACCGTCTCGAGGCCGGCGAGGTGGTCGCGCGCAGCACCGACCCGGTGCAGGTCGCGCGGATGCTGAAGGTGCTCGACGACGTGCCGACGCTGCCGCCCGCCGAGAACCCCCGCTTCGCCGTCGGCGACCGCGTGCGCGTGCTGCGGATGCGACCGCACGGCCACAACCGCAGCCCGCGCTACCTGCGCGGCGTCGAGGGCGTGGTGCAGCGAGTGCAGTGCAACGACGCGCGGCCCGGTGCCGGCGCCGAGCCCGTCTACCTGGTGTCGTTCGACTCGGTCGACGTGTGGGGCGACGATGCCGACCGAGGGGCGGTGCTGGCCGATCTCTGGGAGGGCTACCTGGAGCCGGCCACCTAGTGGATGGCGTCCATGACGTGGGCGGCATGCAGGGGTTCGGCCCGGCGGTCTGGCCCGGCTCGGAGCAGCCCACCCATGCCGACTGGGAGCTGCGCGCCTTCGTGCTCGCGCTGGTGACCGGCCCCGGCTCGTCGCACGCCTTCCGGCACACGATCGAGCGGCTCGACCCGGCGCGCTACCTGTCGGACGGCTACTACGAGCGCTGGCTGTACGAGGCGGAGCAGGCGCTGGTCGAGTCGGGCGCGATCACGCACGAGGAGGTGCTCGACTGGGAGCACCGCCTGGGCGCCGGCGCGGAGATGCCGCGCACGTCGGATCTGGAGGGCGCCGCGTCGCTGGTGCGCGCGCTGCGGCGCAATCGCCCGCTCGAGCCGGCCGTCGACGCGCGGTTCGCCGCCGGCGACGGCGTGCGGGTGCGGCGCATGCGGCCGGCCGGCCACACGCGCTGCCCGCGCTACCTGCGTGGCGCCCGCGGCACCGTCACGCGGGTGCAGGGCCTGGACGGCGTGCCCGACGTCGACAACGCCGCCACCGAGCCGGTGTACGCCATCGCATTCGACAGCGGCGAGCTGTGGGGCGACGATGTCGAGCGCCACGTCGTCCACGCCGACCTGTGGGAACGCTACCTGGAGCCTGACCATGTCTGAGCACGGCCACGACCACCACCACGAGCACGGCCACGACCACGGCGACCACGAGCACCACCATCCGCTGCCGGCGAGCGAGTCGGAGCTGCGCACGCGCGCGCTGGAGGCGCTGCTGGTCGAGAAGGGCCTCGTCTCGACCGACGCCATCGACGCGGTGATCGACCTGTACGTCAACGACGTGGGCCCACAGAACGGCGCGCGGGTGGTGGCCCGGGCGTGGACCGAACCCGACTACCGCGAGCGGCTGCTGCGCGACGGCTCGTCCGCCATCCACGAGATGGGCTACGGCGGCGAGGAGGGCCACACCATGATGGTCGCCGAGAACACGCCCGACGTGCACAACGTGATCGTCTGCACCCTCTGCTCGTGCTACCCGTGGCCCGTGCTCGGGCTGCCGCCGACCTGGTACAAGAGCGCGCCGTACCGTGCCCGCGTCGTGGCCGAGCCACGAGCGGTGCTGGCCGAGTTCGGGGTGGAGCTGCCCGAGGCGACCGAGGTTCGCGTCTGGGACTCGACCGCCGAGGTGCGCTACATCGTGCTGCCGATGCGGCCGGAGGGCACCGAGGACATGACGGCCGACGAGCTGGCCGAGCTGGTGACCCGCGACTCGATGATCGGCACCGGCCTGCCGAAGGCGCCGGCGACGGCATGAGCGCACCGGCGGATCCGATCCTGACCGAGCTGGAGCTACCGCGGTCGAACGGCGAGCTGGTGTTCGCGGAGCCGTGGCAGGCCCGGGCGCTCGGTATGGGAGTCGTCACCATGCGCGCCCTCGGCGTGGGAGTCGGAGAGTGGCGCGACGCGCTCGCGGCCGCGATCGCCGAGCACGGCTACGACCCGGATGAGGATCCCGCCGCGGCGTACTACACGGCGTGGATCGCGGCGCTCGAACGGCTGCTGGAGGGACGCGGCGTCACCGCCTGACGGCTCGCGAGCGTCGCGACACTAGACGTGCACGACCTCGACGCCACGCGCCAGTGTGCGCGCGACGGGGCAGCGCGTCGCGATGTCGCGGAGACGGTGCCGCTGGGCGTCGTCGAGCGCTCCCTCGAGCTCGACGTGCACCTCGGCGCTGTCGCAGTAGCCGCCGCTCGCGCAGTCGTCGGTGTGCTTCCGCGCGTGGGTCAGATACACCTCGACCGCGTCGAGCGGCCAGCCCTTGCGGCGCGCGTACAGCATCGTCGTGATCGCCGTGCAAGCGCCCAGCGCCGAGAGCAGGAGCTCGTACGGGTCGGGCCCGCGGTCCGCTCCGAGGGGCGGCGGCTCGTCCGCCAGGAACTCGTGATCGCCGATCGAGACCTGCGCTGCCACGCCATCGAGCGTCCGTACCGTCACGTCTGCCATGGCGGCATCGTACGCCTGCGTATCCTTCCGGCGATGAGCGAGCCGATCCTCCCCCTCGCCGCACCGGCCGACGCCGTCGCCCTCGTCGAGCCGGCCGCCGGCCTCCGCATCACGTACGGCGAGCTTGCAGTCGAGGTCGAGCGGCTCGGGCGCGTCCTGGTCAGCCGAGGTGTGGCGCCCGGCGACGTGGTCGCCTTCTCGATGGCCAACGGCCCCGAGATCGTGACGACGTTCCTGGCCGTCGTCGCCGCCGGCGCCGCCGCGGCACCGCTGAACCCGGGGTACACCGCGAAGGAGTTCGCCTTCTATCTCGACGACCTGCAGCCGCGGCTCGTGATCGGGCGCGGCGACGACGCCGCCGAGCTGCCCGGCGCGGTCGACCTGGACGAGCTCGGCGGCGACCCGGGCGGCGATCTGCCCGCCCCCGACCCCGCCGCGGTGGCGCTGCTGCTGCACACCAGCGGCACGACGGCGCGGCCGAAGCAGGTGCCGATCCGCCAGCGCAACCTGATGGCGTCGGCCCGCACGGTCGCCGCCACCTACGCGCTGGAGCCCGCCGACACGAGCCACTGCGTGATGCCGCTGTTCCACGTCCACGGGCTCGTGGCCTCGACGCTCGCGACGCTGGTCTCGGGCGGCACGGTGCTGTGCCCACGACGGTTCTCGGCCAATGCGTTCTGGACGGACGGTGCGGCGCACGGCGCCACCTGGTACTCCGCCGTGCCGACGATCCACCACATCCTCACGACCCGTGAGCGCGAGGGCTCGGACCGCCCGGCGCACGCGCTGCGGTTCGCGCGCTCGTGCTCGTCGGCGCTGGCGGCGCCGCTGATGGCCGAGTTCGAGGAGCGCTTCCAGATTCCCCTGGTCGAGGCCTACGGCATGACCGAGGCGGCGCACCAGATGGCATCCAACCCGCTGCCTCCGGCGCAGCGCCGGCCCGCGACGGTGGGCATGGCGACGGGCACGGAGATCGCGATCCTCGACGACGAGTGGAACGCGCTCGCCCAGGGCGAGGTCGGCGAGGTCTGCGTGCGCGGCCCGGGCGTCGTTGACGGCTATCGCTCGAACCCCGAGGCGAACGCGGCCTCGTTCCGCGACGGCTGGTTCCGCACCGGCGACTCTGGGTTGCTCGATGCCGAGGGCTACGTCCACCTCGCCGGGCGCATCAAGGAGCTGATCAACCGCGGCGGTGAGAAGATCTCGCCCCACGAGGTCGAGGACGCGCTGCTCAAGCACCCGGCGGTGACCGAGGCAGTGGCCTTCTCGCTGCCCGACGCCAAGTACGGCGAGACCGTCGCCGCCGTGGTCGTGCTGATCGGCGACGCGGACGAGGCCGGCCTGCAGCGGCACTGCGCCGACCTGCTCGCGAGCTTCAAGGTGCCGACGCGGATCGTGCCGATGGACGAGATCCCGAAGGGGGCGACCGGCAAGATCCAGCGGCGCACGATGGCCGAGCGGATCGGCGCCGGATGAGGATCGCGATCGTCGGGGCCGGAGCGATCGGCGGCTACGTCGGCGCGGCCCTGCACCGCGGTGGAGCCGACGTGCACCTGGTCGCGCGCGGCGCGAACCTGGCGGCGATTCGCGAGCACGGCGTACGCGTGCGGTCGGAGCGCGGCGACTTCACGGCGCGGGCGCCGGCGACCGACGACCCGGCCGAGATCGGGCCGGTCGACGTCGTCTTCCTCGGCCTGAAGGCCTACCAGTACGCGTCGGCGAGCGCCCTGCTGGCGCCGCTGCTGCACGACTCGACCGCCGTCGTCGCCGCGCAGAACGGCCTGCCGTGGTGGTACTTCCACGGTATCAAGGGGCCCTACGCGGGGCATCGCATCGAGGCGGTCGACCCGGGTGGCGCGACGAGTGCGGTGATCGCCCCAGAGCGCGCGATCGGCTGCGTCGTCTACTGCGCGACCGAGCTCGAGGCGCCCGGCGTCATCCGGCACATCGAGGGCACGCGGTTCTCGATCGGCGAGCCCGACGGCACGATCTCCGAACGCTGCGTGGAGTTCAGCGAGGCGATGATCGCCGGCGGCCTGAAGTGTCCCGTCGAGCCCGACATCCGGAACGACATCTGGGTGAAGCTGATGGGCAACGTCGCGTTCAACCCGCTGTCGGCGCTCACCCGCGCGACGATGGTGCGCATCGCGACCGATCCGCCGACGCGCGAGGTCGTCGCCGCGATGATGGCCGAGACGGTCGAGATCGCGCGTGCCGTCGGCTGCGAGCCGGCGGTCGAGATCGACCGGCGGCTGTCGGGCGCGGAGCGCGTCGGCGAGCACAAGACGTCGACGCTGATGGATCTGGAGGCTGGCAAGCCGCTCGAGCTGGGCGCGATCGTCACGGCAGTCGTCGAGCTCGCCGATCTCACCGGGACGCCCGCGCCCCACCTGAAGAGCATCGCCGCCGCGACCGGCCTGCTCGCCCGAACCCTTGGACTCGAGGAGCCCCGATGAACCGCGCCGTGCTGAACTCGCCCGACCCCGCGTCGGTGCCGGCGCCATCGGACACGCTCACGTTCCACCGAGCGCTGCCGGGCTACGAGGCGACACCGCTGGTCGCCGCGCCCGACCTGGCCGCCGAGCTCGGTCTGGAGCAGGTGTTCATCAAGGACGAGTCGAGCCGCTTCGGCTTGCCGGCATTCAAGTTCCTCGGCGCCAGCTGGGCGATCGCGCAGCTGCTCGGCGGCTCGAGCGATTTGGACGAGCTGCGCGCCGCGGCGGCGGAGCAGGGCATCCGCCGCCTCACGACCGCGACCGACGGCAACCACGGCCGCGCGGTGGCGCGGATGGCCGCACTGCTCGGGCTCGATTCGACCATCTTCATGCCGAAGTTCACGGCGCAGGCTCGCCGCGACGCGATCGCCGCGGAGGGCGCCGTGGTGGTCGTGGTCGACGACGAGTACGACGCCGCCGTCGAGGCCTCGATCCGCGATGCCGACGCCGACCCCGCCGCGCGGGCCGTCAACGACGCCGACCTGACCGGCACCTCGCCGGTGGGCGAGTGGGTGATCCAGGGCTACGGCACGCTGTTCGCCGAGGCGGGCGACGCGCTCGCGGCGGCCGGCGCGTCGGTCGACCTCGTGGTGCTGCAGATGGGTGTCGGCGCGTTCGCGTCGAGCGGCATCCGCTGGGCGATCGCGCGCGGCATCCCGGCGGTCGGCGCCGAGCCGGTCGGCTCCGCCTGCGTGGCGGCGTCCGTCGCGGCGGGCGAGCCGGTGACGATCGAGGGCAGCCGCACCACGATGGCGTGCCTCGACGCCGGCACGCCGAGCGCGGCGGGCTGGCGCACGCTGATCGGCGGTCTCTCGGGCGTCGTGGTGCTGGACGATCCGGAGTCCGACGCCGCGGCGCGCCGCCTGGCGAAGCTCGGCATCGAGTCGGGCGAGTCGGGTGCCGCGGGGACGGCGGGCCTGATCGCGCTGGCGACGGATCCGCTGTCTGCGGCCCTGCGTGATCAGATCGGCTTCGGTCAGATCCGCTCCGTCCTGGTGGTCAACACCGAGGGCGCCACTGACCCGGAGCGCTATCGAACAGTCGTCCTGCCCGGCGGCTGACCCGCGTGTCCCGCGCGCTTGCGTGCGCATTCCATGCGCGGGGTCTGACCCCGAAACGGGCCTTTCTGGGGTCTGACCCCAGAACGTTTTCGCGCGGAAGACGTACGTGTCGCACGCGTGGTAGCACGGCGTTCGCAGATGGTGCGGAGCGTGCGTCGGTGGACACGGAGATCGCGCTAGACCTCCAGCAGCAGCCGCTCAGCTGAAGGTGCGCTCGATGATCTGGCCGCGGCTGTTCGCCGTCACCGACAGGTACTGGCGCGTGCCGTCGATCCCCGACCGCATCACCACGGCACCCAGCGGGTCCTCGCTGCTCGAGGAGTTGCGGGAGATGTTCACGGACGGCGAGTCGTCGCCGGCGCCCTCCAGTTCGATCGCCGCCATGTTGCGGACGAACGCGCTCGGGCCATCGGGCGAGATCTCCTCCAGCGCGAACAGCGAGCGCGGCACGTCGGTCGACCCGATCTTGTACGGCTCGGGCGGAGCGAACACCCCCTTGCGCCAGTTGTAGTCGTCGGCGAAGCCCGTCGTCTTGTCGTAGACGCGGAAGTACGCGTACTCGTCGTAGAGACCCACCTGCAACAACAGCGGATCACGTCCGAGCAGCTTCCGCAGCCCCGCGGTGATCGCGCGGAAACCCGACGCCGTCAGCGGCCCGTCGGCGGGAACGGGCACCGACTTGCCCGGAGTCGTGAACACCGTCTTCGTGATGGTCACGACCTGTCCCGGCTGGCCGCCCGGATCGCCCGAACCGCCACAGGCGGCACCCAGCAGCACCACGACGAGCAGGCCGGGAAGCGAGGGAAAACGCACCGGCCGAACGCTACAGGAGACCCGCCACCACGCTCCCGGCCCCGGTCGCGCAGATGACGCCGAGTGCCAGACGGCGCGCCGTGACCGGTGACAGCCGCGGCGCGACATGACGCCCGGCGATCAGTCCGGCGACGAGCCCCGGCAGCAACAGCGCGGTCACCGCCATCGTGTGCGAGCGCGGCAGCTGATGACCGGCGAGCGCGGCGACGCCGGCCAGATTGCAGGCCGCGAACAGCACCTGCAGCGTGTCGCGCAGCTCGCGGCCGTGCGCTCCCTCGGCGTCCAGCCACAGCGCCAGCGGCGGCCCGTTGGCCGAGATGGTCGTCGTCAGAAGGCCGGCGCCCAGCCCGGCACCGGCCCGGACGAGCGACCGGCGCCCGCCCGCCGCGACCACGCCCGGGTGCCAGGCACGGACCAGCACGGCGGCGACGACTGCAAAACCCACGGCCACCTGCAGATCCGATCGCGAGATGTGGCCGACCAGCGCGGCGCCCGCAACGAACCCCGGCACCGCCCACAGCAGCACCGTGCCAGCGGCGCGCGTGCGGACGACCGGCCGCGATCCGACCAGCATCAGCGCGTTCAGCACGAGCGCCGAGAGCAGCACGGCGTAGAGCGCCTGCCGCGGCTCGAGCACCGCGAACAACGCCGGCGCCACGACCAGCCCGTAGCCGAGCCCGGTCGCGCGCTGCACGAACGCGCCGAGGCACGACAGCCCGACGACGACGAGCACCGCTGGGAGCCCGGGCAAGGTGCGCGCCCGCTCAGGCCGCGTGCGCGTCGCGGGCCGCGGCGGCCTCGGCCGCCGCCAGCTTGGCCGGCACGCCCTGCTCCATGGCGCGCGCGAAAGCGTCGTCGCGGTCGCCCGCCACGTACCGCTTCCACATGTTCTCGAGGAACACCGCGGCCTTCCAGTGCGCGAGGCACTCGTACCAGGCGATGCGTGTCGTGTCGCGCCCGGTGCGCGCCGCGTACAGCCGCGCCAGCTCGGCCCGGCTCGGGAAGCCCGGCTCGGCCGTCACCGGCGACAGCGGCGGATGGCCGGGCGCGGGCTCCGTCGCGTCGGTGTACATCGACAGCAGGTAGCCGAGGTCGGCGAGCGGATCGCCGATGGTCGACAGCTCCCAGTCGAGCACCGCGCTGATGCGCGCGGGGGCGTCCGCGGCGACGAGGAGGTTGCCGACCCGGTAGTCGCCGTGGACGACGGTCGCCGGCACGGCCGGTGGCAGGTGCGCGAGCAGCCACGCGCCGAGCTCCTCGACGATCGGCAGGTCGCGGGTGGCGTTGTGCGGCCAGATCTTCAGGAAGCGCCCGATCTGCCGCTCGAGGTAGCCGTCGGGCCGCCCGAAGCGCGACAGGCCGGCCGCCTCGGGGTCGATCGCGTGGATCTCGGCCAGCGCAGCCACGAACTCCTCCCCCAGCCGCGCACGCGCGGACGGCGTGTCGATGGCCGGCGGCAGCACGGTGTCGACGGGCACGCCGGGCGAGAGCTCCATGACGTAGAACGGCACGCCGAGCAGCGACTCGTCGTCGCAGACCGCCAACACGTCGGGCACCCGGGCGCCGGCTGCGTGCAGGCGCGAGACGATCGCCGACTCGCGCAGCATGTCGTGCGCCGACGGCGGCAGCGGCGGGCGTGGTGGACGGCGCAGCACGACCCGCGTGCCGCCGCGCTCCACCAGGTACGTCAGGTTCGAGTGGCCGTCGCCGAGCGGGCGGTAGGAGACCGGGCCCTCGCCGATGCCGTGCGCGTCGAGAAACTGCTCGACGACCTCCGGCACGAAGAGGTCAGTGGAACCGCCAGCCATCGCCCCGCTCGTAGCTCTTGAGGATCCGCCGGGCGACGACCATGCGGTGCACCTCGTCGGGGCCGTCGTAGATGCGTGCGAAGCGCGCGCCGAGGTACATCATCGAGAGCGGTGAGTCGCCCGAGATGCCGAGCGCGCCATGGGTCTGGACGGCGCGGTCAATCACGTCGTGCAGCACCTTCGCGGCCGAGAACTTGAGCGCCGAGATCTCGACCCGGGCCTCCTCGCCGGCATCGATCAGCCCGGCGGCGTGGAGCGTCATCAGCCGGCAGCCCTGGATCTCGGCGGCCGAGTCGGCGATCCAGTTCTGGACCGTCTGCTTGTCGGCCAGCCGTGAGCCGAACGCCTCGCGCTGCAGTGCGTAGGTGCACATCAGGTCGAACGCCCGCTGCATCTGCCCGAGCCAGCGCATGACGTGATGGATGCGTCCGGGACCCAGGCGCTTCTGCGCGATCCGGAAGCCGTCGCCACGCTCGCCGAGCAGGTTGGACGCCGGCACGCGCGCGCCGCGGAACCGCACCTCGCAGTGCGTGTTCCAGCCGTGTCCGGTGTGACCGAAGACGGGCACCGGTCGTACGACCTCCACGCCCGCCGTGTCGGCCGGCACGATGATCTGCGAGATGTGACGGTGCGGCGCTCCGTCGGGATCGGTGACGGCCATGACGATGCCGAACGCGGCTCCGTCGGCGCCGGTCTGAAACCACTTGTCGCCGTCGATGACCCACTCGTCGCCGTCCAGCACGGCGCGCGTCTGCAAGCCGGTCGGGTCGGAGCCGGACACGTCGCGCTCGGTCATCGCGAAGTACGACCGCACGTCGCCGCGCACCAGCGGCTCGAGGAAGTCGGTGCGCTGCTGCGGCGTGCCGAACATCTCGAGGATCTCGGAGTTGCCGGCGTCGGGCGCTTGACAGCCGAAGATCAGCTGCGCCCAGTAGCAGCGCCCGATCTCCTCGTTCAGATACGCGTAGGCGAGGAAGCCGCGCCCGGTGCCGCCTGCATCCGGACCGATGTGCGGCGCCCACAGACTCTCGGCGCGGGCGCGCTCGCGCAGCTGCGCGGTCAGCGCGTCGGCCGCAGCATCCTCGGCGTAGAGCGCCATCTCGTTCGGGTAGACGTGCGCCTCCATGAAGACGCGGTATCGGTCGCGGAGCGCGACGAGCTCGGAATCCATGACGTCTGGAGTATGGAGGGCTAGGAGCCCATCAGCGACGCCATGCGCTCGAGCTTCTGGCGCTCCTCGGCGAGCCGCTTCTCCGCTCGGCCGAGCTCACGGCTGCCCTCGGCGCGGAACTGCTCGACCCGCTGCTCGAGCTCGCTGATGTTCTGCTCGAGCTTGAGGCGCGCCGCCGACAGCGGGTTGCTGCTGCTCGGCACGGCGGTCGGCTTGGTGACGGCGCGGTCCTTCAGGCGGCCGAGGGCCTCCTGGAACTGCTCCTTGACCTCGGGCTCGACCGCGTCGGCGGCGCGGGCGAAGTTGCGCTCCAGCCGCTCGACCTCGTCGCGCGAGATGGTCGAGTCCGAGAAGGCCATCCGCTGCGCGGTGACCACCGTCTGCTCGGCCGTGGCGGCGGCGTTGGCGGCCGACCGTTCGGCGCGCGCCGCGGCCTGGCGGAGCCGGGAGAACCCGACGCCGCGTGCCTCGCGGAACTGCTGCCACAGCTCGTCGTCGGCGTCGCGACCGGCCGAGCCGGCGCGCTTCCACGCCGCCATCAAACGATCGAGCTCGACCTGGAGCTCCTCCGGCGGCAGGCCGCCGACGGCGCGGGCCTCGGTGATGAGGCCCTCCTTGGCGACCTTGATCTCCTCGCGCCGGCGCTGCCGCGCGGCGGCCAGCTCTCGCCGCAGCGCGAACACCCGGTCGCGGGCGCCGCGGAACTGCTGCCAGAGCGCCTGGTCCTCGGACCCGGCGCGGCCGGCCGCCTTCCACTCGGCCATCATCCGGTCGAGGCCGTCACCGATCTTGCGCGGGTCGCCCAGTTCGAGCAGGCCCTCGCACTCGGCGATCAGCTCCTTCTTCTTCGTGGCCGCATCGGCCGACAGGCGCGAGCGCTCAGCGTGGTGCGCGTTGCGGCGCTCGAAGAAGGCGTCGCGCGCGGTCGAGAAGCGGGCCCACAGGGCGTCATCGATCTCGCGGCCGGCAGAGCCGACGGCGCGCCAGCGCTCGAGGAGTTCGCGGAAGCCGTTGGCGGCTTTCACCCAATCGGAAGAGGCACCGAGTCGTTCGGCCTCCTCGACGATCGCGGTGCGCACGACCTGGGCGGCCTCGGGGCTGTCGGCGCGGACGGCCTCGATCGTCTCGACGGGCTTCTCGTTGTCGGCGGGAGCGTCGGCCTCCGGCTCGGCCGGAGCCTCGGCAGCGGGCTCGTCGACAGCCGGCGCGTCGGCGACGGACGCCTCGGTGACGGGCTCCTCGGCGGGTGCCGCAGGGGCCTCCGCGGCGCCGGGCTCATCGGCCTGCGCCTCAGCAACGGGCTCGGCTGCGGGCGCTTCCTCGGCCACGGGCTCCTCAGCGGCCACCTCGGCCACGGGCTCCTCGGCGGCCGGCTCCTCGGCCTGCGTCTCGGCGACCGGTACTTCCTCGACCTGTGGCTGTTCGACCAATGCCTCGGCTCCCTCGTCTGGCGCCTCGGCGGCAACCTTCTCGTCAGCCGGACGCACGGGTTCGCTGGCGCCACCCGTTCCGGCGTCCTCGGCGGGCAACTCGACAGCCTCGTGCGACTCGTCCGCGGACATTCCTCCGTCACCGTACCCGAGATGCCTCGATCAGGCGTCATCGAACCGGCCCGGTCGTGTCCCGGATAACGGTCAGCTGCGGGGGATCCGCGGGCGCGGGATGTTGATGATCTCACCGAGGCGCGCAAAGCCGGTGCCGCCGAGACGGCAGATCGGCCGCAGCAGCGCCGGGTCGATCCGGCCGTCCCGGATGAGGCCGTCGCGCACGTGGAACGCCACCACCTCGCAGATCAGCAGCACGTAGTCGGTGGGCTCGTCGCGGCCGATCACGACCGACGACGAGACGCGGCACTCGAACGAGACGGGCGACTCGGCCACGCGCGGCGCCGCAACGTGCTCGCAGGGTGCCGCCGTCACGCCCGCGACGTCGAACTCGTCGACGTCGCTGAGGTAGTCGCCGGAGGTGGCGTTCATCTGCTCCAGCAGGTCCTCGGAGACGATGTTGACCACCAACTCGCCCGCCGCCATGGCGTTCCCCGCGGAGTCCTTGCGGTCGCCGTCGCCGTGCCGCGCCACCGAGATGATCACGGTCGGCGGGGCGCCGCCAATGGCCTGGAAGAACGAGAACGGCGCCAGGTTGCGCACGCCGTCGGGGCCGAGCGTCGACACCCACGCGACGGGCCGCGGCACGACGGCGTCGGTGAGGATCCGGTAAGCGGCGGTGTCGGTGAGATCGGCGACGTCGATGCGCATCGCCGGAAGACTACGGTTGCCTGTAGCGTTCCCGTGTCACGTGACCACTCGAATTCTCGTCCTGCAGCACTCGCCCGGCGGCTTCCTCGGCGCGATCGAGCCGCCACTGCGCGCGGCCGGTGTCGAGATCCACACGTGGCGTACGGCCGAGGAGCCGGCGCCGCCGCTGCACATCGGCGAGATCGACGGCCTGATCGGGCTCGGCGGGATCATGCACCCGGACGAGGACATCGCGCATCCGTGGCTGTCCGAGGTGCGCGCGATGTACCGGCAGGCCGTCGCGACCAACGTCCCGACGCTCGGCATCTGCCTCGGCGTGCAGCTGATGTCGCAGGCGCTCGGCGGATCGGCCGGACCGCTCGGCCGGCTGCGCGTCGGGTTCCTGCCGGTGGAGTTCCGCGCCGGCGACGACCCGTTGTTCGGCGGGATGCCGGAGACGCTGCGGCCGCTGTCGTGGCACGAGTACGTCGCCATCCCTCCCGAGCATGCGATCGTGCTGGCCGCCGCCGACGGGACGCCGCAGGCCGTCCGGTTCGGACCGCTCGCGTGGGGCGTCCAGTTCCACGCCGAACTCGGCAGCCACGTCGCCGGCTGGTTCGAGCACGGCGGCGACCCGCTGCGCGCACGCGGCGTTGACGTCCAGGAACTGGCCGACGAGGTGCCCGTCATGGTCGAGAGCTGGCGGCCGCACGGCGAGCAGATCGGCGCGCGCTTCGCTCGGCTGGCGGCCGACCTGCCGGTCTGAGCCCTACTCCGAGGGCAGGTAGCTTCCGTCGGCGTCGTGCTTCTCGCCACCGGTGAGGGCCGGCCAGAACGTGCACACGAGCGTCACGTCGGTGTGCGCGCGCAGGATGTGCCGGTCGTGCTGGTCGAGCACGTACATCGTGCCCGGGCGGATCGGATGCGTCTCGCCCGTCGCGACGTCGACGACCTCGCCCTCGCCCGCGATGCAGAGGTTGGTCTCGTAGTGGTTCTTGTACCAGAGGTGCTGCTCGGAGCCGGCGCTGAGCTCGGTGTAGTGCACGGAGTGCTCCACGCCGTCGTCGCGGCGCATCAGCCGCCGGCTGCGCCAGCCCTCGCCGGAAACGTCACGGTCGGTGTCTGCGATCTCTTCGATGGTGCGCACGATCATGCGCGGCAGCATACGCTGTCGCGGCAATGACCGTCACCCACTTCATCGACAGCCGCGCGGACGAGATCGCGGCGTTCGCATCGCACCTGATCCAGCAGCCGAGCCCGAACCCGCCCGGCGACACCCGGCCTGTGGCCGCAGCCGTCCGTGAGCTGCTCGAGCGGTACGGCATCGACGTGGCGACGATCGCCGACCAGGATCACACGCCGAACCTGGTCGCGACGATCGAGGGCAGCGCGCCCGGCCCGCACCTGGTGCTGAACGGCCACATGGACGTGTACCCCGACGGCGACGCGGCGCTGTGGACGCGGCCCGCCCGGTCGGGCGAGATCGCCGGCGGCCGGCTGCACGGCCGCGGCGCGGGCGACATGAAGAGCGGCCTGACGACGATCCTCTACGCCTTCCTGGCCCTGGCCGAGCGCGGCGACCTGCGCGGTCGCCTGTCGCTGTGCGCGGTGTCCGACGAGATGAGCTTCTCGCCGCACGGCGCACCGCTGCTGCTGGCCGAGCGGCCCGAGCTCGCCGGCGACGCGTCGATCGGCGCGGAGCCGACGTCCCCCGACTTCGTGCTCTGCGGCGAGAAGGGCATGATCTGGCTCGAGGTGCGCACGGCGGGTGACGGCGGCGCGGCGGCGTTCGCACCCGGCCTGCGCAACGCGATCGACACGATGGGCGACGTGCTCCGCGACCTTGCGGCGTACCGCGACTGGCAGGTCGAGATGCCGGCCGAGGTGCACGCGGCGCTCGCCGCAGGTGGCACCAGCGGCCTGCCGACCGAGGCGCTCACCTACGCCGACGACGCCGTGCTCGGCCTCTGCACGTTCAACGTTGGCAAGATCGAGGGTGGTCGCAAGATCAATCTCGTGGCCGACGAGTGCCGGGCCGAGGTCGATCTGCGCCTGCCGCCCGGCCTGACGCTCGCCGAGGTGCGGCCGTTCGTGGCCGAGGTGATCGCCCGCCATCCCGGTGCGTCGAGCACCGAGATCCAGGCGATGGAGGCGAACTGGACCGACCCCGCCGATCCGCTCATCGTCGCCATGCTGGATGCCGGCGAGCAGGTGCTCGGCACGCGTCCCCGGCCGGAGTTCGGCATCACGGCGTCGGACACCCGCCTGTGGCGCGAGCGCGGCAAGCCGGCGGCGATGATCGGCGCGCGCATCCACGGCCAGGGCCTGCCGAACGAGTCGATCGCGGTGGCCGACCTGGTCGGCTGCGCGAAGGTGATCGCGCTCGCGGCCGAGCGCTACCTGACGCGCTGAGGCGCGTGTCTCTACTCTCCCGGCTGCACGAAGCCGGCCTCGTAGGCCAGCACGACTGCCTGGGTGCGGTCGCGCACCTCGAGCTTCGCGAGCACACGCGCGACGTGGGTCTTGACCGTGTGCACGGCGACGACGAACTCGTCGGCGATCTCCTGGTTCGACCTGCCACGCGCGACCAGCCGCAGCGTCTCCGCCTCGCGGTCGGTCAGCTGTGCGAGGAGCAGTGCCCGCCGGTCGCTCGGATCGACGCGGGTCGCGTGCCGCTCGACGAGCCGCCGGGTGAGCGCCGGGAACACCAGCGACTCGCCGCTCGCGACGATGCGAACGGCCTGCGCCAGCTCCTCTGGCTGCACGCGTTTCAGTACGAAGCCGCTGGCACCGGCCCGCAGGGCGTCGTAGACGTACTCGTCGTGCTCGAACGTGGTCACGACCAGCACGCGCGGCCGTTCGACCGAGCGGGCGACGATCGCGCGGGTCGCCTCAATCCCGTCCATGCGCGGCATGCGCACGTCCATCAGCACGACATCGGGGTCGAGCTCGCGGGCACGGCGGACGGCCTCCACGCCGTCCGCCGCCTCGCCCACGACGTCGATGTCCGGCTCGGTCTGCAGCAGCGTGCGCAGACCCCCGCGGACGAGCGCGTCGTCGTCTGCGACGAGCAGGCGGATCATGGGCGGACGCGGGGGAACATCGCCCGCAAACGGTAGCCGCCAGAGCCGTCGGGCCCGTGTTCGAGGGTGCCGCCGACCGCGCTGACGCGCTCGGCGACGCCGCGCAGCCCGCGCCCACCGCTCTCGCGTCCCGGCACGATCGCCGTACCGGGACCGTTCGTGACGAGGATCTCGAGGCCCTCGGCGCCGGCCGCCACGACCGCGGACGTGGTGGCGCCCGACGCGTGGCGCAGCACGTTGGTGAGCGCCTCCTGCAGCACGCGATAGCCCTCGCGGCCGATCGCCGCCGGCACGGCGGCGAGGTCGCCGCGGCGCTCCAGCGTGATCGGCAGTCCGGCGGCACCGGTGCGGCCGACGAGGTCGTCGATGTCGCCGAGGCCGGACGCCGGGCGCAGGCCCGACGGCTCGTCGCGCAGCACGGCGAGCACGCGATCGAGCTCGTCCATCGCATCACGACCCTGCACCTCGATGGCCTCGAGCGCACCGGCCACGAACGCCTGGTCGGTGTCGAGCACGCGCCGGGCAGCGCTCGCCTGCAGAACGATCGCGGTCACCGAGTGGCCGACCGAGTCGTGCAGGTCGCGGGCCAGATCGGCGCGGACTCCGAGCCGGGCGGTGTCGGCCCTCAGGCGCACGAGCTCGTCGTTGCTCGAGGGGCCCAGCAGCGCGCCGGCGAGGATGCGGTGGATGGCCGCGAAGCCGTCGACGACGTTGAGCGTCAGGAACACGAGGGCGGTGGCGGCCGCGAAGCTCGCGATCCGCGGCAGCGAGGCGGCGTCCTGCAGCCCGCCGACCAGCGGCTCGAGCGCGAGCGCGACGGCGGCACCGATCATCGCCGCCGGCACGACGAACGAGATCAGTGCGAGCGGGAACCGCAGCACGAGCCAGCCCAGCGACCGCCAGGTCGAGGGTGCCATCACGACAGCGCGCAGGCGCTGCGGCAGCGGGCCTTCCGCGTGCCGGTGCGCCGGCGGCGTCTCGATCCTGGCGCCGAGCAGCGCGTTGGCGAGGCTGCGATCCATCGCGCCGAGCGCGCGGCTCACCGTTACGACGGCGAGCAACAGCGGGAGACCGACGATCACGATCGTCAGGCCGAACCCGACCGCGAGGCCGGTGACGAGGAAGACGAACTCGCCGATGCCGATGGCGAAGCCGAGCGCGAGGTACACGACGCCGGCCCACGTGCGCAGGCTGCCGATCGGCGCGAACGCGGCGGTGACGGGGTTGCGGGCGAGGCTAGACATCGGAGCGCTCGATCGTCACGTCGCCGGTGCCGCTGTCGATGCGGATCTTGTTCTCGCTGCGGGCGTCGTGCTCGATGCCGAAGCCGAGCACGACGTCGCCGAGGCCCGAGTCGGTGTTGATGTCGTACGACCCGCCGGGCACGCGCACGGTGACGTCGCCGGTGCCACTGTCGATCTGGACGTTGCGAGGCGGGGCGACGAAGTTGAGGACGATGTCGCCGGTGCCGCTGCCGATGGTCACCGCCGGCGACGAGATGCCGTCGGCGCGCAGGTCCCCGGTGTGCGACTCAACCGACAGCGCGGTGGCGCGCGGCATGGCGACGGTGTAGCTGACGGCGCACAACGGCCCGATGCCGAACGTGTCGTTGCCCGTGTCCCAGTCGAAGAACGTGTGGTGGCACGAGGCGCGCAGCCGCAGGCGGCCGTCGGCCGTGTCGGCGCTGAGCTTCGGGTCGCTGCCCGTCGAGCGGATGCGGCTGTCGACCGTGATGTCGGCCCGGTCCTCGCCGTGGACGACGATGTCGCCGGCGCCGCTGTCCAGCTCCAGACGGTCGGCGGCGCGGTACGCCGCGGTCTCCTGGGAGACCGTGACGTTGCGCGCCGATGCGGCGACGACGAACCCGCCGACGGCGACGGCGACGAGGACGACGAGACCCGGAATGCGCCTGACGGCGCGGTTCTTGGAGGGTGTGCTGTTCATGACCTGATGGTCTCCCGGCGTGACCGGCAGCCCATCGGCCGGACGCGCGATCCGCATCATCCCCGAGAGCGATCAGCGAGTGGTCGGAGGAACAGGCGGAAAGCCGGCATTTGTCTGACTTTGGTCAGACAATCAAGAGCGCACGAATCACACCCGACCCGTGCCAACTCCCGCGCGGTTCCGCACCCATCGCGCGATCCGCGCGCCTTCCGCGCGTGTCCGGTGCGCCAGGCCTGTCCCCCGAAAACGCACTTCTGGGGTCAGACCCCGATTTCGCCGGCGGCTTCAGCGGGTCGTCGCAACGAGCTGGTTGAACGCTTCGGATGGTGTCATGGCGTTGAGTGTCTGTCGAGGGCGTCCGTTCAGCTCGTCGGCGACCAAGTCGAGGTGCTGCTGGGTGACGCTGGACAGGTCGCTGCCTTTCGGGAAGTACTGGCGCAGCAACCCGTTCGTGTTCTCGTTCGTGCCGCGCTGCCAGGGGCTGTGCGGATCACAGAAGTAGACGTCGATGCCGGTCTTGACGGTGAACGAGGCGTGCTGTGCCATCTCGGTGCCCTGATCCCAGGTGAGGGTGCGTCGCAGCGCCGCCGGCAGCGTCCCGATCGTGTCGGCGATCGCAGCAGCAACAACGTCGGCGGTACGGCCGTGCGGAAGCCACACCAGCTGCACGAACCGGGTAGTGCGTTCCACCAGCGTCCCGATCTGCGACTGGCCGGCCTGGCCGAGGATCAGGTCGCCCTCCCAATGGCCTGGCACCGCCCGATCCGCCACCTCCGCCGGCCGGTCGGAGATCAGCACCATCCCCGCGATCCGGCCGACCGCGGAGCGAGCACCGCGCGGCGCCCGGTGTGTACGACCGGTACGCAGGCTGGCGGTCAGTTCCTTGCGCAGCGCGCCGCGGCCCTGCACGTACAACGACTGGTAGATCGTTTCGTGCGAGATCCGCATCTGCGCATCGTGCGGGAACGCGCGCCGCAGCCGCAACACGATCTGCTGCGGCGACCAGCGCCGCTGCAACCCGTCCTCCACAAACGCCCGCAGCCGCGCGTCCGTCGCCAGCTTCGCCGGCTTCGGTCGCCGCGCCCGCAGCCACGCCTGCCGATCAGCCCGACAAGCCCGATACCCGCCTCGGCCACCGTTCGCTGCCACCTCCCGCGCCACCGTCGACGCCGACCGCCCCAGCCGCCCCGCAATCCGCCGCAACGACTCGCCACCACGCACCCCACGCGAGATCTCCTCCCGCTCCTCCAACGACAAGCACCGAGCCGCCCGCGACCGCTCCCGCAGCGGCAACCCACCCTCCTGCCGCGCCACCCGCTGCACCGACTTCCGCGAACAGCCGACCCGAACAGCGACCTCGCACACCCCGACCCCCGCCGCCAACAACCGCCGGATCTCCACCCGCGTCGCCATCGACAACGGCCTCCCAGGCTGACTCAACTCCCGCACCACCACTCCCCTCGCCAACACCATCCAGCCCCAGAATGATGCGACGACCGACGGAGACCACCGCCCTTCGTGGGGTCTGACCCCGCTCTCAGGGCATGGTCGCCAGCACGCGACTGACCGCGGCGAGCGAACGGTCGACGTCATCGTCCGTCGTGCGCCAGCCCGTCACCGAGACGCGCAGCACGCGCTTGCCGTTCCACGTGGCGTTGCCGAACCACGCCGTTCCCTCCGCCTGGAGGCCCGTCCTCACCGCGTCGGTGCGCGCGTCGTCGCCGAAGCGCACCAGGCCCTGGTTGATCGTCGGCGCGACCACGACCTCGGCGCCGTCCAGCGCGCCGATGCCCGCCACCAGCCGCGCGCAGTGCGCCGAGCAACGCTCGACGAGATCGGCGACGCCGTTGCGGCCGAGGCTGCGGATGGCGGCGTACACCGGCGTCGCACGGGCGCGCCGCGACCACTCCGGGTTCCAGTCCATCGACATCCGGTCGCTCGCCTCCGGCATGTACGACGCCGTCATCGCCATGGTCGCGCGGTGCCGGTCGGGATGCGCCGTCGCGACGACGCCGCAGTCGTACGGCGCGTTCAACCACTTGTGGGCATCGGTGGCCCACGAGTCGGCGCGCGCCGCACCGGCCATCAGGTGGCGGAGCTGCGGACTCGCGGCCGCCCACAAGCCGAAAGCGCCGTCGACATGCACCCAGGCGCCATGCGCGTGCGCCACGTCGATGCACGCCCCGAAGTCATCGAACGCCCCGGCGTTGAGGTCACCGGCCGCCAGGCAGACGACGGCGGGGCGGTCGTCCAGCGCGGCCGCGAGCCCGGCGGGGTCGACGCGGCCGAAGTCGTCGGTCGGCGCCGGCTCCAGGGCGTCGAGCCCGAGCCCGAGCAGCCGCACGGCGCGGTCGAGCGAGCTGTGGTGCTGCGCGCCACGGCGAGCGCCGTCACATGCGCGAGGTGCGTGCCGGTCACGAACGCCACCGACGCGTCGCCCGGCAGGCCGAGCAGGTCGAGCAGCCACGCGCCGGCCACCTCCTCCACGATCGCGCTGGCGGGGGAGGTGGCGTAGATGCACGCGTTCTGGTCCCACGTCGACACGAGCCAGTCGGCGGCGAGCGCAGCGGGCAGCGTGCCGCCGATCACCCAGCCGAAGAACCGCGGCCCGGCCGACCCGATCAGCCCGCCGTCGACGTCGCGCACGAGGTCGTCGACGACGTCGGCCCCTGCCACGCCCTCGTCGGTGAGCGGGCGGGCCAGCCGACTGCGGACCTCCGCCGCGGTCGCCATCGCTGCGACCGGTCGCTCGGCGAGTCCGTCCAGGTACGCCGTGGCGTGCGCGGCCGTGCGCGCGAGCAGCGGGTCGGTCATGCCCGCGGATCGTAGATCGAGCGCCCGGCGCCGGGTGCAGCATTGGGCGGGTACGGCGCGAGGTCGTTCGCGAAGCCCGGCAGCGCCTCGAGGCGGTCGATCCACGCCAACACGGCGGCGTACGGCGCGAGCGGGATCTGCGCCTCCTCCGCGGCGTGGGCGTAGCCGTACACGGCGAGGTCGGCGATGGTCGGGGCGGCGCCGACGAGGAACGGCCGCGCCGCCAGCTCGGCGTCGAGGATGGCGAGCGCCGCGCGACCCGTCTCCTGGCGGGCTGCGACGCCGGCCGGATCGAGGGCGGCGCGGCCGGTGAGCAGGCGGAAGCGCGGGTTGCCGATGCCCGGCATCACGCGCTCCTGCTCGAACAGCAGCCACTGCACGACACGGGCGCGGGCCAGCGCGCCGCCCGGCAGGAACGGCGTGCCCTCGGCGATGAACCAGAGGATGGCGTTCGACTGCGTCACCACCTCGCCGTCGCCGGTGACGAGCACGGGCGTCTCGCGCAGCGGGTTCAGCGCGCCGTACGCGGCGGTCAGCGTGCCGCCGTCGAAGATGTCGACGGCGACACGCCGGTAGGCCCGGCCGAGTAGGCCGAACAGCACGCGCACCTTCAGGCAGTTCGCCGAGGCGGCGTAGTCGTGCAGGGTCGGGAGCGTCACGCCGCGATGCCCTCGTGGGTGAGCAGCCAGCGTTTCGCTTCGAGGCCGCCCGAGTAGCCGGTGAGCGTCCCGTTCGCACCGATCACGCGGTGGCACGGGATCACGATCGAGATCGGGTTGCGGCCATTGGCGGCGCCGGCGGCACGCACGGCGGACGGGTTCTCGGCCCGGCGGGCGAGCTCCGCGTAGGAGATCGTCTCGCCGTACGGGATCCGCGCGAGCTCGACCCAGACGCGCCGCTGCCAGGCGGTGCCGACGGGGTCGAGCGGCAGGTCGAACGTCTGCCGCTCGCCCGCGAAGTACGCGCGCAGCTGGCGCTGCACCTCGTCCAGGAACAGGCCGCCCTCGTCCCACGCGGGGTCGGGTGCGCGCTCCTCCCGCGGCAGGTAGAGGCCGGTGAGCGTGTCGCCGGCCGCGGTCAGCAGCAGCTGGCCGACGGGGCTCTCGAGATGGGCGTAGTG
Source organism: Gaiellales bacterium (assembly GCA_046598415.1). Taxonomy (GTDB): domain Bacteria; phylum Actinomycetota; class Thermoleophilia; order Gaiellales; family F1-60-MAGs149; genus VFJZ01. The sequence goes on from JBKJIG010000031.1 coordinate 70,710, forward strand.
CGTCATAGCGTGCTCCAGAGGTGGAAGGTTGCGTAGGACCGCCACGGGCGCCAGCGCTCCGCGGCAGAGGGGTCGGCGCCGAGCGCCGTCAGCGCGTGGCGGACGCCGAGGTCGGTCACCGGCCAGGCATCGGGATCGCCGAGCGCCCGCATGGCCACGTACTCCGCCGTCCACGGCCCGATGCCGGCGACAGCAACCAGCTCGCGTCGGGCGACGGCGCGGTCCGCCCCGGGCGAGAGGTCGAGGTCGCCGGCGGCGATCAGCCGCATCACGGTGCGGAAGGTGTCGCGGCGCCGGACCGGCATCGCGAGATGCTCGGCGGCGACACCGGCGAGCTCGGCGGCACTCGGGAAGCGGTGCGTGAGCGCGCCGTCGGGCGTCTCGAGCGGCGTGCCGTAGTGCTCGACCAGCCTGCCGGCGAGGGTCCGCGCGCCGGCCACCGACACCTGCTGGCCCAGCACCGCGCGGGCCACCAGCTCGTGCGGCGCGGCGGCGCCCGGCACGCGCAGCCCGGGCCGGGCCTCGACCAGCGGCCCGAGCACGGGATCGGCGCCGAGGTCCTCGTCGATCGCAACCGGGTCGGCGTCGAGATCGAGCAGGCGCCGCACCGTCGCGACCGCCTGCGCCAGGTCGCGCACGTCGTCGAGCGCCAGCGTGCAGGCGACGTGGCCGTCGCCGGGCCGCATCGCGGCGACGGCCGAGCCGTGCGCGAGGTCGAGCACGCGGCGGTACGTATCGCCGTCGACCTCCTCGACGCCTGCGATCGCCCGGAAGCCGAGGAAGTCGATCAGCTCGCCCCACGCGACCGGTGCCCGGTACGGCAGCCGCAGGTGGATGGCGCTGCCGGTCGCGGGGACCGTCCGCACGCGGCCGCGCAGCTCGGTCGGCGACTGCGCGAACACCTCGCGGATCGTGTCGTTGAACTGCCGGATGCTCGCGAAGCCGGCCGCGAACGCGACATCGGTGAAGGGCATCGCGGTCGTCTCGATCAGCGTCCGCGCCGTCTGTGCGCGCTGGGCGCGGGCGATCGCGAGCGGCCCGGCGCCGAGCTCGTCGGTGACGAGGCGCGTCAGGTGGCGCTCCGAGTAGCCGAGGCGGTCGGCGAGGCCACCCACGCCCTCCCGGTCGAGCACGCCGTCCCGGATCAGCCGCATTGCACGGCCGACCGCGTCGGCGCGCACGTTCCACTCCGGCGAGCCGGGCGAGGCGTCGGGCCGGCAGCGCTTGCAGGCGCGGAAGCCCGCGCGCTGCGCGGCCGCCGCCGTGCGATAGAAGCGCATGTTGGAGCGTTTCGGTGACATCGCCGGGCAGCTCGGCCGGCAGTAGATCCGCGTCGACGTCACACCGAGGTACACGCGGCCGTCGAAGCGCGGGTCGCGGCTCTCGAACAGGCGATAGAGGTGCTCGTCGTCCATGGGGGCATCGTGACAGCCTGAGAGAGGTGCGACTAGCGGAAATCGGACAGCGCGCCCGGCGTGGAGTCCTGGAACAATTCGCCCATGTCCGCCATCGACTACGCGCCATTCGAGGTGCTCACGTTCGACTGCTACGGCACACTGATCGACTGGGAGAGCGGCATCGCCGCCGCCATGACGGAGGCCCTGGGCGACCACCCGCGCGGGCAGCTGCTCGAGCTGTTCGGGCGCCACGAGCACGAGGCCGAGGTTCCCTATCGCCTGTACCGCGAGGTGCTGGCCGAGACGTTGCGCAACGTCGCGGCGGAACTCGGTGTCACCGTCACCCAGGAGCAGACCGACGCGTTCGGCGGGTCGGTGGCCGACTGGCCGGCGTTCCCCGACTCGAGCGACGCGCTGCGGCGGCTGCAGACGCGGTTCCAGCTCGGTGTGATCACGAACTGCGACGACGACCTGTTCGCGCTCTCGGAGGCGCTCCTGGGCGTGCGGTTCGACTACGTCATCACCGCCGAGCAGGTCGGCTCCTACAAGCCCGACCCGGCCAACTTCCACTACGCGCACGAGCGCATCGGCGTGCCGCGCAGCCAGATCCTGCACGTCGCCCAGAGCCTGTTCCACGACCACGTCCCGGCGAAGCGGCTCGGCATGACGACCGTGTGGATCAACCGCCGTGCGGCCAGCGGCGGCGGCGGCGGCGCGACGCCGCCGGCCGACGCGACGCCCGACGCGACGTTCCCGGACATGGCGGCGCTGGCCGCAGACGCCGGCGTCTGACCACCGCGGTCGCGATGGGTCAGAATGCCGCCGAGCGGCCGGTGCGCCGGGCCGCGCCAGGATCACGGAGCTGAGGAGGAATCGCGTGGACCGTCTTCGTGTCGGGGTCATCGGGCTGGGGTGGTTCGGCGAGATCCACTGCGAGACCATCGTCGGCGTGCCGAGCCTGGAGCTGACCGCGCTCTGCACGCGCACACCCGATCGGCTGGCAGCGCTGGCCGCCAAGTTCGGCGTGGACAAGACCTTCACCGACTACCACGAGATGCTGGCCGATCCCGAGATCGACGCCGTGTCGATCTGCACGATGTGGGATCAGCACACCGAGCCCGCCATCGCCGCGCTCGAGGCCGGCAAGCACGTGTTCCTCGAGAAGCCCATCGCATCGACCGTCGCCGATGCCCGGAAGATCCTCGCCGCGTCGAAGGGCAGCAGGGGCATCCTCCAGATCGGCCACATCGTCCGTTTCAACCCGCGCTACCGGATGGCCAAGCAGGCGATCGACGCCGGGCGCATCGGCACGATCGTGGCGCTCTCGTCCCGCCGCAATATCCCGGCCGCGTGGACGCCGACGATCCTCGAGAAGATCGGGCCGATCGTGGGCGACGCGATCCACGACACCGACATCATGCTGTGGTTCACCGGCGACAGCATCGCGTCGGTCTACGCGCAGACGGTCGACGTGCGCGGCCTGCGGCATCCCGACATCGGCCAGACGATGTACCGCTTCGCCGGCGGCGCCACGGCCACGCTCGAGACGGTCTGGTGCATGCCCGAGCAGACGCCCTTCGACATCGACGAGCGCATGTCGATCATCGGCACCGAGGGCATCATCCACGTCCAGGACACGTTCCCCAACCTCGGCATCGTCGACGGCGTCAAGCTGCACAGCCCCGACACCACCTACTGGCCCGAGTTCGACGGCGTGCGGGGCGGTGCGCTGCGCGACGAGTTCTCCTACTTCGCGCGCTGCGGGCTGAGCGGTACCACGCCCGCGATCGGGACGCCCGAGGACGCAACGGCGGCCCTGGAGGCGACGTTGGCAGCCGAGGAGTCGGCCCGAACGGGTGAGGTGGTCAGGATCGGCGGCTGACGCGCTCCGCGTTCAGCACTCAGACGGCGGGCGCAACCTCGCCGGTGGTCGAGATCTCCGCCGACTTCACGAACACGAGTGCGGCGAGGACCGCCAGGGCGGCCACACCGGCCACGACCCAGAACGCGAGGTGGACGCCGTCGGTGATCGCGACGGGCGGGGCAACGCCGGTCTTGACGAGGGTGTCGACGCGCGTGAACAGGATCGACGAGGCGACGGCGACACCGATCGCGCCGCCGATCTGCTGTGAGGTGTTGATGAGGCCCGACGCCAGCCCGGCCTCGTGGTGCTCGACCCCGGCGAGCGCCGCGATCGAGATCGGGATGAACGCCATCGGGATGCCGACGCCGACGAGGATGTAGCCGAGCAGCAGGTTGGAGCCGAAGCTCGCGTCGACCGGCGCCTGCGTGTACACGAGCGCACCGGCGCCGAGCAGCGCGAGACCGACGGCCATCACCGGCTTCGCGCCGATCCTGGTGGTCAGCGCCTGGGCGCCGCCGGCGACCACGACTGCGGTGCCGGCCGTCGCGAGGAACGTGACGCCCGCCTTGAGGGCCGAGAATCCGAGCACCTGCTGCACGAACAGCGTCAGCAGGAAGAAGTTCGAGAACAGCGCGGCGCCGAGCAGGAACCCGACCACGTTGGAGGCCGAGACCGTCTGGTGCCGGAAGAAGGACAGCCGCACGAGCGGCGAGCGAACGCGCGACTCGACCAGCACGAAGCTCGCGAGCAGCAGGATCGCGACGGTGCCGAGGACGATCGCCCGGGCCGATGCCCAGCCCTCCTCGGGCGCGCTCGAGATGGTGTAGACCAGCAGTGCCAGACCGGCCGTGATGGTGATCGCGCCGAGCGGGTCGGTGGCGCGATCGATGCCCTCCGCGCGGCTCTCGAGGAGGACCCGGCGAATCAGGGCGAGCACGGCGATGCCGACGGGCACGTTGACGAAGAAGATCCACTCCCAGCCGAGATACTCGGTCAGCAGGCCACCCGCGAGCACGCCCACGGCGGCGCCGGAGCCACCGACGGCACCCCAGATACCGAGCGCCTTGTTGCGCTCGGCACCCTCCGTGAAGGTCGTCGACACGATCGACAGACCTGCGGGGGTGACGAGCGCGGCGCCGAGGCCCTGCACGGCCCGCGCGGCGATCAGCGCCGTGTCGCTCCCCGCGAGGCCGCACGCGAACGAGGCGATCGTGAACAGGATCACGCCGACGACGAACATCCTGCGGCGGCCGAGCAGGTCGGCGGCGCGGCCGCCGAGCAGCAGGAACCCGCCGTACGTGATCGCGTACGCGGTGATCACCCACTGCAGCGTCGACTCCGTGAAGTGCAGGTCGGCGCCGATCGACGGCAGCGCGACGTTGACGATCGAGACGTCGAGGACCGTCATGAAGAACGCGACGCAGACGACCGCGAGCGCCATCCAGCGCCGTGGGTCGGGAGCTTCCGTGGGGGCTGCCATTGGGGAGTTCACCTTCCGGGTGGTTCGGGCGTACCGAGGTGCCAACGGCTGATGGTGACGACCCTATTCCCCCGGGCGAGCAGCGAGCGCCCACGCAGCCGCCGCCGCACCCGACAGGAAGGCGCCCTCGATCCAGCCGGCGTCGTGCCTCGCGACGTCCGCACCCGCCAGATAGAGCCGGCCGTGCGGCGGAAAGCGCTCGGGCGTCAGCAGCTCGGCCTTGCCGACCGTCGCTGTCGGCCAGGTACCGAGCGCGTGCGGATCGGTGTTCCAGTCGTGCAGGTCGTAGGAGAGCAGCACTGCCTCGGGCCAGAACGCGCGCAGGGCCGCCTCCACCTGGCCGTCGTCCTGCGGATCGAACGACGGGTCCTCGTAGCCGAACCCGAGCGCGAGCACGGTGCCGTCGCCGAGGTCGCGATCGGCGTAGATCCAGTCGACGCCGACGCCGGCACCCGCCGCCACCGACGCGGCCGGCAGGCCGCGGGCGTGGAACCAGATCTTGTAGGCGCGGCCGGCATTGGTGCCGACGGCCTCCGCCGTCGGTGCGGGCAGCGGCGGATCGAAGGCGACGTTGGGCAGCACGTTGATGGGCAGCGCCACGATGCCGTGCGCGGCGCGCACGACGTTCCCGTCGGCAAGCCGCGCCGCGACGCCGGCGGCGTCCTGGTGCACCGCCACGACCTCACTGCCGCGGCGCACGTCGAGATCGACGCCAATGGCCTCGGCCAGCGCCGTCCAGCCCGCCGCAGGTGCGAACCGGAGCGTCGTCATCAGACCCGACACGCCGCCGTGGTTCGCGATCGCCTGCAGCGCGTCGATAACCGCTCCCCGGTCGGGGTGGGTGCCGCCGATCATGACCCACCACGCCTTCAGGAAGTCAGCGGTCGCGGCGGGCACGCCGAGCTGCTCCACGTAGGCGCCGCATGACAGCGAGGCGACGTCGCCGAGCGTGCCGGCGCGCGAGCGCTCGGCGTCGCGGGCGACCGTCACGATGGCGCGCTCGAGCTCGCCGATCTCCTCGAACGGCACCGGCAGCACGTCGCGCAGCTCACCGCCGGTGCGCCACCGCACCCGGCTCGGGCCCGCATAGGTGCGGTGATCGAGGCCGTAGCGCGCGAGCTCGCGCGGCACCTCGGTCTGCTCGGGAGTGAACCACGTGCCGCCCACCTCGACCGGCGGGCCGTCGCCGTTGAAGGGCCGAGTCCAGGTGCGCCCACCGAGCCGGTCGCGCGCCTCGAGCAGCACGACGCGGCGCCCCGCGTCGGCGAGGTCGCGGGCGGCGCGCAACCCGGCGAAGCCGCCGCCGATCACGATCACGTCATGGCCGTCATCCATGTCGGCGATCGTAGGTCAAAGCCGGCGCTCGCGACAGTCGGGCCACCGCCCCACGAGGTCACCCGAGCTGGCCGCGCCGGCCACCCCCGGGCAACCCGCAGGGCCGCGGTGCGCGTGGGTGGCCGGCAAGCCAGTCCTTGCACCTCGCGCTTCGTTCCCATGCCGGATAGAGCGGTCATGCGCCACCGTGATACTTGCCGCATGCCGAACATCGACGAACTGGATCCCCTGGAGCTGCGCGAGGCCCCCGGCTTCGAGGCGCGCCGGGGCCGGCTGGGATGGGCGCTCGGGACCGAGCGGCTCGGGCTCAGCGTGTGGGAGATCGGACCCGGGCAGGCCGCCTATCCGTACCACTTCCACCTGCAGGAGGAGGAGGTGCTGATCGTGCTCGAGGGCGCGCCGAGCATCCGCACGCCGACGGGCTGGCGCGACCTCCGGACGGGCGAGGCGGTGCGCTTCGAGACCGGCGAGGCGGGCGGTCACCAGGTGGCGAACTGGAGCGACGCCCCGGCTCGTTTCCTCTCGATCTCGACCAGCGGTGAGGCGGACATCGTCCGCTACCCGGAGTCCGGCAAGGTCGGTGCGTTCGAGCGGCTCCCCGACCGACGCGGCCACTTCACGATCTTCGACATGGCCGCCACCGTCGGCTACCAGTCCGGCGAGGTGCCGCCGACGCGCCCCGTGTGAGGCTTGCTCGACACCCAGGTTTCATTTTGCCGAATGCGGTGATTGTAATATATGTCACGTTCGAAAGGAGCCTGACATGCAGCTCATCGTTCACGCAACCGATGGCTCGCCCGAGGCCGCCGGCGCCCTCGAGGTGGCCATGGATCTGGCAAGGGATACGGGCGCCCAGCTCGCAGTGGTGTCCGTGCGCGTCCTCCACCCGGGCGGGAAGGGCCTGTCGCCGCCCATCACCGAGGTCGAGCAGTCGCACGGCGCCGAGCACCTCGCCGAGGCCGCCGCGGCGACGGCACGCGAGGCCGGCATCGATGCCCGGGCCTACGTCGCGACCGGCGATCCCGCGAAGGAGATCATCAGCATCGCCGAGGAGATCGGGGCCGACCTGATCGTGGTCGGCTCGCGCGGGTTCGGGCCGGTTCGTGGCGCGCTGTTCGGATCGGTCTCGCGCGCCATCGTCGGCCGCTCGAAGATCCCGGTCACGGTCGTCACCAACCGTGGCGTCCGCGAGCCGGCGCACGCGTAACACCCGACACCGCCAGAGCGCATCCGATCGGAGCGCCCTGGCGGTGGGATGCGGTCAGTGGCTCATCGTCACTTCACGTTCCCCACGTTCACGAGGCCGACCTGGCCCATGTCGACGGCGGCGAACGAGTGCGAGACGAACGGGTAGAGGCCCTTCTCGTTGAAGTGGACGTCGAACACCGAGCCGCCGCCGGGCGGCACGAGCACCGTCTGGACGCCGGTCAGCACGTGCGACGGATCGCCGTCCGTCCAGGCGCGGTCGAGCAGCGTCCCGACGACGTGGAAGTCGGTGTTGAACGAGGGGCCGGCCGCGACGACGAAGAACCGGATGTTCTCGCCGATCTCCGCCTTCAGCGGGTCGGTCTTGTACTGCCCGGCGTAGCCGTTCCACGTCACGAAGTCGGGCGCCTGGAGCCGCGCCTTGTCCATGTCGAGCCCGGCCGGCTCGGTCTTGCCGTCGCCGTTCAGATACCACTCGCTGCCGACCAGGACGTACGAGCGGTCGGCCTTCGGCTGCCAGCCGCCGACCGGGTCGACGACGATCGCGCCGTACATGCCGCTCGCGATGTGCGCGAGTACCGGCGGCGTGCCGCAGTGGTACATGAAGACGCCCGGATCGTTGGCCGTGAAGTCGAACGAGAAGGTCTCGCCGGCCTTGATGTCCTTGAACGCGCGGTTCGGTGCGACCCGAGCGGCGTGGAAGTCGATGGAGTGCGGGATCGCGCCGTTGTTGGTCAACTCGACGTGCACGCGCTGACCCTGCTTGGCGTGGATCACCGGACCCGGCGCGCCGCCGGCGAACGTCCAGGCGGTGAACTTGACGCCGGGGGCGATCTCCAGGGTGACGTCCTCGAGCGCGATCTTCACCTGTACGACGCCGTCGACGAGCGGCGGCAGCGCCGCCGGATACGGGGTGTGGGCAGTGGCGGGCGGCGCGGCGACGCCGGCTTGATGCGACGGCTGCACGTCGGTCGCCGCCGGAGTCGGGTTCGGCTCGGCGGCCGCCGGCCCGGTCGCTGCGGCGGCGGCCGGTGTGACGCTTGCGGCCTGCCGCTCGGCGGCGGGACCCCGCGTCGCGAGCACGAGAATGAGGACGATGGCGAAGAGGCCCGACATGAAGATGGCGATCGCGACGACTGCCGGGTGGTCGTGGACCGGTACGGGCTCGACCGGAGAGGAAGCATGGGCGCTCATCGAAGACTCCTGTGTGGTGCGCGGTGTGGTGGGGGAACGTGCACAACTGACGCTAGAGCGGCCCGCCCGCGCGCAAATCGGGGCGGACGGCGGAGCGCTCGCGTAGAAACCCGCAGTGCCGACGAGCGTCCCGTGCATCGCGGCTGACAGCGCGCTCCGCACGCGCGTCGTTCGGCCGCAGGCGCGCCGCGGAGAAGCCGCGCCCGGGCCGTGGGAGTCCCGCTGCCGGCGATCGAAGGGGCCGCCCTCGGGCTGCCCCTTCTCGCCCCCTAGGTGTAGGACAGCGCGGCGCGCACGGCGCGCGCGATCTCCAGATCTTCCCGCGCGCGGACGACCAGCGTCCGCACGGGTGCCCCGGCCGTCGAGATGTCGGCATCGTCGGCGGCAGCGGCGTTGCGTTCCGGGTCGACCGTCACGCCGAGGAAGCCGAGACCGTCGGCGGCGGCGGCTCGCACGACGGCCGAGCCCTCGCCGACGCCGCCGGTGAAGACGAGCGCGTCGAGACCGCCCAGCGCAGCCGCCATGCTCCCGATCAGCGCCCGCAGGCGGTGCAGGTACACGGCGAGCGCCAGGCCGGCGTCGGCGTCCCCCGCCTGCGCCCGGACGACGACCTCCCGCATGTCGGACGTCCCTGCGAGGCCGAGGAGGCCCGAGCCGTGCTCGAGCTCGTGCTCGAGCTCGTCGGGAGAGACACCGGCGTGGCGTTCGAGCCAGAGCACCAGGCCCGGATCGAGTGCGCCCGATCGCGTCGCCATCACGAGGCCGTCGAGCGGTGTGAAGCCCATCGTCGTGTCGACCGAGCGGCCGTCCCTGACCGCCGCCAGCGAGGCACCCGCACCCAGGTGACACGTCACGACCCGCAGGCCGGCCGCAGCGCGCTCCAAGAGCTCGGCCGCCCGCCGCGAGGCGTAGGCGTGCGAGAGGCCGTGGAACCCGTAGCGCCGCACGCCGAGCGGGTCGCGCCACCGGGCCGGGAGGGCGTAGGTCGCCGCCGCGGCGGGCAGGCCTGCGTGGAATGCCGTGTCGAAGCACGCCACCGTCCCCAGGCCGGGCCGGACGCGCGCGACGAGTTCGATCGCGTCCAGCGCCGCCGGCTGGTGCAGGGGCGCGAGGTCCGTCAGGCCCCGCAGGTTTGCGAGCACCGCGTCGTCGACGACGACCGGTGCGGTGTACGAGCGACCGCCGTGGACGACCCGGTGGCCGACGGCGTCGACTCGCCCCCAGCCGTCGAGGGTGCGGCGCACCTCTCCGTCGCGGAGGTGACCATCGGTCACGCCGAGGTCCGCGTCGGCGACGAGAGCGTCGGAGCCGTCGAGCAGCCGCAGCTTGAGGCTGCTCGAGCCGGCGTTGACGACGAGGATCCGCACCCGGACATAGTGGCCGACCGCGGTCGGCGTGTCACAGCGTCCGAGCTGGCGGTCGTGAACCGTCCGCCGGCTTCTCCGCACGGCCGCGAGCTATCGTTGCGCCATGACTCGAGTGCTGCTCGTCGATGACCATGCGATCGTTCGCGCCGGCGTTGCGCGGCTCCTCAGCGACAGCGGCGAGTTCGAGGTTGTCGGCGAGTGCGCCGACGCGCGCGAGGCGGTGCGCCACACGCGGCGGCTGAAGCCCGACGTGGTCGTGCTCGACGTGAATCTCGGCTCGACGTCGGGGCTTGACGTGATCGCCGAGCTCCGCGAGATCGGCCCGCGGGTCGTGATGCTCTCGATGGAGGACGACATCGCCGCCGCCCGCCGGGCGTTCGAGCGCGGCGCGCAGGGCTACGTCCTCAAGGATGCGGCGGCGGACGATCTGGCCGATGCCATCCGCGCGGTCCTGGCCGACAAGATGTACGTCCACCAGGCGCTGGCGGCGCGGCTGGTGCTGTCGGAACCCGAGGACGACCTGTCCGACCGCGAGCGGGACGTGCTGCGGCTGATCGCGCTCGGCTACACCAACCAGGAGATCGCGAAGCAGCTCTACCTGAGCGTTCGCACCGTCGAGGCCCACCGGCGCCACATCCTCAACAAGCTCCGGCTCGGGACGCGCGCCGACCTCGTGCGGTACGCGCTCGAGCACCGGCTCGTCCAGCTCGGCTGATCCCGTGCTCCGCGGAGTCTCCGCAGACTGGCACCGGGTGCACGCGGATGAGGTGCCCGCTGGCCACTAGTAGAGTCGACGTGTGACAGTCCGGATGCAGCGCGCGGGCCGGTCGGTCTCGTGGGAGTTCGTCCTCGGCGCCGCCGCCGTGTTCGGGCTCGCGGTCGGCGGCACGCTGCTGCTGGTGGGCTCGTCCACCGCCGGCAACGCCGTGCTGGCCGCGTCCAGCGCGGTCATCCTGGTACCGCTGGTGTGGTCCGTCGCGCGCTCGCTGCTCCGGGGCGACGTCGGCGTCGACGGCATCGCGCTGGTCGCGATCGCCGGCGCGCTGGCGCTCGGCGAGTACCTCGTCGCCGCCGTGATCGCCGTCATGCTCGCCGGCGGCAACGCGCTGGAGGCATCCGCCGACCGGCGCGCGCGGCGCGAGCTGACGGCGCTCGTGGCGCGGATGCCGAAGTTCGCCCGCCGTCGCGACGGAGCAACCGTCACCGAGGTGCCGGTCGAGGCCATCGAGGTCGGCGACCTCGTCGTGATCGGCAGCGGCGAGATCGTCCCGGTCGACGGCGAGATCACGACCGCCGGGGCCCTGATCGACGAGTCGACGCTGACCGGCGAGCCGCTGCCGGTGACGCACCGCCGCGGCGATCCCGTGCGCAGCGGTGTCGCCAACGCCGGGGCGGCGTTCGAGGTCCGCACGACCCGGCCGGCCGCCGCCAGCGCGTACGCGGCCCTCGTGCGGCTGGTCGAGGCGGCGGGACAGCAGCGGGCGCCGTTCGTGCGCGTCGCCGACCGGTACGCCGCGTACTTTCTGCCGTTCGCGCTCACCGTCGCCGGCATCGCGTGGGCCGTCAGCGGCGATCCGATCCGGGCGCTCGCCGTCCTCGTCGTGGCGACGCCGTGCCCGCTCATCCTGGCGGCGCCGATCGCCCTCGTCGCGGGCGTCTCCCGCGCGGCGTCGATGGGCGTCGTGATCAAGGGGGCCGGCGTGATCGAGCGGCTCGGCGAGGCGCGGTCCGTGCTGCTGGACAAGACCGGCACGGTCACGGTCGGCGCGCCGACGGTCGGCCGCATCGACGCGGAAGGGCCGGTGGCGGCCGACGAGATGCTCCGCCTCGCGGCGTCGCTCGACCAGGTCTCGGCCCACACCGTCGCGCGGGCCCTCGTGCACGAGGCGCAGAACCGGGAGCTCACGCTGCACGCACCCGAGGCGGCCGTCGAGCGTCCGGGTGCCGGGATCGAGGGCCTGGTCGACGGCCGCCGGGTCGAGGTCGGGAACGCCTCCTGGCTGCGGGATCGCGGGTACGACGGGGATGCGATCGCCGCCGCCGATCCCGACGGCGTGGCCGTCGCCGTCGACGGCGTCTTCGCGGGCGTGATCGGGATCGGCGACCCGCTGCGGCCCGACGCGGCCGGCCTCGTGCCCGCCCTCCGCCGGGCCGGCATCCGGCACGTCGCGCTCGCGACCGGCGACCACGGCGCGCGAGCCGACCAGGTCGGCGCCGCGCTCGGCGTCGACCGAACCTACGCCGACCAGTCACCGGAGGACAAGCTCGACCTCGTCCAGAAGCTCCGGGCGAACGCCGACCTGAGCCCGGTGATCATGGTCGGCGACGGCGTCAACGACGCGCCCGCGCTGGCCATGGCGGACGTCGGCATCGCCCTCGCGGGTGCGGGCGCGACCATCTCGTCCGAGACGGCCGACGCAGTCATCGTGGGGGACCGGATCGGGCGGGTCGCCGATGCCGTCGCGATCGGCCGGCGGTCGCTGGCGATCGCGAAGCAGTCCGTGATCATCGGAATCGGGCTGTCGATCGTCGCGATGGGGGCGGCCGCCCTGGGCTTCCTGCCGCCGGTGGCCGGAGCGGTCCTGCAGGAGGGAATCGACGTCGCCGTCATCCTGAACGCGCTGCGCGCCAGGAAGACGGTGCCGGTGTGATCACCACGTCCGACGACACCGTCCTGCTGCGCGACGGGTCGACGGCCGTGGTGCGCCCGTTCGCGCCGGCCGACCTGCCGCTGGTGGAGCAGATGGTCGGCCGGCTGTCGCGGGAGACGGTGCGACTGCGGTTCCACTCCGCCGGCCAGCGCGCCACTGCCGAGATGCTGCTCGGCGGCGCCGGGGCCCGGCGGTTCGTCGCGGTGCGGGGCGGGGAGATGGTGGGCGCCGCCTGCTACATCCCCCTCACCGAGCCCGGCGTCGCCGAGCTGGCGGTCGTCGTCAGCGACGAGGACCACGGGCACGGCGTCGGCATGCGGCTGGTCGAGCGGCTGGCCGAGTCGGCGCGCGACGAGGGGCTGCAGCGCCTCCTCGCCCTGGTGCTGACCGAGAACCGCCCGATGCTGAACCTGCTGGCGGAGCTGGGGTTCGGGATCCGCCGTGTCGTCAGCGGCGGGGAGTACGAGGTGATGGTCGACCTCGGCCCGGCCGACGCGTACGCGGGGGCTCGCGACGCGCGCGACCACGTTGCGACGGTGGCCTCGTTGCGGCCGCTGTTCGAGCCGCGCGGCATCGCCGTGGTGGGCGCGTCGCGCACCGCGGCGTCGGTCGGCCACGCCGTGCTCGCGAACATCATCGCGAGCGGGTACGACGGCGGCATCTACCCGGTCAACCCTGCCGCGACGCACGTCGCCGGCCTGCCCGCCCACCGGCGCCTCCGCGACGTGCCGGCACCGGTCGACCTGGCGATCATCTGCATTCCCGCCTGTGACGTGCTCGCGGCCGCGGACGACTGCATCGGAGCCGGCGTCCACGCGATCGTGGTGGTCACGGCGGGCTTCGGCGAGTCGTCGCCGGACGGTGCTGCGGCCGAGGCGGAACTGCAGCGTCGCTGTCGGGCCGCCAGCGTCCGGCTGGTCGGGCCGAACTGCCTCGGCGTCCTCTCGAACCGGCCGGGCTTCGCCTTCGACGCGACGTTCGCCCGCACCCGGCCTCCGGCCGGCAACGTCGCCATCTCGTCGCAGTCCGGCGCCGTGGGTATTGCCCTGCTCGAGCAGGCCGCCGACCTCGGCATCGGCGTCGCGTCGTTCGTGTCGATCGGCAACCGCGCCGACGTCTCGCCGAACGACCTCGTCGAGGCGTGGGAGGACGATCGGACGGCGACGGTGATCGCCCTCTACCTCGAGTCGTTCGGCAACCCGCGCAAGTTCGCGCGCATCGCGCGGCGCGTGACCGCGCGCAAGCCGATCGTGGCGGTGAAGGCCGGGCGCAGCACTGCCGGCGCCCGCGCGGCCGCCTCCCACACCGCCTCGCTGGCGGCGAAGGAGGTTGCGGTCGACGCGCTGTTCCGGCAGGCCGGCGTCGTCCGCACGGACACCATCGAGGAGCTCTTCGACGCCGTCCGGCTGTTCGCGCACCAGCCGGTGCCGGCGGGCAACCGGGTTGCGATCGTGACGAACGCCGGCGGCTTCGGCATCCTCTGCGCCGACGCGTGCGAGGCCGCCGCGCTGGAGGTCGCGTCGCTCGCCGAGGCGACGCGGACGCGGCTGGCAGCGCTGCTGCCGGCCGGCGCGAGCGTCGCGAACCCGGTCGACGTGCTGGCGGCGGCGAGCCCGGAGTCCTACGGCGCGGCGCTGCAGGCCCTGCACGACGACCGGGGGGTCGACGCCGTCATGGCGCTGCACGCCCCGACGCTGCTGGCGGGACCCGACCTGATCGCGGCGGCGATCGGCTCGGCCTGGCCGGCGGGGACGGCCAAGCCGCTCCTGGCCTGCCTGATCGGCGCGCGAGACGAGCCGCCGGCGCTCAATGCCGGCCGCGGCGGCGACCGGATCCCGTGCTTCACCTTTCCCGAGAGCGCGGCGCGCGCGCTGGGCCACGCCGCCCGGCTGGCGGCGCATCGCCGCCGGCCGCGCGGCGAGGTGGTGCGGTTCGCCGACATCGATGTGGCGGCGATCAACGCGCTCTGCGAGTCGGCGCTGGCGGGCAGCGACGACGCGTGGCTCGGGCCGGCCGACGTCCGGGCCGTCCTCGCCGCCGCCGGCATCCGGCAGCCGAAGAGCACCGCGGCCGCATCGGGCGCGGCAGCCGGCGCTGCATTCCGCGGGCTGCAGGTCCCGAGCTCGGTCGTCAAGGTCGTCGCGGAGGGTGTCCAGCACAAGACCGAGGTCGACGGCATCCGGCGCGGCGTCACGTCGGCGCGCGCCGCCGTCCTGGCGTTCCGCGACATCCGCGCCGCGGCGATCCGGCACGGGCTCGCCGACCGGTTCACCGGGGTCGTCGTCGAAGAGGAGGTCGAAGCGGGCATCGAGTGCCTGATCGGCGTCACCGTCGACTCCGTGTTCGGCCCGCTCGTCGCGTTCGGCACCGGTGGCATCGAGACCGAGCTGGCGGCCGACGTCGCCTTCCGGATCACGCCCGTCACCGACACCGACGCCGACGAGCTGCTCGCGGCGCCGCGCGTGCGGCGGCGGCTGGACGGGTTCCGCGGGCGGCCCGGCGGCGACCTCGTCGCCGTCCGCGACGTGCTGCTGCGGATCGCGTACGTGGCGGACGAGGTGCCGCTGCTCGCGGAGCTCGACATCAACCCGCTGATCGCGCTCGAGCCGGGCACGTCCGCGGTGGCCGTCGACGCCCGCATCCGGGTGTCGCGGGCGGCGGCCGGCGGCCCGACCCGCTAGGCGATGGCGCCCTACCTGCTCCTCGCCGGCGTGGTGTTCGGCGTCAACCTGCTCCCGGCCTTCGGGCCGCCGACGTGGGCGATCCTGGCGTGGTTCGAGATCGCCCGCGACCTCGATCCGGTCGCGCTGGTGGTGATCGGCGCCGTGGCGGCGACGCTGGGGCGCGTGGTGCTCGCGCTCGGGGCGGGCACCTTCTGCGACCGGCTCTCCGCCCGGCGGCGCCAGGGCCTCGACGCGGCGCGGACGGTGCTCTCGGGCTCGCGTGGCCGGGCGGCCGCGGGGCTCGGCCTGTTCCTGCTGTCGCCGCTGCCGTCCGCGCAACTGTTCGTCGCGGCCGGGCTGATCGCCGCGCCACTGCGACCACTCGCGGCGGCCTTCTTCGCCGGGCGGCTGGTCAGCTACTCCATCTACGTCGGGCTCGGCAAGGCCGCCGACGCCCGGTTCGGCGACGTGCTCGAAGGCGCGATCCGCTCGCCGCTCGGCATTGCCCTGCAGGTCGCGATGCTGGCCGCGCTGGTCGTGCGCGTGCGGGTCGACTGGGTGAAGATCGTCACCGGGCGGTCGGTGCCCGGTCCGCCGGTGGCCGGCTGACGCGCCGCAGCGCCGCACGCCCGATCCCGATCAGCACCGCGGCCGGTACGACCACGAACGCCGCGAGCAGCACGGCGCCCATCGTACGGCGGGTGCGGCCGCCGCCGGATCCCGCAGATGCGCCGGCACCGCGGCTACCAGGAGCTCGCCGCCATCGGTCTCGGCCCGACCTGGCGTTCGGGTTGCCCGCACTGACGTTCCGTGCCGACCCCGACGGCGGCACCCGCCGCCGTCGTCAACATCGGGTCATGGAACCAGGCACCCCCACTCCGTCCGACGTCGCCGAGCCCGCGCCGACCTGCACGATCGTCGTCGGAGTCGACGGCTCGTCCGGCGCCGAGGCAGCGCTCCGGTACGCCATCGACGAGGCTCGCCGCCACGACGCGCCCCTCCGGATCGTCGGCGCCTGGTCGATCCCGTCGGCCGCCTACATGGGCGTACCGCTGCCGACGGAGTTCATCGACGATTCCGAGCGGGCGGCGCGCACGTCGATCGACCGGTCGCTCGAGGCCGTCGGCCGTCCCGGCGACGTGCCGGTCGAGATCGTCGTCGCGCAGGGGCAGCCCGCGGCGGTGCTCGTCGCCCAGGCGCGCCCGGCGGACGTTCTGGTCGTCGGATCGCGCGGGCTCGGCGGCTTCCGCGAGCTGCTGCTCGGGTCGGTCAGCCAGGCCTGCGTCCACCACGCACCTTGCCCGGTGATCGTCGTGCCGGATCCCACGCGACAGACGGGCAAGCACGAGACGCGCGTGCCGGCGGAGACGTCGGCATGACCGCCGGCGGCGAGGCCGAGCGCGTCACCAACTGGGCGGCCGGCGACGCGATCGTCGTCGAGGCGCGGCACGTCGGCGACGTGGCGCGCGCCGGCGAGATCCTGCAGGTCCTCGGCGATGCCGCCCGGCCGCACTTCGCCGTGCGCTGGGACGACGGTCACGAGACCATCTACTACCCGTCCAGCGACGCCTCCGTCCACCATCCACACCGGTCGACGTAAACGGTGATCACCGTCTACGGGGCGATCGGCACGCGGTCGTGCGGGACGACGACGACCGGGCAGGTCGCGTGGTGCACGCAGGCCTGGCTGACCGACCCGAGCAGCAGCTCGCGGAAGCCGCCAACCCCTCGCGAGCCCACCACCAGCACGGCCGCCCCGGTCGCCTCGGCGAGCAGGACGGTGTCCGGCGACCCTCGCCGCACGACGATCTCGTACGGCAGGTCGCGCGGATAGCCGACGGTCAGCAGCGCATTGTCCGCCACCTCGCGCGCGGCGATCTCGCAGTTCTCGGGAAAGTTGGGCGGCAGCGGCGCGCCGGCATAGACGGCGATCGGGACCAGCCACGCGACAACGATCCGCAGCGGCGCGCCGCGCCGCCGTGCCTCGTCGATCGCGTAGCGGAGGGCCGTTTGCGCTCCCGGCGAGCCATCGACGCCCACTACCACGGGACGGTCCGCGGTGTCGGGGACGGGGGATGCGGTCACGGGATGGTGTTCCATGTCCGCATGCTGGCCGCTGCGCCCGGCCGGGCCGTCGGCGCAATCGCCTAGGCGGGCGGCGGAAACCCGCACGGCGGCGATGCCCATCGCAGTCAGCGGTAGACGAGCACGGAGCACGCCGCGGTGTGCGCGATGCGCTCCGAGACGCTCCCCAGCGACCGGACGCCGTGGAGGCCACGACTGCCCACCACGAGCAGGTCGGCGTCGGCCGAGGCGGCCGCGAGTGCGTCGACGGAGCCGGCCTGGTCGATCGAGAGCGTGTCGGGGCCGCTCAGCGCGCGGACGGCGTCCACGTCGATGCGCTTGCCGCCCATCGCCGCCACGACGTGCAACCGGCCACCGTGGTGCCGGCAGATGTACCGCGCGGCGGCGAGCGCCTGTGCGGACGCGGGCGAGCCGTCGATTCCGACGACCACGAGCCCGGTCACGGTCGGCGGCCGGCCGGTCGCGCGCCCGGCCAGCACCGAGCAAGGCGCGGCGTGGAGCAGCTCCGTGGCCAGGTCGCCGGTGAAGAAGCCCTCGGCGCGACTCGAGCGCCGCATGCCGACGCTGATCAGGTCGGCTGCCTCGCGCTGGACGACCTCCCCGAGGACGGACGGTGCGAACCCGTGCAGGATCTGCGTCTCGACCGCCCCTCCGGCAGACGCACCCGGCGGCAGCACGGCCGCCGCCGCCGCCAGCGCCGCCGCCGCGGTGGCGTCCGACAGCTTCCGCGACGACTCGGCCGACAGGTCGACGGGATGGGCCGCGTCGGCCACAGTCACGGCCAGGATCCGTGCCTGCGGGTCGGCGATGAGCGCGGCCTGGCGGGCCGCGTCGAGCGCGAGCTCCGAGCCGTCGATCGTGACGATGATCGTTCGGAACATCTGGCTACCCGCCGGACGCGACGGTCGAGCCCGAGCCCTCGACGGATGCCGCAGCGGGATCGGCCGTCGCGGTGACGACCAGGACCGGCCGCGTGCTGTGCCGGATCAACCCGTGCGCGACGCTGCCGAGCACGGCGCTCGTCAACCGGCCGCGGCCCCGCGACCCGACGACGATCAGGTCGGCGTCGCAGGCGTCGGCCGCGGCGAGGAGCTGCTCCACGGCGGGCCCGATGCGTGTCACGACCTCCGCCGTGATGCCGCGCTCGCGCGCTCGGCCGGCGGCGGACTCCGCCGCTGCCGTCGGGGCCGGATCGATGCCGTCCTTCGAGAACGAGTCGTCGACGCCCACGCAGACGACACCTGCGCCGGTGTCGGCGGCGAGCTCGAGCGCCGCTGCAAGCGCTGCGGACGCCGGGTCGGATCCGTCCGTCCCGATCACGATCGTCTTCATAGCAAGCTCCTCTCGCTTTTGGAGAGCCTAGGCCGCGAACGGCAGCCCGCACATCGGCGTACCCTAACGCCCGACCGCGGGAAACCCGCAGCCGACGTGCCCGAGACCCCGATTCCCGGTCGGTTCCCCGCTCGCAGACTACGTGCATGGAGCCTCGCCGACCCATCTGCGCGATCGTCGCATGAGGACCGCGCGCCGTCACCCGGCCGCCGGCGACCCGACGACAGGCGGGCTGTTCGAGCCACGCGCTGATGGCGGTTCTCCGAGTCGGATCATGAACGCCGCCGCGAGAGCTCCTGACTCGGGCGCGACCCGCGTGTTGCTCGCCATCGCCCACGGCCGCACACGGGCCGCCCTGCGGACTGCACTCGAGTGCAGCGGAGAGATCGAGGTCGCGGCCCTGGTGTCGAGCTCGGTGCATCTCGCGAGGATGGCGGCCATCGAGCACGTCGACGTCGTCGTGTTCGATCTCCGCCTCGCCCCGCCCGGCACCTCGCCATCGCTCGCCACCCTCGTCGCGAGCCTCGGCGGGACCCCCCTGGTCGCGGTCGGCCTGGATGGAGATCCGGCCTTCGCGCGGGCGGCAGTACGAGCCGGAGCGTCCGCGCACATGCTCACCGACGAGACGCCGGAGCGCTTCCTAGACGTCGTCCGCGACGTCCGCCGGCGCTGAGACCGGATCCGCCGCATTCTCCTGCTCGACACCCAGCCGCCGAGTGGCCGGCAGGGTGAACACGAGCTCCGTGCCGTCGGCCGACGACTCCACCGCCAGGCTGCCGCCCGCGAACGCGACGCGCTCGCGCATGCCGATCAGGCCGAAGCCGGCGTGCGTCTCGACCGGGTCGAAGCCCGTTCCGTCGTCCCGGATGGCGATGGTCAGCAGGTCGTCGTGCTCCGCCATGTCGATCTGGATGCGTGCCGCTTCGGCGTGCCGGACGGCGTTCGTCAGGGCCTCCTGCACCAGCCGGTAGACCGCGAGCTCGGTCGCGGGCTCGAGCCGCTCGGTCGAGCGCCCGGCCTCGAACGCCAGGTCGGCGTTGACGGAGATGTCGACGGTGGCCCGCCCCTTCGCCCGTTCTGCGAGCGCCTCCACCGCCGGCACCACGCCGAGGGCGTCGAGGGCGGCGGGACGCAGGTCGTTGATGATCGCGCGCAGGTCGCGGATGGTGGAGTCGATCTGCGTGACGGCGTCGTCGAGCATCGCCGAGACGGCCAGCGGGTCGGTCACCCGCCGCGCGCTCGCCAGGCCGATCTTGAGCGCGGCGAGCTCCTGGAGGGTGTCGTCGTGCAGCTCCCGCGCCCAGCGCCCCCGCTCGGCCTCCGCCGCCTCGATGCTCCGCCGCAGACCCAGCTGGACGACGTTCTGCGCGGTCGCCACGGCCGTCGCGGCGCTCGCGGCGAAGGCATCCATGAGCCGTTCGTCCTCGGCCGAGAACCCCGGACCGGCGCTGAGTCGGTCGAACGCCCCGAGCACGCCCAGGGCGCGGCCGTGGAACAGCAGCGGGACGAGCAGTCCCGTCGTCGCCCCGAGACGTTCGGCGAGACCGAATCGCAGCCGCGTCTTGACGTCCGAGAGCCGTTCGGCGCTTCGCGTGCGCAGTACCGATCCCGTCGCCGACCCCTCGATCGGCACGCGCTGGCCGACCATCTCCGGGTCGACCGCGCCGGCCACCGCCGTCACGACGAGCTCGTCGCCGTCCTGCAGCAGCAGCACCATGCTCTCTGCCTCGACCAGCGCCCGGCCGCGTTTGACGATCAGCTCGAGCACCCGTTCGAGCCGCGTCTCGCCGCCGATGGCGCGGGCGATGTCGGTGGTCGTCTCGAGCGCCCGGACGGTTCGTTCGAGCGCGTCACGGCGCGTCTGCTCCGCCTGGTACAGCCGGGCGTTGTCGATCGCCCTCGCAGCCCACGCCGCGAGCACGACGATCGCCGTCTCGTCCTGCTCGTCGAACTCGCCGGTCTCCTTCTCGGTCAGGTAGAGGTTGCCCCACGCCCGGCCCCGGACGATCACGGGGACGCCGAGGAACGTCGACATCGGCGGATGGCCGAGGGGGAAGCCGTACGACCGGGGATGCGCGCCGACGTCTGCCAGCCGCAGGGGACGCGGCTCGTCGATCAGGTAGCCGAGGATGCCGCGACCGCGGGGCAACTCGCCGATCCGCAGCTGCATCTCGGCGTCGATGCCGCTGGTCACGAACCGCTCCAGCGACCGCCGGTCGGGTGCCATCACGCCCACTGCCGCGTACCGCGCGCCGGTGAGCTCGCGCGCGGCGGCGAGCACCTTGCCGAGGACGACCTCGAGGTCGAGCTCGGAGACGACGGACTGCCCGATGTCGAGCAGCAGCCGCAGTCGCCGCCCGTCGAGTCCCTGCAAGGACGGTGCAGGGCTCGCGCCAGCCGGGACCTGATCGTCGAAAGCCATGCTGCAGCTGCGACGATACCCCACCGGACGGCGGCGCGCACCGGCAGCCGCGATCTCTATCCGGCGGCGGCCCGCTGCGGGTTTCCCGCGGCCGGGCACGCGCAGCCTCCGGATGCGCCCCCGCCCCGGAACGGCCACCATGGTGCCGATGCGGCGATGCCGCGTCAACGTTGATGGGAGTGAGACGTGAGCACGGTGGAGAACACGGCCCCCAGGGAGGGCGTGCGGGTCGGCCGTGTCCTGCTGCTGGTATTCGGCGGGCTGCTGATGCTGGTCTCGTTCGGCCTCCTCGCAGGGGGCGGCGTGCTCGGCTGGGCGTACGGCACGCAACGCGATGCCGACGGATACTTCACGACGTCCACCGAGCGTCTCCGGTCACCGGCCTTCGCGATCACGTCGCAGAAGATCGATCTCGGCTCCGCCCCGGACGACTGGGCCTTCGGCGACAGCCGGTTCGGCACGGTCCGCCTGCGCGTCGCCGGATCCGAGGGCGCCCCGGTCTTCGTCGGCATCGGCCGGGAGACCGACGTCGAGCGCTATCTGGACGGCGTTGCCCAGGACGAGATCGTCCACGCCGACTTCTCCGGGCCGGATCTGGGCGACGTCGATGTGCGGTTCCGGCGCCGGACCGGGACCCGGACGCCGGCGCCGCCGGCGGACCAGCGCTTCTGGGTCGCGTCGGCCGGGGGCGCAGGGACGCAGACGCTGGACTGGGATGTGCGGTCGGGCGCGTGGACGGCCGTGGTCATGAACGCCAATGCCGGCCGCGGCGTCGACGTCGACGCCGCTGTCGGCGCCAAGGCCGACTGGCTCCTGCCCGTGCTGATCGGCCTGCTGGTCGGCGGCGGTCTGCTGCTCGCCATCTCGCTCACGATGGTGGTCGTCGGCGCCACGGGACTGCGGCATCCGACGCCCGCTGCCGCGGCCGGAGCTGGGCCGACGGCTCGGCCGCTGCCGGCGTCCGGAGCCTGGACCGCCGACGCGCATGCCCGCGTCTACCCGCTGCGCCTCGACGGGACGCTGGACGACGACGTGAGCCGGTGGCTCTGGCTCGTGAAGTGGCTGCTCGCGATCCCGCACTTCATCGTGCTGTGGTTCCTGTGGATCGCGTTCGCCGTCGTCAGCTTCATCGCGTTCCTCGCGATCCTCTTCACCGGCCGCTATCCGCGCGGGCTGTTCGACTTCAACGCCGGGGTGCTGCGGTGGACGTGGCGGGTCGGCTTCTACGCGTACAGCGCCCTCGGCACCGACCGCTACCCGCCGTTCACACTCGAGGACGTGCCCGACTACCCGGCGCGCCTTCAGATCGACTACCCGGAGCGGCTGTCGCGTGGCCTGGTGCTCGTCAAGTGGTGGCTGCTGGCCATCCCGCAGTACCTCATCGTCGGCCTGTTCGGCAGCGGCATCTGGTGGAGCGCCGGCTGGTGGGGTGGCGACCACCACGCCTCCGGGCTCGTCCAGGGAAACGCGGGCGGAGGGCTGATCGGGATACTGGTCCTGATCGCCGGCATCTGGCTCCTGTTCGCCGGCCACTATCCGCGCGACATCTTCCGCTTCGTGATGGGCCTGAACCGCTGGGTGTACCGCGTGATCGCCTACGCGACGCTGATGCGCGACGAGTATCCGCCGTTCCACCTCGACGCGGGCGGCCGCGATCCTGGCACTCCACCTCTGGCACCGACCCCGGAATCTCCGGCCGAGCAGCCGCCGGAGACGGCGGACGCATAGGTCCGTCCTGCGGAGTTTCCGCAGGACGGACCCGCGCCCCCGCCGTTGCGCATCGGTCGCCGACCCCGGATGCTGCACGTATGACCGCCTCGCACGCCGACTCGCCGGTCGATCTGACGACCTCGTACCTCGGCCTGGCGCTGCGCAGCCCGATCGTGGCATCGCCCTCGCCGCTGACGGGGACGCTCGATGGCATCCGCCGGCTGGCGCAGGCCGGAGCCGGCGCGATCGTCTTGCCGTCGGTGTTCGAGGAGCAGGTGTGGCGCTCCTCCGAGCGACTTCTGGCCGGAAACGACGGCGGCATCGGCCGCCTCGACCGCGTCAGCTCGTACCCGCCGGACGCCACCGTCGCCCTCGACGATCCGTCCGCTGCGCTCGGGCTGATCCGGGCAGCCGTGAACGCGGTCGACATCCCCATCGTCGCGAGCCTCAACGGCGGCGGCAGCGGCGGCTGGCCCGTGTACGCGCACGCGCTGCAGCAGGCCGGAGCGGTGGCGATCGAGCTGAACATCTACGACATCGCCGCCGACATCGGCTCGTCGGCGGCCACGGTCGAGGATCACTACATCGAGATCCTCGCAAGCGTCAAGGCGGTGGTGACCATTCCCGTCGCGGTCAAGCTCCCGCCGTGGTTCAGCTCCGTCGGTGCGATCGCAGCCCGGCTCGCCGGCGCGGGCGCCGACGGCCTGGTCCTGTTCAACCGGTTCCTGCAGCGGGACATCGACCCCGAGCGGCTCGCGGTCACCTCCGGCATGCACCTGTCGAGCTCGCACGAGTCGACGCTCCCGATGACGTGGATCGCCCTCCTCCGGGGCCGCGTCGGCGTATCGCTGGCCGCGACCACGGGCGTCGAGGGGCCCGCCGATGTCGCGAGGTTCCTGCTCGCCGGCGCCGAC
The DNA here is from genome assembly GCA_046598415.1 of Gaiellales bacterium. GTDB lineage: Bacteria > Actinomycetota > Thermoleophilia > Gaiellales > F1-60-MAGs149 > VFJZ01. The sequence continues at coordinate 94,330 of JBKJIG010000031.1, forward strand.
GTCGTGATGACCGCCTCCGCCGTGTTGCGACACGGCCCCGAGTACGTCAGCGAGCTGACAGACGGCCTCGTCGCTTGGATGCGCCGCAAGCAGTTCACCACCCTCAGCGAGGTGCGCGGGCTGCTGAGCGAGGCCCTCGGCGCGGACGCCGCGTCCCACCGGGCCGGCTACGTCGACGTGCTCCAGGCCGGACGCAAGCAGTATGGCTGAGCCCGCGCTCGCCCCGGACGAGCTCGCCGCGATCGATGCGTGGTGGCGCGCTGCGAACTACCTCAGCGCCGGCCAGATCTACCTGATGGCGAACCCGCTGCTGCGCGAGCCGCTGCGGCCGGAGCACGTCAAGCCGCGCCTGCTCGGCCACTGGGGGACGACGCCGGGGCTGAACCTGCTCTACGCGCACCTGAACCGCATCATCGTCGCGCACGACGCCGACCTCCTGTTCATCGCCGGCCCCGGCCACGGCGGCCCGGCGATGTGCGCGAGCACGTGGCTCGAGGGGTCCTACACGGAGCACTGGCCGACCGTCACCGCGGACGGCGCCGGGATGCAGAAGCTGTTCCGCCAGTTCTCGTTCCCGGGCGGCGTTCCGAGCCACGTCGCGCCCGAAACGCCCGGCTCGATCCACGAGGGTGGCGAGCTCGGCTACGCGCTCGCGCACGCCTACGGCGCGGCCCTCGACAATCCCGATCTCGTGGTGGCCTGCGTGATCGGCGACGGTGAGGCCGAGACGGGGCCGCTCGCGGCCAGCTGGCACGCGAACAAGTTCCTGAACCCGGCGACCGACGGCGCGGTCCTGCCGATCCTGCACCTAAACGGCTGGAAGATCGCGAACCCGACCGTGCTCGCGCGGATCGGCGAGGCGGAGCTGACGCAGCTCCTGTCCGGCTACGGACATCGTCCGCTGATCGTCTCGGGCGACGATCCCGAGCGCGTGCACCAGGCGTTGGCGGCGGCGCTGGACGACGCCTACGCCGATATCCGCCGCATCCAGCACGAGGCCCGTGCGGGCGGCGCCGTGCGGCGTCCGCCCTGGCCGATGATCGTCCTCGAGACGCCGAAGGGATGGACCGGCCCGCAGACGGTCGACGGCCTCAAGGTCGAGGGCACCTGGCGCTCGCACCAGGTGCCGCTGTCCGCGACCCGCACCAACCCGGAGCACCTGGCGGCCCTCGAGCGATGGCTGCGCAGCTACCGGCCGGAGGAGCTGTTCGATGCCGACGGCCGCCCGGCGGAGACGATCCGCGCCCTGGCACCGAACCGGTCGAAGCGGATGGGATCGAGCCCGCACGCCAACGGCGGCAAGCTGCTGCGCGACCTCACGCTGCCCGAGTTCCGCGCGTTCGGTGTCGACGTTCCCCGGCCCGGGGCGACGACGGCCGAGGCGACGCGCGTGCTCGGCCGGTACCTGGCCGAGGTGATGCGACTGAACGCCGGCGCCCGCAACTTCCGCATCGTCGGCCCCGACGAGACGGCGTCCAACCGCCTGGGCGACGTCTTCGAGGTGACGGGTCGCGCCTGGATGGGCGAGCGCACGGCCGACGACGAGGACCTCGCGGCCGACGGCCGGGTCATGGAGATCCTCTCGGAGCACGTCTGCCAGGGTTGGCTCGAGGGCTACCTGCTGACGGGCCGGCACGGCCTGTTCTCGTGCTACGAGGCGTTCGTCCACATCGTCGACTCGATGTTCAACCAGCACGCGAAGTGGATCAAGACCGCGCACGGCATCCCGTGGCGGCGGCCCGTCGCGTCGCTCAACTACCTGCTCACGTCGCACGTCTGGCGCCAGGACCACAACGGTTTCTCGCACCAGGACCCCGGCTTCATCGACCACGTCATGAACAAGCGGGCCGAGGTGATCCGCGTGTACCTGCCGCCCGACGCCAACACGCTGCTGTCGGTGGGCGACCACTGCCTGCGCAGCCGCGACTACGTGAACGTCATCGTCGCGGGCAAGCAGCCGGCGCCGAACTGGCTGACCGTCGAGGAGGCCGCCGACCACTGCACGCGCGGCCTCGGCATCTGGGACTGGGCGACGAACGAGGGCGAGGAGGGGCCTGACGTGGTGATGGCCTGCGCCGGCGACGTCCCGACGCTCGAGACCCTGGCGGCGGTGAGCATGCTGCGCGACCGGCTCCCGCACCTGCGCGTGCGGGTCGTGAACGTGGTCGACCTGATGCGCCTCCAGCCCGCCGCCGAGCACCCGCACGGCCTTCCCGACGTCGAGTTCGACGCCATCTTCACGCCGGACCGGCCCGTGATCTTCGCGTACCACGGCTACCCGTGGCTGATCCACCGTCTGACGTACCGGCGCACGAACCACCGCAACATCCACGTGCGCGGCTACCGCGAGGAGGGCACGACCACGACGCCGTTCGACATGGTGATGCTGAACGACCTCGACCGGTTCCACCTCGTCGCCGACGTGATCGACCGGGTGCCGTCGCTCGGCCCGCCTGCGGCCGACGTCCGGCAGGACATGGTCGACGCGCGCAACCGCGCGCGGCGCCATACCCGCGAGCACGGCGTCGACACCCCGGAGGTCACCGAGTGGACCTGGGACGTTCCGGGCGGACCGCACGATCCGCCACCAGGATCGTCTCCCGCTCGGCGTCCGACCGGAACCTGACGGCCTCCGGGACGGCGCAGACCGGTTGCGTGATCGTCCGTAGGAAATGCCCCGTGCCGGACTGCGGCAAAGCCGCACCTCACATCGCGTCGCCCGCGGATGGAGCAGCACCGGCGGCGACGGATGATGCGTCCGTAGGCACTCACGGAAAGGAGAGGTCGATGGACCTCATCGTGCACGCAACGGATGGATCTCCCGAGGCCGCCGCGGCTCTGGATCTCGCCATCGAACTGGCCAAGGACACCGGCGCCAGGCTCGCCGTGCTCGCGGTGCACGTACCGGTTCCCGGTGGCAAGGGAATCGCGCCGCCGATCTCGCAGGTCGAGCAGCCACACGGCGCCGAGCACCTCGCCGAGGCGGCCGCGGCGACGGCGAACGCCGCCGGCATCGACACCAAGCCGTACGTCGCGACCGGTGAGCCGGCGAAGGAGATCGTGCGCCTCGCCAAGGACCTGGGCGCGAACCTGATCGTGATCGGTTCCCGCGGGCTCGGCGGGGTGCGCGGGGCGCTCGTTGGATCCGTGTCGCGCGCCGTCATGACGCACTCCACCGTCCCGGTGACGGTCGTCACGAGCCGCTCCGTCCGCGAGCCGGCCCGCGCGTAGAGCGACTGGCGGGTTCCCGGGTACGCCACCCCCCGGCATCGGGGACCCGCCAGGTATGTCGCTGTGGATGACCCCGCCCGACGCCCTGGCGTGCCGCCGAGGCGTGGGCGCTGGGCGACACCCTCGACGCCGAGATCGTGATCGACGGGGCACGCGTCGGCCGCCTCCGCGACCTCGCGGTGCGCCTCGGCGACGTAGGTCCTCGACCGCACCGCCGCGGTCGGCGTCGAGATCGGCGCGGCCGCCGTGCTGCGCCGGATCGGCCTGCGCCGGCTGGCGCGACACGCGCGCCGCGACCTGATCCCGATCTTCGCGATCCACCTGCCGGGCGCCAGCCACGAGCCGCTCACCCTCGAGACGACGCACGCGCGCTGGCTTCGCTGCAGGCACACGAGCTCGCCGGCCTGCTCGACCGAGACGCTGGAGCCAGAGCACGCCGCCCGGACGCGGCATCACCTCGCACGCCACGCCACCCGGCGGGCCCGTCGCCGGCTGACCGATCTCCAAAGCGCCGTAGGGCCCGGCTCGCCGCGTTCGCAGCCGTGCTGGGACCGGGCCTCCTGGCCGGGCGATCGCGGGCTGATGGGCGCCTACGCCAGCTCCCGTCTCGTGACGGCCCTGGGCTGGCTCACGGTGATGGCGGTCGGCGGCTGCGTGGTCGCCCTCGCGGCCGCCGCGCTCGTCTGACGAGGGGGTCGCTACTTGACGATCAGCACGTCGCAGGAGGCGTGGTGCGCGACACGGTCAGAGACGGAGCCGAGCAACGCGCGCTGCATGCCGTTCTGGTTGCGGCTGCCGACGATGATCAGCGAGTAGCCGTCGCGCTCGGCGGCCTCGCAGATGGCGTCCGCGGGGTCGCCGACGGCCTCGATGGTGTGCGCCTCAACGCCACGGCCGGCGAGGAACTCGATCGCCTCGGCCAGTTCGGCGCGATGCTCGGACGGGCCGTCGCCCGCGACGAACGGTCCACCGGAGCGCGGTCCGCCGGCGACTCTCGGAACCACGCTGATGACGCCGAGCGTGTCGCCGTACAGGGTCATCGTGGCTGCTCGGTCGAGCGCCGCCTTGGCGCTCTCCGTGCCGTCATAGCCCACCAGCAGCTTCGACATTTCCAACCTCCAGAGGTTCTGATCGCTGAACCTCTCGAGCGTTGCACCGCGCCGAGACCGGCGAATCGGCGACAGCCCGGTCCGGGCCTGCGGGAAACCCGCGCCGCCTACAACTGGATGAGCAGGCCGGCGACGAGCAGCAGCAGCGCCAGCAGCATCGCCCAGGCTCCCTGGCGGCGCGCGCCGAGCGCCACGGCGACGTAGCCGGCGAGGATGCCGAGGGGCGCCCACAGGAACGGGCTCTGCCAGAGGGACGGGATCGCGAGCGCCACGCCGCCGGCGGCGAGCAGCCCCGCCAGCACGTCACGCGGCTCCTCGCGCGCGATCGTGTCAGTACGGGCGTCGTCGGGTGGCTTCGGGCCGAGCGCCCCGGACAACCACGTCACGCCCAGCGTCCGCGCGAGGTTGTACGCGAAGATCGCCTGGCCGATCACGATCAGCGCCACGAACGGCAGCGCCAGTTGGCTCATCGTCAGGTACTGGTCCGGCAGGACCGCGAACCGGCGCGGCGCGCCCTCGAGCCCCTGCCACATCCACGGGATCACCGACCCGTACCCGCCCACCACCGTCAGGGCCAGATGCCAGTCGGCGAGGCGCAGGGAGTGCCACGGTCTGCCAACGATGCCAGGCAGGAAGTAGTAGATGGCCCCGAAGATCACCATCCCGATGTGGATCAGCGCCATGTTGTGGAAGTGCCCGACGATCCACAGGGTGTTGTGGGCGACGACGTCGTACTGGATCGTCGCGAGCCCGACGCCCTGCAGGCCGGCCACCAGCCACGAGACCAGCGCCACCGACAGGAACCGGGCAGCCGGGCTCGACCAGTCGAAGGCCGATCGGTAGATGGTGAAGCCGAGCGAGAACAGCGAGATCGCGGACGGGATCGTCACCGCGTAGGTGAGCGGTTGCGTGAAGCTGTTGACCGACTGCTGGAAGCTCTCCGGGAAGTCGGTGTACATGTGATGCGCGCCGATGATCACGTTCGAGACGACGGCGATCGTCCACGCGACGGCGATGATGTGGCCGGCCACCAGATCACGGCCGGCGAGCTTCGGGATGATGTGGTAGTAGACGGCGACGGCCGGGAACAGCAGCAGGTAGACGACCGGGTGGCCGAACCACCAGAGCATCGTCTTCGCGAGCAGCGGGTCGACGGTCACGGACGGCTGGATGGCCTGGACGACCATCAGCACGAGCAGGATGGCGAGCGGCAGCGTCGCGACGATCATGTCGAGGGCGATCACGGCGAGCGGGATCGCGGCGTACGGCAGCGGCCGGTCGGTTGCGAAGCGCTTCGGCCGCAGGTAGCCGAACCCGAGCGAGCACAGCACCCGGTGCCCGAAGCCCGCGCCGGCGCGGGCGCCGAGCCCCGGCCCCGTCAGCACCGCGAGCAGCGCGAAACAGTACGCGAAGATCGACAGGCCGACCGAGAGCACCGACAGCGCGAACAGCGCCGTCGTCGTCTCCGTCCACTGTCCGGTCGAGGAGAACGGCAGCGGGTAGAGGAACACCCACGAGCCGGCGAAGTGCTGCGCCAGCACCGTGATGACGATGCCGGCGACGCCGACCACCATCGTCCACCACGAGATGGACGCCCACCGGTACCCCCAGCCGCGCAGCTCGAAGCCCGATTCCTGGAGGATCCAGTACGAGAGGCCCATCAGGCAGAACGCGGCCCAACCGACGAAGGTCGCCAAGCCGTGCGCCGTCATCAGCTCGTACCACACGGCGGGCGAGACGGTGATGACCTCGGCCTGGCTCTCGCGCAGCACGCCACCGAGCGACCCGCCGACCAGGAAGAACAGGGTCGAGGTCAGCACGTGGCGCAAGACCAGCGACTTGGCCCGGTCGCGGACGGCGGCGACGCTCAACTCGGCCTCGCCGGTCCGGCCGAGGTAGCCGGCCGGGATGCCGACGGCACTCACGGAACGACCTTGAAGCTGGTGACCATCGTGTGGTGCCCGATGCCGCAGTACTCGAAGCAGCGCACGGCGTAGACCCCCGGACGCTGCAGCGTCAGCCGCAGCGTCGACGGCCACTGCGGCATCATCTGCGCCTGCGCGACGAAGGTGCCGGACGGGTCGTAGATGGCGAAGGCGTGGTTGACGTCCTTGGCGGTCAGGCGGAACTCGACCTGCCGGCCCGCCTTGACGGTGGTGGTCGAGAACGTGAAGCCGTACTGCTGGGCGACGACATCGACGACCTGCTGATCGGCCCGCGCCTCAGCGTTCCACGGCGTCTCGGAGATGGTCGCCGCTGCCGACCCGACCAGCGCGATCATGACGACGACGAACCAGACGTTCTCACGCCGCTTCCAGCGCGCGACGTTCATCGGCTTCGCGCGGGCCTTCGCACGGGTGGACAGGAAGATCATCGCGAACACGACGAGGCCCAGGACGACCAGCCCGAGGTAGATCAGATTGAAGACCACCATCGTCCGGTTCATCGCGAGTGACGCTAACGGCCCCCCGCAGGCCGGTCCTCGGCGGATCATGCAGTCCGGCTGCGGGAAACCCGCAGCCGGACTGCATCTGCTCAGTTGAAGGTCTGGTCGCAGTTCTGAAAGGTGTTCTTCGCACCCGGGGCACCGATGCAGATGTCGTTGGTACCCGTGCCGCCGTCGAGCGTGTTCCTCGTCGCAGACTGGCCGCCGGCGACGATGCAGTCGTTGCCGGCGCCACCGTTGTAGCTCACGTTTCCCGTCTTGTTCACACCGATGATCAGCTCCGCCGCCGATGTCCCGGTGACGGTCGTGACGCCGGCGGCCATGACGATCTTGGCGGTCAGTGCCAGCGCCGCACACTCGCTCGGCGCCAGCTGGACCGGCGTCGCGGCCTGAGCACCGCTCTTGCCGGCACGTGTGACGGGCACCGTGTTACTGGCCGTGAAGCCGGTGACGGACGTGAGGATGGCCGCGAACACGAAGACGACGCCGGCGGTCCGCGCCAGTGTGCGCCGCGGCATCATCGGCCGACGTTCGCGTAGCTCGACGGTACCGCTTCCCGGTTGGTGCGCGCCCGCGCGGCGGGGCCGCGGCGCTCGATCACGTACACGTACAGGCGGCCGTCCTCGTCCACGGCATACGTCGCATCTCGGCCGCGGTGCTCCTCGAGGATCAGGTGCCCGTAGTGCTGGGCGAGCCGCGCCAGGCTGTGGAAGTCGGGCAGCTCGATCGTGATGCGGTTGTCGGGGTTGACCTCGTGCACCGGTACGAGCAGGCTCCCGTACCGCTTCGAGATCAGGTCCGTCTGGCGGCGGGCGCGGATCGGCGGTCGGGCGATCGCGAGCACGACCATGCTGGCGAAGATGCACGCGATCAGGGCGAGACCCAGCAGGCGGAGCTTCATCACGTCGATGTGCAGCGCCGCCAGATTGACGCTGTTGGCGACCTGCTGGTCGAGGCTGCCGGCCTGCTCGGGCTGCAGGATCGCCGCGAGGGCGCTCGTCGCCGACGTCGGGTCGGCGCCGGCCGCCGAGGAGGCCGCGGGTGCGGCGAGCTTGACGAGCTGGTGGTTGAAAGTGAACGGCAGCACCGGCGCGAACGTCTGGTTGATCGGCTTGCCGTTGACGATGCCGGTGATGTTCACGACCGCCTGCAGGTCGACCAGGTAGTCGGAGCCGACGGCGCCCGAGTCGGCGGAGAGCTGGTCGAAGAACGCTCGCGACTGCACGAGGTCAACGACGCCGGCGATGTTCGCGGTGTCACCCTCGAACGGGACGACCTTCTGCAGCACGAAGCTGCGATGGAGCGACGTCGCTGCGGTGATGACGGTGTTGAGGGCGATCGTGCCCTTGATCTGGTGCGGCAGCCGGCTGTCGAAGCGGTAGCCGAACTTCACGTTGACATCCTTGAAGAGGTCGAGCAAAAGCGGGTCGCCGGTCTGCGCGAAGCCCGTCGGATAGGCGGGGTTCGGGGCGACCAGCTTACTCACGTACGTGAAGTCGCCGACCTGCCTGAACGCCCCGGGGGCCGGGGCGGTGCGCTGGGCGGGGACGAGGAATCCGACGAGCGTGACGAGGAGCGCCAGCACCAACGCGCCCGCTAGCGGCGGCCACGCACGGTGCAGGTTGACGCCGTGCAGCATGAAGTCGCCCGGGGCGACCGGCCGCAGGTTGGATGGGGCCGGCCGCGCGGGCTTCGCGGCCTTCGGCGTGGCCGCGCGCGGCGGCGCCGGGTCCGGCGCGGAGCGCGCCGATGCGAGGCCACGGAGCCCGAAGTCGGGCGCGCCAACGACGGGTTCGGCCTCGATCGGTCCCGGCTGGTCCGTGACGGGCAGCGCGGCCTGAGCCGGGGTCGACCGACGCCCGCGCCGACGGCGGCGCTGCTTCTCGGCCGTGCCGCCGAGCAGAAGGAACATGGCTGCGACCACCGCGAACAGCGAGGCGTGCAGCGGCGTGCTCAGCCAGCCGACCCAGCCGCCGACACGGGGCACGTGGAACCAGAGCCGGCCCGCGATTGCACTGGCCGGCACGGTGCCGGGGTCGACGAAGTCGTTGTTGTCGCCCTGGAGCGAGTACTGGCCGTCGTGCAGGGCGATGATCCGGTGCAGCACCGGCCGGTGCAGCACCGGGCTGTTGTACAGCACGGCGTCGCCGACCTTGTACGGCGGCCCCGCGCGCATCACGGCGAGGTAGCCGGTGTGCAGCTTCGGAAGCATGCTGATGCCCTCGGTGGTCGCATACGAGGTCGAGCCGCCCATCTGGATGGGCGCGAACAACAGCCACACGACCGCGAACACGCCGAGGCCGGCGACCCATCCGATGATTCCTGTCCTGTGCGAGCGCATCGTGCTTCTCCTACGTCGTTCGGTACCGGGCGACACCACTGTGTAGTGCCGCCCGGTGTCATTGGGGTCGACAATGCCGGCCGCCGCGGACCTACTGCGCGGCGATCACCGTGAGGCTGGTCAGCTTGTCGGACGTCAGCTGTGGGCTCGCCGTCGCACAGGTGACGGTGTCACCCGTCGTGTTCGTCGTGCACGCGTAGTTCGTCGGGCCACCGGTGGTGAGTGCGGCCTGGACGACGACCTTGCCGTTGCTGGTGCTGGGAATGACCGGAGAGACGGTGAACGTCAGCGAGTCGATGTTCGCCGGCGTCGTCGAGTTGAGCGTGTAGTGGATGGCCGAGACCGTGTAACCGCTGACCGTACCCACGCCGCTGCCGGCGGTCGTGTTCGGGACGGTGTTGGAGGCGGTGAAGGCGTAGGCGCCGGTGCCGAGGATCGCCGCGATACCGATTGCGACGACCAGTCGGAGCGGCGTCCGGCTCGACTTGGAGCCGAGAGCGCGAGCAGACATGTGTTCTCCTTCGTCGACCGTGACGGCTGCGCGAGGCGCGGTCCGGGTCACGAGGAGGTGGGAAGGCCTCCACCACTGTCATCGGAAGGCCCGCCAGAACCGCCTCCCCACCCTGGGCCGGCGTTCACCCCATACGGGGGAGGCCGAACGGCCTGGGTGGACCGAAGGTCTAGCGCACGCGTTCGAGGAAACGCTGCGTCTCCGGCGCCTGCGGCGCGTCGAAGATCGCCGCCGGCGCGCCGCGCTCCAGGATCACGCCCTGATGGAGGAAGCACACCTCGTTCGCGACGGCGCGGGCGAACGTCATCTCGTGCGTCGCGAAGATCATCGTCATCCCCTCGGCCTTCAGCTCGGCGATCACGTCGAGCACCTCGCCGACCAGCTCCGGATCAAGAGCCGAGGTGACCTCGTCGAGCAGGATGAGCCGCGGGTTCGTGGTCAGCGCGCGCACGATTGCCACCCGCTGCTGCTGACCGCCCGAGAGCCGGTCCGGGAAGTCGCGCTCACGGCCCGCGAGGCCGAACCGCGTCAGCAACTCGACGGCGCGCGTCTCGGCCTCGGGCCGCGGGATGCGGTGCACGCGCGTCGGCGCCAGCACCACGTTGTCGAGCACGGACAGGTGCGGAAAGAGGTTGAACTGCTGGAACACGAACCCGATGCGGGCGCGGACGCGATCGGGGTCGACCGACGGGTCGGTGATCACCTCGCCGTCGAGCAGCACGTCGCCGTCGTCGATGTCCTCCAGCAGGTCGATGCAGCGCAGCAGCGTCGACTTGCCGGAGCCCGACGCGCCGATCAGCACGACTGCCTCGTGCTCGTTCACCTCCAGGTCGATACCGCCCAGCACCTCGCGGTCTCCGAACGCCTTGGTGACGCCTCGCACCTGGACGACCGGCGCCGTCACACCGCACCGCCAGCGGTGCGGGCCCGGTCGCGGCGGGCCTGCAGGTGGTCGACCACGCGGGCCAGTGGGATCGTGACGGAGAGGTACAGCACCGCGGCGGCCAGCAGCGGCGTGAAGTTGAACCGCAGGGACGCGTAGACCTGCGCCTGGCGGAAGGCCTCGAGCGGGCCGAGGATCGAGATCAGCGCGACGTCCTTCTGCAGGGAGATGAAGTCGTTCAGCAGCGGCGGCACGACTCGTCGGACGGCCTGCGGCAGGATCACGAAACGCATAGTCTGGGGATTGGACAGGCCGAGGGCGCGGGCGGCGGCGCGCTGCGACGGGTGCACGGAGTTGATGCCCGCGCGGTAGACCTCGGCGACGTACGCGCCGTATGACAGCGCCAGTGCGCACGCGCCGAGGATGACGACGTTGTCGGGGATGAACCCGTAGCCGAGGGCCGGCACGGCGAACCCGATCAGGAACACCACGAGGATCGTCGGCAGACCACGGAAGACGTCGGTGTACACGGCCGCTAGCAGCCGCAGCGGGTAGAGGTACGGCGTCTCGACGAGCCGTGCCAGCGCGACCAGAAGCCCGAACACCAGCACGACGATCTCGATGACGACGAACAGCTTCACGTCGAGCCAGAAGCCCCGCAGCACGTCGGGGAAGGTGTCCTTGAACACCTGCCACGAGAAGAACAGCTCGTGCACGTCGTTCCAGCCGGAGGACGTCACGATCGCGACCGCCACGAGCCCGATCACGGCGACGGTGGACACGCCGGAGGTCAGTCGTCCCCGGCGTGTCCGATCGCGTCGTGCCTGCTCGCGGACCTGCCTCCGCGTCGGCGCTGTTACGTCAGCTCCGGCGCGCCCGCGCTCGTCGACATCCACTCGGTGGTCAGCTGGTCGAGGGTGCCCGCCGTCTTCAGCGCCGCGAGCGCCTCGTTCAGACACGGGGTGAGGGCGGAGTCCTTCTCCGACACGAGGCCCCAGTCATCGCCGCCGGGCGCGGCGAACTGACCGAGCACCTTGGCGCCTTCGAGCTCGGCCGCGGCCAGGAACAGCCCGGTCGGCAGGTCGACCACGAGCGCATCGATCTGCTTGTTCTTGAGCGCCGTGGTGGCGGTGGATGTGTCGTCGTACACCTGCACGTCCTGGGACGGCGCAATCAGCGTGTTCGCCGCGTCGAGGCTCGAGGTGCCGATCTGCGTGCCGAGCTTGGCGTCCTTCAGCTCGGCCAGCGTGGTCGCGCCGGCGAACTTCGAGTCGTTGAAGACGACGATCGACTGCGGCGCCGTGTAATACGGGTCGGAGAACGAGACCGTCTTCTCGCGGTCCGGGTTGATCGACACCTGCTGGACGTTGAAGTCGAACTTCTTGTCGCCGGGCGCGAACGACTGGTCGAAGGTCGTCTTCTGCCACTTCACCTCGTCCTTGGTGAAGCCGAGTTGCGCGGCGACCGCGTAGGCGAGCGCCGACTCGAAGCCCTTGCCGGACGTCGGGTCGTTGTCCTCCACGTACGGCGGGAACGCCGGGTTGGACGTCGCGGCCGTCAACCGGCCCGCCGTCTTGACCGGCAGCGCCTCCTTGGCGCAAGCGGCCGAAAGGCCGTTCGCGGCCGGCGCGGGAGCCGTCTCGGTGGTGGGGGCGGCCTCGGTCGTGGCGGCCGGAGCGGTGGTCGCGGCGGCCGGCTCGGACGTGGTGGTGTCGCCGCCCGAACCACCGCACGCGCCGAGCGCGAGCGAGGTTGCGAGGAGGACGAGGATGGTGGGAAGGCGCGTCATCAGGTTCCTTTGGATCGCAATTCAAGCACCTGGTGTCCAGGGTCAGACGGTCATTGACAGCTCAGCGTCGCGGATGAGTCTGGCAGGGTGCGGGCCCGAACACCCGATGCGTGCCATTGTTCTTATCTTTCGTATTAGTGACATATATGCGAACGACCGCTGCTGCACGGGCCCACGCCGATCGGGTTACACTCGCCGCCACCATATGTACCCGGTCGATCCGCTCTCTCCCCCCGAGACCCGTCAGCCCACCTGCGATAGTCCGCCGCGGACGTCCCCCGCCAAGGAGCGTTGCCACGGGCAACACGCGCATTGATCCGCGGAACCGGTTCAACCTGATCTCGCGCACGGGCCTCTACGACCCGCTGACGGCGCTGTCGTTCGGCCGGGCCGGACGGCGGATGCACCGCGAGCTGGTGCGCGCGGCCGGTATCGAGACGGGCGCCCAGGTGCTCGACGTCGCCTGCGGGCCGGGCCGCAACCTGCCGCTGCTGCTCGAGGCCGTCGGCCCCGGTGGCCGAGTCGTGGGCGTCGACATCTCGCCGAGCATGCTGGCGCGAGCCCGCAGCCGCGCCGTCGACGCCGAGCTGCTTGAGGCCGACATCTCCGGCGGCCTGCCGTTCGGCGACGGGATGTTCGACGCCGTCGTGTCCTCGTTCGGACTGTCGTGCGTGCCGCGCATCTCGCCGGCGCTGGACGAGATCATGCGCGTGCTGCGCGCTGACGGCGTGATCGCGGTCGCCGACGCGAAGATGGTCAACTGGCACCCGCGCCCGCTCGGCGCCCTCGTCACCGCGGCCGTGTCGCCGTTCAACTCCTGGTACCCCGAACGCGACCTGGCGGCGATGGTCGAGGCGCGCGGGATGGTCGTCCAGCGGCTGCCCACGTCGTCCGACGCGTTCGTGCTGTTCAAGGCCCTGCACCCGGGGTGAGGCAGATGCCCATCCAGCGCGGGTCGGCCGACGTCGCGCTGGCCGCATCCGCCGCCTCACCCCTTCCACGGTACGCCGCCCGTCCGTGACCTGAGGCGCACGTATTCCCACCACGGCCGCGCGAGCCGCACCGGTCGCGCGATCCACGCGTCTCCCGCGCGCCTTTCATGTTGGGGTCAGACCCCAAAAACGGCGATTCCGGGGTCTGACCCCGACACGGGACACGCGCCGGGACGCGCAGAGGTGTCAACCGGCTGGCGCAGGAACCGACGCGACGTCAGCCGATCACGCGCGGCTCGCGCCGCACCGGCGCCGGGACCATCGGGTCGGGCTCCTCGATCTCCATCGCCAGGCGATGCCCGTCGAAGATGCAGTCGGCGAGCAGTCGCGGCGCCACGCAGTCGCCGACCGCGTACGCATCGCCGAGCGCCAGCCGCAGCTCGTCGCGGGGACGGCGGGCGGTGACGAGGACGACGGTGTCGCACGCGAGCTCACCCGGTTCGCCGAAGACGTTGCGCGTCGCGCAGGCACCGGCGGCGACCGCGGTCAGCTCGACCTCGCAGACCACCCGGCAGCCGAGCGCGTGCAGGCGGCGGCGGGCATGGTCGCCCTCGAAGGTGCGGTCGAGGAACGGCCCGGCCACCGGCAGCGGCGTCACCAGCGTGATGTCGTGCCCGCGGCCGGCGAGCAGCTCGGCCATGCCGGCGCCCATGAAGTAGCCCTCGCAGTCGTAGACCACGACGCGCCGGCCCACCTCGGCACCGGCGACGACCTGCTCGGGCGTCAGCGTGTGCCCGTCGCCGGCGCCGGCGAGCGGCTCGTGCGTGGCGGGCGCCAGGCCGTCGGCACGCCACTCGGCACCGGTGGCGAGCACCAGGATGTCGGCGCCGTAGCCGGCGATCTCGTCCGCCGTCAGCTCGGTCGACGTGACGATCTCGACGTTCTTCGCGCGCGTCAGCTGCCCGCGCCGCCAGTCGACCGCGCGCTGCCACTCCCCCAGTCCCGGCAGCCCCGCCGCGAGCGCCGCGTAGCCGCCCAGCTGCGCGTTGCGCTCGACCAGATGCACGCGCGCCAGCCCGCGCCGGGCCAGCGTGAGGGCGCACTGCATGCCGGCCACGCCGCCGCCGACGACCAGCGCGTCGCGGCGCCGGTCGGCCACCGGCGGCATCCGCTCGGGATGCCAGCCGCGGCGGTGCTCCTCGCCCGCGGTCGGGTTCTGCGTGCACATGATCTGGTCGCTCGTCTGGACGCGCGCGAGGCAGATGTTGCAGCCGATGCACTCGCGGATGTCGGCGTACGCGCCGGCTTCGATCTTGGCCGGCAGGTACGGGTCGGCGATCGACGGCCGGGCGCCGCCGATGATGTCCCAGACACCCGACCGGACGATCTCGGCCATCGCGTCGGGATCGGTCAGGCGCCCGACGCCGACGATCGGCTTCGAGGTCGCCTCGCGCACCCGGCCGGACAGCGCGGTCTGGTAGCCCTGGGCGTCGATGCGCGACGGCCGCATGTCGAGCCACGGCTCGCCGATCGTGGCGACGTTGACGTCCCACAGGTCGACCAGGTCGTCGGCCAGCCGCACGAATGCGAGCACGTCGTCGATGCCGAGGCCGAGCGTGCCGCTCGGGTCGATGCCGATGCGCACGGCAATCGCCAGCCGGTCGCCGGTGGCGGTGCGAACGGCCTCGATCACCTCGAGCCAGAAGCGCGCGCGGTTGCGCAACGATCCCCCGTACTGGTCGTCGCGCCGGTTGGCGAAGGGCGACAGGAACTGCGCCGGCAGGTACGAGTGCGACCCGTACGCGTAGACCAGGTCGAGGCCTGCCGCCTCGGCGCGCCCGGCGGCAGCGGCGTACAGCCCGACGACGCGGCGGATCTGCGCAGTGCTCATCGCGTAGCTGTACGTGAGCGGGAAGTGGTCGGCCGGCAACACGCTGGGACCGCCCGGCGGCAGGCGCGACGGGGAGCCGTCGACGTTGTAGCCGCCGTGCCACAGCTCGGCCCCGACGATCGAGCCCGCGGCGTGCACCGCGTCGGCCAGGGGGCGCACGCGGGCGACGTCGGAGTCGTCCCAGAGCTTCGCCGGTGTCGGCACCGGCGACCGGTCGGCCTCCGGGTCGATCGAGGTGAGCTCGAGATTGACGCCGGCCCAGCCGCCCGCCGCGCGGGCGGCCCTAAACGCCGTCTGCGCGGCGGGCCGCTCGCCGAACCCGGTCGAGTGCGGCGTCTGGTAGAAGCGATTGCGGAGCGTCTTCGGCCCGATCGCGATCGGTTCGAACAGCACGTCGTGCCTCGGATCGCGCGCCATGGCGGGACGATACGGGATCGTTACCGCCCGGCGACGGCCGTTTGACTACCGTTTCCGGTAGATGACCCGGGCGGACAGGATCACCGACGAGCGGTACGGCGCGGGCGTCGATCCTCCGTACCTCTACGGCGACTACGCCGGGACGCGGCTGCGCGCTCCGTCGGAGCCGCTGGTGATCCTGCCGCACACCCTGACGGAGCTGACGGCGCCGGTGTTCGGCGAGGCGGCCGTGCTCGTGACGGATGGCGACCTGACCCGCCAGCACGCGGGCGAGCCGATCGGCGAGCGGGTGGTCGTGTCGGGCCGGGTGCTCGGCGCCGACGGCCGGCCCCTGGCGGGCCAGCTGGTCGAGATCTGGCAGGCCAACGCGTCGGGCCGCTACCGGCACGACGCCGACCGCCATCCGGCACCGATCGACCCGAACTTCTCGGGTGCCGGGCGGGCGCTGACCGACGCCGCCGGCAGGTACCGCTTCGTCACGATCAAGCCCGGCGCATACCCGTGGCCGAACCACCCCAACGCGTGGCGCCCGAACCACATCCACTTCTCGCTGTTCGGCCGCGCGTTCAGCGAGCGGCTCGTGACCCAGATGTACTTCCCCGGCGACCCGCTGCTGGCGATCGATCCCGTGTTCCAGTCGATCGCGGGCGCTGCCGCGCGCGACCGGCTCGTGTCGCAGTTCGACCTGGCGCTGACGGAGCCCGACTGGGCGCTCGGCTACCGGTTCGACATCGTCGTCGGCGGCCGCAACCCGACGCCCGGGGATCCCGACGATGGCTGACCTGCTGACGGCCTCGCAAACGGTCGGGCCGTACCTGCGCATGGGGCTGCTGCGCGAGCTGATCGGGCCCGAGGTCGTTCCGCGCGACGCGCCGGGGGCGATCGTGATCCGCGGCGTGCTGCTCGACGGCGCCGGCGCGCCCGTGCCGGACGGCCTGATCGAGACGTGGCAGGCCGATCCGCAGGGCCGCTACGACGCGCCGGGGTTCTCGGGACTCGCCCGCGCCGGCACGGTGGCCGGCGGCTCGTTCGAGATCGTCACCGTCAAGCCCGGGCGGGTGGCGTATCCCGACGGCCGTCTGCAGGCACCCCACGTCGCGGTGGGCCTGTTCGCGCGCGGGCTCCTGAAGCGGCTCGTGACGCGCCTCTACTTCCCCGACGAGGGAGCCGCGAACGACGAGGATCCGGTGCTCGGCCTGCTGTCGGCCGACGAGCGCTCGACGCTGATCGCCGTCCCCGACGACGGGATGCTGCGCTTCGACATCCGGCTCCGGGGCGCCGGCCAGACGACCTTCTTCGCCCTCTGATGTGACGACCGTCCACGAGCAGACCCAGGTGGCCATCGTCGGCGCCGGTCCGGCGGGCCTGCTGTTGTCGCAGCTGCTCGCGCTCGCGGGCATCGAGTCGGTCGTGCTCGAGCAGCGCAGCCGCGACTACTGTCTCGCCCGCATCCGGGCGGGCGTGCTCGAACACGACGTCGCCCGGCTGATCCGCGACGCCGGCGTCGGCGATCGCATGGATCGCGACGGCCTCGTGCACGACGGCATCGAGCTGCAGGTGGACGGCGTCCCGCACCGCATCGACTTCGCGGCTCTGACCGGCAAGCACGTAGTCGTCTACGGCCAGCAGGAGCTGACGCGCGACCTGATCGAGCACCGCGAGGAGGCCGGTGGCGACCTGCGGTTCGAGGCCACCGCCGTCGCCGTCCACGACGTCGCCGGCGGCACGCCGCGCGTCACGTTCCGTCACGACGGCGCCGATCACGAGCTGCGCTGCGCGGTCATCGCCGGCTGCGACGGGTTCCACGGCGTCTGCCGCGACGCCCTGCCCGCGCCCCGGACGTTCGAGACGTCGTATCCGTTCGCGTGGGTGGGCATCCTGGCGCGCGCCGTGCCCGCCACGGACGAGCTGGTCTACACGTCGCACGAGCGCGGGTTCGCGCTGTCCTCGATGCGGTCGCCGACCGTGTCCCGGCTGTACCTGCAGGTGGCGCCCGGCGAGCGCATCGGCGACTGGCCCGACGAGCGCATCTGGGACGAGCTCGACGTGCGCTGCGCACGGCGCGACGACCCCGCGTTCCGGCTCGGTCGCGGCGAGACGATCGAGAAGAGCGTCACGCCGATGCGCTCGTTCGTCTGCGAGCCGATGCAGCACGGCCGGCTGTTCCTCGCCGGCGATGCTGCGCACATCGTCCCGCCCACCGGCGCGAAAGGGCTCAACCTCGCGGCGCACGATGTGGCGACGTTGGCCGCGGCCCTGACGCGATGGTTCGGCTCCAACGACGCCGCGCTGCTCGACCGCTACACCGACGCCTGCCTGGCGCGGATCTGGCGGGCGGAGGACTTCTCGCTGTTCATGACGCGCCTGCTGCACCGGCCCGACGACCCGTTCGAGCACCGCGCCCAGCTGGCGCGGCTGCGCTACGTCTGCGCGTCGGAGGCCGCCCAGCGCAGCCTCGCCGAGAACTACGTCGGGCTGCCCGGCTCGGCGCTCGAAGTCACGGCCTGACCGACGGCCCGAGCCGGTGTGTGGAACGATGCCTGCATCGACACGATCGTTCGCACCACGTGCCCGCGCGACTGCTACGACGCCTGCGGCGTCCTCGTCGCCGTGCGCGACGGCAAGGTGCGGCACGTCCGGGGCGATCCGGACCACCCGATCGCGCGCGGCACGCTGTGCCGCAAGTGCACGCTCGGCTACAACGGCGCGTGGCTGGATCCGGCGCAGCGCGTCACCCGGCCGCTGCGGCGCACGGGTGCGAAGGGCAGCGGCGAGTTCGCGGAGATCTCGTGGGACGAGGCGCTCGCCGAGTGCGCCGAGCGGCTCGGCGGCGTGATCGCCGAGCACGGTGGCGCAGCGATCCTGAACGCCCACTACACGGGCACGCTCGGGCTGGTGGGCTACACGTTCCCGATGCGCCTGCTGGGTCAGATGGCCACCACCGAGGTCACGCCCGACACGATCTGCAACCTCGCCGGCCACGTGGCGCTGGGCTACCTGTACGGCACGTCCGAGACGGGGTTCGACCCGCGCACCCGCGACGGCGCGCGCTGCATCCTCGTGTGGGGCGCGAACCCGTCGGCGTGCGGGCCGCACCAGGACGAGCACTGGCTGGGCGAGGCGCAGGGCACCGTCGTCGTGGTCGATCCGATCAAGACGCCGACCGCCGCGCGCGCCGGCATCCACCTGGCCCCGCGGCCGGGCACCGATGCCGCGCTGGCGTTCGGTCTGATGCACGTGATCGCGCGCGACGGCCTGCTCGACCGCGACTACATCGCCCGTCACACGACCGGCTTCGACGAGCTCGAGCCGCTGCTGGCCGACTGCACGCCCGAGCGCACGGCGGCGCTGACCGGCGTCGCGGCCGGCGACATCGAGCGCGTCGCGCGGCTGTACGGCGCCGGGCCGTCGCTGCTGTGGCTCGGCCAGGGCCTGCAGCGGCAGCCGAACGGCGGCAACATCTTCCGCGCCTGCGCGACGCTGCCGGCCATCACCGGCAACCTCGGCAAGCCGGGCGCGGGGTTCATGTACTTGAACAGCGGCGACCGCGTCGGCGTCGACTACGACGCGCTGGTGCCCGAGCACCTGGCATCGCCGTCGCCGCCGATCTCGCACATGGACCTCGCCGACGTGCTGGCCGATCCCGGCCGCTCCCGCGCGCTGGTCAACTGGAACATGAACATCGCCGCCTCCGCGCCACGGCAGCGAGAGATCCTTGCCGCGCTCTCCCGCGAGGACCTGTTCACGCTCGTCGTCGACCCGTTCCCGACCGACACCGCGCGCTACGCCGACATCGTGCTGCCGGCCGCGACGTTCCTCGAGCACGACGATGTCGTGGTGCCGTACTTCGACCTCGGCCTCGCCGCCCAGGTGAAGGCCGTCGACCCGCCGGGCGAGGCGATGCGCAACAGCGAGATCTTCCGCCGTCTCGCCGCCGCGATGGGCTACGACGACCCCGCGCTGTTCGAGACGGACGAGGCGATCATGGAGCGGCTCGTCGCCGGCAGCGACCTCGTCGCCGACCTGGCCGAGCTGCGCGCCGCCGGCACCGTCTACCCGACCGGCCAGGCGTACGACCAGTTCGCCGACGGCGTGTTCGACACGCCCAGCGGCCGCATCGAGATCGCCAGCGCCGCCGCCGCGGCCGACGGCCACACGCGGGTGCCCGATCCGCACGCCGACGAGCCACCGGCCGACGGCCTGCTGCGGCTGCTGTCGCCGGCCTCGCCGTGGACGATGAACGCCTCGTTCTCGAACGACCGCAAGGTCCGCGGCCGGCTCGGCGTCATGACCGTCACGATGCATGCGAACGAGGCGGCCAAGCGCGGCCTCGTCGCGGGTGATGCGGTACGCGTCACG
Source organism: Gaiellales bacterium (assembly GCA_046598415.1). Taxonomy (GTDB): domain Bacteria; phylum Actinomycetota; class Thermoleophilia; order Gaiellales; family F1-60-MAGs149; genus VFJZ01. Next base: position 114,239 of record JBKJIG010000031.1, read on the forward strand.
AGTGACGACGGCGCCCTCACGGTCGAGGTCGCGATCGGCGACGGCGTGCCGGAGGGCGTCGCGCTGATCCCGAAGGGCCGCTGGCTGACGCACGAGCCGGGGGGCGCGAACGTGAACGTCCTGACGATGTCGCGCCGCTCCGACATGGGCGACTCGACGGCCATCCACGGCACCTTGGTGCGCGTCGAATCGCTCCCGGACGCCGCCGCCACCGGCGACTGACCGAGCAGCCCCGCCGCCGTGGCGCATTCGTGCCTGGCACGGATACGCCACGGACGGATGCCGGGGCCGACGCCTACCGGCTGCGGCGCTGCCAGGGGCCGGGCGCGCCGTTCACGCTCGTGAGAATCGCGTACACCGACGTCGTGGCCGTGAGGAACAGGTGGGTGCGCTTCGGGCCTCCGAAGACGAGCTTCGCGACCGTCTCCGGCACCAGCAGCTTGCCGTCGGGGGCATCGCTCACTCCACCAGCGCGTCGTCGACGAACACCGCCAGGTGCGCGAGCAGCTCGAGCGAGGAGGGGAACGCCGCCTCGTGCAGCGTCAGACCGACGACGTGCCGCAGGGCATCCAGCTCGCCCGCGCGGTGGCCGACGCCGGCCAGCCTGCGCTCGGTCACGCTCCACGCCTGCCGGTGCGCCGCCAGCCACGCGAAGGCGTGCGCGCGCGTCAGCTCCTCGCGCTGCGCGTCGACGAACTCGAGCAACGACAGCGCCGGCTCGTCGCGCGACTGCAGCTCGTCGATGAGGTCGTCGACCACCTCGCACACCACGCAGATGCCGCTGTGGCGCAGCACGCGATCGGCCGCGTCGTCGGCCAGCAGCGCCGTCGTCACCCGCAACCACGTGGCGTGGTCGGACGGCCCGGCGGCCAGCAGCTCCTCGCACGTGGGCAGCCGGCCGGCCCCGGCACCGCCGACCGGCGCGACCATCGCGCCGAGCTCGTCCCGCAGCGCGTCGATGGCGGAGTCGCCGGCCATCGGCGGCAGGTCGGCCATCGAGGCGAACGCCGGCACGACGGTGCGCCGCGCATACCGCGTGAGGGCGAGCAGTTGCCGCGGCGTGCGTCGCGCACCGCGCAGACGCGGGCCCTCGCCGGCGGCGTAGAGGTCTTCCAGCCGGTCGCGCAGCAGCCGGGCCGGGCCGCCCAGCTCGATCGAGCCCGGCCCCTCGTTGTGCTCGGCCAGCAGGTCGACCATCGACCGCAGGCCCCATGCCAGCGCGTCGACGACGAACGGGTGGTCGAGCGCGATCGCAGCCGCGTCCTCGACGCCGGCGGGCACGTCGATCGTCTCGAGATGGGGTGCCACTTACGGGTCCTTCCGTCGCAGTCAGACGACGGTAGAACGGGGCGGGCGCACCTGTCCTGCAAGGACTGCGCCAGCTCTCACGCGGAAACGCGACGGCTTGGTCAGGCCTCGATCGGAAGGCGGTCGAGGACCCAGATGCCGATCGCCTGCACCTCGTCGTCGCGCCACGACAGCGGACCTGGCCGGTACAGCACCGAGCCCAGCGCGCGTTGCTGGCGCTCGAGGATGCCGACGTCCTCGCGGGCGACGGCCGCCCAGCGTTCGTAGTACGGCGCGGCCTTCACCTCGAAGTCGGGATCGTCCAGTACGTGGGCCGGGAAGCACCCGCCCACCTCGAGCAGCGACCGGTCCTGCGACAGCGGCGTGACGTTGAGCCACCACATGCAGTCCTGCGCCATCACCAGCTGGCAGGTCGGATGGATGACCGTGAAGTACGTGCCCTGCCGCGCATCCTCGTCGAGCCCCTCGATCGGCTCGAACGTCGGCGCGTCGTCGCGCATCGTCGCGATCGAGCGGCCGGAGATGACCTGGATGCAGAGCCAGTCGCCACGGGTGTCGAGCGTGCGCGACGACTGCTTGCCGACGGTGTCCTTGTGGACGATCCCCGTGTGGTACGTCTCCATCGCGTTCTCGAGGATCAGCTTCCAGTTGCACTGCGGCTCGAGCGTCATCTTCCAGGTGCACCGCATCTCGCCCAGCCGGTGCGAGGCCATGCGCTCCGGCAGATCGCCGAGCGCCTCGAGCAACGGCGGGATGGCGGCGGAGAACGTGCAGAACACGAACCCGTTCCACACCTCCATTCGCACCGGCACGAGGCCGTTCTCGACCCGGTCGAAGCCCTCTGCATCCTTCATGTCGGGGCAGCCCCAGAGCGAGCCGTCGAGCATGTAGCTCCATGCGTGGTACGGGCAGATCAGGCGCTTCGTGCAGCCCTCGCCGTCCACCAGCAGCGACCCGCGATGCCGGCAGTAGTTGGCAAACGCCCGCAGCACGCCGTCGGCCCCGCGCATCAGGAAGATGGGGCCGCCGACCGTCTCGAACGAGCGGTAGTCGCCGGCGTTCGACACCATCTCCTCGCGGCACGTGAAGAACCAGCGCTGCAGCAGGATGTGCTCGCGCTCGAGCTCGAACACCGCCGGATCCGTGTAGAACCCCGCGGGCATCGAGCGGGCCCGGCTGAGCGGCGCGGTCGCCGCGGCGAGGTCGTTGCGATCGAACTCCACGGCGCGATCCTAGCGAACCGGCGGCTCACTCCTCGGAATGTCGTGCCGCGAGCCGGCGCTCCGCGACCCGCAGCAGGGCAGTCACGGCGGGCGACAGCACCGTCTCCCGGCGCGTCACGATCGCGAACGTCTCGTGGAACGGCTCGGCGAACGACACCACGCCGAGGCCCTTCGGGAACGACGGCGAGCCGGCGATCGCGGAGCTGATGACCGTGTCCGCCAGCCCGCGCGCCGCGATGTCGACGGCCGTCTCGAGGTCCTCGACCTCGATCGCCGGCTCGATCGAGAGGCCGGCCACCTGCGCCCGGGCCGCCAGCTGCCGTCGGGTCGGATCGCGCACCCCGTGGGTGGCGAACGCCAGCACCAGCGGTACCGAGGCGACGTGCTCGATGGTCGCCGGCTGCTTCACCCGGCGCAGCCGGGCGCTCGCGTAGAGCACCTCGTCGCGTCCGATCGGCCGCACGTCGAGGCCCTCGTCGTCGACGGGCAGCACCACCACGCCGGCCTCGATGCGGCCGGCCCGGATGTCCTCGACCACCTGCGACGAGTTCTCGCCCACCAGCCGCACGCGCACGCCCGGGTGGCGGCGCCGGAACGCCTCGATCACCTCGGCCACGAGGTAGTAGGAGGCGGTGCCGAAGATGCCGAGCGTGACGGTGCCGGTCAGCACCTGGCGCACCTCGGCGACCGCGCGGCGGGCGTCGCCGACGGCCGCCAGCACTCGGCCGGCATGGCCGCGCAGGGTGCGCCCCGCCTCGGTCAGCGCCAGCGAGCGCCCGGCCCGCACGAACAGCGCGACGCCGAGCTCCGACTCCAGCAGCCGCACCTGCTCCGACACCGACGGCTGGGCGAGGTGCAGCTCGCCCGCTGCGGCACTGAACGAGCCGTGCTCGGCGGTGGCCAGGAAGTACCGCAGCTGCTGTAGTGTCAAGGAAATACCTTCGCTTCTCATAGGAAGGAAAGTATACGTCGATATGTCACATGGCCGATGCTCAGGATATGCGCAACCCCGGGGTCCTCTTCTGCCTGCTTGCCGCTGCCGCGTTCGGCGGCCTCTCGACGCTCGCCACCCTGGCTGCGCACGAGGGCGTCCCGCTGCTGACGCTGCTGCCGGTGCGGTTCGGACTCGCCGCGATCGCGTTGTGGCCGCTGGCCGCGCGCCACGCGGCGCCGGCGGCACGCGACGTGATGCGCGCCGTGCTGCTGGGCGCCGGCCTGTTCGGCCTGCAGGCCGTGCTGTTCCTCGGCGCCGTGCAGCGCATCGACGCACCGCTGGCCGGGCTGCTGCTGGCGACCTATCCGGCGCTCGTCGCGCTCGGCGCCATCCTGCTGCGACGCGACCGCTTCCGCCTCCGCACCGCCATCGCCCTGGGGCTCGCGCTGACCGGCACGCTGGTCGCGCTGGCGGCGGGCGGTGCCGCACGGTTCGACCTGATCGGCCTCGCCCTCGCCTTCGGCGCCGCCGCCGGGTACGCCGCCTACGTGCTGGCGGCCGACGGCATCATGCGCCGCCTCGCGCCGCTGCAGCTGGGCGCTCTGGTGTGCGCCGGCGCGGCGCTGGCGCTCGGCGGCGCCGGTGCGGCGACCGGCCAGTTGACCACCGACGTCACGCCGCGCGGCGCCATCTACGTCGCGGCGCTCGCGATCCTCTCCACCGCCGTCCCGCACGGCGCGTTCCTGTTCGGCGTCCGGCTGCTCGGCGCGACCCGCGCGTCGGTCGTGATGACGCTGGAGCCGGTGGCGACCGCGGGCATCGCCGCGTTCACGCTCGGCACCGTGGTGACGACGCCGCAGATCGCCGGCGGTGCGCTGGTGGTGGCGGGGGCGATCGTCGCCCAGCGGCGCTCGCGCCCGGCCGAGACTCCGGCGACCTAGCGGCCGCCGACCTCGCTCCCCGAGAATCAGTGCGCGCGCTCCATCTCGTCGGCCGGCGCGAGGTGCTGGTACGGGCCCGGCGCCCGGAGCGCCGCGATCACGTGCAGCGCCCGCCGACCTCGGGGTCGTCGCTGGCGTGGAGCGGGTTGAGCCGCATTCCAGCATCGTCGCAGCGCCGCTGGATGAAGGCCCGCCCCCTGTCAAATTGCGAGCACCCGCCGGTACTGGTACGTTCGCGATCCTGACGCGGAGGACGAGATGGCAGTGAAGGAGACCGTGACGGCCGTGCCGCGCGAGGCCGACTGGCCGGAGCTGATGGAGTCGCGCAGCGGGCGCCTGTTCCTGGACGGATGCGACCTCGAACAGGTCGCGCGCGAGTTCGGGACACCGGTCTGGGTCGCCTCGCTGCGCGGCATCGAGCACAACTACGCGCGCTTCGTGGCGGCGTGGGAGGCCCGGTACCCGTCGATCGAGTGCCACTACTCGATCAAGGCCAACAACACGCTCGCGATCGTGCGCACCCTGCAGGAGGCCGGCGGCCGCTTCGACTGCACCGGCGAGGCCGAGTTCGAGATCGCCCGCCTGGCGGGCGCCGACCCGCGGCGCTGCATCATCAACGGCAACGGCAAGAGCCCGACGATGCTGCGCCTGGCCGCCGAGCTGGGCGTGCGGCAGATCAACGTCGACTCGATCGGCGAGGCGAGACGCCTCAACGACGCCGCGGTCGCGGCCGGCTCCGTCGTCGACTGCGTGGTGCGCCTGCAACTGGGCTACGAGGACCTGATCGACCACGACCCGAGCTACGAGTCGACGCTGAAGATCTGGGAGGGCAAGTTCGGCATCAACGTCGCCAGCGGCGAGGCCGATCGCGTCATCACCTACGTGCGCGACGCGCCCGGCCTGCGGTTCGCCGGCCTGCACCACCACCTCGCCTTCTCGGGCGTCGCCGGCGACTACTCGATCGAGATCGAGACCGGCCATCACCGCGACGTGATGACCGAGATCTGCCGCTACGCCAAGCAGATCGAGTCGGAGCTCGGCGTCACCGTGGAGCGCATCGACTGCGGCGGCGGCTTCGCCTCCGGCAACGGCATCTTCATGGTCTCGCCCGGCAACGTCGGTGACGGCGAGCTGTACCCGCTGCCGGCCATCGACCAGTACATCGACGCCGCCACCGCGCCGATCCGGGAGGCGTTCGCCGAGGACCGGCTGCCGACCCTGCAGTTCGAGACGGGGCGCTACCAGGTGGCGAAGGACATCGTGCTGCTGACCGCCGTCACCGACGTCAAGGACGGCCACTCGACGCCGCCGCGCCGGTTCGTCACCTGCGACTCGTCGATGCAGCAGTTCACCGCCAAGGGCATGCAGAAGGTCGCCCATCAGGTCGTGCACTGCACGCGCGCCGACGAGCCGGACAACGGCATGCTGGCCGACATCGTCGGCCAGACCTGCGCCTACGACTCATCGGCCGAGGACGTCAAGCTGCCCGACGTCGCCGTTGGCGACCTGCTGGTGCACACCGGCCACGGCGCGTACTGCGACACGTCGGGCTCGAACTTCAACGCGATGGTGCGTCCCGCGACGGTCGTCGTCCGCGACGGCCGGGCGGCGCTCGCCAAGCGGCACGAGACGATCGCCGACATCGTCGAGCGACATGCCGGCCCGGACCTCGAATGGAAGGACGCCTGATGGCCGGTCGACTCGAGGGCCGCTCCGCGGTGGTGACCGGCGCGGCGCGCGGTATCGGCCGCGCCACCGCCGAGGTCTACGCCCGCGAGGGAGCGCGCGTCCTCGTGGTCGACCGCGATGCCGAGGCCGCCGCCACGGCCGCGGACGAGATCGGCAAGGGCGCCGTCGCCTGCACGGCCGACGTCACGAAGCGCGCGGACGTACAGGCCATGGCGGCCGCCGCGGCCGAGCAGTTCGGCGGCATCGACATCCTCACGCAGAACGCCGGCATCTACCCGAACACCATGGTCGAGGACATCACCGACGACGAGTGGGCGCTGGTGATGAACGTCAACGTGCGGAGCGCGCTCTACACCGTCCAGGCGTGCCTGCCGCATCTCAAGAAGTCGGCGAACGGCCGCATCACGATCACGTCGTCGATCACCGGCCCGAAGGTCGGGTACCCCGGCTTCACGCACTACGGCGCCTCGAAGGCCGCCCTGAACGGCTTCATCCGGTCGCTCGCGCTGGAACTGGTCTCGTACCCGATCACGGTCAACGGCGTCGAGCCGGGCACCGTGCTGACCGAGGGCGTGAAGGTGCTGCTGACGCCGGAGGAGGCCGAGGGCGTGGCCGCCAACATCCCGATGCGCCGGTTCGCGGCTCCGATCGATATCGCCCACGCACACCTGTTCTTCGCCTCGGACGAGGCCGGCTACGTGACGGGTCAGACGATCGTGGTGGACGGCGGGCAGATCCTGCCCGAGTCGCCGATGTTCGTCTAGCGGGTGCGGCGGACGGGCTTCCAGCCGGGGCCCGGCACGCTCGCGCGGAGCAGCTGCGTGTAGGGATCCTGCGGGTGGTCGAGCACCTGGGCCGACGGCCCGCGCTCGACGATCTTGCCGCGCTGCATGACGACGCAGTCGTCGGTCAGCTGCCGCACGACGGCCAGGTCGTGCGAGATGAGGATGTACGAGACGCCCGTACGGGCGCGGATGTCGGCGAGCAGGTTCAGCACCTGCGCCTGGATCGACACGTCGAGCGCCGCCACCGACTCGTCCAGGATCAGCACCTGCGGCTCGGCCGCGAGGGCGCGGGCGATGGCGACTCGTTGACGCTGGCCGCCCGACAGCCGCCGTGGCAACGCTCGCGTCTGTCGCTCGTCCAGCCCGACCAGCTCGGCCAGCTCGAGCACCCGGACCCGGCGCTCGTCGTTCGAGCCGCCGCGATGCAGCCGCAGCACCTCGTCGATCGACCCGTGCACCGTCTGTCTCGGGTCGAGGCTGGAGTACGGATCCTGGAAGACGATCTGCACCTCGGCGCCGCGCTTGCGGCGCTCGGCGCCGTTGCGCGCCGGCGTGGAGCGGTCGCGGCCGAGCGCGCGGATGACGCCCGCCGTGGGTCGTTCGAGGCCGATGATCATGCGTGCCACGGTGGTCTTGCCCGAGCCCGACTCGCCCACGACGGCGAGCGACCGGCCGGCCTCGACGCGGAACGACACATCGTCGACGGCGACCAGCTGGCCGAACTCCTTGCGCAGGCCCTCCACCTCGACGACGACGGATCCCGACTCAGACATGGCCGGCCGCCAGGGTGCCGTGGATCTCGTCGGCGCGGATGCAGCGGACGACGCCCGCCGGCGTCGGCCGCAGCTCGGGGTGCGTCGCGCGGCAGCGGTCGTGCACGTGCAGGCAGCGGGTGGCGAACGAGCAGCCCGCCGGCGCCTCGAAGGCCGACAGCGGCCGGCCGGGGATGGCCGCGAGGCGCTCCGTCGTGGCGTCGATGCGCGGGCGGGCGGCCACCAGCGCGGCGCTGTACGGATGCCACGGGTCGTCGTGCAGGCGCGAGGCGGGCTGCGTCTCCATCACCTCGCCGGCGTACATGACGGTGGTGCGGTCGCACACCGCGCTCGCCAGCTCCAGGTCGTGGGTGATGAACAGCAGCGCCAGGCCGCGCTCGCGGCGCAGCTCGTCGAGGATGGCCATCACCTCGGCCTGCGTGGTCACGTCGAGCGCCGTGGTGGGCTCGTCGGCGAGGATCAGCCGCGGCTCGGTGAGCAGCGCGGCACCGATCATGATGCGCTGCAGCATGCCGCCCGACATCTCGTGCGGGTACTGGCGCAGCCGCCGCTCGCCGTCGTCGATGCCGACCTCGTCCAGCACCTGAGCGGCGCGCTGACGGGCCTCGGCGCCGCGCACGCCGCGCACGGTGCGCAGCGCCTCGGTCATGAAGTCGCCGATGGTGCGCACCGGGTTGGTGTGCGCGCGCGCGTCCTGGAACACGACGCCCACCTCGCCGCGGTACTGCCGCAGCGCGCTGCCGCGCAGCGCCCGCACGTCGCGCTCGTCGAACGTCACGCTGCCCTCGACGACGGCCCCCGGCGGCAGGATCCGCGCCACGGCGCGCGCCGTCATCGACTTGCCCGAGCCCGACTCGCCGACCAGGCCGACCGCCTCGCCCGCCGCGATCGCAAGCGACACGCCGCGCAGCACGGCGCGCTGCTCGCCCTCCACCGGCAGCGTCACGGTAAGGTCGTCGATCTCGAGCAGCGACGTCATCGCCGACCGACCTGTGAGCGATCGGCCAGACGCTCCCCGAGCAGGTTGACGGCCACCACCACGACGACGATGCAGAGGCCGGCCGACAGCGCTTCGAGCGGGTAGCCCGTCAGCACGCCCGCGCGCCCCTCCGACACCATCACGCCCCAGTCGGCCTGCGGCGACTGCACGCCGAGGCCGAGGAACGAGATCGCCGCCAGGTCGACCATCGCGTAACCGAACAGGATCGTGCCCTGCGCGACCACCAGGCCGATGATGTTCGGCACCAGATGCCGGAGGCAGATCGCGATCGCACCGAGCCCCTGTACCTCCAGCGCCGAGATGTACAGCTGCGCGCGCTCCCGCAACGCCGCGCCGCGCAGCACCCGCGCGATGTACGGCGTGTAGGCGATCGAGAGCGCGATCACCGCCGTCTGCAGGCTCGGCCCGAACACGGCGGCGGCCATCACCGCGATGAGGATGCCGGGGAACGCGAACAGCACGTCGAGCAGCGCGCCGATGGCGTTGTCCAGCCAGCCACCGCGCCACGCCGCCACGATGGCGAGGACCGTGCCGATGACGATCGAGATGCCCGCCACGGCGACGGCGCCGAAGATGGCCGTCTGCGACCCGCTGAGCAGCCGCGAGAGCAGGTCGCGGCCGCGGCCGTCGAAGCCGAGGTAGTGGCCCTCGAACGGGCCGACGTAGGCGAACCGCAGCTGGATGAAGTTCGGGTCGTACGGCGCGATGTGCGGCCCGATCACGGCGATCAGCAGCGCGACCACGAGCACGCCGGCGCAGACGTGGCCGACCAGGCCCGTCCCGCGCAGACCGGGGATTCCCCGGCGGCGGGCGGCGACCGCCTCGCCGGCGGCGATCACGCTCATGACGCCCGGCTCCCGAGCTTGACGCGCGGGTCGAGCAGCGCGTAGAGGATGTCGACCACCGTGTTGGTGATCACGAACGCCCCGACGAGCACCAGCGAGATGCCCTGCACAACCGCGAAGTCCTTGTTCAGCGAGGCCTCCACCAGGTAGGCGCCGAGGCCGTTCAGCGCGAACGCGCGCTCGACCACCGCCGAGATGGCGATCAGCGACGCGATCGTGAGACCGGCGATGGTGGTGATGGGAATCGCCGCGTTGCGCAACACGTGACGGCGCAGCACGAGCCGGAACGGGATACCGCGGCTGACCGCGGTCTGCACGTGCTCGCGGCCCAGCTCGTCGCGCACCGACGAACGGGTGACGCGCGCCACCAGCGCCATCGACGTCATGCCGAGGGCGATCGCGGGCAGCGTCAGGTGGTAGATGCGGCCGAGCACCCCCTCCCCCTCACCGGTGGCCGGGAACCAGCCGAGGTCGACTGCGAACACCAGCAGCAGCACGACCGCCGCCACGAACGCCGGGAAGGCCGCCGACACGGTGGTCGCGACGACGACGCTGGAGTCGACGAAGCCGGGCCGCAACGCGGCCAGAATGCCCAGGCCGATGCCGACCGTGAGGATGATCAGCGACGCGTAGATGACCAGTGTGAGCGTGACGGTGGCGCGACCCGTGATGAGGTCGGACACCTCCTGGCGGTGCGGGATCGAGACCCCGAAGTCGCCCGTCAGGGCCGCCTTCAGCCACAGCCAGTAGCGCACCAGGAAGGGCTCGTCGAGGTGGTAGCGGTGCTCGAGGATCGCGATCGCCTCGGGCGTCGGCGTGCGCCCCCCGGTGAGGGTGCTGATCGGGTTGCCGGGTGCCAGGTACAGCGAGCCGTAGATCACGAAGCTCGACACGAGCAGCGTCACGACGAGCGTCGCGAGCCGCCGGACCAGGAACCGCAACAACCCGATCTACCCCGTCTAGCCAGCTGCGCCGAGAGACGACAGCCAGGGACCGAACATGTAGACGAACGAGGTCGGCGCCCCGGTGATCGCCTTGTTCATCACCAGCACGGTGTCCGGAACCGTCATCGGGATCCACGCCACGTCGTCGGTGATGATCTTCTGCGCCGCCACGACGTGCTCGGCGCGCTTGGTGTCGTCCGCTTCGCCGCGCGCGGCCTCCATCTCCTTCGTCACCTCGGGGTTGTCGTAGCCGCCGAAGTTCTGCGAGCCGTCCTTCAGGACCAGCGTCGACAGCAGCGCCGCCGGATCGGCGTAATCGCCGTAGTTGATCGTGAAGAACCCGTCGATGTTCTTGCGGGCCTTCGGATCGATGAAGAAGTTGATGTAGTTGGCGGCCGACGTCGACTCCAGCTCGGCCTTCAGGCCGATCGCCTGGGCCGCCGACTGCACGGCCTGCGCCTCGGTGTTGAGCGGCAGCAGCTCGGCCGACGTGCCGAGCCGCAGCGTCTTGCCCTCGGCGCCGGCCTCCTTGATCAGCGCCTTGGCGCCCTCGATGTCGAGGACCGGCTCGGGCAGCGCGTCCCACCCGGCCTGGAACGTGCCACGCGCGTAGCCCCACGAGCCCGGGCCGGACAGCGCCCGGGGCAGGTTGGCCGCGCCCTTGTAGAGCTGGTCGATCAGCGGCTGGCGGTCGATCGCCATCGATAGCGCCCTACGCACCCGCACGTCGCCGAGCACGCCGGAGTAGTTCGAGACGATCATCGCGTCGGACGCCGCCGACGGGCCCTGGTAGACCTTCACCTCGGGCGAGGTGCGCAGCTGGTCGAGCGTCGTCAGCTGCAGCGGGTAGTAGCCGTCCAGCTCGCCGGTCAGGAACGCAGACGTGACGGCGGCGTCGTCGGAGTAGCCCTTGAACGTCACCTTCGCGACCCGGCCGGCGCCGGCCGGATCCCAGTAGGCGTCGTTCTTCACGACGGTGACGCCCTCGCCGGTCTTCCACACGTCGAGCTTGTATGGCCCGGTGCACATGGTGCCGCCGTCGACGGTACCGAACTTCTCACCCGCAGCCTCGACGAAGGCCTTCTCCATCACGACGCCGGCCGGGCCGGACATCTCGTTGCGGAACCAGTAATCGGGCTCGGTCATCGTGATCGTAACTTCGAGCGGGCCGGTCGCCTTGATGTCCTTCACCCGCGCGAACACCTGCGGGTAGAAGCCGCCGAGCTTGCCGTCCTGCGCGCGGCCGAGGCTGTAGACCACGTCGTCCGCAGTCAGCGGCTTGCCGTCCCAGAACGTGATGCCGTCCTTGAGCGTGATCACGAACGTGGTCGGATCGGGGTTGGCGATCTCACCGAGGCCGGGGCCGATCGATCCGTCGGCCGCCTGCTTCAGAACCGCCTCGCACATGTTGAACAGGACCGTGTTCTCCGGGTAGTCGAACGCGAAGATCGGGTCGAGCGTGTTCGTCTCGCGGTAGACGCCCCAGACGAGCGGATCGCTGACATCGCCGGTCGGTGCGGGCGAGGTGACCGACTGCGCGTCAGCCGCTGCCGCACCGGTGCCGGTCGCCGCCGTGTCGGCGCCGGCCGTGGTGACCGGGGCGTTCACGCTGTCCGCCGACTTGCCGCAGCCCGCGGCGACGGCGAGCACCACCACCAGGGCCGCAAGCGTCCCGGCCTTTCCCTGTGTACGCGTCATCGCTCCTCCTCGTGGCGCGGGGTTTCCCTGACACTTCGCAACTCGATCGCGTCGAGCAGCAGCTCGACGGAGTTCGCAAACACCTGTTGCACCGGCGGATAGAGATGCTCCGCGACATCGTGCAGCGCCGGGTGCGTGGTCGCCGGCTGCGCGGCCAGCGCGCGCCGCAACTCGGCGCGGCCGTGGTCGTTCGCCAGCCGCGGCGCGATCGCCAGAAACAGCCCGGTACCTGCGATCAGGTCGACCGACGAGTGGTAGAACAGTGCCGCGTCGGCACGGGACAGGCCCGCGCGGCGCAGCTCTGCCAGCATCCGGTCGGCGATCCGCGCCAGGCAATCGCCGTCGTCGGGCAGCCGCGCGATCGACTCGGCGAAACCCGGATGGCCGCGGTAGACGCGCCACCCGCCCCACAACAGCTGCCGGAGGTTCTCGCGCCAGTCGCCGCTCAGGTCGACCGCGTCGAGCTCGCGCTCCAGGAGCCGCTCCGCCATGGCCGCGACGAGGTCGTCCTTGGTGCGGAAGTGGCGGTAGAACGCCGACGCGTCGACGCCCAGCTCGCTGCCGAGCCGGCGCATGGTGACGGCCGGCGCACCATCGCGCGCGGCGATGGTCAGCGCCGCGTCGACGATACGCGCACGGTCGAGCCGCGCTTCCTTCACCCTCACCATTCCCATCCCGTGCCGCAGGAGTATGGGGGTCGGGGCAGGCGACGTCAACACCGTTTACAAGCTGCCGGTGGTGACGTAGGATCACCGGCCATGAGCACCGATCTGGCCTACCTCTCCGCGACCGAGGCGCTCGCCCGGTTCCGCGACCGCTCCCTCTCGCCGGTCGAGCTGACCGAGGCGCTCGTGACGCGTGCGGCCGAGGTCGAGCCGACCGTGAACGCGCTCTGCGTCACGTACTACGACCAGGCGCTCGAGCAGGCGCGGGAAGCCGAGAAGCGGTACGCCGGCACCGGCGACGCGCCGCGTCCGCTGGAGGGCATCTGCGTCGGCATCAAGGATGAGATGCCGATCGCGGGCCAGCCCTGCAGCATGGGATCGCTGCGCTACAAGGACGAGATGCCCGACTACACCGACCCGGTCGGGCAGCGCCTGATCGACGCCGGCGCGATCCTGCACGCGCGCACGACGGCGCCGGAGTTCTCGTGCGCCGGGTTCACCCACTCCCGGCTGTGGGGCGTGACGCGCAACCCGTGGAACCCGGAGTTCGGCGTCGGCGGGTCGTCCGGCGGCACCGGCGCGTCGCTCGCCTCGGGCACCTCCACGCTCGCCACCGGCTCCGACATCGGCGGCTCGATCCGCATCCCTGCGGCATGGAACGGCGTCGTCGGGTTCAAGCCGCCGTATGGCCGCGTGCCGCAGACGCCGCCGTTCAACCTCGACCATTACTGCCACACCGGGCCGCTCGCGCGAACGGTGTCGGACTGCGCGCTGTTCGAGAACACGATCGCCGGCCCGTACAAGCACGACCCGGTCGCGATCGCGCCGAAGCTGACCCTGCCACTGGCGTTCGACGACGGCATCGAGGGCATGAAGGTCGCCCTCTGCGTGACGCCCGGCCGCTGGCCGGTCGACGACGACGTCGCGGCCAACACCCGCGACGCGGCGGCCGCCCTGGTGGACGCCGGCGCCATCGTCGAGGAGATCGAGATGGGCGCCGGCTGGGGCCACGAGAACATCGGCCGGCTGACGCTGATCCACTTCGGTGCCATCTTCGGCGCGTGGATCGCCACCGAGCTCGAGCACCGCGAGCTGATGACGCCGTACGCGATCGACATGGCCGAGCGGTCGCTTCAGGCGATCGCCGAGACCTCGTTCTACGAGGGCCTGGTGGGCGAGGGGCAGCTGCACTTCGAGCTCGGCGACATCCACGAGCGGTACGAGCTGCTGATCGTCCCCACCTGCGCGTCACGGGGGCTGGTCGCCGGCGACGACTATGTCGACCACGGCCTCGAGATCGGCGGCCAGATGCAGGACTGGTACATGACCGCCTGCATGACGCCGTCGTTCAACATCTGCAGCCGCAGCCCGGTGCTGGCGGTTCCGAGCGGCTTCGCCGACAACGGCGTGCCGACCGGCGTGCAGCTGGTCGCGCGGCCGTACGACGACCTGACCGCCTTCCGCGCGGGAGCCGCGCTGGAGAAGATGAAGCCGTGGGCGAACCGCCGGCCGATGATCGAGACGAACGCGTGAGCGACCTCGCCTACCTGTCGGCCACCGAGGCGCTGGCCCGATTTCGCGACCGCTCGCTGTCGCCGGTCGAGTTGACGCAGGCGCTGATCGACCGCGCCGCCGCCGTCGAGCCGACGGTGAACGCGCTGTGCGTGACGTACTTCGACGAGGCGCTCGAGCAGGCGCGCGCGGCCGAGGCCCGCTACATGGGCCGGGGCGAGGCGCCGCGGGCGCTCGAGGGCATCTGCGTCGGCATCAAGGACGAGGTGCCGATCATCGGCCAGCCGTGCAGCAGGGGCTCGCTGCTGCACCGCGACGAGATCGCCGAGGTGACCGATCCGATGGCCGAGCGGATCCTCGCCGCCGGCGGCATCGCGCACGCGCGGACGACGACGCCGGAGTTCTCGTCGGCCGGCTTCACGCACTCGCGGCTGTGGGGCGTGACCCGCAACCCGTGGAACCCGGAGTTCGCCGTCGGCGGCTCATCCGGCGGCACCGGCGCGTCGCTCGCTTCGGGCACCTCCACGCTCGCCACCGGCTCCGACATCGGCGGCTCGATCCGCACGCCGGCGGCCTGGAACGGCGTCGTCGGATTCAAGGCGCCGTACGGCCGCGTGCCGCAACTGCCGCCGCTCAACATGGACAGCTACTGCCACAACGGTCCGCTGGCGCGCACCATCGCCGACTGCGCGCTGTTCGAGAACGTGATCGCCGGGCCACATCCCGCCGACGCCGCCGCGATCGCACCGCGGTACGAGCTGCCGGCCGCGTTCGAGGCCATCGCGGGCTTGCGCATCGCGCTCTGCGTGCGCCCCGACGCCTGGCCCGTCGACGACGACGTGGCGGCCGCCATCCGCGCCGCGGCGGCCACGCTCGAGGCGTGCGGCGCGACGGTCGAGGAGGTCGAGATGCCGGGCTTCGGCCCGGCCCACACGATGGCGCTCGCCGACGCGCACTACGGGCAGCTGATGGGCCCGTCGATGGCGCCGGCGATGGAGCACCGCGACCAGCTCTGCGCGTACACGATCGCGGTGTACGAGGAGAGCGCCGGCATGACGCCGGCCCGCATGCTCGAGGGGCTGACCGGCGAGACCAAGCTGCACGCCGACCTCGAGGCCATCCACACGGCGTACGACGCGCTGCTGTGGCCGACCTGCTCGTCGCGCGGGCTGATCGCGGGTGACGACTACGTGGACCACACGCTCGAGATCGGCGGCGTCACCGTGCCGCACTACTACTGGTCGTGCATGACGATCCCGTTCAACATCTGCAGCCGCAACCCGGTGCTGGTGGTGCCTGCCGGATTCGCCTCCAACGGCGTGCCGGTCGGCATGCAGATCGTCGGCCGCCGGTACGACGACGTGACGCCGTTCCGCATCGGCGCCGCGCTGGAGCAGGTGCGGCCGTGGCTCGACGCGCTCGAACGGCGACCGCTGCAGGACGCATGAGATGACCGGCGACCTCGTCCCGCAGATCGAGCTCTCGGCCGACGAGGAGTCGGCGCGCGCCGCGCGGTTCCCGGTCGGCGCGTCGATCACCTTCGACGACCTCACCGAGCATGCGCGCATCGGCGCCCTCGACCGCCTGCGCGAATCCGAGCCGGTGTCGTGGGTGCCGGCGCTGGGCGGCTGGCTGGTGACGTCCTGGGAGCTGGCGCGCTCGGTGCTCGGCGGCCGCGAGCGGTTCACGGTGTGGGCCGAGCCGAACCTGGTGCGCGCGTCGCTCGGCGTGATGATGCTGACGTCGCAGGGCGACGCGCACACGCGACAGCGAACGCCGTTCGACGCACCGTTCCGCATGCGCGCCGTGCGGGACACGTTCGGCGAGCCGATCGCGGCGCGCACCGACGCGCTGCTCCAGGGCCTGCGGCCGGCCCGCGAGTGCGAGCTGGTGACGGCCTTCGCGGGGCCGTTCGCGGTCAGGGTGGCGGCCGACGTGCTCGGCCTCGGGCTGGCCGACGTCGGTCGCATCATGGCCTTCTACCAGGCGTTCGCCGGCGCGATGGTCTACGACGGCGACCCCGAGCCGCAGCGGCTGGCCGATGCGGCGCGGGCCGAGCTGAACGAGCTTCTCCACGCCGAACTGGACCGGGTGCGCGCGGCGCCGGACGACTCGGTCACAGCGGCGGTGGCGAGCACACCCGGTGACCTCGCCGACGAGGAGATCGTCGCGCAGCTGCGGGTCGTGCTGTTCGGCGCCATCGAGACGATCGAGTCGCTGGTCGTGAACACGATGGCGCTGCTGCTGCAGCATCCCGACCAGCTGGCGCTGGTGCGCGAGCAGCCCGACCTGCTGCCCAATGCGCTCGAGGAGTCGATGCGGCTGGTCACGCCGGTCGCGTTCATGGAGCGCTGGACGACGCTGCCGCGCACCGAGGTCGGCGACGTGCTGCTCGGCTGCGGCGAGTTCGTGGGCGTGTCGTCGCTGGCCGCGAGCCGCGATCCCGCGGTGTTCGCCGACCCGGCGCGGTTCGATGTGACGCGACACAACGCGCGCCGACACCTGTCGTTCTCCTACGGCGAGGATCACTGCCTGGGGTTCCACCTGGCGCGGCTGCAGGGGGCGATCGCGATCCGGGCGCTGCTCGACGGGCTGCCGGGCCTGCGGCTGGTGTCGGCCGCCGACCCGGTCGGCTTCGCGTTCCGGAAAGTGCCGGAGCTGCACCTGGCCTGGGTATGAGACGACCGATGAGTTCTGAGGTCGGCGCGGGTCTACCCTGAACAATCGCGCGCCGGAGCAACGGCGCGCCGCCTGTCAGGAGCACGCCATGCAGCAGATCGGAACCGGCATCAAGCAGGTGGGGCGAGTGGTCATTCCCGTCTCTGACCAGGCCCGGGCGCGTGCGTTCTACACCGAGACGCTCGGTTTCGAGGTGCGCGCCGAGTTCGTCATGTCGCCGGACTACACGTGGCTCGAGGTGGCACCGGCTGGCGCTGTCACGGCGCTGGCGATCGTGCCGCCCCCGGAAGGGAAGCCCGTCGGCGTCGACACGGGCATCGGGTTCGAGACGCCCGACATCGAGTCCGACCACGCGGCCCTGAAGGCCGCCGGAGTCGACGTCGACGAGGAGATCATGCGGATGGGCGATCCGGTCCCGCCGATGTTCTTCTTCCGCGATCCTGACGGCAACACGCTGTTCATCACCGAGACCTGAGCGAGGCCACCAGGTACGGATAGCGCGATCCCGCGTGTTCCCGGGCGCGCGCTTCGTGCCATCTTCGAACGCGCCGCAACCGGTCGCGCGATCCGCGCGCCTTCCGCGCGTGAAACGTTTTGGGGTCAGACCCCAAAAAGGGCGTTTTCGGGGTCTGACCCCGCCATGGAAGGCGCGCAGAAGGCGCACGGAACCGTCGCGCGGTGCGTTGCGTTGCGAAGCCCACCGGCCGGACGGCAAGGGCTGGTAGGCTCGCCGCCACGATGACTGACCCGCTCGACTCGACCCAGCTGACGCCCGCCGAGCGGGCACTCACCGACGAGATCGCCGGCCGCCGCGACGAGATCGTCGCCCTCGCCTGCGACCTGATCCGCTACGACACCCAGAGCCGCACCGAACCCACCGAGCCCGCGCGGCAGGACGCCGCGCTGCAGACCTTCCTCGGCGAGCGCCTGCGCGCCGGCGGCGCCGACGTCGACGTCTGGGAGCCAGGCCCGGCCGAGGTGGAGAACCACCCGCTGACGCCGCCGGAAGGCATCGGCTTCGCCGGGCGGCCACAGCTCGCCGCGAAATTCGCCGGCACCGGCGGCGGCCGGTCGCTACTGCTGAACGGCCACATCGACGTCGTCACGGCGCGCCTGGAGGACGGCTGGGCGCACGACCCGTTCGACCCGGTGGTCGGCGACGGCCGGATCGTCGGCCGCGGCTCGTGCGACATGAAGGGCGGCATCGCGTCGATGGTCGTCGCCGCCGAGGTGCTGTCCCGCACCGGCCTGCTGCGCGGCGACATCACGGTCTGCACGAACACCGACGAGGAGTGCGGCGGCTGGGGCGCGCTGGCCTGCGCGCGGCACGGCGTCGCGGCGGACTTCGCGATCATCCCCGAACCGTCCGGCCTCGAGGTGTGGCCCGCCTGCCGCGGCAGCGCGTACTGCACCGTGACAATCCCCGGTCGCGCCGGCCACACCGAGCAGGAGCACGCGCACTTCCGCAGCGGCGGCGCCGTGAACGCGATCGAGAAGGCGCAGCACTTCCTGGCCGGCGTCGACCGGCTGCGCCTCGACTGGCACAGCCGGCCCGAGTCGCGCCACCCGCTGCTGCCGATGCCCGACATCGTCTGCTCGCGGCTCGTCGCCGACGCCGGCTGGATCGTCACGATCCCCAACCGCGCGACGCTGATGCTGGCCGTGCTGGTGCTGCCCGGCCAGGTCGACGACGCCGGCTGGACGAGCGGCGTGCAGGAGGAGGTCGAGACGTACCTGCGTCGCTGGTGCGACGCCGATCCATGGCTGGCCGAGAACCCGCCGGTGTTCGACTGGCACACCGAGGTGAACCCGTCCGAGACCCCGGTCGACACTGCCAGCGTGCGCGCGCTGCTGGGCGCCAACGCCGCGCTCGGCCTGCCGGTGAAACTGGGTGGGCTCGGCTCCTGGTACGACGGCGCCACCTTCGCGCTCGAGGCGAACACGCCGGCGCTGATGTACGGCCCGAGCCATATCGACTGGGCGCACACCGTCGGCGAGTACGTGCCGATCGACGACCTGGTGCAGTGCGCGCAGGGCATCGCCGTCGCGGGTCTGCGGCTCTGCGGCTGATCCCATGTCGTCCGTCAGTCTCTTCTTCATCGGCGCGGTGCTGTTCGTCAACGGACTGATGCTGCTCGGCCGGGTCGAGCCGAAGGGTGCGGCGCCGGTGAACGCGATGGTCGGCGCCGTGCTGGTCGTCAATGCGGCGCGGCTGGCGCTGCCGGACGGCGCAGACGAGGCGGCGCTGGCCGGCGCGGCCGGGTTCCTGCTGTTCGGGATCACCTACCTGTGGGTGGGCCTGAACGCCTGGACCGGCCACGATGCGAAGGGCCTCGGCTGGTACTTGGCCTGGGCGACGGGGGTGTCGATCTTCCTCGGTTTCGTGGCGCTGTTCGACCTGGAGGACTGGAAGCTCACACTGCTCTGGCTCCTGTGGGCGATCCTGTTCGCGACGTTCTTCGCCGTGATCGCGCTGGAGCGCGTCGAGCTGGCGTTCGCGGCCGGCTGGCTCGCGATCATGGAGGCGTTCACCACCGCGAGCATCCCCGGCGGCCTCGGGATGATCGATCGCTGGGACGACCTGCCGACGATCTGGGTCGCCGCAGCTACGGCCGCGGTGATCGGCGCGTTCCTGGCGCTCAGCCGCCGGCGGCTGCCCGCCGCCTGACGGGCTGGCGCGGGCCCATCGCCGCGACGACGATCACGACGCCGCCGATGCCGAGCAGCACGTCGCCGACCGAGAACACGTTCGCGCCCAGCACCCAGTCCGGGGCCGCCCAGCGGTCGACCAGCCAGGCGACGTTCGGATGGTCGTCGGCGATGCTGTTGTTGACGACGCCCTCGAACGGGACGCCGGCGCTGCGCAGCGCGCTCGTCAGCGCCGGCATGTGGCCGCCGTTCGCCGTGATCGCGATCAGGTTCGACAGCATCCCGGCGCCGGCGATGAAGAACCCGGTGATGTGGCGGTTCAGCACCACGATCGCGATCAGCAGGCCGTAGGTGCCGAGCCACAGCACCGTCGCGATGCCGTCCGACACCTCCCACGGGAAGACGCCGGAGGGGAACGCGAGCACCTGCAGCAGGATGGCCGCGGCGAACAGCGGCATGCCTCGCAGGTCCAAGTCGGCGAGCCGGCCGAGCCGGCCGCCGAACGCGAGGCCGAGGACGAGACCGACCACGATCGCGAACACGAGCACCATCAGACCGCCTCCGCCTGCTGCTGTTCGATCGCTCCGAGGTGCGCCTCGAGCGCGACCACGACGCGGGCGTCGAACTGCACCCAGCAGCAGCGCCGCAGCTCGGCCAGCGCCTCGCGCGTCGACCGGCCCTCGCGATAGGGCCGGTTCGACGTCATCGCGTGGTACGCATCGGCGACGAGGATGATGCGCGACCCGAGCGGGATCTCGTCGCCGGCGAGCCCGTGCGGGTAGCCGCTCCCGTCCCACGCCTCGTGGTGGTGGCGCACCCACTCGTGCACCGGCGCGACACCGGCGTCCTCGAGCAGCCGGTAGCCGATCTCGGGATGCTCGCGCAGCACGATCGCCTCCTCGGCGTCGAGTTCGTCGCGCTTCTGCAGGATGCTGTCGGGGATCGCGACCTTGCCGAGATCGTGCAGGAGCCCGGCCAGGCGCAGCTGCTCGACCGTCTCGGCGTCGAGGCCGAGCTGCGCGCCGACGCCCTGGACGAGCTCGCTGACCGCCTGCGAGTGCTCGCCGGTGTAGTTGTCCTTCGCGTCGACGACGCGGATCAGCGCCTCGGCGGCGCGCAGGCGGGCGAGGCGCGCGGCCTCCTCGGCGATCTCCTGGCGCGACCGGATGCGCACGATGTTCGGCGTGTAGAGGCATGACCGCCCCTTGCCGTGGTTCTTCGCCCAGTACAGCGCGCTGTCGGCGACCCGCAGCAGCTCACCGCGCGAGTCGGCCGTGTCGGGATAGATGGCGATGCCGGCGCTGATGGTGATCGGGGCGCCGTGCGCGCAGTCGGTGCGTGCCAGCCGCGCGTGCAGCAGGTCGATCAGCGCCGTCGCCTCGTCGCCATCCAGACCCGGCATGAGCACGGCGAACTCCTCGCCGCCGACGCGGTAGCAGCGGTCGCCGCCGAGCTGTCGCGCAGCGCCTCCGCCACCGAGTTCAGCACCTCGTCGCCGATCGGGTGCCCGAACTGGTCGTTGATGCCCTTGAAGTCGTCGATGTCGAGCATCGCGAGCGCGACCGTCTCGCTGTCGGCGCCGGTGGCGCCGAGCGCCTTCTGGATGTCGGCCTGGAACGCGCGGTGGTTGGACAGCAGCGTCAGCCCGTCCGTCTCGGCGTCGCGCTTGGCGAGCACGGTGTGATACGCGTAGCGCTGGTAGAGCGCGAGGGCGAACAGCGGGCCGGCCAGCAGCAGCTCGAGCTGCGGCAGCACCTTCCAGAGCGCCGTCGCGAGCGCCGCGATGAAGCACATGATCGCGAACGCCGGGCCGGCGTGGCGGACGTAGTCGTCGAGCATCGCCCGCACCGACGCGCCACGCGCGAGCGCCACCACGATGGCGATCAGGATGATGTTCGTGAACAGGAACGCGGCGCCGCCGAGCAGCACGAGGATCGTCAGTTGGCCCGCATCGGCCGCCGTCAGCGCCGTTCCGTCCCAGCCGAGCAGGAACCCGGGCACGGCCGACACGAACGTCGCCAGCACGTAGACGCTGGTGTTGAACGAGGCGCGGCGCAGGTCGATCCGTTCGATCACCTGGCTCGCGGCCATCGTCGCGATCGACGCGATCACGGCGTACCGCCAGCCGAACAGCACCTGCGAGGCGAGCAGGAAGATGAACGCCAGCGAGACGGTCCGCGAGGCCGTCTCGTCGAGCGGCACCGGATTGAGCTCGGCCGAGATGGACGCCACCGCGAACAGCAGCACGCCGACCAGCGCGCCCCGGCTGATGCTGCCCTGTGCGATCGAGATGACGGCTGCGATCACCACCGGTCCGGAGATGGCGACGATCGTCGACGTGTACCGCAGGAGGCGTGGCGGGTACGTCGACCCAGCCGAGGAGGCGTCGTCGCTCACGATTCCAACAGATATCGGTTGTCAGACCACATCGCTTAAGCCGCGCGGCCGGGACGCGCCCGGCACCCCGGCCGGCTGGTGCCCGGCGTCTCGGCTAGCGTGCCGGAGTGAGCTCCGAGGTGAAGCTGTCGAGCGCCGACCGGGTGCTGTTTCCGGACGACGAGGTGACGAAGGGCGACCTGTTCACGTACTACGACAGGGTGTCCGGCGCGATCGTGCCGCACCTGTGCGACCGCCCGTTCACGATGAAGCGCTGGCGCGAGGGGCTGCCCGGTGGCGCGTTCTTTCAGAAGCAGGCACCCAAGGGGATGCCGCAGTTCATTCCGACGCGGCCGTTCGAGACCGTTCAGCGCGGCCGCAAGGGCGCGACGCGGATGGTCGACTTCCCGCTCGTCAACTCGCGTGAGGCACTGCTCTGGATGGTGCAGATGCACTGCATCGACATGAACACCTGGTACTCGCGCGTCGATCTTCCCGACCGGCCCGACTACGTGCTGTTCGACCTCGATCCGCCGGAGGAGTCCGGCGCGTTCGCCCTCTGCGTCCGCGTCGCCCACCACGTGCGCGCCGCACTCGACGACCTCGGCCTCGTGTCGTACGTCAAGACCAGCGGCTCGGACGGCATCCACATCGCGGTGCCGATCGTGCGGCGCGCCACCTACGGCGACACCTACAAGTTCGCCGAGCTGCTGGCGCGCCGGCTCGAGGCGCAACACCCCGGCGATGTGACGACCGAATGGCTGAAGGAGAAGCGCCGCGGCGTCCTCGTCGACCACCGGCAGAACGGCCACGGTCGCACCATCGCGTCGGCCTACTCCGTGCGGCCCAAGCCGGGTGCGCCGGTGTCGACGCCGCTGCGCTGGGACGAGCTGACCGAGGACCTGCGACCACGCGACTTCCCGATGGACGTGGCGCTGGCGCGACTGGCCGAGCACGGTGACCTGTTCGAGCCGGTGCTGCACGCCGACCAGGCGCTCGGTCCCGCCCTGAAGGCGCTGCGGTAGCCCCGGGACGGAGAAACGCCCCGGATCACCCCTTTGCGGTGACCCGGAGCGCATGCGCCGGGAGTCCTACTAGCCCCAGCGCGTGCCGGCGCCCGACGACACGACGAAGGCGACGAGCGAGGTGACGATCATGGCGATGCGGGCGACGCGGCGGTTCGGCATCCACTTCATGGGGAGTTCCCTTCCTAGACGGGGAGATCTGCCCTTGGACGGAACCGCGGGCCGAGCTGGATAATGTCTACTGAAACCTGCTGATTCATCCCTCTGTCGGGTGAAGTTGAAGGACTCCCTCGTGGCTCAGGTCAGTCGCGGATTCGGCATGACTTCTTGAGCTTGGCGGCCGAACTGTCGCCGGCGTGCAAGTCTCTCAGACCCGGCTCCACCACGAGTTGCCGCGGTTGTTGGAGAAAGCCGAAGTCGCTGCGATCGAGCGTGCCCGGCAAGCCGCCATCCCAACCAAGGCGCGTCCCCGAACCCGGGCGACCGAAGATTCTCGGCGTGCCACCTCCGCGCGAATTCGTGCGCCATTCGTGCCGGGGTCAGACCCCGAAAACACGAGAAATGGGGTCTGACCCCAACATGGAAGGCGCGCGGGAGGCGCGCGAATCGCGCGACTGGCCGGGCCCGGTTGCGTTTCGGCACAGTGCGGCGCAGTTCGGGCACGCGCGGACGTGGTTCGATGGCGAGGCGATCGACGGACGGCGCGCACCACGTCAGTCGCGCTGGTCGGCCAGGCCGTTCTCGTAGGCGAAGACCACCGCCTGCACGCGATCGCGCAGGCCGAGCTTCGCAAGCACGTGCGAGACGTGGGTCTTGATGGTGCCCTCGCCGAGATAGAGGTGCGCTGCCAGCTCGGCGTTGCTCATGCCCGTCGCGAGCAGGCGCAGCACCTCGACCTCGCGCTCGGTGAGCCGCTCGATGCTGGACGCATCGCGCGGCCTCGCCGGCCGCCGGGAGTACTCCTCGATCACGCGCCGCGTCACGGACGGCGCCAGCAGCGCATCGCCGGCGGCGACCACGCGGACGGCGTGCATGAGATCCTCCGGCCGCGCGTTCTTGAGCAGGAAGCCGCTCGCGCCGGCCCGGAGCGCCTCGAACACGTAGTCGTCCTGCTCGAACGTCGTGAGGATGACGACGCGGCTGCGCACGGCGGGGTCGCGGCCCAGCTGGCGCGTCGCCTCGAGCCCGTCCATCTTCGGCATCTGGACGTCCATCAGCACGACGTCGGGCTGCAGACGCCGGGTGACCGTGATCGCCTCCTGTCCGTCGCCGGCCTCGCCGACCACCTCGACGTCGTCCTCAGCTTCGAGGATCAGCCGGAAGCCGCCGCGCACCATCGCCTGGTCGTCGGCCAGCACCACGCGGATGCTCACGCCCCGCCGCCGTTCAGCGGGAAGCTCGCGTGCACGACGAAGCCGCCGGCCGGATCGGGGCCCGCGCGCAGGTGCCCACCGTGCAGACGCACGCGCTCGCGCATGCCGATCAGCCCGTGGCCGCTGCCGCCCGCCGCGCCGCCGCCGCGGCCGTCGTCCGCCACCTCGATCTCGAGCGTCGTCGCCCGGTACGCGACGCGCACCCTCGCGGCCGTGCCGCCGGAGTGCTTGAGCGCGTTGGTGAGCGCCTCCTGGACGACGCGGTACACCGACAGCTCGAGCGTGCCGGGCAGCGGCCGCGGGTCGCCCTGGACGGTCAGGTCGACCGTCAGCTCGCCCTGCGTCGCCTGTGCGATCAGCTCGGGCAGCTGCGCGAGATCGGGCTGCGGCGCCAGCGCGTCGTCCTGACCCTCGCGCCGCAGGAAGCCGAGCAGGCGGTGCAGCTCGACGACGGCCTGCCGGCTCGACGCCTCGATCGAGCTGAGCGCCTCCTCCGCCTGGTCGGGCCGCCGCGCCATCACCCGACGCGCCGCGCCGGCCTGCACGCCCATCACGCTGACGTGGTGCGCGACGACGTCGTGCAGCTCGCGCGCGATGCGCACGCGCTCCTCGAGCACGGCCCGGCGCGCGTTGTCCTCTCGTTCGCGCCGCAGCTCGACGGTCTGCTCGGCCAGCTCGCGGCTCCGGTCGCGCAGCGAGCGGACAGCCAGCCCGAGCAGCACCGGGAGCAGGATGAAGACGACGTTGTACGCCAGCAGGAAGCCCGCGTTGAGCGGCAGGTCGGAGTACACGCCGCCGCCCACGAAGAAGAGCTCGCGCACCACCTCCCCGCAGAGGACGACGACGACCGCCGTCACCGCCGGCAGCGTCGCCCGCGAGCGGACGCGGTAGGCGACGGCGCTGTACAGCGCGAGCCAGCAGGCCCACACCGTCACGGTGCCCTCCCACGGCAGGAGGGGCACGTCGGGGCTGACCGCGATGCGTCCGATCACGAACGCGCCGATGACCACCACGGCGACGGTCACCGGGTAGCGGCGGCGCAGCGCCAGCGGCAGCGTCACCGCCAGGAGTGCGACGATGATCGGGGGCTTCGCCGGGTCCTCGAACGCGGGGTCCTGCCGCAGTAGCTCGATCGTCGCGTACAGCGACGCCAGGGCGGTCGCGGCGAACACGACCGCGATGGCGCAATCGACCGCGGTGAGATTCCGCCCCACCCAGGCCATCACCCGCCGTGCCCGCGCCCGCATCGCTCAACCGTAGCCGACAGGGACTCCGTCGAAGGATGGACATACGGCCCATTCGCGCGCGACCATTGGCAGAGGCGAAACCATCCTACGGCCGACGAAACGCGCCAGCCGCCGCGGCACACTCGACGGCATGTCGGCCATCGAGATCCACGAACTCTCCAAGCAGTACGGTGACGTCACCGCCGTCGACCGCCTCAGCTTCGTCGCACGAGAAGGTGCCGTCACCGGATTCCTCGGCCCGAACGGGGCTGGCAAGACGACGACCCTGCAGATGCTGCTCGGCCTCGTCGCACCGACCGGCGGCACCGCGACGATCGGCGGGCGTCGCTACGGCGAGCTCGCGGCGCCCTCGCACCAGGTCGGTGCAGTGCTCGAGTCGACCGGCTTCTACCCGGGCCGCCGCGCGCGCAACCACCTGCGCGTGCTGGCCACCGAGGCCGGCCTGCCCGCGACGCGCGTCGACGAGGTGCTCGCGCAGGTCGGCCTCACCGAGGCGGCCGCCCGGCGCGTGAAGGGTTTCTCGCTCGGCATGCGCCAGCGCCTCGGCCTGGCCGCCGCGCTGCTCGGCCGGCCGCGCGTGCTGATTCTCGACGAGCCGGCGAACGGGCTCGACCCCGAGGGCGTCCACTGGCTGCGGGGCTTCCTGCGCGCGTTCGCGGATGACGGCGGCACGGTGCTCGTCTCGAGCCACCTGCTGGCCGAGATCGCCCAGACCGCCGACGACGTCGTGATCATCGCCCGCGGCCGCCTGGTCGTGCAGTCGCCGCTGGCCGACCTGACGCGGCGCGCACGCCCCGCCGTGCGCGTCCGGACGCCGCAGCCCGAAGAGCTGCGCTCGACGCTCACCTCCCGCGGTATCGCTGCGGAGCGAGCCGGCCCGGACGCACTCGTCGCGCTCGAGACCACGCCCGAGGCGGTGGGCCTCGCAGCCGCCGGTGCCGGGGTCGTGCTGTACGAGATCAGCGCCGAGCACGTCGATCTCGAGGAGCTGTTCCTCGAGCTGACCGCGACCACGGAGGTGGCGTGATGCGAGACCTCGTTCGCGCGGAGCTGCTGAAGCTGCGCACCACCCGGATGTTCTGGGGCAACGTCGCGGCCGCGCTGGCGTTCGTGCCCCTCAGCCTCGCGCTCGCCGTCACCGGCGGCACCGACCCGCTCGACAGCGCCGACGGCGTCCGCCACGCGATGTCGGCCGCGTCGTCCGGAGCCGTGCTGCTGCTGGTGATCGGCATCCTCGGCATGGCCGGCGAGTTCCGCCACGGAACGGCGACGGCGACGTTCCTGATCAGCCCGGACCGCCGCCGCGTCGTCGCTGCCAAGCTCGTCGCCGCGGCTCTCGTGGGCGCGTGCGTCGCCGTTGCGGCTGCAGCCCTGACGCTCGCGATCGGGCTGCCCTGGCTGTCCGCCGAGGACGTCTCGCCGACGGCCTACACCGCCGACATCGTGGCGGCCCTGCTGGGCTCCTTCGCCGCAACGGTGCTTGCAGCCGTCGTCGGCGTCGGGTTCGGCGCGCTGGTGCGCAACCAGACCGCAGCGATCACCATCGCCCTGGTCTGGACGCAGGTCGTCGAGGGCGTGCTCGTCGGCTTCGTCCCCGAGGTTGGCAAGTGGTTCCCCGGCGGCGCCGCGAGCGCCCTGTCCGGCGTGTCGACTCCGAACGGCGGGCTGCTCCCGATCGGAGCCGCCGCAGTGCTGCTCACCCTCTACGGCCTCGCGTTCGCGGCAGCCGGCGCATCCACCCTCGTTCGGCGGGACATCGGATGAGCGAGCACAATTCCCCCATCGCCGATCTCGAGCTGACCCGCACCCAGCACGACCGCAAGCTCTACGCGCTCGGCGACGTCGGCACGCTGCGCCTCGCCGGCTTCCTCTCGCAGAGGGCGACCGCCGAGGCCGGCGGCCGCACCTGGGAGCTGGCCAGTACGGGCTTCTGGCGCCGCATCGTCCGCGCCACCGACGAGGGCGGCGTCGTGGTCGGCGAGTTCGAGCCGCGCGGCGGCTTCCGTCGCGGCGGCACCCTGCGCTGGGGCGGCCGGGACTTCTCGCTCCGGCCGGCCTCGAGCTGGCGCGAGCGGTACGCGCTGGTCGCCGGCGAGCTCGAGCTGGCCCTGCTCGACGGCAAGGGCTGGGGTAAGCGGCCCGTGGCCGTGACGGTCGACGACCTGGCGCTGGTCGAGCCGGGCCTGCTGCTGTTCGCGACGTTCGTCGTGCGCGGCTTGGCGGAGGACGCGAGCTCGGCCGGATCCAGCGGGGTGGTGGCGGCCACCGGCTGACGGCTCACGCACGAGCTGTCGATTTCGGCGGCACGCGTTTGTCGTATGAGCGACCATCCCGCAAGGAGGACGCCATGAAGTACGTGATGCTGATCCATCAGGGGACCACCCCGACACCGCGGAACCCCGAGGCGTGGGCCACGCTCTCGCCCGACGAGCAGAACGCCGTCTACGCCGCCTACCAGGCGCTCAACGAGACCCCCGGCGTCACGCCCGGCCTCGCGCTGACGGCGCCGGAGACGGCCACCACGGTGCGCGTGCAGGACGGCAGGACGCTCACCACCGACGGGCCCTTCGTCGACACGAAGGAGGCGCTCGGCGGCTACTTCATCTTCGAGGCGGACGACCTCGACGCCGCGATCGAGCTGGCGGCGAAGGTTCCGGCGGCCCGGCTGGGCGGCGCGATCGAGGTGCGTCCCACCGAGCAGTGGTAGATCCGCTCGAGCAGGTCTTCCGCGACCAGTGGGGGCGGGTCCTCGCTGCCCTGATCGGCTTCCTCGGCGACTTCGAGCTCGCCGAGGAAGCCACCCAGGAGGCGTTCGCGATCGCCGCCGAGCGCTGGCCGTGCGACGGGATGCCCGACAACCCGGGCGCGTGGCTGACGACGACCGCCCGCAACCGGGCCATCAACCGCATCCACCGCGACCGCGCGCTACTGCAGAAGACCCGCCTGCTCGACGTGCCGCAGACCGTGGAGGAGACGGTGGACGAGACGACATTCCCCGACGAGCGGCTGGAGCTGATCTTCACCTGCTGCCACCCGGCGCTCGCCACGGAGGCGCAGGTGGCCCTGACGCTGCGGACGCTGGGCGGCCTGACGACCACCGAGATCGCCCGCGCGTTCCTGGTGCCCGAGGCGACCATGGCCCAGCGGCTGGTGCGCGCCAAGCACAAGATCCGCACGGCCGGCATCCCGTTCCGGGTGCCGCCCGCACATCTGCTGCCCGACCGGCTGGCGGCGGTGCTGGCGGTCGTCTATCTGATCTTCAACGAGGGGTACGCGGGCCGCACCGACCTGGCGGCCGAGGCGCTGCGGCTGGGCCGGTCGCTGGCCGCGCTGATGCCCGACGAGCCGGAGGCGCAGGCCCTGGTGGCGCTGATGCTGCTGCACGACTCGCGCCGTGACGCGCGGTTCGTCGACGGCGAGCGGGTGCTGCTCGACGACCAGGACCGGGCGCGGTGGGACGAGGCGAAGATCGCCGAGGGGCGCGCCACGCTCGACCGCGCGCTCGCCCAGCACGGCCGCGGCCCGTACGTCGTGCAGGCGGCGATCGCGTCGCTGCACGCCGACGACCCGCACGACTGGCACGAGATCGCGTTGCTGTACGCGGAGCTCGGGCGCCTCACCGGCTCGCCGGTGGTGGAGCTGAACCGCGCCGTCGCGGTGGCCGAGGCGGAGGGCCCGGAGGCGGGCCTCGCGATCATCGACGGCCTCGCGCTCGACGACTACCGCTACCTGCACTCGACGCGCGGCGAGCTGCTGCGCCGGCTCGACCGGCCGGACGAGGCGCGAGGCGCGTATCGTCGCGCGCTGGAGCTGACCGAGGACGCCGCCGACCGGCGCCTGCTGGAGCGGCGGCTGGCCGAGCTCGGCAGCTAGACCCCGTGCTGCGGGTCGCGCGCCGGTCAGGCACGCGACCCGCGCTCGGGGGGAGCTACGAGAGCGCCGGACTCACCATCCGGCCGGCGCGCGCCGTCGCGGTCTGGCGGCGGAACATGACGATCCCCGTGCCGATCAGCCAGAGCGGCAGGACGAAGAAGCTGATGAAGCCGACCGGGCTGATCGCGACGACGCCGAGGATCACCGACAGCCAGCCGTGCGGCCGCGGCAACGTTGCGGTCCGCAGCCCGCCGAGGCCGGCTGCGAGCAGCAGGGCCGCCGCCGGTGCGCCCCACGGCAGCCACGAGTACTGGCCGGCGGCATGGAGCGTCTGCGCGATGTCGGCGTGCCCATTGTCCGCCGCGCTGCTGGCCGCCACGTCGATCGAGCTCATCAGCAGGATCGCGAACGCCACCAGCGGCGCCGCGCCGGCGACGACGGTCGAGTAGGTGGACTCCTCGGCCTCGCCCGAGCGCAGCAGACCGCGCAGGCTGGCGGTGAAGAAGAGCAGGAACAGGGCGAACAGCGGCGCGCAGACGAGGCTGGCGAGGAGGGTGACGGTCTGGTGGCTGCCGTACCAGGCGACGATCGCCTGCGCCGTCGGATCGTCCCCGCCGAGCTCGTCGCGGGTGAGCAGGATCCCGGCCGCGAGGGCGATGCCGGCCAGCGTGCCGGTGAGCGGGAGATAGCGCTGGAACCGATCGTGTTGCATGGTCGTGCTCCTCCTGGGGGGAAGTCGCCGGTCAGGCGATGCCCGCAATCGTGGAGAGGGGCCCGTCCCGCCCACAAGGGCGGCGTTCCCGACCGCACCGGGAAATCGCCGGGACGGGAGTGCGCGCCGGAGCCGCGGGCGTCAAGATGGAGGCGACGTGAGCCACGCCCCGGCGAAACCGATGCAGATCACGGCCACGCTGCTGGCGGTGTTCCCTGCGGCGGCGCTGCTCGCCGCGCTGCTGCTCGTCCCGCTCCGAGGCGATTCCGTCGCGGCCGCCGGTGGCGTGTTCGCTGTCGTCGCGATCCCCGCGGCCATGGGCTGGGTGATCCAGCGCGCCCGACCGGGCAACGTGATCGGGTGGCTCCTGCTGGCGCACGCGACGCTGCTGACGCTGAGTGCCTCGATCGACATCTACGCCGAGACGTCGATCGTCGATCACGACGGGTCACTGCCGGGGACGGCGCTGGCGGCGTACGCGTCGGCGGCCAGCTGGCCGGTCTGGTTCGCCGGTCTGACGGCGATCGCCTTCGTCTTCCCCGACGGCCGCCTGCCGTCGGCTCGCTGGCGCCGTTTCGCGTGGGGAGCGGTCGTGGCGTTCGCCGGCTTCTTCGCGATCGCGCTGTTCGACCACGAGCGGCTCGACGGCGACTCGGCGCGGTTCAGCAACCCGCTGCCCGAGCTGCCCGCTGCGGTCATGTCCCTGCGCTTCCCGCTCAGCCTCGGCATCCTGTTCAGCCTGATCGGTGCGGCCCTGGCCATCCGGACGCGGCTCAAGCGGGCCGTCGGCACCGAGCGGCTCCAGGTGCTCTGGCTCGCCTATGCCGCGCTCGCGCTGCCGGGCGCCCTGCTGGTCTGCTGGTTCGATGCGTGGCTCAACGCTGGTGAGATCGGCGGGCTGACGCTGGCGGGGGTGGTGACCATGGCTGCCGTGGTGCCGCTCGCGATCGGGATCGGGATCCTGCGGTACCGGCTGTTCGACATCGAGCTCGCGCTCAACCGCACGCTCGTCTACGGCACCCTGTCGATCTGCGTCGCCGGGCTCTACGTCGGCGTCCTGACCGCGGCCAGCGCCGCGATCGGCAACCGGGGCGCCGCCGGCCTGCTCGCCGCGGGCCTGATCGCGGTCGTCATCCAGCCGCTGCACGCGCGGCTCCAACGACGCGTCGACCGCGTCGTGTACGGCGACCGCACGCAGCCGTACGCCGCGTTGCAGCGCCTGACCGGCAAGCTGCAGGAGACGCTCGCGCCCGCGGAGGTCGTGCGGACGGTGGTGGAGTCCGTGGCCGAGGCGCTCCGGCTGCCATACGTGGCGGTGGAGCTGGAGCGCGACGGCGCGCCGCACGCCATCGTGGCCCACGGCACGCGCGGCCGCGGTGCGATCGAGCGGCGCCAGCTGAGCTACCGCGGCGAGCCGGAGGGCACGCTCGCGGTCGAGGTGCCGGCCGGCAGCCAGCTGGTGCCGGCGGACAGCCAGCTGCTGGACGATCTCGTGCGCCACGCCGGGGTGGCGGTGCAGTCGGTGCGGCTGATGGAGGACGTCCAGCGCTCGCGCCGCGAGCTGGTGACGGCACGTGAGGAGGAACGCCGCCGCCTGCGGCGCGATCTGCACGACGGGATCGGGCCGACCCTGGCCGCGATGTCGCTGCGCCTCGAGGTGCTGCGCGATCACGTCGGCGAGCCGGCCGCGGAGATCGTCGACACCCTCAGCCGGGAGGTGCAGGAGGCGATCGCCGATATCCGGCGCGTCGTCTACGCGCTGCGCCCGCCGGTGCTCGACGAGTACGGTCTGCTGCCGGCGCTGACGGAGCAGGCGACGCGCCTCACGACCTCTGGCTCGGCGGTCGAGGTACACGGCCCCGATCCGATGCCGCCGCTGCCGGCGGCCGTCGAGGTGGCTGCCTACCGGATCGCACTCGAGGCGATGACCAACGCCCAGCGCCACGGCGGCGGGCAGCGCTGCACCGTCACGATCGCGCTCAACGGCGGACTCGTCGTGTCGGTCGCCGACGACGGCGCCGGGTTCGCGCCGGGCGCGCGGCGCGGCGTCGGTCTGACGTCCATGCACGAGCGGGCCGCCGAGCTCGGCGGCACGCTGGCGGTCAGCTCCGCCCCGGCGACCGGCACGACGGTGCGGGCGACGCTGCCGATGGGGTCGTCGTGACCCCCGCCGGCGCCGGGCTGCGCGTGGTCATCGCCGACGACCATCCGGCGTTTCGTGACGGGTTGCGCATGATGCTCGACGCGGCGGCCGACATCGAGGTCGTGGGCGAGGCGACGACCGGGGCCGAGGCGGTGGTCCTGGTACTGGAGCACGCGCCGGACGCCATCCTGATGGACCTGCAGATGCCCGAGCTGAACGGCATCGACGCGACCCGTCGCATCCGCGCCGCCGGCAGTGACTGCGGCGTCATCGTGCTGACGATGTTCGACGACGACGACTCGGTCTTCGCCGCCATGCGCGCGGGGGCCCGCGGCTACCTGTTGAAGGGCTCGCAGCGCGACGACATCCTCCGCGCCGTGCGCGCCATCGGCCGAGGCGAGGCGATCTTCGGACCAGCCATCGCCGACCGGCTGATCGACTATTTCGCTGCCACGCCGCGCAAGCTCTTCCCCCAGCTGTCCGAACGGGAGCGCGAGATCCTCGGGCTGATCGCCTCGGGCAAGAGCAACGTCGCGATCGCCGACCATCTCGTCCTGAGCCTGAAGACGGTCCGCAACCACGTCAGCAACATCTTCAACAAGCTGCAGGTCGCCGATCGCGCGGCGGCCATCGGCAAGGCCCGCGAGGCCGGGCTCGGGCAGACCGCCGGGAGCGACTGAGCCGGCGGCCGCCGGGCAGGTCGGCCGCCACGTCATCGCACGACGGCCGGGTACTCGTCGTGACGGCGCTCCAGCACGAACGAACTCGGGCCCGGCAGCTCGCCGTCGCATGGCTCGCCGAGTCCGCTTCGCGGCGCACATCCCCAGGCGACCCGCGTGCCTTCGCAGGGCGGCGTGGAATGATGGCCGCCGTGCCCGACGTCTTCGCCACGCTGACCGCCCGCCTGACGGCGATGTTCGATGCCGTCGCACCGGGTTCCGACCCGGTCGTGCGCGTCTCCGACCGCTGCGACCTGCAGGCCAACGGCGCGCTCGCGCTCGCCAAGCGCCTCGGCCGGCCGCCCCGCGAGATCGCCGAGGAGATCGTCGCGCAGGACGACCTGTCCGATATCGCGCGGGTCGTCGAGGTGGCCGGCGCGGGCTTCATCAACGTGACGCTGAGCGAGACGTACCTGGCCGGAGCCGTGGCGGAGATGGCCGCCGATCCGCGCCTCGGCGTGCCGCCGGCGGCGGCTCCGGAGCGCGTCGTGGTCGACTACTCCGCGCCGAACGTGGCGAAGGAGATGCACGTCGGGCACCTGCGCTCGACCGTGATCGGCGACGCCATCGTCCGGCTGCTGACCTTTGCCGGCCACGAGGTGATCCGCGAGAACCACGTCGGCGACTGGGGCACGCCGTTCGGGATGTTGATCGAGCACCTGGTCGACATCGGCGGCACGGCGGCGGTCGGCGACCTGGGTGCCGGCGACCTGACGACCTTCTACCGGCAGGCGCGGGCGGTGTTCGACGAGGACGTCGTGTTCCGCGCGCGCAGTGGCGAGCGCGTCGTGCTGCTGCAGGCCGGCGATCCCGAGACGCTGCAGCTCTGGCAGGTGCTGGTCGACCAGTCGGCGCGCGAGTTCCAGGAGGTGTACGACCGCCTCGGCGTCCTGCTGACGCCTGCCGACATCGTGGGCGAGAGCTTCTACAACCCGCAGCTCGCGGGCGTGGTCGCCGAGCTCGGCGAGCAGGGCCTGCTGGAGGAGTCGGACGGCGCGACAGTCGTCTACCCGCCGGGGTTCGCCGGTCGCGACGGCGAGCCCATGCCCGTCATCGTGCGGAAGGCCGACGGGGGCTACAACTACACGACGACCGACCTCGCGACGGTGCGCGACCGGGTCGGCCGCCTCCACGCGTCGTGGCTCGTGTACGTCGTCGGAGCGCCCCAGGCACAGCACTTCGCGATGGCGTGGAAGGTCTGCGAGATGGCGGGCTGGCTGGCGCCGCCGGCGCGCTGCGTGCACGTGCCGTTCGGCAACGTGCTGGGCGAGGACAAGAAGATGCTGCGCTCGCGATCGGGCGAGACGCTGCGACTCGCCGACCTGCTGGACGAGGCGGTGCGGCGTGCGCAGGCCGTGGTGGACGAGCGCAGCGGCGAGCTGCCGGCCGAGGAGCGCGCGGCCATCGCGCGCGCCATCGGCATCGGCGCGATCAAGTTCGCGGACCTGTCGAGCGACCGGGTCGGCGACTACGTCTTCAGCTGGGAGCGGATGCTCTCGCTGGACGGCTTCACGGCACCGTACCTGCAGTACGCGCACGCCCGGATCCGCTCGATCTTCCGCCGCGCGGGCGCCGACGGCGCGGGAGCGACGGGCGTCGTGCCGGTACTCGGTACGCCCGAGGAGCGCGCGCTCGCCCTCGAGTTGGTCGGCTTCACCGTCGCGATCCGCGAGTCGGTCGAGCGCCTCGCCCCGCACCGCCTCTGCAACGACCTGTTCGACCTCGCGCAGACGTTCACGGCGTTCTACGACGCCTGCCCGGTGCTGCGCAGCGACGTCCCACCCGAGCTGCGCGCGAGCCGCCTCGCCCTCTGCGACGTCACGGCGCGCGCGCTCGCCCAGGGCCTCGACCTGCTCGGCATCGAGACGCCGGAGCGCATGTGAGCGGCGGCGTGGTCATCCACCTCATCGACGGGACGTACGAGCTCTTCCGGCACTTCTACGGCCGCAAGCGCGGCGGCGCCGATCGCCGGCTCGGGGCTGCGAGCGGCGTGCTGCACACGGTGCTGGAGACGATCGAGGGGGGCGGCACGCACGTCGGCGTCGCCACCGACCACGTGATCGAGTCGTTCCGCAACGGCATGTGGCCCGGCTACAAGTCGGGTGCCGGCATCGACCCCGCGCTGCGGCTGCAGTTCGAGCCGCTCGAACAGGCGCTGCACGCGATGGGCGTCGCGGTCTGGCCGATGGTCGAGTTCGAGGCGGATGACGCGCTGGCGGCGGCGGCCCGGTTCGCCGCCACCGACGACCAGGTCGACCAGGTGCTGATCTGGACGCCGGACAAGGACCTCGCGCAGTGCGTCATCGGTGACCGCGTCGTGCAGGTCGACCGGCGCGCGGGCATCGTCCGCAACGAGGACGGCGTGCGCGAGAAGTTCCGCGTCGATCCGGTGCGCATCCCCGACCTGCTCGCTCTCGTCGGCGACAGCGCCGACGGCTATCCGGGCATCCCGGGCATCGGCATGGTCGGTGCCGCGCGGCTGATCAACGAGCACGGCCCGATCGAGGACTTCCCCGCCGCGGTGCTGGGCGAGAAGCGCGACCTGGCGCTGCTGTTCAAGGACCTGGCGACGCTGCGTGGCGAGATCGAGCTGCTCGCCGACATCGACCAGCTGCGCTGGACCGGGCCGACGGACACGTTCGCGGACTGGGTCGGCGAGCTCGGCGACGACCGGCTGCTCGATCGGTGCGAGAACGCCGCGCAGAACCGCGCGACCTGAGATGACGCCGATCCTGATCGTGTGCGTCTCCGGTCGAAGCGCGTTGCACCGCGCCGCATGAAAGGCCACGACGACCGACGCGCCCCGTGGCGCCGGGAAGCGGCGGAGGTCGCGGCCGAGTTGGGTACCGACGTCGGCGGCGGGCTGAGCGCCCCGGAGGCGGCTGATCGTCTCGCGCGTCATGGACCGAACCAGCTCGAGTCCACGGCGGTGGTGCCGGCGTGGCGGAAGCTCCTCGCCCAGTTCGCCGACCCGCTTATCTACCTCCTGATCGGCGCCATCGTCGTGGCGCTCGTCGCCTGGGTGCTCGAGGGTCGTGAAAAGGTACCGTTCGACGCGATCGTGATTGCGGTGATCGTCCTCCTCAATGCCGTGCTCGGCTACGTCCAGGAGGCCCGCGCCGAGCAGGCAGTGGCGGCGCTGCAGCGCATGGCGGCGGCGACGGCGGG
>JBKJIG010000024.1:0-90764 GCA_046598415.1 Gaiellales bacterium
TGCCCGGCCTGCTGCAGCCGTTTCGCGGTGAGAATCTGCACCAGGTTGCCCATGTGCAGGCTCGGTGCCGTCGGGTCGAACCCGACGTAGAACCGGACGGACTCCTCGACCAGAGCCTCACGCAGCGCGTCGAGGTCGGTCGAGTGCGCGACGAGCCCCCGCCACATCAGGTCGTCCAGCAGGGTGGGGTCGATGGTCACGCGGGCCACTCCGGATCGCGTCCGGACTTGCCGAGCACCTTGGCGAAGGCCGGGGCGTCGTCGGCGACGTGGACCTCCGCAGCGAAGGCTCCCTGGGACCGGCCCTGCTCGCCGATGGCCTCCATGATCTCCAGCGCGCGCTCGACGGCGGCGTCGTCGTACTCGACCTGCTGGCCCGATCCCCTGGCGAGGTCCCAGCCGTGCAGCATCACCTCGACGAAGCCCATGTCCCCGACCAGCTGCCGAGGCATGGCCCCGTCCATCGCGTCGCCCTCCCATGCTCCGGGCTGGCTCCAGGCCTTGGCGAACTCGGTGAGCTTGTGGCTCAGGTCGTCACGCCACTGCTCACGGACGTTGTCACCTTGGGTGCCCCACGGGTCCTCGGCGTCCAGCGGCTCCCCCGCACCCACGCGCCGCATCGCCTCGACGGTGCCGAGCAGGTGGTTCGCGACCATGCACACGTCGAATTCGGTGCACGGGGTCGAGGAGTCCAGCTCCTGGGCGGAGACACCGAAGATCACGGGCTGGAGGCTGGCGACGACGCTGAACAGGTGATCGCGCGTGGACATGGGGGCGCCTTTCCTCGGCGTACGGAGTGCTCATGCTCACGTTACCCATGTCGAGCGGCTCGGCGGTCCCGGGGGCGCGGCGGGGCCGACCGAAACGCTGCCTGCGCGCGGTCCTGCTCACCCTGGTCCACCGCAGGCGGAAGCGGTCAGAGCTCCCTCGCGCGCTTCTTGGCCGGCACGTAGCGGCTCACGGTGGAGTCGCCCGCGATCCAGAACCGCCACGGTCGTTCGGCCGCCAGACGCAGGCCGACGCGGGGACCCGTGCTGACGTCCGCCACCGGCGGGCCGAGTCGGAGGTGGTCGCGCAGGTCGAGGCCACCGTCACTGCGGTCGATGCCCATCGCCTGGCACAGGCGCCCGGGCCCCCGGGCGAGGTCCCGGTCGGTGGAGCGCGACCGTCGCTCCCGGGCGAGCCCCAGACCCTCGACGACCTCACCGGCGCGCAGCAGGATCGCGCTGGCCTCTCCCTCCGGCCCGCAGGACACGTTGCAGCAGTGGTGCATCCCGTAGGTGAAGTACACGTAGAGATGCCCCGCCGGCCCGAACATCACCGCGTTGCGGTCGGTGCGACCACGGTGCGCGTGCGAGCCGGGGTCGTCCGCCCCGGCGTACGCCTCGACCTCGGTGAGGCGAACCGTCACGCCACCATGGCTGAACCTCGCACCGAGGAGGCGTGGGGCGGCGTCGAGGACAGGTCCGGCGAGTACGTCGAGCAGGGTCACCGCAGCCAGCCGCGGTGGTCGGCCACCGCCGCCCGGAGCTCGACCAGCTGCTCGGCCACCCGGTCGGGGGCAGTGCCGCCGCGACCGTTGCGCGAGGCGACCGAGCCCTCCACGGTGAGCACGTCGCGGACAGCAGGGGTGAGACGAGCGTCGATGGCAGCGAACTGCTCGTCGCTCAGCTCGTCGAGCTCGATGCCGAGCTCCTCGCAGCGTCGTACGCACGACCCGGCGAGCTCGTGGGCCACCCGGAAGGGCACGCCCTCACGCACCAGCCACTCGGCGATGTCGGTGGCGAGGGAGAAGCCCTGCGGGGCGAGCTCGGCCATGCGCGCCGTGTCGTAGCGCAAGGTGGCGACCTGCCCGGTGAAGGCGGGCAGGAGGACCTCGAGCGTGTCGACCGAGTCGAATACCGGCTCCTTGTCCTCCTGGAGGTCGCGGTTGTAGGCGAGCGGCAGCGCCTTGAGGGTGGCCAGCAGCCCGGTGAGGTTGCCGATCAGACGACCGGACTTGCCGCGAGCCAGCTCGGCGATGTCGGGATTCTTCTTCTGCGGCATGATGCTGGAGCCCGTCGAGAAGGCGTCGTCGAGCGCCACGAAGCCGAACTCGCGGGTGGCCCAGAGGATGATCTCCTCGGCCTGCCGGCTCACGTCGACGCCGATCATCGCGGTGACGAAGGCGAACTCCGCCACGAAGTCGCGCGAGGCGGTGCCGTCGATCGAGTTCGGCGTGCTGCCGGTGAAGCCTAGGTGTGCAGCCACGGCCTCCGGATCGAGACCGAGGCTCGAACCGGCGAGCGCCCCCGAGCCGTAGGGCGAGTCCGCGGCGACCCGGGCGTCCCAGTCTCGGAGCCGGGACACGTCGCGGACCAGGGGCCAGGCGTGAGCCATCAGGTGGTGGCTGAGCAGCACCGGCTGCGCGTGCTGGAGGTGGGTGCGGCCCGGCATGATCGCGCCGTGGTGGCGTTCGGCCTGGTCGGCGATGGCATCCGCGAGGTCGAGGACCAGTCGTGCGACGACCTGCGCGTGGTCGCGCAGGAAGACCTTGAACAGGGTGGCGATCTGGTCGTTGCGGCTGCGACCGGCGCGCAGCTTGCCACCCAGGTCAGCCCCGACCAGCTCGACGAGCACACCCTCGAGAGCGCCGTGGACGTCCTCGTCGGACTCCTGGGGAAGAAGCTCACCCGCCTCGAATCGACGGTCGAGCTCGTCGATGCCGGCCCGCAGGCCGTCGAGCTCGTCCTGGGTGAGGAGCCCGGCCTGATGGAGGGCGCTCGCGTGGGCCCGCGAGCCGTCGAGGTCGTAGCTGGCCAACCGCCAGTCGAAATGGGTGCTGCGCGACAGTGCCTCGAGCTCGGGGCTGGGTCCGCCGGCGAAGCGGCCGCCCCAGAGTGCGCCGTGGTTGGTAGTGCCGCTCATGCCGGTCAGTTTGTCAGTCCAGCGCCCGGCCCACCGAGCGGGCCCGGATGTCGGGCGCGGCCAGCCGGTCAGCGTTGGCGGCGAGGTCGTCGGGAGCCTGCTGGGACTCGCGCTCCGCGGCCACCCGGGCGCGGTACGCCGCCACCTCGTCGGCCACCCGGCGCTCGTCCCAGCCCAGGATGGGCGCCATCAGCAGGGCGGCCGCCTCGGCACACTCCACACCGCGGTCGTGGACCTCGATCGAGATCCGGGTGCGCCGGGAGAGGACGTCGTCCAGGTGCAGGGCCCCCTCGTGGGTGACCGCGTAGACGATCTCGAGCTTGAGGTACTCCTCGGCCCCGTCCAGCGGCTCCAGCAGCGAAGGGTCCTCGTCGGCCTGCGCAAGCATCTCCTGGATCAGGGAGCCGTAGCGGTCGAGGAGGTGGGTCACCCGCCAGGTGGGCAGGTCACGGTCGCGGGCGATGTGCTCCACCCGGTTGGTCATCGCGCGGTAGCCCTCCGCCCCGACCAGGGGGATCTCCTCGGTGACGCTGGGACCGACACCGGCGGGCAGGTCGACCAGCGCCGCGTCGACGGCGTCGACGGCCATCACGCGGTAGGTGGTGTACTTCCCGCCCGCGATGGACACCAGGCCGGGCTGTGGCCGACCTACGGCGTGCTCGCGCGACAGGCTCGAGCTGGCGTCGCTCTCACCGGCCAGCAGTGGCCGCAACCCCGCGTAGACCCCCTCGATGTCGTCGTGGGTCAACGGGGTCGCGAGCACGCCGTTGACGTGCTCGAGGATGTAGTCGATGTCGGCGCGGCTCGCGGCAGGGTGCGCCTTGTCCAGCTCCCAGTCGGTGTCGGTGGTGCCCACGATCCAGTGGGTGCCCCACGGGATCACGAACAGCACCGACCTCTCCGTGCGCAGGATCAAGCCCGTCTTCGAGTTGATCCGGTCCCGCGGCACGACGATGTGCACGCCCTTGGAGGCCCGCACGTTGAACTGTCCGCGACCGCCCGCCAGCTTCTGGATGTCGTCGGTCCAGACGCCCGTGCAGTTGATGACGGCGCGCGCAGAGACCTCAGCGGTCTCCCCGGTCTCGATGTCGCTCACCTCGACCCCGACGATGCGCTCCCCCGCGTGCAGCATCCCGACCACCTTGGCCGAGCTGAGCACCGTGGCGCCGTACGACGCGGCGGTGCGCGCCACCATCATCGTGTGCCGCGCGTCGTCGGCCTGTGCGTCGTAGTAGAGCAGCGCGCCCGCCAGCGCGTCCTTGCGCAGCCCGGGAGCGAGCTGGAGCGCCTTGCGACGACTCAGCTGCCGGTGTCGCGGCACGGAGCTGGCGCCGCCCATGGAGTCGTAGAGGGTCAGTCCGGCGGTCACGTAGGGGCGCTCCCAGAAACGGTGCCGGAGCGGGTAGAGGAAGGAGACCGGCTTGACCAGGTGCGGAGCGATCCTGGTGAGCATCAGCTCACGCTCCCGCAGAGCCTCACGTACGAGCGCGAAGTTCAGCTGCTCCAGGTAGCGCAGGCCACCGTGGAACAGCTTGGAGCTGCGCGAGGACGTGCCGGACCCGAGGTCGCGCTGCTCGACCATCAGCACGCGCAGCCCGCGAGTCGTCGCGTCGAGAGCGACACCGGCTCCGGTGACACCGCCACCCACGACGACGACGTCGTACTCCTGCTCCGCCAGCGACTTCCATGCCGTTGCGCGCTCCTGGGGCCCGAGCCGAGCTGGTGTGAGCATGTCGGGGACTCCTGTGACTGAGTGGTCGGTCGTGGCGCTCCCACCCTAGAAGGCGGGTCTAGGCGAAGACACCGAGTGCGCGATCTGCGGACTTGTGCAAACATGCTGACGGCCCCGTTGTGGCGCAGGTCACTCCCGGGGTAGTCCAGTCCGTTCGTCTCGAGAGGTCACGTGTGCTCACAGACATTTTCCTTCCTGAAGTCATGGGGACCGCGATCCTCATCCTGCTGGGTACCGGGGTCGTCGCCAATGCCCTGCTCCCGAAGACCGGAGGCCTCGGCGGCGGGATCCTGCTGATCAACTTCGGCTGGGGCCTGGGCGTCTACGCCGGGGTCTACGTCGCCTACAAGTCGGGGGCGCACATCAACCCGGCCGTCACCCTCGGGCTGCTCGCCGCCGGGAACTCGGGACTCTCCTTCGCCGACGTGGTGGTGTACATCTCCGGGCAGATGGTCGGAGCGATGATCGGGGCCACGCTGTGCTGGCTGGCCTACAAGAAGCACTTCGACGATCCCGGGGGCGAGCCCG
Organism: Gaiellales bacterium; assembly: GCA_046598415.1. Lineage (GTDB taxonomy): Bacteria > Actinomycetota > Thermoleophilia > Gaiellales > F1-60-MAGs149 > VFJZ01. The sequence goes on from JBKJIG010000024.1 coordinate 5,167, forward strand.
CCACGAAGCTCGCCGTCTTCAGCACCATGCCGACGATCGCCTCGCCCCTGTGGAACGTGGTCACCGAGGTCATCGGCACCTTCGTCCTCGTCTTCGTGATCCTCTCGTTCGGCAAGACCCCCACCGAGGTCGGACCGTTGGCGGTCGCGCTGCTCGTCGTCGGCATCGGTGCCAGCCTCGGTGGACCGACGGGATACGCGATCAACCCTGCTCGTGACCTCGGGCCGCGCATCATGCACGCGCTCCTGCCGATCCCCGGCAAGGGATCAAGCGGCTGGCACTACGCCTGGGTCCCCGTCGTCGCGCCACTGATCGGTGGAGTGCTCGGCGGGCTCCTCGGTCACGCCGTCGGCTTCGTCTGACCACCCGTTCCTCACGACCCGCCACACCACACCCACCGGAGGCACCACAGATGGCTGACAACAAGACCTACATCCTCTCGATCGACCAGGGCACGACCAGCACGCGCGCGATGATCTTCGACCATGCCGGGGAGGTCGTCTCGGTGGACCAGATCGAGCACGAGCAGATCTTCCCCAGGGCGGGCTGGGTCGAGCACGACCCCACCGAGATCTGGAACAACACCCGTGAGGTCATCGGTGGCGCCATCGGCAAGGCGAACCTGAGCAGCAGCAGCATCGAGGCCGTCGGCATCACCAACCAGCGCGAGACCGCGGTGGTGTGGGAGAAGGCGACCGGCAAGCCGGTCTACAACGCCATCGTCTGGCAGGACACGCGCACGCAGAAGATCGTCGACAAGCTCGCCGGCGACAAGGGCCCCGACCGCTACAAGGACGTGTGCGGGCTGCCGCTCGCGACGTACTTCTCCGGCCCCAAGGTCACCTGGATCCTGGACAACGTGGATGGAGCCCGCGAGAAGGCCGAGGCGGGAGAGCTGCTGTTCGGCAACACCGACACCTGGCTGCTGTGGAACCTGACCGGAGGCGCCGAGAACGAGGGCGTGCACATCACCGACGTCACCAACGCCAGCCGCACGATGCTGATGAACCTCGCCGACCTCACCTGGGACGAGTCGATCGCCGACGACATGGGCATCCCGATGTCGATGCTTCCCGAGATCAGGTCCTCCTCCGAGGTCTACGGCGAGTGCAAGCCGGGTGTGCTCAAGGGGGTCCCGATCGCCGGCATCCTCGGCGACCAGCAGGCCGCGACCTTCGGGCAGGCGTGCCTGACGAAGGGCACCGCGAAGAACACCTACGGCACGGGCAACTTCATGCTGCTGAACACCGGCACCGAGCAGGTTCCCAGCGAGAACGGGCTGCTCACGACGATCTGCTACAAGATCGGCGAGCAGGACACGGTCTACGCCCTCGAGGGCTCGATCGCCGTCACCGGCTCTCTGGTCCAGTGGGTCCGCGACAACCTCGGGATGATCGACTCGGCGGCCGAGATCGAGGAGGCGGCCAAGAAGGTCGACGACAACGGCGGCGCCTACTTCGTGCCCGCCTTCTCCGGCCTCTTCGCCCCCCACTGGCGTTCCGACGCGCGCGGCGCCCTGGTCGGGCTGACCCGGTTCGTCAACCGCAACCACATCGCGCGCGCCGTCCTCGAGGCCACCGCCTTCCAGACCCGCGAGGTCCTCGACGCCATGAACGCCGACTCGGGCGTCCCCCTCACCGAGCTGCGCGTCGACGGAGGCATGGTCGTCAACGAGACGCTGATGCAGTTCCAGGCCGACCTCCTCGGCGTGGACGTCGTCCGCCCCCGCGTGGCGGAGACCACGGCCCTGGGTGCGGCGTACGCCGCCGGGCTCGCGGTGGGCTACTGGGAGAACGAGGACGACATCTTGAACAACTGGGGCGAGGACAAGCGCTGGACCCCCCAGATGGACGACGACGAGCGCGATCGCCTCTACCGCAACTGGAAGAAGGCAGTCACCAAGACCCTCGACTGGGTCGACGACGACGTCAACTGAGCCGACCGGGCCGACCGGGCCGACCGGCCGGCCCGGCGCCCGGGACTAGTCGGTGCCGATCTCCATGGCCACGTTGTCCAGGGCGAGGTCGCCGCTGTCGCCCTCGGCCGCGGGGTTGCGGGAGATGCGGTCCGCGCCACCCGGCTCGAGCTCGCCGATCAGGTGGGTCTGGTTCAGCAGCTGGCTGTGGGCGGCGTACTCCTCGAGCTTGGCGCGGGAGTCGGCGATGTCGAGGTTGCGCATCGTCAGCTGGCCGATGCGGTCGAGCGGGCCGAACGCGGCGTCCTCCGTGCGCTCCATCGACAGGCGCTCCGGGTGGTACGTGAGGTGCGGGCCGGCGGTCGACAGCACGGTGTAGTCCTCGCCGCGACGCAGGCGCACGTGCACGTCGCCGGTGACGGCGTGGCCGACCCAGCGCTGCAGCGACTCGCGCAGCATCAGCGCCTGCGGGTCGAACCAGCGGCCCTCGTACAGCAAGCGGCCGAGGCGACGGCCCTCCTCCCGGTACGACGCGAGGGTGCCCTCGTTGTGGATCGCGTTGATGAGTCGCTCGTACCCGATCTGCAGCAGCGCCATCCCGGGCGCCTCGTAGATGCCGCGGCTCTTCGCCTCGATGATGCGGTTCTCGATCTGGTCGGACATGCCCAGCCCGTGCCGGCCGCCGACGGCGTTCGCCTCGCGCACCAGCGCGACGTGATCGGCGAACCGCTGGCCGTTGATCGCCACCGGCCAGCCCTCCTCGAACGAGAGCACGACCTCCTCGGTCGGGATGGCGACGGCATCGTCCCAGAACCGGACGCCCATGATCGGCTCGACGAGATCCATCGACTCGTCCAGCTGCTCGAGCCGCTTCGCCTCGTGCGTCGCGCCCCAGATGTTGGCGTCGGTGGAGTACGCCTTCTCGGTCGACGCGCGGTACGGCAAGTCGCGGGCGCGCAACCACTCCGACATCTCGTGCCGGCCACCCAGCTCCTCGACGAAGTCGGGGTCGAGCCACGGCTTGTAGATGCGCAGCATCGGGTTGGCGAGCAGGCCGTAGCGGTAGAACCGCTCGATGTCGTTGCCCTTGTAGGTGGAGCCGTCGCCCCAGATCGAGACGTTGTCCTCGCGCATCGCCTGCACCAGCATGGTGCCGGTGACGGCACGGCCGAGCGGCGTGGTGTTGAAGTAGGTGCGGCCGGCCGAAGCGATGTGGAAGGCGCCGCACTGCAGGGCGACGAGGCCCTCGTGGACGAGCTCCTCCTTGCAGTCGACGAGCCGGCCCTGCTCGGCGCCGTAGTCCTGCGCGCGGCCCGGGATGGCGCCGATGTCGTCCTCGTCGTACTGGCCGAGATCGGCGGTGTACGCGTACGGGATCGCGCCGCGCTCGCGCATCCAGGCGACGGCGACGGACGTGTCGAGCCCGCCCGAGAAGGCGATCCCGACGCGGTCGCCGACGGGGAGGGAGACGAGGACCTTCGACATGGCCACACGCTACCCGCGCGCCGGTCGCTCCGGCGCCGCTTGCTTGCATGGATATGCGGCTCTGCGTATACTCATGCGCGATGAATGAACGTCATCGATTGATCGCCGTGATCCTCGACCGCCGCGAGGTGACGTCGCAGCAGCAGCTGGTCGAGCTGCTCGCCGAACAGGGGGTGGCCGTCACGCAGGCGACGGTCTCGCGCGACCTCGACCGCCTCGGCGCCGTGCGCGTCCGCCGTAACGGCCACATGGTCTACGCCCTGCCCGAGGGTGACGAGCCGATCGACCCGCAGGAGCTGCTCCGCCAGGTGCTGGGCGCCGTGCTGTCGATCGAGTCGTCGAACAACCTCTGCATCCTGAAGACGAAGCCCGCGCAGGCGATGCCCGTGGCGCGTGCATTCGACCAGGCCGACCTGACCGAGGTCTGCGGCACGATCGGCGGCGACGACACGATCCTGCTGATCGCGCGCGAGCCGGCGGTCGGCACCGACATCGCGGCCCTGTGCCGCTCGCTGCAGCACCGCGAGGTCCATGTCTGACGCCGGACCGCTCTGGTCCGGCCGGCTCGCCGGCGGCCTCGACCCGCGCGTCCTCGCCTACTCGCAGTCGCTCTCGGTCGATTCGCGGCTGCTGCCCTACGACGTCCGCGCCTCGAAGGCGCACGTCCGCATGCTCGGGCGGCAGGGCATCATCCCGGTCGTGGACGCCACCGCGATCGAGGCGGCACTCGACCAGGTCGTGCTGGACGAGGGCGCGACCGACGAGGACGTCCACTCGCTGATCGAGCGCCAGCTGGTCGAGCGTCTGGGCGAGACGGGCAAGCGCGTGCACGCCGGACGCTCGCGCAACGACCAGGTGGCGACCGCTTTCCGCCTCTACTGCCGCGAGGCCGCGCGCGACCTGGTCGGCACCGTGGCCGGGCTGCAGGCGGTGCTCGTCGCCCGCGCCCGCATCGACGGCGGGCTCGTGATGCCGGGCTACACGCACCTGCAGCGCGCGCAGCCGCTGCCGCTCGGTCATCACCTGGCGGCGCACGTCTGGGCGCTCCAGCGCGACGTCCGCCGGCTGATCGCCGCCGGCGCTGCTGCCGACGTCTCGCCGCTCGGCGCCGGGGCGCTGGCCGGCTCCAGCCTGCCGCTCGACCCGGACGGGGTCGCGCACGACCTCGGCTTCGAGGCGCGGTTCCAGAACTCGGTCGACGCGATCTCCGACCGCGACTTCGCGGTCGACCTCTCGTACGCCTGCACGCTCTGCGCCGTGCACCTCTCGCGCATCGCCGAAGAGGTCGTGCTGTGGACGTCGCAGGAGTTCGGGTTCGCGGAGCTCGACGACGGCGTCGCTCAGGGCTCGAGCATGATGCCGCAGAAGAAGAACCCGCAGATCGCGGAACACGTGCGCGGCCGGTCGGCCGTCGCGATCGGCCGCCTGACCGCGCTGCTCGGCGTCATCAAGGGGCTGCCCCTGTCGTACAACTCCGACCTGCAGGAGGACAAGGAGCTCGTCTTCGCGCAGGTGGACGGCGTGCGGGGATCGCTCGACGTGCTCGGCCTGGCGTTCGCCGGCATCCGCTTCGACGGCGAGCGCATGGCGGCCGCGGCCGGCGACGGCCTGACGGTCGCCACCGACGTCGCCGAGGCGCTCGTGCGCGGCGGCACGCCGTTCCGGCAGGCGCACGAGGAGGTCGCGACGCGCATCGCCGCCGGCGAACGGTTCGCCGACCCGACGCCCGAGGCGGCGATCGCGGCCCGCGACGCAGCGGGTATGCCGGGCCGCTACCTCGACCAGCTGGCGGCGCTCGAGGAGCTCATCGCCGCCTCGCGCGGCCACGCCGGCCGGTGAGCACGCAGCTGCTCCCCGACGCCGCGACCGTCGTCCGCGGCAGCCTGGTGCTGGGTGGCGTCCCGGCGACCGAGCTGGCGGCGAGGTTCGGTACGCCGCTCTACGTCTACGACGCCGCCACGCTGCGGGCCCGGGCGGCCGCCTACGCCGAGCCGCTCGCGCCCGGCGGTGGCCGCGCGATGTTCGCGCTCAAGGCCAACGGCACGCCCGGCGTGCTGCGGATCCTGCGCGAGGCCGGGCTGGGCGCCGACGTCGCGTCGGCCGGCGAGATCGCGCTCGCCCTCGCGGCCGGGTTCACGGGCGCCGACCTGGTGGTGCACGGCAACGCGAAGGGCGAGGACGACCTCGCGGCCGCGCTCGACGCCGGCGCCGGCCTGGTCGTGCTGGACGCGCCGGAGGAGGCCGAGGCGCTGGCGGCGATGGCGCGGGCGCGCGGCGTCGTCCAGGACGTGCTCGTGCGGGTCACGCCCGACATCGCGGTCGAGACCCACAAGAAGATCCAGACCGGCCACGCCGGCTCGAAGTTCGGCCTCGACCCGGCGGCCGCCCGCGCGCTGGCGACGGCGTTGCCCGAGGGCCTGCGCGGGCGAGGCCTGCACGTGCATCTCGGCTCGCAGGTGGTCGATGCCGGGCCGCTCCGCTCGGCCGCGGCGTGGTGCGCGCGATTCTGCGCCGACAGCGGCATCGCGCCCGACGTGCTCGATCTCGGCGGCGGTCTCGGTGTGGCGTACACGCCGGGCGAGCCGGCGCCCGATCCGCGCGCGTACGCCTCCGCGCTGGTGGCCGCCGTGCCAGCGGCGTTCGACGCCGCCGGCCTGTCGGCACCGCGCCTGCTGCTCGAGCCCGGCCGCTCGGTCGTCGCCCAGTCCGGCGTCACGCTGTACCGGGTGCGCGTCGTGAAGCGCACCAGCGAGGGTACGACCTGGGTCTCGGTCGATGGCGGCATGGCTGACAACCTCCGCGTCGCGCTGTACGACGCGTCCTACCACCCGCTGCTGGCGACGCGGCTCGACGTGCCCGCGACCGGCACCTTCGCGGTCGCCGGCCGCCACTGCGAGTCGGGCGACGTGCTGGCGTGGGACGTGCCGCTGCCCGATCCCGTCCCCGGCGATTTGCTGGCGGTGCCGATGACGGGCGGCTACCACGCGACGATGGCCTCGAACTACAACGCCTTTGGCCGTCCGGCCGCGGTGATGGTCGACGCGGGCGAGGCGACCGAGATCACCAGGCGCGAGACGTCGTCCGACCTGCTGCTCCGGGAGCGGTGACGCAACGCTAGCGCGCTCCCGGTGACGCGCAGCGCGCGCTCCGCGCGAAACGCCCGCGGTCCGTGTCCCGATGCGCCTTCCGCGCTCCTTCCGCGCGGAAACGTTCTGGGGTCAGACCCCAGAAAGGGCGTTTTCGGGGTCAGACCCCGCGCATGGAAGGCGCAGCAGAGCGCGCGGAGGTGTGACGTCTAACGGATGTGCATGCCGTGCGTGGGCGGCTCGTCTTCCGGCCGCGCGGCGTCGGCGGCGGGCTCCGACTCGGCGCGGGTGCGGCGGGCGGCGCGCTCCGAGCGGGCGGCCTCGACCAGCTGCTCGAAGAGCGCGTTGCCGGCGGCCTCCTCCAGGAACCGGCCGCCATAGCGGTTGCGGGCCAGCGGATCGGCCCGCAGCACCTCGAAGTCGGCACCGCCGTCGGGCTGCTGTGGCCCCTCCAGGTACAGCACGTCGCCCACGGCCAGCTGCGCCGGCGTCTCGACGCAGACGCCGCCGCGCGACGCGTCGATGACGGTCACCCGAACGGCCACGTCGGGGCTCAGGGTCGTGCCCTGGCGGACGCGCGTCGTCAGCTTCAGCCCGATCCGCTCGCGCGGATGGGCGCGCTGCGGCGCGTCCTGCGGATCGGCCAGCATGCGCAGCGTGACGACGTCGCGCATCGCCGGCGCCTCGACGGCCGTCAGCGCGAGGAACGACGCGCGCTTCCAGCCCGAGTGCGCGAGGAACCGGGCCATGAAGTACTCGCCCTGCCGGATGGCGCGCCGCGGCGCCTCGACCAGCACGGTGCCGATCGTCATCGGCGGGTTCAGGAACGACACGTTGGTCGCCGACTCGATGGTCTGGAAGTCGGAGACGCCCGGCGCGGCGATCGGCGTCGCGCAGGCGGCTAGCCGGAAATCACGGCGGTCGTTCCTCGCGGTGAGATCCATAACGTCGCGCGCTCCCTGCTCCGTTTCGTGGCTTTCCCGACGCCCACGCGGGCGGATGGGGCTGAAACTCAGCTTACTCAAAACCAGCGAACCCGCAACTACCTTCTCAATCCTCACCGTCCCAGTAGCCGAGCGTCTCGACCCGGCCGATCACGCCGAGACCGCGGAAGAACACCTTCTGCGATCGCGGGTACCAGCACATGTCGTCGGGGACGCGCGTGCCGAACGCGAGCAGCGTGAGGCCGTCGTCGCCGGCGCGGAAGGCGTGCGCCTCTTTCGAACCCGCCGGGCGGCTGATCACGTGCCCGCCCCGCACCGGGGTCTCGTCCTCGCCGATCAGCGCCACGCCGTCGCCGGTGAGGACCACGAAGATCTCCTCCTCTGCCGAGTGAACATGTGGCGGAGCGGACAGTCGATTCGGGTCGACGCGGACGTGCTTCAGGCCAACGGAGACAGAGCCGGCGGCCGCGCCGAGATCTCGTCGCTGAGACGAGACCGACCCGTCCCCCCACTGCTGTGGCGCGACGTCGGCGACGTTCACGATAACGCCGGGCCGAGGCGACGGCGCCGGGAACTCGGGCTCGCCGAGCGCCGCATCGCGCTCCCACGGAGAATCACCGCCGCCGACCTGCAGCCACGAGTCACCGAGCCAGCCGGCTCCGGTCCGCGGCAGCTCGCACAGCTCCGCCGGACGGCGCTCGCCCAGCACCAGTACATCGAGCCCGGACGGCCCGGCGCGCAACGTGTGGGCGTGGGCCCCAGGCAGGTGCACGATGCAGTCACCGGTCGCGACCTCGTGCGTCACGCCGTCGAGCCACGCCAGCCCATCGCCGCCCAGCACGTAGAAGATCTCCTCCTCCGCGGCGTGGTTATGCGGCGGGGTAGGGCGCTTGCCGGGCGGTATCTCGACCCGGCGCAGGCCGATGTCGACGCTACCGGAGGCTTCTCCGAGGTTCGTCCAGGTGCTCTCCACGCCTGGCGTCGCGTCGGTGCGCTTCGGAGCCTCGTCGATGTGTGCGAATCCCATCGGCGCGTTGTATCAGCCCACGCGGCGCTCCATGGTCGTGACGGCGCTGAATCCCATGGCGCGGCGCAGGTAGGGCGTGTTCTCGGTGCGCACGGCCACATATCCCTCGCGCTCGTAGAGGGAGCGCGCCCGCGGGTTCGTGTCGACCACCTCGAGGCGGATCACCTGGACGCCGGCGGCGCGAGCGCGGCCGGCGGCCTCGCGCAGCAGCAGCGAGCCGATGCCGGCGCCGCGGCGATCGCCGCGGACGGCGATGCCGTCGATGCGCAGCTCGCCGGCGGGCGGACGGCTCGCGAGCAGCAGCAGCGGCACGAGCCGCGGCACGGCGCGGATGCCCTGGTGGCGCAGCAGCGAGCGCGCCCCGAGCCGCGTGAACGCGCGGCCGTCGTAGTGGAGGCCGACGAGGCCGACCAGCTCGTCGCCGTCCAGGGCGACGATGGCGCGCGCTGGGTCGAGGCCGTCCATCAGCACCGCGATGCCATGCTGCGAGCGGCCGAGGGCGGGACGCAGCAGCCGGCCGAACGCCTCCCAGTAGAGCTCCGCCGCGGCCGTGCGGGCCGACTCGGGGAGGCCCTGCTCGATGCGTACCGCCATCAGTCGGAGGTGTCGGGCTCCGGCGTCTCGAGGGCCTCGTCGATCAGCGTGGAGGCGCGCTCGAGTTCGCCGCTGTCGATCTTGCCGCCCTTGCGCGTCCACTCGGCCTGCGCCTGGGAGAGCCGTCGGATGAGCCGCGACAGCCCCTCGGCCGACGTGCGCACCTCGACCAGCTCACCGTCCCAGCGGCCGATGTGGAGCACCATCGAGCGGTGATCGTTGCGCTCGGTGTACGACCATTGCACCTGGCGCCACTCGGCGCCGTCGGTGTCGACCTCGGCCGACCAGGCGCGGTAGCAGTCCTCCGCGATCAGGGCGAGCTCGCCGACCAGGGCGAACTCCTCCTTGTCGAGGCGTTCGCTGAACGCCAGCGTGTTCAGCAGCTCGCGTGCGAGCTCCGGCCCGATCACCGGCGTCCAGGCGCCGAGGATGTCCCCCTCGCTGAAGATCGTGATCGGCATGCGCAGCACGCGCTCGGCGCGCTCGCGCAGCATCGCCGCCGATCGGGGGTCGCCGAGCAGGTCGCGGAGCTCGTCGCTGATCGCCATGCCCGAACCCTAGCGGCGGTCGCCGAGATGACGGGTGCGCAGCACCTCGAGCGGCTCGAGCGGGTCGCGTCCGTCGCGCGCGAGCAGCAGCAGGGAGTGGAACCAGAGGTCTGCGACCTCGCCCACGAGCGCGTCGGATCCGGGCTCCTCGGTCAGCACCTCGGCCGCCTCCTCGCCGACCTTGCGCGCGACGTAGGCGCGCGGTCCGTGCAGCATGCGCGCGGTGTACGACGTGGCGGGATCGGCGCCGGCGCGCTCCGTGATGGTCGTCCGCAGCTGGCCCAGCACGCCGCCGCCGTCGTCGCCGAAGCACGAGCGGCTGCCGGTGTGGCAGGCCGGGCCGGCCGGCGTCACCTCGACCAGCAGCGTGTCGCCGTCGCAGTCGATTCGCACCGCGTCGACGACGAGCCTGTTGCCGCTGGTGGCGCCCTTCTGCCACAGCTCGTCGCGCGACCGGCTCCAGAAGGTGGCGAGTCCGCTGTCGACGGTCTGGCGCACCGCGTCGGCGTTCGCCCACGCGACCATCAATACCTCGCCGGTCGCGGCGTGCTGGCAGACGCATGGCACGAGGCCCTGCGTGTCGAAGCGGATCTGCGCGATCAGCGCATCGGCAGCCCCCGGTTGCGGCACGTGTCCTTCACCTCCTGCACGGTGTACGTCGCGTCGTGGAAGATGGAGGCGGCCAGCGCCGCCGAACAGCCGGCCTCGAGCGCGTCGGCGATGTGGTCGGGCCCCGACGCGCCGCCCGAGGCGATCACCGGCACCGGCACCCGCTGCAGGATGGCGTCCATCAGGTCGAGCGCGTACCCCTGCTTGGTGCCGTCGGTGTCCATCGAGGTGACGAGCAGCTCGCCGGCGCCGCGCGCCACGGCGTCGCCGGCCCAGTCGACGGCGTCGACCTCGGTCGGGATGCGGCCGCCGGCCACGTAGGCGCGCCAGGAGGGGCCGTCGCGCTTCGCGTCGATGGCGATGACGATGCACTGCGAGCCGTGCGCCGCGGCGCACTCGTCGACCAGGCGCGGATTGCGAAGCGCGGCGGAGTTGATCGAGACCTTGTCGGCGCCGGCCGCGAGCAGGTCGCGCACGTGGCGCTCCTCCTTGACGCCGCCGCCGACGGTGACGGGCACGTCGACCTCGACCGCGGCGCGCTCCACCATCGTCAGCAGGTCGCGCCAGCTCTCGTCGTCGGCGGTGATGTTGAGCCAGCAGATCTCGTCGGCGCCCTGCTCGGCGTACCGGACGGCGGCCGACACGGGGTCGCCGCAGTCGCGCAGGTTGACGAAGTTGACGCCCTTCACGACGCGACCGCCCGAGACGTCCAGACAGGGAATCACGCGCCTACGCAGCATCGCTCCACCGCAGGAAACCGCGCAGCATCCGCAGGCCCGCGTCGGACGAGCGCTCGGGATGGAACTGCGCGCCGGCCACCCGTCCGGCCGCGACGACCGAGGTGAACCGGACGCCGTCGACCTCGGTCTCCGCCACGGCGGCGGGGCCGGCGTCGCGGACGGCGAAGCTGTGGGCGAAGTACGCGCACGCGGGCAGGCCGTCGGCGAGCGGGTGGGGCGGACCGACCGGCTCCACGTCGTTCCAGCCCATGTGCGGCAGCCGCGCGGTTCCCTCCAGGCGCTCGACGCGGCCCGGCAGCAGGCCGAGGCAGGTGGCGTCGTCCTCGGCGGAGGTGTCGAACAGCAGCTGCAGGCCCACGCAGACGCCGAGCAGGTAGGCGCCATCGCCGATCGCCTTGCGGATCGCCGTCTCGAGGCCCGTGCGGCGGAGCGTCGCCATGGTCGGGCCGGCCGCCCCCTGCCCCGGCACCATCAGCCGCCGCGCTCCGGCGACCGTCTCCGGGTCGTCCGAGACGACCACGTCGGAGCCGGCTCGCTCCACCGCCGCGCGCAGCGAACGCAGGTTGCCCGAGCCGTAGTCGACGAGCACCACGGTCATATCGCGCCCTTGGTGGACGGCAGCCCGCCGCGACGGGGGTCGGACGCGCACGCGGCGCGCAGGGCGAGCGCGAGCGCCTTGAAGCCCGCCTCGACGACGTGGTGGTCGTCGTCGCCGTCGCCGGTCAGGTGCAGGTTGACGCGGCCGGCACGCGCGAACGAGTCGAGCAGGTGCGGCCACAGGCTGGCCGTGACGCCCCCGACCGGCTGGCCCGACAGCTCGAGGTTGATGGCCGAGACGCCGCGACCGCCGAGGTCGACCACGCACAGCGCCAGCGCCTCGTCCAGCGGCGCGGCGGCGTTGCCGAACCGGCGGATGCCGGCGCGGTCGCCGAGCGCGCGGTCGAGGGCCTGGCCGAGCGCGATGCCGGCGTCCTCGACGGTGTGGTGCTCGTCCACCTCGAGGTCGCCGTCGATGCGCAGGTCGAGGTCCATGCAGGCGTGGAACGCCAGCGCGTGGAGCATGTGGTCGAGGAAGCCGATGCCGGTCGCGATCTGCGTGCGGCCCGTGCCGTCGATGACCAGTCGCGCGGCGATCGAGGTCTCGCGCGTCGTGCGCGCGACCGTGGCGCGGCGGCCCCAGAGGGAGTCGTGCTCGACCGGCACCGGCTCCTGCTCCGGCGCCTCGCTCCCGAGCAGCTCGGCCAGCGCGGCCAGCAGCCGGTCGGTCTCGGGCGGCGTCTGCACCGTTGCCCGGATGACGCCGGCGAGCAGCGGCTCGTGGCCGAACGTGCGCATCACGCAGCCACGCTCACCGAGCCGGCGGAACACCTCGTCGGAGTCGAGCGGCAACCGGAAGGTCACGAACACGCCGGCCTCGGCCAGCACCTCGATGCCGAGCGCCTCGAACCCGCGGCGCAGGCGTCCCCGCTCGGCCACGTACGCCACGGCGTCGTCGCGCATCTGATCTGCGTGCGCGAGAGCGAGCTCGGCGGCGGTGGCCGACTGCAGCGAGATCGAGCCCGGCGGCCGCAGCGCGTCGAGGGCGCCGGCGATGGCGGGGGCGGCGAGCGCGTAGCCGACCCGCAGCGACGCGAGCGCCCAGCCCTTCGAGAGGGTGCGGCAGACGATCAGGTTCTCGTGCTGCGCGATCAGGTCGGAGACGTCGTCGCCGCCGAACTCCAGGTAGGCCTGATCGACCACGACCAGCCCGGGACACGACCGGCACAGCTCGGTCAGGACCTTGCGCGAGACCTCCTCGCCGGTCGGGTTGTTGGGCGAGCAGATCCACACCAGCCGCGCGCCCGGCGCGCGCTCGAGCAGGCCCTCGTAGTCGAGCGCCAGCCCGGCGCGAGGCGGGATCGCCTCCAGGCGGGCTCCCGCCGTCGCGCTCGCCACCGCGTACATCTGGTACGTCGGCTTGCAGACCAACGCGTGGTCGCCGCGGCCCATCGCGAGCGCGCCGCACATCAGCAGCAGCTCATCGCACCCGGCGCCGGGCACGATCTGCGTCCAGTCGAAGCCGGCGTACCGGCCGATCGCCTCGCGCAGCGGCCGGTAGGTGGCCTCCGGGTACGACGACGACGGTAGCCGTGCTACCTGCGCGGCGATCTCGGGCCACGCCGCCGGCGACAGCGGCAGCGTGTTCATGTCGAACCGCGAGACCGGCCCGGACGGCACGTTGTCCTGCCACCGGTAGGGCGCTGGGCGGGCCAGCTCGGGGCGGACGAAGGGGATGTCAGGGAGCGTCATGGGATGAGGTGCTCGATCGGGAGGACGAGGATGCCGGTGGCTCCGGCCTGCTTGAGCGGCGCGAGGAGGCGGACGACCTCGGCGGCATCGACGACAGCGTGCACGGCGTGCATGCCGTCGCGCGCCAGCGGCAGCACGGTGGGCGCGTCGAGGCCGGGGAGGAGGCCGACGATGTCCTGCAGGTGGTCGTCGTGGGCGTTCAGCATCAGGTACCGCTTGGGCCGGGCGGCGAGCACCGAGCGCAGCACCAGCACCAGCTCGGCGACGCGCTGCTCGGTGGCCGGGTCGAGCCCGGCGGGCGCCAGCAGCACGGCCTCGGACTCGAGGATGGTGTCGAGCGCGTGGAGGCCGTTCTGACGCAGCGTCTCGCCGCTCGAGACGAGGTCGGCGATCGCCTCGGCGGCGTCGAGCGACGGCGCCAGCTCGACCGAGCCCGTGATCGGGATGCAGGTGGCCGTGACGCCGTGCGCGGCGAGGTAGCGGCCGACGGTAGCCGGATACGACGTCGCGATGCGCACGCCGGCGAGGTCGCCGACGCCGCTGATCTGCGACCCGGCCGGCGCCGCCACGACGAGCCGGCAGCGACCGAAGCCGAGGCGCAGGCGCTCGTCCAGTTCGACGCCCGACTCGGCCACCTGGTTGGCGCCGGCGATGCCGCAGTCGACCGCCCGGTCCTCGACCCACACGGGGATGTCGTCCGCCCGCGCGAACAGGATCTCGGCGTCCTGGTCGGGCAGCGGCACCCGCAGGCGGCGGCCGTCGGACTCGAACCCGAACCCGGCGTCGCGCAGCAGCCGCTGGGCCGGCTCGGCCATGCGCCCCTTCGACGGCAGGGCGATCCGCAGCGGCCGCATCAGGCGCGCTCGCCGAGGCGGTCGAGCGCGATGCGGTAGCCACCGGTGCCGTGCCGCAGCCAGTGCGCCACGCGCGTGACGGTGGTGGTGGAGGTGCCGACGGCGCGGGCGATCTCGATGTAGGTCATGCCGCCCGCGTCGAGCAGGCGCGCGACGGCGAGCCGGTGGCCGATCGCCTCGAGCTCGGAGAGGGTGCACGCGTCACGCAGGAACGCGGCGGTGTCGTCGCGCGTGCGCAGCATCGCGAGGGCCTCGCAGAGCTCGTCGAAGGGGTCGGGAGGCTGTTCCATTGCGCTGCCATGTTAGCACGCTAACACACTCGGCGGCAGCCGCCTGTCAGGTGACGCGGACGAACAGGCCCTCGGCGGTCGCGGTCACCGTCTCGCCGTCGCCCATCTCGCCGACGGCGCGCATCTTGCGACTGACGGGGCCCGCGGCGCGGCCCGTCAGCCGCAGCGGCCGGTCGATCGGGGTGGGGTGCAGGTAGTGCAGCGACAGCTCGGCCGTGACGTAGATGATCGGGTCGCCGTCGCCGACCTCGCGGCCCTCGGCCGCATAGGCGGCCGCGATCACGGCCCAGCACAGGTGGCAGTCGAGCAGCGTCGCGATGGCGCCGCCCTGGAGCGTGTTCGGGAAGCCGGAGCCGTGGAACCGCTCGACGACGTGCGTCGAGACGACGGACGAGCGGTCGTCCGACCACGTCGACTTGAGACGGAAGCCCTGCGGGTTCGCGGGGCCGCACCCGAAGCAGGTCGACGAAGGATCGAGCAGGTCCTGGAAGGCGATGGTCACGGCGAGAGGATACTTCCGCCGTGCCCTTCGACGTGATCCCCGCGATCGACCTCGCCGGCGGCCGGGTCGTGCGCCTCGTCCAGGGGCGTTTCGACGCGGTCACGGACTTCGGCGGCGAGCCGCTCGACGTCGCCCACCGCTTCTGGCGGGACGGTGCCCGGTCGCTGCACGTGATCGACCTCGACGCGGCCCGCAGCGGCGAGCGGCCCGCCCAGCACCTGGCGCTGATCGAGCGCCTGGCGACCAACCGCCCGGTCGGCGGCGTGCTCCAGGTCGGTGGCGGCTTCCGCACGGAGGAGGCCGTCGACCAGGCGATCGCGCTCGGCGTCGACCGCGTGCTGGTCGGCACCGTCGCCTTCCGCGATCCGGCGCTGCTCGACCGGATGGTCGCAAGGCATGGCGTGCGCATCTGCGTGACGGCCGACACGCTCGACGGCACCGTCCGGGTGGCGGGCTGGGCCGAGGACGCCGGCGTCGGCGTGGTCGACGCGATCCGCGACCTGTCGGCCCGCGGCGTCGGCGCCTTCCTGGTCACCGCCATCGAGCGCGACGGCACCATGGCGGGGCACGATCTGCGCCTGCTCGAGGCCGTGCGCGCCGCCACCGACGGCATCGTGCTCGCCTCCGGCGGTGTCGGCACCGTCGAGCACGTCATCGCCTGCCGAGACGCCGGTGCCGACGGCGTCGTGGTCGGACGGGCGCTGCTCAGCGGCGCCATCTCGCTGGGCGAGACGCTCGCCGCAGCAGCCGTTCCTTCCTCCTAGACTTCCGTCATGGCTGACGAAACGCGAGGTCCGTCGACCCGCTCGATTCACGCCGGGGCCGTGGCGGGCGAGGACGTCGTCCCGCCGTTGCGGCGCTCGGTCATCACCCGGTTCGACACGGCGGAGCGCTTCGGCGCCGTCATGGAGGGCTCGGAGGAGGGCTACCTCTACAGCCGGCTCGGCAGCCCGACCGTGCGCGAGACGGCTGCGGCGATCGCCGAGCTGGAGGGTGCGGAGGCGTGCGAGCTGACCGCATCGGGCATGGCTGCCGTGCACGCCGCCATCGTCGGACTGGTGCCGAACGGCGGCCGCCTGATCGTGGCGCTGCAGACGTACGGCAACTCGATCTCGCTGTTCCGCGACCTGGTCGGCCCGCGGCTCGACGTCGACGTGCGCATCGTCGACATCACCGACCTCGACGCGGTCGGCGCTGCCTGCGCCGGCGGCGCCAGCGCCATCTACTGCGAGACGATCGCGAACCCCGGCTCGACGGTCGCCGACCTGGATGCGCTGGGCACGATCGCGCGCGGCGCCGGCGCGCGGCTGATCGTCGACTCGACGCTCGCCACGCCGCTGCTGTGCCGGCCACTCGCGCACGGCGCGCACGTGGTGCTGCACTCCGCCACGAAGTTCCTGAACGGCCACCACGACGTGCTCGCCGGGGCCATCTGCGGCGCCGCCGCCGACCTGCACACGATCCGCAGCCTGCTGATCGACACCGGCGGCGTGGCCGAGCCCGATGCCGCCTGGCTGCTGCGGCGCGGCATGCGCACGCTGGCGCTGCGGATGGAGCGCCAGTGCGCCAACGCGCTGGCCATCGCCGACTGGCTCGAGAGCCGCGCCGACGTGGTCTCGGTGCCCTATCCCGGCCTGCCGTCGCACCCGCAGCACGCGCTCGCCGGCCGCCTGCTGGAGGGCGGCTTCGGCGGCGTGCTCGCGTTCGAGGTCGCGGGTGGCCGCGCCGGCGGCGAGGGGGTCATGAACGGCACCCGGCTGATCGAGCGCTCGACGTCGTTGGGGGGCATCGTCACCGGTATCTCGCATCCGGCCTCGACCAGCCACCGGCAGCTGACCGACGACGAGTTGACCGCGGCCGGCGTGCCCGCCGGCCTGCTGCGGCTGGCGGTCGGCTGCGAGGACGCCGGCGACCTGATCGAGGACCTCTCGCACGCGCTCGAATCCGTCTGACGGGTGATCACAGAGCGCCGCTCCGGCGCCGATCACTGCAGGGATGGCAACGATCCGCACTTGGCCGCTCGCGCTCGCGCTGCTGCTCGTGCTGCCGGCCGTCGCCGAGGCGTCCTACAAGTACACGGCGACGATCCGCTTTGCCGGCACCTACGCGTCGGACGAGATCGACGGGGGCGTCGTGATCGGCCACGTGCGGGCGGCGACGAAGTTCACCGTCCAGGACCGGCGACTCGTGGTGACGGTGCAGAAGGGGTCGATCGCGCTGTTTCCGTCCGGCCACACGACCGCCCGCCTCTCGACCGCCCAGAACGGCTTCCAGATCGCCTGCGACACCACGCGCCGGACGTTCACCGACCGGCTCGCCCGGCGGCCCGGGCGCGCGTGGCTGACGCTGCGCCGGAAGGGGTCGCGCGCCGCGGTCGGCTTCGGCTGGATGGGCGGGACGGTCGACCGCCGCCTCGCGAGCGCGACCGAGGGGGAGTGCACCGAGCCGGCCGAGGTGGACGCCGGCGGGGGCACCGACGACCTGGCGGGCTCGGCGGCCATGCTGACCCGGTTCGGGGTCACCCTGCGCGTGCCGCTGTCGGCGCTCATGCGCGGCCGTTCGATCTCCCGCAAGATCACCGTGCACAAGGCGTCGAGCGACGTCGTCGAGGGCGCCGGGACGCGCTCGCGGCTGGACGGCAGCTACCGGATCGTGCTCGCCCGGATCGGCTGATCCGCGGAGGTAAAGGTTTGGGAGGTATCACAGGGTTCACGTGGCGCATCCTCCAGATGGGGGTATAGGGTAGTGCCCCCGGCCGACGATAGGCAGTTTGTGCCCCTCCGACCTTTTCTCACCGGTTCCTTCATTCTGCTGTCGCTGATCGCCGCGCCGGCCGCCGGCGCGAAGAGCTGGGCCGACGCATCGATCTCGCGGGTCCTCAGCGCCGGCGTCCTGCCGGGCGAGACGCAGGCGACCTACGCCCCGACCCGCGCGCTCGACCACGGCACCCTCGCGATGCTGGTCTGGGGCGCCGTGCCGGACGCCATGAACCGCGTCGCCATCTCGACCACCGACGCCCCGGTCACGATCGGCGAGCTCGATGCGGTGTTCGTGTCGGCGCTCGGCCTCGCGCCGACGGCGAAGACGGCGCGCGACCAGCTCGCACGGCTGCGCTACAGCCCGCGCGGCGATGCCGGCACCGAGGTCGTCGCGCGTCTGCTGGGCCTGCGCTACAACCATCCCGCCGGCTCCGACAAGCTGGAGCGCTCCGATACCGAGGTGGCGACCCGCGCCGACGCCGCGTACACCACGGCCCGTGTACTGGCCGGCGTGAACGGCGACAACGCGCGCTCGGTCGTCGCGAAGTTCGCGGGCCTGCCGGTCACCTCCGGCCTGCGCCACGCGGCGCTGCAGCGCGCCATCCGCCTGATCGGCATGCCCTACGTCTGGGGCGGCACCAACGGCAAGGCGATCGGCCAGGCGCACGGCGGCTTCGACTGCTCCGGTTTCCTCTGGCGCGCGCTGATCCTCGATCGGGCCGCCCCCAAGGGGATGCTGAAGAAGGTCGGCGGCCGGACGACGTTCGAGATGGCGCGCACCACGGCGAAGTCGCGGCGCCTGACGCGGGCCCGCACCCGTCCGGGCGACATCCTCCTGTTCGGCTCGTCCGGGCGCTCGTCGACGATCGCGGAAATCGGCCATTCGGGAATGGATCTCGGCGGCGGCCTGATGGTCCACTCCTCGTCGCAGGGCGTGACGATCAAGGAGTGGGACAGCGGCTGGCACGCGACCTCGTTCGCGTTCGCCAAGTCCGTGCTGCCCTGATCCCGAGGCAGGAGCGGCGGGATCACGAGCGAACACCCCCGGGTGCTTCGCGTTCTCGAGTACAGCCCCGACCGTGAGGCGGCCTTCCGCCCGATCACGGCCGCCGCGATCGCGCCGCTGACGGCAGTCGCAGAGAGCGCACCGCTGCTGTGGATCGATGCGCCGACCCCGGAGCCCGAGGAGCTTGCGGCCCTGGCCGACGGGTTCCAGTGGCACCCGCTGATCCGCGAGGACCTCGAGCACGGCGACCAGCGCCAGAAGGCCGAGCAGTTCCCGGGCCACATCTTCGCCGTGCTGCGCCTGCCGCACTCCGTGAAGGGCACCGCGTGCGACCTCTACATCGTGCAGTCCGAGCACGTGCTCGTCACCGTGCACCAGGTGCCGTCCGAGTGGATCGACCGGCTGGCCGCCGACGTGGCGTCCCGCGGCGACCTCGAGGCGCACCGTGCGGCGGGGGCGGTCGCGTCGATCCTGGCTGCCGTCACCGACGCGTACGAGGAGACGATCGACGGGCTCGAGGATCTGGTGGTGAAGCAGGAGGCGGGGGCGCTCGACGCCGACGGCGACCCTGCGCCGGCGCTGCGCCGGGCGGCGCATGCCCGCACCGCGATCGCCGACGTGCGCCGGTCGAGCGGTCACCTGCGCGAGGTGATCGGCGCCTTCGTGCGCCGCGAGCTGCTGAACACCGTCCACACGCCGGAGCTCGACCTCGAGCTGCGCGACGTGCTCGACCACGCCATCCGCGCCCACGAGGACCTCGACATCCTCCACGACCGCATGAGCTCGCTGGCCGACACGCGCCTCGCGATGGTGGCGTACCGGCAGAACGAGATCACGAAGCAGCTCTCCGCCTGGGCGGCGGTGCTGCTGGTGCCGACCGTGGTCACCGGCTGGTTCGGCCAGAACTTCCAGCACATGCTGGGCCTCGACTGGCAGTACGGCGAGGTCTACGCGCTGGTGCTGATGGTGGGCGGGATGACGGCGATGTGGTTCACCATGCGTCGCGCCAAGTGGCTGTAGCGCTCGACTAGAGTGCCGCGGGAGGAGGCGGGCGCGCGATGGATGTCAGTCAGGTACTCGCAACCGGCGGGGTGATCCTCGCCTGCGGTCTGCTGTCCGTGCCGATCGCGCTGGCGCTCAGGGTGCCGGTCATGATCGTCTTCGTGGCGGCCGGCGTGCTCGTCGGCCCGTCCGCGCTCGACCTCGTCTCCAACCCGCTGGACGAGCTCGGCGCGGAGCTGATCTTCACCATCGGCGTCTCCCTGATCCTCTTCCACGGCGGTGTCGGCGTGTCGTTCAGGGTGATCCGTCGGACGGCGGTCGGCCTCGGGATGCTCGTCATCCCCGGCGTGGTGCTGACGGCCGCGGTGGTCGCGATCGTGGTGTCGCCGGTGTTCGGCGTGTCGATCGGCGTCGCGTTCCTGGTCGGCAGCGTCCTCGCCGCGACCGATCCGGCGATCCTGATCCCGCTGTTCGACCGGATCCGGCTCCGGCCGAAGGTCTCCCAGACCGTGATCGCCGAGTCGGCATTCAACGATCCGACCGGCACCGTCCTGGCGCTGACGGTGGCCAGCGCGCTGGCCGCGGGCAGCGTGTCGTTCA
This sequence comes from Gaiellales bacterium, assembly GCA_046598415.1. Taxonomy (GTDB): domain Bacteria; phylum Actinomycetota; class Thermoleophilia; order Gaiellales; family F1-60-MAGs149; genus VFJZ01. Next base: position 25,417 of record JBKJIG010000024.1, read on the forward strand.
CCGACCCCGTCGTCGACTTCACGAAGAGCCTCGCGATCGGCGCCGTCTGCGGCATCGCCGGCGGCCTGGTGCTGGCACTGATGGTCTCCTCGCACCGGGTCGGGATCTGGAGCGAGTCGCCGGCAGCCGCCATCCTGGCGCTCGTCGCGCTGGAGTACTTCGCCGTCGACGAGATCGGCGGCTCGGCCTACCTGGCGGCGTTCGTGATGGGTCTCATGATCGGCAACGCCGACCTGTTCGGGATCGAGCGCGAGCCGCGCGCGCTGCACGCGTTCGAGACGTTCATCGCGCAGCTGTCGGAGATCGCCGTGATCGCCGTATTCGTCACGCTCGGCATCAACCTGCCGCTCGACGCGCTGCGCGACCACTTCCTGGGCGGCCTGGTGGTGATGGCCGTCTTCATCTTCGTCGCCCGGCCACTCGCGGTGCTGGTCTGCCTCTCCGTCGACCGCCGGGCGCGGTGGACGCGTCAGGAGGTGCTGTTCCTCTGCTGGTGCCGTGAGACGGGGGTGGTGCCGGCGGCCGTGGCGAGCCTCCTCGTGGGTCAGGGCGTGCCGGGCGCCGAGTTGGCGGTCGCGATGGTCGCGATGGCCATCATCGCCACGCTGCTCCTGCAGGCGACGACGGCCGGCTGGCTGGCGCGGCGGCTCGACCTGGTGCTGCCCGTCGAGGCGGAATCGGTCGTCTAGCCGACCACGGTCAGAGTGGCGGGCAGGTCGGAGGCGATCCACGCCTCGTGGTCGTCGAACAGCAGCGTGTCGATCGAGAAGAACTGGCCGACGTGGCGGGGAAGGAAGATCTGCGTCTCCCAGTTGACCGCCGTGCCGGGCTCGAGTACCAGGTCGGCGTGCAGGTCGGCGAGCGGGTCGAGAACGACGTTGCCGACCCAGTCGCCGTAGAACGCGATGCCCATCTCGTAGCCGCCGATCCACCCGCGCGACTCCCAGAGGCCCTGCGCCTGGTAGTAGGCCACGACTGCCTCGTTCAGCTCACGGACCGGGAGGCCGGGTCGCAGCAGCCCCTTGACGACCTCGATCGAGGCCGCTGCCCGGGCGGCGACGTCGGCCACGTCGGGCGCCGGCTCGCCGCAGTGGAACATCCGCGCCAGGTTCACGTGGTAGCGGTGCCGGACCCCGGACACGTCGATCATCACGGGCTCGCCCTCGCGCAGCACACGACGGGTGGAGAGCGCGTGCGCCGCGTTCGTCTTCGTGCCGAACAGGACCGGCTGCGTGATCGCGGTGTTCTCGCCGCCCGCCTTCGCGAGCGCGGCGACCAGCTCGCCGTACACCTCGAGCTCGGTCACGCCCGGCGCGAGAGCATCGCGTGCGGCCCGCATCCCGATGTCTGCGATCTGCGCGGCCTCGCGCAGCACCGCGCGCTCCAGCGGCGACTTCACCCAGCGCAGCTCCCGCACCACGTCGGTGCCGTCCACGATCGTGGCGCCCTTGTCGACGGCCAGCGCCTGGAACCGCGCCGAGAGCGGCCCGTTCGGCCGGTACGACCACAGCTCGAGGCCCAGCGTGCCGTCCAGCCAGCCCAGCGACGCCAGCTCGTCGACCACGAACTCGGCGCCACCGCGCAGGCTCGTGCGCGGGAAGTAGCGGGTGTCGGTGGAGGTCGTGAAGATGCGTCCGAGCGCGGCCTCGCGCTCGGTGTCGAACAGGATGTAGCGGTCGTGGTCGACGTGCACGGCGATGCCGCTCGCGGCCGGCCACTGGCGTGGCGACTGGGCCTGGTACCACTCGCACTGGTAGCCGCTGACCCAGTTCATGGCCTCGGGCGATGTCAGGAACAGACAGTCGATCTTGTCCCGTGCGAGCCGCTCGCGGATGCGCTGCAGCCGCATCGCGTACTCGGCCTCCGGAAAGGCCGGCTCGGGGTCGACGGTGCTCGTGAAGTAGACCTCGTCGCGGTAGTCCATTGCGGCCCGAGCATAGTGCGTCCCGGGGCTCCGCGGGGGCGTCGTGGAAGTGTCCGACGCGATAAACTGCAGGTGGCAGAGAGCAGGCGGGAGGTGGAACCGACCTCCGTCCGACGGGCTCTCTAGTGTTCCCAACCCGCCCGCGTCTACCCCGACGAGGCGGCGACCCGTTTAAGGGCCTGGGACGAGGAGGCAGTAGTGCAGATCGAAAGGCGATATACCGAATCCGGAGGCGACCCGTACGCCGGCGTGGAGTTCGCAGAGCGAACGTCCAAGATCGTCAATCCGGACGGCTCCGTCGTCTTCGAGGCAACGTTGCAGGCCCCGGCTCAGTGGTCCCAGGTGGCGGTCGACATCCTGGCGCAGAAGTACTGCCGCAAGGCGGGCGTCGCGACCGAGCTCGTGCCGGTCGCCGAGGACGGCGTGCCCGAGTGGCTGGCGCGCTCCGAGCCCGCGCCCGGCTCGCCGGTCGAGGGGGAGACCGACGCGCGCCAGGTGTTCCGCCGGCTCGCCGGCTGCTGGACCTACTGGGGCTTCACGCACGGCTACTTCGGCGAGGAGGACGCGCACGCGTTCTACGACGAGCTCCAGGCCATGCTCGCCCGCCAGGCCGCCGCACCCAACTCGCCGCAGTGGTTCAACACCGGCCTGAACTGGGCGTACGGCATCAGCGGCCCGCCGCAGGGCCACTGGTACGCGGAGCCCGCCGACGGCGAGCTGAAGCTGTCCACGAGCGCGTACGAGCGCCCTGCCCCGCACGCGTGCTTCATCCAGGCGGTGGCCGACGACCTCGTCAACGAGGGCGGCATCATGGACCTCTGGGTGCGCGAGGCCCGGGTCTTCAAGTACGGCTCCGGCACCGGCTCCAACTTCTCCGACATCCGGGGCGAGAACGAGCGCCTGTCGGGCGGCGGCCGATCGTCCGGCCTGATGAGCTTCCTCAAGATCGGCGACCGCGCCGCGGGCGCCATCAAGTCGGGCGGCACCACGCGCCGCGCGGCGAAGATGGTGACGCTCGACCTCGACCATCCCGATATCCAGCGCTACGTCCGCTGGAAGGCCGTCGAGGAGACGAAGGTGGCCGCGCTCGTTGCGGGGTCGCGGATGCTCTCCGTGCACCTGAACAACGTCGTCACGTCGACCACCGAGGGCGATGTCGTCGGCGACGAGCGGTTCGTCGCGCGGACCAACCCGGCGCTCGCCAAGGCCGTCCGCGGCGCCCGCCAGGCCGGCGTGCCCGACGTCTCCATCCAGCGCGCGCTCGACCTCGCGCGGCAGGGCGTCACCGAGCTGCACATCGACGAGTACGACACCGACTGGCAGGGTGAGGCGTACAACACGGTCTCGGGCCAGAACTCGAACAACTCCGTCCGCGTCACGACCGACTTCATGCGCGCGGTCGAGGGCGACGACGAGTGGCACCTGATCAACCGCACCGAGCGCGCCAAGGCCCTCGTCGAGGGCCGCTCGCCGCAGCCCGTGGCGACGCTGCCGGCCCGCGAGCTGTGGGACGACATCGCCGAGACCGCGTGGCTGTGCGCCGACCCGGGCCTGCAGTTCCACGATACGACCAACGAGTGGCACACCTGCCCGGCCGACGGCGACATTCGCGCGTCGAACCCGTGCGCCGAGTACGTGTTCCTCGATGACACCGCCTGCAACCTGGCGTCGCTGAACCTGCTGCAGTTCGAGACGGCCGACGGCTTCGACGTCGAGCTGTTCCGCCACGGCGTGCGGCTCTGGACGGTCGTGCTCGAGATCTCGGTCCTGATGGCGCAGTTCCCGTCCAAGGAGATCGCGCGCGGCAGCTACGCGTACCGCACGCTCGGCCTGGGCTACGCCAACATGGGCGCCCTCGCCATGCGGCGCGGTCTGCCGTACGACTCGCCCGAGGCGACCGCGCTGTGCGGTGCGCTGACCGCGATCATGCACTTCTCGTCGCTTGCCGCGAGCGCCGAGATGGCGGGCGAGCTGGGGCCGTTCTCGGCCTACGAGCGTAACGCCGAGGCCATGCTGCGCGTCGTCCGCAACCACCGCAACGCGGTGTATGCGGCCGGCTCCGAGGCGTACCAGAACCTCTCGGTGTTGCCGGTGCCCATCGACGCCGCGGTCTGCGAGCCCGGTCTGCTGGCCGCCGCAAAGGAGGACGCCGACCGCGCCCTCGCCCTCGGCGAGCAGCACGGCTACCGCAACGCCCAGGTGACGCTGATCGCGCCGACCGGCACGATCGGCCTCGTCATGGACTGCGACACGACCGGCATCGAGCCCGACTTCGCGCTCGTGAAGTTCAAGAAGCTGGCCGGTGGGGGCTACTTCAAGATGGTCAACGCATCGGTGCCGCCGGCGCTCGCGAACCTCGGCTACACGCCGCAGCAGGTTGACGAGATCGTGCAGTACTGCGTCGGCTCCGGCACGCTCGAGGGCTGCCCGCACATGGCGCCCGAGAAGCTGCGCCAGCTCGGGTTCACCGAAGACGCCATCGCCGCCCTCGATGACGCCATGCGCGCGGCGTTCGATGTGCGGTTCGCGTTCACGCGGTTCACCGTCACCGACGAGGTCTGCATCGAGCACCTCGGCATCGATCCGGAGGAGCTGCGGCGCCCCGGCTTCGACCTGCTGTCGGCCGTCGGCTTCACCGCGGCCGAGATCGACGAGGCGAACCTGTTCGTCTGCGGGACGATGACGGTCGAGGGTGCCCCGCACCTGAAGGCCGAGCACCTGCCGGTGTTCGACTGCGCCAACAAGTGCGGCCGGCTCGGCACCCGAGCCATCCGCCCGCTCGCCCACGTCGAGATGATGGCGGCGGCGCAGCCGTTCCTGTCCGGCGCCATCTCGAAGACGATCAACATGCCGAACGGCGCCACCATCGCCGACGTGGCCGAGGTCTACCGCGTCTCGTGGCACAAGATGCTGAAGGCCATCGCGCTCTACCGCGACGGCTCCAAGCTGTCGCAGCCGCTCAGCTCGCAGGCCGCCGAAGCACTGGCGTTCGACGAGGCGGCGATCGAGGCCGAGGAGGCCGCCGAGCTCGCTCGCGAGCTGCTGCCGTCCGGCGAGGACGTGGCCGCGCGCGTCGTGGTCGAGTACCTGCGCGAGCGCCGGCGGCTGCCGGAGCGTCGGGCGGGCTACACGCAGAAGGCCTCGGTCGGCGGGCACAAGGTGTACGTCCGCACCGGCGAGTACTCCGACGGCACGCTCGGCGAGGTGTTCATCGACATGCACAAGGAGGGCGCCGCCTTCCGGAGCCTGATGAACTCCTTCGCGATCGCCATCTCGCTCGGCCTCCAGCACGGGGTGCCGCTCGAGGAGTACGTCGACGCGTTCGTGTTCACCCGGTTCGAGCCGAACGGTATGGTCACCGGCAACCCGTACATCAAGATGTCGACGTCGGTGATCGACTACATCTTCCGCGAGCTCGCGATCTCGTACCTCGGTCGCGACGACCTCGCGCAGGTGAAGCCGGAGGACCTGCGGCACGACACCATCGGCTCGCAGAACCCACGCTCCGAGCACCTCGCGCCGTTCACCGCGCCGCCGGTCGTGCCGACGGCTCCGGCCGCCTCGGGCGGCGCCACCGTCGTCACGACCGCGGCTGCTCCTGCGCCGGTGTCGGGGCGGGCGGTGACGCCGGTCGCGCCGCTGCTGATGACGGAGCGCGACCAGGCCCGGCTGCGGGGCTACGAGGGTGATCCGTGCTGGAACTGCGGCCAGTTCACGCTGGCGCGCAACGGCACGTGCCTGAAGTGCGACTCCTGCGGCGAGACGTCGGGCTGCTCCTGACGTCGATCACGCACGGCGGGCCCGACTTGCGGCCGGGCTCGCCGTGCGTGATCCGTGATCCCATGGCAGGGTACCGGCCGTGACCGACCACGCGATCACCGTCGAGGGCCTCGTCAAGCGCTTCGGCGAGACGACGGCGCTGACCGACGTCACCTTCGAGGTGCCGCGCGGCACCGTCTGCGGCCTGCTCGGCCCGAATGGCGCGGGCAAGACGACGGCGGTGCGGATCCTGGCCGGCCTCTCGATCCCCGACGCCGGCCGCGCGGTCGTGGCGGGATTCGACGTGGCCACCGACCCGCAGTCCGTGCGGCGCGTGCTCGGCCTCGCCGGACAGTCCGCGACTGTCGACGACATCCTGACCGGCCGCGAGAACCTCGTGATGATCGGCCAGCTGCACCACCTGGGCCGAAAGGTCGCGCAAGCGCGCGCCGCCGAGCTGCTCGAGCAGTTCTCGCTGGTCGAGTCCGCTGACCGCCTCGCGAAGACGTACTCGGGTGGCATGCGCCGGCGGCTCGATCTCGCGGCGACGCTGGTGGCCGGCCCGGAGGTGCTGTTCCTGGACGAGCCGACGACCGGTCTCGACCCGCGCGCCCGTCTGGAGCTCTGGGACGTGCTCGACGTGCTCGTCGGTGAGGGCGCCACGATCCTGCTCACGACCCAGTACCTGGAGGAGGCCGACCGCCTGGCCGACGACATCGTCGTCATCGACCACGGCAAGGTGATCGCCCGCGGCGACGCCCGCGAGCTGAAGCGGCAGGTGGGCGGGGCGCAGCTGTTCGCGACCCTGGTCTCGGACGACGACCTCGACGCCGCGGCTGCCCACGTGGCGCGCATCGCCGGAGAGGCGCCCGAGATCGACCGCGGCGCGCGGTCGGTGCTGGCGCCCACCGACGGTGGCGCGCGGGCGATCTCGAGCCTCGCCGATGCGCTTGCCGACGACGGCATCGAGATCGAGGATCTCGGCCTGCGCCGACCGACGCTCGACGACGTGTTCCTGACGCTCACGGGCGCTCACATCGAGGCCGAGAGCGCGGAGGCGAGGCGATGAGCGCCGATACCGTCTTGCTGCCCGATGTCGCCGATCGACGCGGCAGCTTCGCCGGCGACGTGATGGTCGTCGCGCGGCGCGGCCTGCTGCACATGCGGCGCGAGCCCGAGGCGCTCGCCGACGTGACCATTCAGCCGGTCATCTTCGTCGTGCTGTTCGCCTACGTGTTCGGTGGGGCGATCGACGTGGCCGGCGGCGGCTACCGCGAGTTCCTGTTGGGCGGCATCTTCGCCCAGACGCTGGTGTTCGGCGCGTTCGGCGTGGCGATGTCGCTGGCGTCCGACCGGCGGAACGGCGCCATCGACCGGTTCCGGTCGCTGCCGATGGCGCGGGGCGCCGTGCTCGGCGGTCACGCCGGCGCGCACCTGGTGCGCAGCCTGATCCCGATCTTCCTGATGTCGATCTCGGGCCTCGTCGTCGGATGGAGGATCCACTCGTCGGTCGCGGACGCGGTGGCCGGCTACGCGCTGATGGTTGCGTTCTCCTTCGCGATCATCTGGCTCGGCATCCTGCTCGGCAGCCTCCTGCCGACGCCCGAGGCCGTGCAGGGCGTCGGGTTCGCGGTGATCTTCCCGATCACGTTCATCGCCAGCACCTTCGTGCCGGTCGAGACGCTGCCCGGCGTGCTGCGAACGGTGGCCGAGTGGAACCCGGTCAGCTCCATGGCCGAGTCGCTGCGGAAGCTGTTCGGCAATCCCGGCGTGCAGGTGGACGGCGCCGTGCCCTGGTCGATGCAGCACCCGATCGAGTACACGCTCGTCTGGATCGTGGTGCTGGTCGTCGTCTGCGCCCCGCTCGCGGTGGTCGCCTACAACCGCCGGACGACGGAGTAGCGTGGCTGCGCCGACGCTCTCTGTCTGCATCGCCGGTGCGCTCGGCGGCGTCGGCCGGCGCCTGGTGGAGGGCGTTCGCGACGATTCGGCGTTCACGTTGCGCTCGGCCGTCGCGCGTCGCGAGGTGGGCCGTGACGTGGGGGAGGCGCTCGGCGGCGCACCGCTCGGCGTGGCCATCACCGACGACATCGAGGCCGCGCTCGACGCCGCGCCCGACGTGTTGATCGACTACACGCACCCGTCGCTGATCCGCCACCACCTGGACTGCGCGTTCGCGCGCCGGATCCCGGTCGTGATCGGCACGACGGGCCTCGCGGACACCGACTTCGAACACATCGACGCGGCTGCGCGCGAGGCCGGGGTTGGTGCCGTGACGGGCAACTTCGCGATCACGGCGGCCCTGCTGCAACACCTGGCGCGCATCGCCGCGCAGCACGTGCCGCACTGGGAGGTCGTGGAGTACAACAAGGCGTCGAAGCCCGACGTGCCGAGCGGCACGGCGCGCGAGCTGGCCGAGCTGCTCGGCCGCGTTCGCGCGCCCGAGATCGAGCTCGCCGACGACGACCTGATCGGCCCGCTGGAGGCTCGCGGTGCCGCGTTCGGCGGCGCGCGGGTGCACTCGATCCGCCTGCCGGGCTACGCGTCGGCCGTCGAGGTGCACTTCGGCCTACCGGGCGAGCGTCTCGTGATGCGCCACGACTGCGACGGCGACGGCGCCATCTTCGTGTACGGCTCCCTGCTCGCGGCGCGGCGCGTCCAGACCATCACCGGTCTGGTCCGCGGCCTCGACACGCTCCTCTTCGGCTGATTCCGCCGGTACGAGCGCGCGACCCCCGCGCGGACCGTGCCGGAAGTGTGACTTCAGCGCGCGAAAGCGTGCCCGGATTCCCGTTTGGGTGCCAGGCACCGAAACGTGCACCGTTGCGGCGCGCGCGGGAAATCGCGTCTCAGCCGCGCTGGGCGAGGGCGACGCCGCCGAGCACGAGCACGCCGGAGACTCCGAGGGCGGGGCTCCACGGCTCGTCCAGCAGCACCACCGCCGCCAGCAACGACAGGGGCGTGATGGGATAGAGGTAGACCGACGCCCGCGACGGATCGAGGCCGCGGACGCCCTCGTTCCACGCCAGGTAGCCGACCACCGTCACGGCCAGGGCGAGCCACAGCAGGATCAGCACCTGATGCAGCGTCAGATGGACGATCGTGTCGACCGTCGACGACCGCACGAACGGCAGCGTGCACGCCGTGCCGGCCAGCGTCGAGGCGGCCGTGATGCCGAGGCTGTCGCCCGTGGCCAGCGCCGGCTTCATGACGATGGTGTAGACGGCCCACGACAGCGAGGCGGCGAGCACCCACAGCGGCCCGGCCAGATGGTCGAGCTCGAGGCCCTGCCCGGGCGCCCAGATCGCGACGACGGCAGTGCCCGCGAACGCCAGGGCGATCCCGCCGAGGCGCGTCGGCGTGAGCCGCTCGAGGCCGGTCATGCGCGCCATCAGCAGCGTCAGCGCCGGACAGGACGCGATGACCAGGCTCGTCACGCCCGCCGTCGTGCGCAGGGCGCCCTCGCTCAGCGTCAGCTGGTATGCCGCGACGCCCAGTGCGCCGCCCACGAACAGCCGCGGCAGGGAGGCGCGCGTGACGCCGAGGGGCCGTCGGGCGAGCACGACGATCGCGAACGCCGGCGCCGCGATCAAGAACCGGATGACGACGAGGTCGGACGTGCCGATGCCCGTGTCGAGGGCCGCCTTGATGCCGACGAACGCACCCGACCAGAGCGCCACCATCAGCCCGAGCGCGAGGTGGGCGCGCAGGTTGGAGGGCGGCCGCATCGCGGCGGATTCTGGCAGCGATACGATCCGCCGGGACCATGTGGCGGCTCCTGCCGATCATGGCGGTGCTGCTCGTCGCCTGCCGTGGCGGCGCCCCGCCGCCCGCACCGCTCGCGTCCGGCGCCGTCACGGCGGAGGCCGTGGGCGTCGCCACCGGCTCGCCCATGACGTGGGCGGGCGTCGTGCTGCTCAACCGCGGCGCCGCGCCGCTGACGCTGGCCGGTGTCGAACCAGTCATCCTCGACCCCGGCTTGAAGGTTGTCGGCGTGCAGGTGCGCGTGATCGGCGCCGCCGGCGACGCGGCCGGTGATCCGAATCCCTCCGTGAGCGGCTCCGGCTACCCGCCCGTCCATCCCGGCGCGCCCGTGGCCGGCACGGTCCTGGCGCCGCTGGTAGCGGCTGACGACCGCCCGATCGCGGAGGTGCTGGTCGGTCTCGTGGCTGATCGCCCGGGCCGGTACGTGCTCCGCGGCCTGCGCGTGCGCTACATCGTGGACGGGGTGGATCGGGTGGGAACGCTGACGCACGCGATCGCCGTCTGCGCGACCGATCCCGACGACCAGGCCGGGGACTGCACGCCGCCGTAGCGGCGGCTACGCGGCCTCGCTGCGACGCTCGTCGCCCCGGCGGTCAGCGCCCGTACCGCTACGGCCGAACCGCGAGTCGAGCCGGATGCGGTCCTCGGTCAGCACGCGCACCAGAGCCGGCACGACGACGGGATCGAGCTGCGTCCCGGCGAGGCGCTCCAGCTCGCGCAGCGCCCCAGTGCGGTCGAGCGGCCGGCGGTAGGTGCGCGCCGACGTCATCGCCGAGTACGCGTCGGCGGCCGCGACGATGCGCGCCTCGATCGGGATGTCCTCGCCCGCCAGGCCGTGCGGGTAGCCGCTGCCGTCCCAGTGCTCGTGGTGGTGGCGCACGGCGCGCACCGCCTCTTTCAGGCCGGCGACGCGCAGGATGATCTCGGCGCCGATCTCGGGGTGGCGCTGCATCACCTCGCGCTCGACGGCGTCGAGCGGGCCGGGCTTCGCCAGGATCCCGTCGGGGATCGCGACCTTGCCGACGTCGTGCAGCCAGCCGCCGAGGCGGCAGCGCAGCACGACCGGCGACGGCGAGCCGAGCACCTCGGCGGTGCGCATCGAGAGGTCGGCGACCTGCATGGGGTGGAGGCTCGACGTGCCCTCGCGCAGGCTCGCGGTGAGCGCGAGCGCCTCGGCGATGCGGACCGCCTCGGGATCTTCCGCCACGAAGTCCTCGAACAGCCACTCGGAGTACAGGCGCGTCTGGTTGCGCCCCCGGCGCTTCGCGGCGTAGAGGGCGCGGTCGGCGGCGTCGACCAGGTCGTCGGCGCCCGACATGTCCGCCGTCGCGCGGGCGGCGCCGACGGAGACGGTGACGGCGATCTCGACGCCCTCGACCTCGATCGGCATGGCCTCGACGCGCAGCCGGACGCCCTCGGCCACCTCGCGCAGCGCGTCGTCGTGGTCGATGCCCTCGAGCAGGACGCAGAACTCCTCGCCGCCCCAGCGCGCGGCGATATCGGTGGTGCGCACCGAGCCGGCGATGCGGCGCGCGACGGCGACCAGCACCGCGTCGCCGGCGGCGTGGCCATAGGAGTCGTTGATGCGCTTGAAGTGGTCGATGTCGAGCAGCAGCAGGGCCGGCGGCCGGCTGCCGGCGGCGGCCGGGCTCAGCGACGCGGCCAGCTCCTCGTTCAGGTGGCGGCGGTTGCATACCCCCGTGAGCGCATCGGTGCGCGCCAGGTGATCGGCCTCCCGACGGGCCTCCTCCAGCGCCTCGGCCTCGCGGCGCGCCACGCCGACGGTGGCTCTCAGCACGCGCTCGAGGGCCATCTTGCCCGTCACGTCGGCGGCGATGCCGTGGACGACGATACCTTCGTCGGCGGTGGCCGGCCAGGCCCGGAACGAGACCCGGCGGGTGGCGCCGTCGAGGCCGATGATGCGCACCGAGTCCTCGGTCGACTCGCCGTTCGAGAGGCGCACCAGATGCCGCTCGTAGGCGGGACGGTCGTCGGGATGCACCGCCCGGGCCCAGGCCGTCACGAGGTCGGCTCCGCCGGGCAGCGAGCCCCCCAGAATCCGTTCGCCGCCGGGACCGCAGAAGGTCGTGCGGATGCTGCCGTCGGCGCCGATGGCGTAGGCGTAGAGCTGGTCGCCGATCGCCGCGAGCAGCGCGTCGACGGGCTCGGCGCGGCGTCGCGGCGAGATGGCCACGGCAGCGCCGAAGTCGCGCAGGATCACGACGCGGTAGGCGGGGCCGCTGTCGAGCGCGAGCGGTGCCACGGTCACCACGAGCGGCAGCCGGACGCCGTCGGCACGGCGGCCGATGATATCGTGCGGCACGTCGCCGGCGAGGGCGGCCACGCCCGGCAGGAACGCGTCGAGCGACTGACCGGTCAGGTCGGCGAGCGGGACGCCGAGCAGCACGGCGAGTGCCCCGTTCCCGCCCCGGATCGTGCCGTCGGGCGCGATCGCGCAGAGCGCGGCCCCCGCGACGGCACCCATCGACGCCTCACGCTCGTTCGGTCGCCGTTTGTTCACGGCGGGTGTATCGGCGTGCGGCGCGCGAAGGTTGAAGGCGCGGGGTCAGGCGGGGAGTGGGACGGCGATCCGCGTGCGGTGCTCGAACGCCACGATGCGGTCGATGCCGGCCGCCCGCAGCAGCGGCACGGCGGCGCGCACGCGGCCGGCCTTCTGCGGCCGGTGGGCGTCGGAGCCGAGGCTGACGGGCGTCGAGTAGCGCGCGCAGGCGTCGACGAGCAGCCGCACCAGGTCGGGGCGGCGCTCCAGGTCGGTACCGTTCACCTCGAGCGCGACGTCGGCGCGCGCCGCGGCTTCGGCCAGGTCGTCCAGGCGCGCGGCGACGAACGCCGGCGCGTCGGGCTGCGACTGCGCGAGCCGCACCGGGTGGGAGATCACGTCGTAGGCGCCGGAGGCGGCAGCCGCCACCAGGCGGTCGAGGTAGTCGCCCCAGGCGGTGCCGGCGTCGCGGCAGGCGGCCTCGCCCTCGACCGCGGTGTCGTCGGCGATCACGTGGACCGAGCCGATCACGACGTCCCACTCGGTCGAGTAGCTGGCGCGCAGCGCCTGCGTGGCGGCGACCAGCCCGGCGTTCTCGTCGGCGATGTCGAGCTCGATGCCGCAGCGGACCGGGATCGAAGCGTGTTCGGCCGCGGCGTGGACGGTCGCCACGTAGCCGACGTGGGTGACGGGCGGCCCCTCGGGGGCGAACCGCGTCGCGATGTAGGTCGACGCGGCGCGCGCCTCCTCGATGTGGTGCACGTGCTCCGAGAACACGAGCTCCGTGACACCTGCTGCGACCGCCGCCTCAACCATCGCGTCGGGATCACCCCAGGCGATGTAGTGGTTGTGGTTGTCGGGAAGCACGTTTCAGCAGTATTTCACCTCGGTCGGTCGGGACCGCCGGGCGATGGCATCTGCCGTGTCTATGCGCGGCGGCGGCCCTGCGCGAAGTGCATCGCCGGCGGCGCCACCGCCCGCAGGTCCTGCACGGCGGCGGCCGGCGTCCGGCCGCGGGCCCGCTCGCGCCCGCCGATCGTGCGGCGGCCCGGCGTCTCCAGTGGCTCGAGCCGCTCGACCTGCACGTTGATGTTGCGGTCGCGGCGCTCCAGGGTGCCGGTCGCGAGCAGCAGCGGCTCGGTGCGGGCCAGCAGCCGGAAGCGCTGGTAGACGTCGGGCATCAGGATCAGGTTCGTGAGCCCGTGCTCGTCCTCGAGCAGCAGGAACACCACGCCGTTCGCGCTGGCCGGCCGCTGCCGCGCGATGGCGAGGCCCGGGATCGTGATGCGCCGGCCGTTGGGCAGCGTCTTCAGGTCGGCGCTCGAGACGACGTCCTCCAGGTCGCGCCGGACGTGGGCGATCGGGTGCTCGCGCAGCGACAGGCCGGTGTGGGCGTAGTCGGCGACGAGCAGGTCCCACGCGCCCGGCTCGGGCAGCACCGGGGCGGTGCCGAGGCCGAGGTCGAGCGCCAGCTGGCGGTGGCCGCCGCGGACCGAGACCGGGCGGGCGGCGAGGCCGAGCTCCCACAGCAGCTGCCGGCGCGGCCCCAGCGTGTCGCACGCTCCGGAGGCGACGAGCCGCTCGAGCACGTCGGTCTTCAGGCCGAGCCGCGTCGCCAGGTCGCGACCGTCGGTGAAGTCGCCGTGCTGGGTGCGCTCGGCGACGACCGCCGCGGCGCCCTCCTCGCCGAGGCCGCTGACGTAGCCCAGCCCGACCCGCACCGCGCCGTGCTCGAGCCGGCAGAGCGCCCCCGAGCGCGTCACGTCGGGCGGCAGTACCGCGACGCCGCGCCGCTGGCCGTCGCGGATCAGCGAGGCGGGCGGGTAGAAGCCCATCGGCTGCGCGTTCAGCAGCGAGCAGAGGAACGCGGCGGGGTGGTAGCGGCGCAGCCACGCGCTCTGGTACGCCAGCAGCGCGAACGCGGCCGAGTGCGCCTTCGGGAAGCCGAACGCCGAGAAGGCGAGGATCTTCTCGAACACCAGCGCCGCGGTGTGCTCGGGCACGTCCTTCGCCGCCGCCCCGTCGCGGAACGCGTCCCACTGCGCGCGCATCGCCGCCTCGGAGCGCCGCCGGCTCATCGCGCGGCGCAGCTCCTCGGCCTGGCCGGGTGAGAACCCCGCGAGCGCCTCGGCCACCGCCAGCACCTGGTCCTGGAACACGATCACCCCGAGCGTCTCCTCCAGCGCCTCGGCCAGCAGCGGGTGGTCGAACGGGATCGGGAACGCGGGGTCGGCGCGCCGGGCGAGCCGCCGCTGGATGTAGGGGTGCACGGCGCCGCCCTGGATCGGGCCGGGCCGCACCAGCGCCACCTCGACCACCAGGTCGTCGAGGTTCTGCGGCTGCGTGCGCAGCAGCATCTGCATCTGGGCGCGCGACTCGATCTGGAACACGCCGACGGTGTCGGCGGCCTGGATCTCGGCGTAGACGCCGGGGTCGTCGAGCGGGATGCGCGACAGGTCGACGCTCGCGCCCTGCTCGGCCAGCGACACGACGCACTCCTCGACGGCCGACAGCATGCCGAGGCCGAGCAGATCGATCTTCAGGAAGCCGGCGTCGCCGCAGGAGTCCTTGTCCCACTGGCAGATCGTGCGGCCCTCCATCGCCGCGGGCTGCAGCGGCACCATGGTCGACAGCGGCCGGTCGGAGATGATCATGCCGCCGGGATGCTGGGAGAGGTGGCGCGGCAGCCCGGCGATCTCGCGCGCCAGCGAGGCCAGCGCGCGGAAACGGCGGTCGCCGGCGCGCTCGGCGATGCCGGGCAGCTGCGCCAGCTCCTCGCTGACGTTCGCGGCGCTCCAGCCGTCGGACGCGGTGGCCAGGCGCGCGATGTCGGCGGGCGGCAGGCCGAGCACCTTGCCGAGCTCGCGGATCGCACCGCGCGCCCGGTAGGTGGCGAGCGCGCCGACCAGCGCCGCTCGTCGGTCGCCGTAGCGCTCGTGGACGCGCAGGATCAGGCCCGCGCGGATGTCGCGCGGGAAGTCGAGGTCGATGTCGGGCACCGAGGCCAGCTCGCGGTTCAGGAACCGGCCCAGCGACAGTCCCGACTCGACCGGGTCGACGTGGGAGAGGCCGGTCAGGTAGCAGACGATCGAGCCGACGCTCGACCCGCGGCCGCGGCCGGGTGGCAGCAGCATCCGCGGCGAGCCGGCGCCGCGCACCTCGAGCGCCACCTCGCGGGCCAGCTCGAGCACCTCGTGATGCAGCAGGAAGAAGCCCGACAGGCCGTGGTGGCGGATCAGCGCCAGCTCCTCGTCCAGCCGGGCGCGCGCCTCGGCGGCGTGTGACGACACCGCCGGGTACCGCTCGTCGAAGACGTGCCAGGTGAGCCGGGCCAGCTCCTGGTCGGGCTCCACGACGGTGGAGGGCGGCCGGTAGCCGAGGTCGCGCGTCAGGTCGAACTCGATGCGGTCGGCGATCTCGGCGGTGGCGGCGATCGCCTCGGGCACGTCGTGAAACAGCGCGGTCATCTCGGCCGGCCGCTTCAGCACGTGCTCGCGGTTGCCGCGGCGCTGCGCCTCGCAGGCGTCGAGCGTGGCGTGCACGCGGATCGCCACCAGCGCGTCCTGCAGCGGCCCGCGGCGGCGGCTGTGGACGTGCACGTCGTTGGTCGCCACCACCGGCAGCCCGAGCCGCCGCGCGAGCGCCCGCCGGGCGCGCAGGCGGGACTGGTCGCCGCGCTGGAAGGGACGCTGCAGCTCGACGTAGAGCCGCCCCTCGAAGGCCTCGGCCAGCTGCCGCACCGGCGCCTCGTCCTCGACTCCGTGACGCGAGCAGCCGGTCAGGCACAGCAGCCCCTCCGCCAGCTCGAGCACGTCGGAGAGCAGGGCCACCGGCTGATCGGGCGAGCGGTTCGTCCCGTCACGTGTGCCCGCGTGGGCACGGGTGATGAGCTCGCAGAGGTGCTCGTAGCCGCGGTGCCGCTCCACCAGCAGTGTCAGGTGCCGGTGCGCGCCGTCGACCTGCACGGTCAGCTCGCAGCCGGTGATCGGCTTCAGGCCCGCCGCCGCCGCGGCCTGGGCGAACACCAGCGCACCGCAGAGGTTGTCGTGGTCGGTCAGCGCCAGCGCGCGGTAGCCGTGCTGCACGGCGCGGTCGACCAGCTCCTCCGGATGCGACGCCCCGTCCAGGAACGAGAAGGCGGAGTGGCAGTGCAGCTCGGCGTAGGGTGCCACCCGTCGATTCTAGACGAACAGACGTTCGTGTCGATGCGCAACTGCCTTTGCTACCCAGTGGTAAAGTAAAGGCATGAGTCGGATCTCCCGCAAGAATCAGGTCACCCTGCCTGTTGCCGAGCTTGCGGCGGCAGGACTCGACGCGGGCGATGAGGTGCAGATTCGGGCCGCCGGACCTGGCCGGCTGGAGGTCGTTCGCAGCGACGACATCGTCGCGGAGTTCGCGGGTATCTGCGATGCCGAGGACTATCCGCCCGGCTACCTCGAAACGTTGCGCGACGAATGGCGGTAACGGTTTTCGATGCCGACGTCCTGATCGCCTACCTCTATAGATCTGATGCGCATCACGGTCGCGCGGTGGAGTGCATGCGATCGGCCGATCGACGCCTCGTCTGCACGGTGAACTACACGGAGGTGCTGATCGGACCGCTGCGACGGAGCGCTGAACAGGGGCAACGAGTTCGCGATGCGCTGGGGTCACTCGGGTTCGAGATCGTCGTCGTCGACGCTGCACTGGCAGAGCGGGCGGCCGCGGTCCGCGCTCGCACCAGCCTGAAGCTGCCTGACGCGTTTGCGCTCGCCACGGCGATCCACGCCGAGAAGCGTGGGCACGACGACGTCGTCCTCGCATCGTTCGACGATCGCGTCCGCTCGGCGCATGACAAGCTGCGACCGTTCACGCGACTCGATCCGCTGGCGGACGATCAGCCGCCCACCTGAACGACGGCGACGTCGGGCGCGCGCCTTTACATCGACCGAGCGAACCGCTCGGTCGCCGAGACGACGGCATGCACGATCCCCGCGCTGCCGCCGCCGTGGCCTGCATCGTCGATGACGACCAGCTCGCTGCCGTGCCATGCCTGCGCCAAGCGCCAGGGCACGTCCAGCGGCGAGCTGACGTCCAGCCGGCCGTGGACCAGGACGCCGGGAATGCCGTTCAGCACGCCGGCGCCGCGCACCAGCGCGTCTTCTTCGAGCCAGGCGGCATGGCGCCAGTAGTGGGTCACGAGCCGGGCGAAGCACAGCCGGAACACGGGGTCGCCGTAACGCGGGTCCGGCGTGTCAGTGGAGCTGGTCCGGACATGCGCGTCCTCCCAGCGGCACCAGGCGCGAGCCGCGGCCTCGTGCACCGCCGGGTCGGTGTTGGTGAGCAGCCGGTGGTACGCCGCGACGAGGTCTCCGTCGCGCTCCGCCGCCGGCACGCCGTCGCGAAAGCGCAGCCACTCCTCGGGAAAGAAGCGGCCCGCATCGCGGGTCACCCACTCCACCTCGCGCCGCGTCGTCGTGACGACGGAGAACAGGACCAGCTCCGAGACGCAGCCGGGATGTGCCTGGGCATAGGCGAGCGCCAGCGTCGAGCCCCACGACCCGCCCAGCACCAGCCAGCGCTCGATCCCCAGGTGCTCGCGGAGGCGCTCGATGTCCGCGACGAGATGGTGCGTGGTGTTCGCCGAGAGGTCGGCCGCAGGCGCGCTCGCGTGCGGTCGGCTGCGCCCGCATCCGCGCTGGTCGAACAGCACGACGCGGTACGCCTCCGGGTCGAACAGCCGCCGCCACCAGGGCGTGCAGCCCGAGCCCGGCCCGCCATGGAGCACCACCGCCGGCTTGCCGGCGGTGGTGCCGCACGTCTCCCAGTAGACCTCGTGGCCGTCGCCGACCTCGAGCAGTCCCCGCTCGGCGGGTTCGATCTCCGGATGCTCGTGGCGCATACGCGGATGCAAGCAGCGTGGCTACGCCGCGGGTTGGAGTCGCACGACCGGAATCTGCCGGTCGGTCTTCGTGGCGTAGCCGTCGTAGCCCGAGTAGCCCGCGTTCGCCTGCTTCCAGAGACGCGCGCGCTCGGCGGGGTCGGTGATGTCGGAGGCCACCACCTGCTGCTTCACCCCGTGCAGCTCGACCGTGGCGGTCGGATCGTCCCGAAGGTTGAAGTACCACGACGGGTGCTGCTCGGCGCCGCCGTTGGACGCGATCAGCACGTAGTCGCCGGCGTCGGGGAAGTACAGCAGTGGGATGCAGCGCTCCTTGCCGGAGCGGCGGCCGCGCGTGGTCAGCAGCAGGACGTCGTTCTTCCGGATCTTGGAGCCGAGCCGTCCGCCCGACAGCCGGATCAGTCCGCGGTGGAAGCCGACGAGGGTGTTCTGTACGAGGCCCATGGAGGGAAGGTACTCGTCAACCGCCCGCCGCCTGCACGAACCAGTGGCCCGGCTGACGGCGGTCCTCGAACACCATCGCGATGCGACCGCCTTCCAGCACCAGCTCGAGGTAGCGGCGACGCACCGGCGCGTCGGTCCACCAGCCCTCCTCGACGCGCCACTCCTCGCGCACCGCCTCGACGGCCCGGCCGTCGACGGTGGCCGGCAGGCCGTGGTCGCCGACCGTGATGCTGACCTGCTGCGGGGCGTTCAGCGCTCGCAGCGTGCGCCTGCCATCGCTCATCGCGGCGCCAGCCCGAAGCGGCGCTCCGGCAGACGGCTCGCCTCGTCGACCGCGACCACGTGCAGCGCCGCGTGCTCGCCCAGCGCCGCCCGCACCTGGCCGACGGCGCCGGCCAGCCGGGCGGCGCGCGCCTCGCCCTCCTCGCGGAACAGCGGCGACTGGAGGTTGCCGGGCGCGAACCCGACGATCTCGACGCTCAGCTCCTCGGCCGGGGCGGGCAGCTCGCGCAGCTTCGCGTGCAGCGCGAGGCGGATGCGGGAGGCGTCGGCGGTCGGCTCGCGCAATGCCGCGGTGGTGCTCCAGGAGCCGCCACCGACCAGGCGCGCGCCGATGCGCAGCGTGCGTGGCTCGCGGGCGAGGCGATCGGGGCGCTGCAGCAGGCGCTCCACCAGCACGCGCAGCGCGTGCTCGAGCGTGCCCTCGGTGACGGCCGCGTCGGCCAGCACGAGCGTCTCGCGCAGCAGCTCCGGCACGGCGCGGGGACGCAGCGGCGCCGGGTCGTCGCCGCTCGCGAGCCGCCACGCGTGCTCGCCGGCGGGCCCGAACCGGTCGCGTACCTGCAGCCGGCCGATCGCCTCCAGCCGGCCCAGCCGGTCGATGCCGAGCCGGCGCAGCCCCTCGACCAGGGCGGCGTCGACGCCGCCGTCCTCCACCAGCGCCTCGATCGCGAGCGGCGCCAGGAACTCGCGCACCGCCGGCGCCGTCACCGACACCGGGCGGCCCGAGCGGGCGCGACGCGTGGCGGCGAGCGCGGGGAACCGGCCGGGCGCGGCGCCGATGCGCGAGCCGGGGGCGGCGTCCTGCAGCCGCATCAGCACTGCGGCGCGCCCGCCGTAGAGCTGCTCGACCGGGCCGGTTGCGAGCAGCGCACGGCCCGGTCCCGCGGGTTCGAGCGGCAGCCCGAGGTCCTCGAGCCGCGCGTACAGCAGCTCGGTCGCCTCCTCGACGGCGATCGGGTCGGGCGGCAGCAGCGCCAGCTGCGGGCAGAGCGCGAGCGCCTCGGACAGTCGCATGCCGGCGCGGACGCCCGCGGCCTCGGCGGCGGCCGACTGCTCGCCCACGCGCGGCTGGCCGCCGGGCTCGGGCGCCAGCGCCGCGGCGGTGGCCGCATCCCGCAGCCCGAGCCGCCGGGCGACGACGGCGAAGGCGAAGCGGGGGATGGCCAGGGCGGCGATCACCGACCCAGGCTAATCGAACATACGTTCGATCACAAGGAAGGATGGAGCCATGGCTCCGCAGCAAGTCTCGGAGGTCTGCGCCGGGTCGTTTACCGTGCCGCTCGTGCCCGATCTCGTCTGCTCCCTCTGCAGCCTGCGATCCGCGCCGGATCCTCTCCGGTTCCGGTGCGCGTGCGGCGGCGTGGTCGATCTGGACGGCCCCGCCGACGTCGTGCCGATCGACCTCGGCGCGGTCGAGACGCCGCTGGTGCGGCTGGGCGATCCGGACCTCGACGTGCGGCTCAAGCTGGAGGGACTCTCGTCCACGGGCTCCTTCAAGGATCGCGGCGCCGCCACGCTGATCGGGTTCCTGGCGGGGGCCGGGGTGGAGCGGGCGGTGGCCGACTCCTCCGGCAACGCGGGGGCGGCGATCGCCGCGCACTGCGCCCGCGCCGGCATCGCGCTCGACCTCTACGTGCCCGCCTCCGCGGCGCCCGGCAAGCTCGTCCAGGCCCGCGCGCACGGGGCGAACGTGATCGCCGTCGACGGCTCGCGGCAGGCGGCGGCCGACGCCGCCGCCGCCGCCGTGGAGCAGGGCGCGGTCTACGCCACGCACGCCTGGTCGCCGTACTTCCTGAGCGGCACCGCGTCGTTCGCCGTCGAGCTGCTCGACCAGCTGGGCCGCGCGCCCGACGCGATCGTGTTGCCGACCGGATCGGGCACGCTGCTGCTCGGCAGCTGGCCGCTGCTGCAGAAGCTGCCGCGGCCGCCGCGCATCTACGCCGTGCAGAGCGCCGCCTGCGCGCCGCTCTTCGCCGCCACCGGCGACGTACCGGCCGAGGTGGAGCCGCAGCCCTCCGCGGCCGAGGGCGTGCTCGTCGCGCGACCGCCGCGGGGCGCCCAGGCGATCGCCGCGGTGCGTGCCTCCGGCGGCCGGTTCCTGGCCCTCGGCGACGACGTGCTCGGCCCCGCGCTGCATCGGCTGGCCCGGACCGGCGTGTTCGCCGAGCCGACGGCGGCGCTCGCCGCCGCCGCGCTCGACGAGCTGCGCGACGGCGGCGATCTTCTGCCCGGCGAGACCGTGGTCTGCGCCATCACCGGCCACGGGCTGAAGGCGCCGGGCGCGGTGGAGGCCCTGCTCGGCTGAACGATCCTCCCGCTCACGCTCGCTCTTTCGCCCGCCGATAGGTAGCGGATGAATGACCGTCGCACGATCGCCTTCTCCGCCCTCATCGGCGCGGGCATCGCCCTGACGGGCGCCGCTGCGCTGGTCGTGACCTGGCTGCCCGCCGCCACCACGACCGCTCCGAGCGCGGCAGCCGACACCGCCGCGCCCGCCGTGCCGACCATTCCCTACGGCCCCGCCGACGCCTCGCGCGCACCGGCTCCGGCCGCTCCCGCCTACCTGACGGGCGGCACCTCGGCCGCCGCCGTGTACGCCGCGGCCGGCGGCGCACCCGGGCCCGCGCTCGCCTGGCTGACCGGCGCCGGCGTGCCCGCGGCGAGCGTGCCGACCGCCGACGTCGCGCTGACGCACCCGCTGGTGGTGTGGTCGGGCACCGCCACGGCCGCCGACACCGCGCGTCTGCAGACGTTCGCAGACGGCGGCGGCGTCGTGGTCTTCGACGGCGTGTCGGCTCCCGCCGAGACCCTCGCCGGCGTCAGCGAGCCCGTGGCGACGACGCGCGACCGGCTGGCCACCCTCGCCGGCGGCGGCGTTCCGGCCGAGACGCTCGGCTTCCCGTCCGGCGCGACCACCGGCTGGTCGAAGGACGGCGGCGCGCTGGCGCGCTTCGCCGACGGCACTGCGGCGATCGCCGTGCGCCGCGTCGGCACCGGCCTCGTCGTGCTGCTCGGCGCCCCGCTGGAGCGCCTCATCACGGCACCGGCGTCCGGCCTGGCCGGCCCGACCGACCTGGGCCCCGGCGCCCAGCACGTGCGCGACACGCTGTCGCTGGTCGCCCGCACCCTCTACGCGCTGACGCCGACCGGCGTGGTGCTCGGCTCGGCTCCCTCCGGCCACGCCACCGCTCTCGTGCTCGCCCACGTCGTCGACAGCCCGCGCGCGTTCGCCGGGGTGCCCGCGATCGCGGCCATCGAGCGCGACCGCGGCACGCGGGCGACGTTCCTCGTCGTCACGCGCACGGCCGCCTCCGGCGGCACGGCACAGCTGGACGGGACGCAGATGGCGATGCTGCAGGCGCTCGCACGCGGCGGCTTCGACGTCGCGGCGGCCGGCGTCGCACCCGAGGCGATCGATCGGGCCCTGGCGGGCAGCGGCACCGAGGCGTATCCCGGCTACGCGCCGTCCGTCGAACGCGGCGGCACCACGATGGCGGGCGAGGCGCGCGTGTCGCGCCACATCCTCGGCTCGCTCACGCAGCGGGCACCGGCCGTCTTCGGCTCGCCGCAGCTGGTACCCGCGGCCGGCGTGGGCGACGGCCTCGAGGACGCCCTCGCCGCCGCCGGCTACGAAACCGACCTGTCCGTCTCCGCCGCAGCCGTCGGCGGGTCGCTGCCGTACCGCCCCGCCACGACCCGCGATGCGTCCACCGAGCGCTCGTTGCTGCGGGTACCGGTGGCGTTCGACGACGCGTCCGGCGTCTCGCGCGTCGACCAGCGCAGCGCCGAGCTCGACGCCCTCGTCGCGCACGCCGTCGCCACCGGGGCGCCGGCGACGGTGCGCATCGCGCCGGCCGGCGGCACCACCGCCACGTTCGCGCTGCAGCGCCTGCTGGCGGGCGTCTCACCCGAGGTCTGGACCGGCGACGTGACCACGTTCGCGCGCTTCTGGTCGGCGCGCTACGGCCTCGCCGTCGACGTCGAGCCAGGCGAGGACGCCTACGCCGTCCACCTCACCGGCAAGGGCCAGGTGCCGTCGCAGACGCTGATCCTGCCGTTCGCAGCCAGCCGCGCCGTCGTAGCGGGAACGACCGCCCCCCTGGAGCTCCAGGGAGACGGTCGTCGCATTGCCGTGCCGGCGTTCACCGACCGGATCGACGTGCAGATCCAGGCGGCGCCGTAGGGATCAGCCCCAGTTGTCGTCGACCAGGCGGGAGGAACCGGACGAGATGTCGGCCGCGATCGCGGTGAAGATCGTGTTCAGCTGGCCCGTGTCGGGGCGGACGAAGTAGTTGCCGGAGTTGGAAGCCATCGCCCGCAACGCCTGGTCGGGCGTGATGAAGGGCGACTCGGCGCCGGCCTGGCGATCCGCCTTGCAGTCGTCGCCGCCGATCGAGTAGCCGATCGTGTAGACCCACGTGCCGGACGCCTTGGCGGCGCCGGCCGACGTGATGCCCGAGTGGCAGGGCTGGGTGCGCTCGGTGTGCCCGGCGGTATAGGGACCGAAGTGCGGCCCGGTGTTGGCAGCGCCGTCCGTGAGGAAGATGATCACGTCCTGGGCGGTCGCGCGGCCGTGGAGGTTCAGCTCGGCCTGCGCCGCCTGGATCGCGAGCGAGTACGAGGTCGTGCCGGCCGCCGCCATGCAGTTGATCGTCTGCACCAGGTTCGAGCCGTTGTTGATGTTCCCGTTGATCTTGAAGTCATTCGACAGCGGCACGATCGTGTAGACGGAGGAGGCCAGGTCGTAGGAGCCGGCAGAGCATCGGCCGGCGAGGTTGGGCGACGGCGGCAGCACCGTCAGGCCGACCAGCGCGGTGCCGGCGTCGAGGAAGTTCAGGAAGGTCATGATGCCGGTCTTGGCGTTCGCCAGCTTGTTGGGCGAGCCGCCCTGCAACATCGATCCGGTGCGGTCGAGCACGAGCACGATGTCGATCGGCTTCGCGCCGCAGGGCTGGCACGCCGTGGCCTTGGCGCCGATGGTCATCGAGTTGATGCCGAACACCCGCGCGAAGGCGGTGTCCGCGTTGGCCCTGGCCGAGACCTGTACCGCGTTCACGGGCGCGCAGCCCGGTGCCGAGGCGATGCACTTGGTGATGGTCGTGTCCTGGACGCCGTCGACGCCGCGCGTCGGGTTCTTCAGCATGTACTCGTGCGCCCGGGCGATGGCGTTCGCGCTGGAGGGCAGCTCCTGCGCACCGGCCAGCGCCGCGGAGTCGACCGACGCCTGCAGCTGGCGCTTGGCGTACCAGCCGAGGCCGAGGTCGAGCACGAGCGCGGCCATCCCGAGAAGTACCGTCAACGAGATGACGACGAGCACGAGGCTCTGGCCCCGCTGATCATTTCGTCGCATCGCTCTGTCACGTCCTTCGGCCATTGTTGGATGAACCCCTGGGCTTGCTGAAGAGGAGGATCGACGCCGGAGGCCCCGGACGTCGTCCCCCGCCAGAGGGGTTTTCCTGAGGTTCCGCTGGTTCGATCGAGCTCCCCCGACCCGGCCGGGCTCACCCGACGGAGGGGTTTTCGCCGAGAACGGGCTGTTCGGGCCTCGGACCCGTTTACTCGGCCGCCTCCTGCGCCGATGGGAAGAGGGACGTGAGCGAGCGAGATGTCCACTCCCGACTGCAGAAGCTGTCCCAATCCGCTGGGCCGCAGCGAAGCCTGCGCGGCGTCATCGACGACCGGCAATCGGCGGCGGATGAGGAAGTCGTCCAGGTCCGGATCCGCGAGGAGTCGCAGAAGCTCCTGCAGCAGGCCGAGCGCCTTCTGGCCCAGCGCGAGTCCCAGCTCGAGGCGCGCGAACGCGCACTGGCGGCACACGAGGCCGGCATCGACCTCTCGACCATCAACGCGGAGACGATCGCCCGTGTCGGCGAGCTCGAGTCGCAGCTGGCCGAGCACGAGCAGCGCGTCGCGGAGCTGCAGCACACCGTCGAGGGCGAGCGAGCACGGGCCGCCGAGCTGGAGGGCATGCTTAGCTACGCCGGCGGCTACGGCGACTCGCACGACGACAACGTCGCGGCCGACCTGAAGGCCGAGCTGGACGCGTTGCAGTCGCAGGTGCAGGAGCGGGAGACGTCGATCGCCGCGCTGCGCGAGGCGGCGGCGGGCGCGGATGAGCGCCGGGCCGAGCTGGAGCGCGTGCTGGCCGACCTGCGGGCCGAGGCGGCGCGCAAGATCGATCCCGACGACATGAAGGCGCGGGTCGCGGGCCTCGAGCACCAGGCGCGGCAGGCCGAGGAGCTGGAGCGCCGCGCCGCCGAGCTGGAGGCGCAGGTCGCCGCGCTGAGGAGTGGCGGCGCGCAGACCGATGCCGGCCGCCATGCGCTGGAGCGCGAGGTCGCCGACCTCCGCGTCGCGCTGGAGAAGGCCGCGGCCGAGACGGCGACCGCCGGCGACGAGGAGCGGGTGCTGGAGCTGGAGCGCGAGCTGGCGGAGGCCCGCGCGGCGGTCCTGCAGGCCGAGCAGGCCGCGGCCGATGCGCCGGAGCGCCTCGATCCCGAGACCGCCGAGGGCCGCATCGCGATCCTCGAGGAGGCGCTGTTCAAGCTGCAGCTTGAGCTCGAGACGCCGCCGGCCGCCGATGCCGCCGCCGCGGCGGGCGACGCCGAGCGCGTCGCGGCGCTGGAGCGGGAGCTCGAGGAGGTCCGCGCCGCAGCGACGACCGCGAGAGACCAGCTCGAGGAGCTGCGTCGTGCGACCGCCGCCGCGGGCGATCTGGCCGCCGAGCTGCAGGCCGCCACCGCGGCGCTCGATGTGGCACGGGCCGAGGCCGAACGCCGGCTCGATCCGACCGAGGTCGAGCGGCACCAGGCGGCGCTGCGCGACGAGATCGAGACGGCGCGCCAGGTGGGGGACGCGGCCCGTGGCGAGGCCGAGCAGCTGGCGACGCGGCTCGAGGCCCTCGAGACGGAGCTGGAGGCGGCCCGCATGGTCGCCGACGAGCGCCGCGCCACGGTCGACCAGGGCGCCGCGCACGTCGTCGAGCTGGAGCGCAGCGCCGCCGAGGCGCGGGCCGAGGTGGAGCGCGTCCGGGCCGAGCACGCGGCGGCCGACGAGCGTGCGGCCGCGCTGGAGCGCGATCTCGCGGAGCACCGCGAACGGGCCGAGCTGCGGCTCGCGGAGCTGGAGCAGGCCCTCAGCGCCGAACGCGAGCTGGCCCGCACGCGGGTCGACGCCGGCGAGGTGCAGGAGCGCGTGACTGCGGCCGAGACGACCGCCTCCGAGGCGCGCGCCGAGCTGGCCCGTGTCGCCGCCCAGACCGACGCCGATCGCACGCGGCTGGCGCAACTGGAGCAGGCTCTTCAAGCCACCGAGCAGTCTGCGCGAGCGCGCGCGTCGACGCTCGAGGCCGAGCTGGAGCGATCGCGCGCCGAGGTGGCCGAGGCGCTGCGCCAGGCTGAGACGCGCGTCGATCCCGACGAGGCGAAGGCGCAGGTCGCCGCCGGCGAGCTGCGGGTCGAGGAGGTGCGAGCGCAGCTGCAGCAGGAACTGGCCGGGGCCGAACAGGCCGGACGGGAGCGTGCGGCGGCTCTCGAGGCCGACCTCGCACAGGCGCGATCCGAGGCGGCCGAGGCGCTGCGCCAGGCGGAGTCCCGCATCGACGCCGACCAGGCGCAGGCGCAGATCGCCGCCGCCGAGCAGCGGGTCGAGCACGCGCGTAGCCAGCTGGAGAGGGTGCAGGCCGAGCGCGAGGAGGCCCAGACGCAGGCCGAGGCGCTGGCCCGCGCGCTGGACACGACGCGCGACGATCTGCGTGGACGCATCGGCGAGCTCGAGAGCGATGTCGAGGCGGCGCGCGCCACCGCGCAGCGCCTGGAGAACGACCGCCGCGAGGCCGTCGCCCGGGCCGAGGAGCTCGCGGCCGACCTGCAGCGCCAGACCGCCGAGACCGAGACGGCCGGCGCGGAGCTGCAGGCCGAGGTCGTCGCCGCGCGGATGGAGGGGGAGCGGCTGCAGGCGGCTCAGGCCGAGGCGCTCGGGCGGGCCGAGACGGCCGAGCGCGCGCTCGGCGAGGAGCGCGAGCGGGGTGGAGAGGCCGCCGAGCGCCTGGCAGCGCTGGAGCGGGCCGAGGCGGACGCGCGAGAGGCCGCTGCGGACGCGGCGCAGCGCGTCGCCGAAGGCGAGCGGACGCTGGCGGACGAACGCGCGCAGATCGTCGCCGCGCAGGAGCGGATCGCCGCGCTGGAGGCGGCCGAGAGGGCCGCCCGCGCGGCGGCCGAAGAGGCCGCGGGGCAGCGAGCGGCGTCCGAGCGCGCCCTGGCCGAGGAGCGCGAGCGCGCCTCATCGACGGGCGAGCGAATCACCGCGCTCGAGCAGGCCGAGCGAACTGCCCGCGACGAGGCCGCGGCGCTGGTATCGGAGCTGCAGGGGGCGCGGGCGAGCGCCGACGACCGCGAGCGCGAGCGAACCGAGCGCGCCCACGAACGCGACGAGGCGCGGGCCGAGGTGGAGCGCCTGACGATCCTGGCCGAGACGCACGCCCGCGAGGTCGAGGCGAGCAGGGCCGAGTCCGATCGCCTGATCGCCGAGACGACCGCGCGGACGCGCGAGCTCGAGCAGACGCTCGATGCGGCCAGGGCCGACGCGGCGCGCCGCATCGATCCCGCCGAGGCCGAGGCCGTGCGGGTGCGGCTCGAGGGCGAGATCGCTGCGTCCGCGGCCCGCGTCGCGGATCTGGAGGGTGCTCTCGCGACGCACGACGCCGAGTTTGCCGCGCGCACGGCGGCGCAGGAGCGCGACCTGGCCGATGCCCGCACGGCCGTCGCCAGGGCCGAGAGTGCCCGCGACGACGCCGCTGCCCGGCACGCCGAGACGGTCGAGCAGTTGCGCGCCGCGCAGGAGGAGATCCAGCCGCTGCGCGAGCACGCGGCCGAGCTGGACCGCGTCGTCACCGACCTGCGCGCGACCGCGGCCGCGGCCCAGAAGCGCATCGCCGAGCTGGAGCGCGGGGCCGACGAGCTGCGCGGCTCCGTCGCCGCGGCCGAGAAGGCCCACCAGGAGGCGGAAGCGCGGTTCGGCGAGGTCGAGCGGTCGCTTGGAGCCGCGCGGCAGGACCTCGCCGTCGCGACGACGCGCAACGACGCGTTGGCCACGACCGCCGCCGAGGCCGAGACCCGGGCATCGCGGGTCACCGCGCTGCAGGCTGATCTGGCAGCGGCGATGGAGTCGCGGGAGACGGCCCGCAGCGACGCGACGCGCCGCGCAGCGCAGCTGGCGCAGGCCGAGGCCGAGCTGTCGGCCGCTCGCAGCGATGCCCGCGAGCGCGCGGTGTCGCTCGAGGAGCGCGCGCGCCGCGCGGAGGAGCGCATTCGCGAGC
The DNA here is from genome assembly GCA_046598415.1 of Gaiellales bacterium. Taxonomy (GTDB): domain Bacteria; phylum Actinomycetota; class Thermoleophilia; order Gaiellales; family F1-60-MAGs149; genus VFJZ01. The sequence goes on from JBKJIG010000024.1 coordinate 53,288, forward strand.
TGGAGACCGAGGTCGTCGACGCGCGCACGGCCGGGGCCACCGAGGCCGAGTCGGAGGAGTCGCGCCAGCTGGCGGCGGCCCTGGAGGCGCGCATCGCCGTGTTGACCGAGCGCGAGGCGGCCGGCCAGTCGCAGATCACCGCGCTCCGCGCCGAGCTGGAGTCGCTGCGCGGCGAGGACGCTCTCCGAGTCGGTGCGATCTCCGACCTCGGCCGCCGCGAGCGCGAGATCGACGATCGCGCGGCGCAGGTGCAGGCCGAGCTGACGCGGGTCGACGCTCGCGACCAGGAGCTGCGCACGCTCGCCGCCGAGCAGCGCGCGTTGCTGGACGGGCTGGAGGCCGAGAAGGCCCGCGTCGACGAGCGCGAGCGCGAGCTGGAGACGACCGTGGCCGAGATGGCCGAGCAGCAGCGCCACCTGGCGGAGCGCGAGACCGATCCGACGCGCGTGGACGGCGGCCGCGCCTCCGAGCTGGAGCGCCGCGAGCTGGAGCTGACCACGATCGCCGAGTCGCTCGCCCGCCGTCGCGAGGAGATGCGTCGCGTCGAGGAGGCGCTCGGCACCCGCGAGCGGCAGCTCGACCGCCGGTCCGGCGACCTGGAGCGCCGCGCCGGCGAGGTCAAGCGTCGCGAGGACGAGATCGACCAGGCCGAGGAGGAGGTCGAGCACCTGCGCTCGACCATGCTCCGGGCCGAGCTGCCGCACGACGGCGACTCCGACGTGGAGCTCGACGACGACGGCAGCCCCGTGCAGGCGTGGCTCGACCGGCGGCGGCGAAAGCAGGCCTCCCTGGAGGCGCGGCAGGCCGACCTCGACCGGCGCGAGGACTCGATGCGCGAGCTCGAGTCGCGGCTGCGGTCGATGGAGGGCACGCTGGCTCGCAAGGAGGCCGATCTGACGGCTTTCGCCGAGATGCTCCAGCAGTCGCTCCACACCGCGGAGGAGGCGGCGATCGGCGAGCACAGCCGTTCGAAGCTGCCCGCCGACGAGGATCCGACGCAGCGCCTCCGCTTCTGGACGCGCGACTCGGCCGCCGGCCAGCGCTAGCGACGCCTCTCAGCCGGTCGCGGGCGGCGGTTCCGGCTCGGGCGCCGGCAGCGACCCGACCCTCGCGCGGCGGCTCTCGAGCACCTCGCGCAACGCGATCTGGACGCTGCCGGCGACCGGGATCGCGAGCAGCGCGCCGAGCACGCCGAGGAGTGACGAGCCGACCAGGACGGCGAGCAGCACGGTGAATCCCGACACGTTCACCGAGCGCCGCATCACGAGCGGCTGCAGCACGTTGTTCTCAACCTGCTGGTAGCCGAGCTGCACGACCAGCATCACGAGCCCGGGGACGATGCCGGCCGTGAAGGCGACGGCGACGACGCAGGTGCCGCCGATGGTGGCGCCGACCAGCGGGATCAGGTCGAACAGGGCGACGAGCACGCCCATCACGACGGGAAACGGCACGCCGAGCAGCGTCGCGGAGACCAGCGTGGTGGTTCCGGCCATGGTGGCGACCACCAGCGCTCCCGCCACGTAGCGCGCGACCGTGGCGTTGACGTCCTCGGTCAGGGCCTTCGTGCGGACGGCGGTCGGCGGTGCCAGCAGCGACAGGATCGAACGACCGATCGCGGGCAGCTCGAGCAACAGGAACACACTCAGGAACAGCACGGTGAGCGCCTTGAAGACCGCGTTGAAGACCGCGCCCGCGAAGCCGAGGAAGGCGCCGGCCGTGCCGGGCAGGCGCTGCGGCAGCGTGGTCGCCTGCTCCTGCAGCTTCGCGAGGATGTCGTAGCGGGCGTCGAGCTCGCGCAGCAGCCGCGAGCGTCGCAGGTCGTCGATGTAGCCGGGGATGTCGTCGGCGAACCGGCGCACCTCCTCGTACAGCGGTGCGAACACCACCGTCAGGATCGTGCCGACCACGATCAGCGTGCCGATGAACACGACGGCGACGGCCCGGCCGCGCTTCCAGCCGTGTAGTTCGAACCACGTCACGGCGGGGTTCAGCGCCAGCGCCAGGAAGCCCGCCACGAGCAGCATCTGCAGCACGTCGCGGATCGCCCACAACAGCCACCCGATCAGCAGGAAGGCCGCGCTGATGGCGAGCAACCGCAGCACCGTGCGGTTGGAGACCGTGAGCTCGAGCTGGGAGCGGGGCTCGGTCACGCCGCGAACCCTACGTGAACGGCCTCACGTACGCTGTGCGCCCATGGAGGCACGACCGTTCGCGGTGATCACCGGCGGCTCGTCGGGCATCGGGCTGGCGCTCGCGCAGCGCCTGGCCAATCGCCAGTGGCGGCTCGCGCTCGTGGCTCGCGGGGTCGAACGCCTGGAGGCGGCGGCGATGGCGCTGCCGGCGGAGACGTCGATCCACGTCTGTGACGTGGGCGACCCGGCGGCGGTGCAGGCGCTGGCGGCCGAGCTGCTCGAGCTGGGCCGGGGCCGCATCGACCTGCTCGCATGCAACGCCGGCATCCCCGGCCGCAGCGGCGCGCTCGACGTCGATCCCGCCGTTGCGCGCGCGGTCATGGACATCAACTACCACGGCATGGTCGGCATCACGCGGGCGCTGTGGCCGGGCCTCGTGACGGCGAAGGGCCGCGTCGTGAACGTCTGCAGCGTCGCCGGCACGGTGGCGCTGGCCCGGTCGGCGCCGTACGCGGCCTCCAAGCACGCGGCGCTGGCCTGGTCGCGGGCGCTGGCGGCGGCCGCACCGACCGAGGGCGTGCGCGTTCTGACCGTCAATCCGGGGCCCGTGACGACGACCGGCTTCCCGCAGACGAAGCTGATCGCGCACCCGATCGCGCGCCGCTTCGTCGTCACGGATGACGTGTGCGCCGACGCCATCATCCGCGGGCTCGAGAACCGCAAGCGCGAGATCTTCGTGCCGCAGTACTGGCGCCTCGCCGGCATCGCACAGGCGATCGCCCCGCAGACGATCGCGAAGCTCGCCGCCCGAGCCGGCTAACCGTCGCCGGCGTCCGGGGGCGGCCCGTTTCGCCGCCGAACGCGCACCAACCACGCACGACGTGTGCCGGATCCGGCCGGACTGCGCGCGGCAGGCGTTTTCGGTGGCCGTTTTCGCACCGCGTGCGGAACCGGTCACGGCAGTCGGCGTCTCGGGGGACGGAGCGCGGTGAACGCCTCTGGAGGCGCGGGCTCTGCGCCCGTCGAGCGACCGCCCGGACGCGGCGCTAGCGCTCCGGCAGGAGCCCGATGACCTCGCGGACGCGGGCCATCGTCGGCACCGCCAGCTCGCGCGCCCGGTCGGCACCGCGGGCCAGCGCCTCGTGCACGGTCGCCGGGTCGGCGGCCAGCTCGGCGTACCGCGTCTGGATCGGCTCCAGGTAGGCGACGACGGCATCGAGCACGTCCTTCTTGAACGTGCCGTAGCCCGCGCCGGAGTAGCGGTCCTCGAGCACCGGGATCGGCGTGTCGGTGACCGTGGCGAGGATCTGGAGCAGTGCCGTGACGCCGGGCTTGTCAGCCGCCGCGCGCACCTCGGAGCCCGAGTCGGTGACGGCCGACATGATCTTCTTCTTGAGCCGCGAGGGCGGGTCGAGGACGAGGATCGTGCCGAGCTCGGTGCCGCCCGTCGTCGACATCTTGTTCGTGGGCGCCTGCAGATCCATGATCCGCGCGCCGGCGGGCGCGATCGCCGCGTCCGGCACCTTGAACGTGGGACCGAAGCGGTTGTTGAAGCGGATCGCCACGTCGCGCATCAGCTCGAGGTGCTGGCGCTGGTCGTCACCGACGGGCACGCGCTCGCCCTGGTAGAGCAGCACGTCGGCCGCCTGCAGCACCGGGTAGGTGAAGAGGCCGACCGAAACCGAGTCGCGGCCGCCGGACTTCGTCTTGTACTGCACCATCCGGCTCAGCTCGCCCATCGTCGCGACGGAGCTCAGCACCCAGGCCAGCTCCGAGTGCTCGCGCACGTGCGACTGGGCGAACAGGATCGAGCGGTCGGGGTCGATGCCGGCTGCGAGCAGCAGCGTGGCCAGGCGGACGGTCGACTCGCGCAGGTCGTCGGGGTCGTACGGCACGGTCAGCGAGTGCAGGTCGACGATGCAGTACAGGCACTCGTGCTCGTCCTGGTCGGTGACCCAGTGCTGGATCGCCCCGAGCAGGTTGCCGAGGTGCTTGGAACCGGTGGGCTGGATGCCGGAGAAGACGCGGGCCATGGCCCGATCGTACTGTCAGCGGCCGGGGCAGAGCGCCGGCTGCGTGACACAGGCGCCGTCCAGTGCGCGCGCCACCGGCGCCCGCAGGTGCCCGCCCGACCCGTGCGGGTAGAGCGACCAGGCGAGCGCCGCCAGGCCGCACAGCACCACGGTCGCGAGCAGCCCCAGCCACACCAGGCTGACCTGCGGCAGGCGGGGCGCTCGCCGCGGACGCGGCGGCTCGGGAGGCGGCGGCGTGCCGCGGACGGGCGAAAGCGCAGGCACTCACCTTCGTTCTCGACCGCCGCAGGGGACGGCTTGAGCTACATTCGGCCGGATGGCGGATCTCGCAGGCATCATCGCCCGGCACGACGCCGACTTCTCGCCGAACGACCGGCGGATCGCGCAGCACGTGCTCGCGCACCTGGACGATGTCGCATTCGCCTCGGCCGACGACCTGGCTGCGGCGATCGGCGTCTCGAAGGCGGCGGTGGTGCGGTTCGGCGCGCGGCTCGGCCTGGGCGGCTTCGGCGGCCTGCAGGAAGCGGCTGCGGCAGGCGTCCGCAAGCGCCTCGATCCGCACGACGGCGGCGCCGACACGCTGCCGGCCCGCTGGCACCAGGCCGTGATCGACGACCTCGAGCGATCGATGGCCGAGACCGGGCCCGAGACGATCGACCGGGCGGCCGCCATTCTCGACAGCGGCGAGGGCTGGCTGCACGTGTTCGGGCAGCGCGCGTCGGCGGCGGTGGCCGAGTACGCGTACTTCCTGCTCAACCCGATCATCCCGAACGTGCTGCGCGTGGAGGCGGGGGAGAGCGCTCTGGCCGACCACCTGCTCGACATCGGCCCCGAGGATCGGCTGCTCGCCGTGACGTTCCGGCGCTACGCCAAGGTGACCACCGAGGTCGTCGACTACTTCGCCGACGCCGGCGCACCGGTGGTGGTCGTCACCGACTCGCGCACGGCACCGGCCGCGGCCCGCGCCACCGAGGTGCTGGTGTGCAGCGACGACACGCCCGGGCCCTTCCCGACAGCCGTGCCGGGCGTGTTCCTGCTCGAGGTGCTCGCGAACGCGCTCGTGGCCCGCAACCCGGAGCGCGCCGAGCGTCGCCGCGGCGATGCGGAGCGTGTCTGGGGCCGGTTCGGGACATACTGACGGCGTGAGCGATCCGCTTCGGCACGTCCATCCCTGGCTGCGCGACGCGCCGGTGTTCGCCGTCGGCGAGCCCCCGTCCGGCATGTTGCGCCTCGATCTCAACGAGGGCGCGTACGGTCCGACGCCGTCGGCCCGCGCCGCGCTCGAGGCCGCCTCGCCCGACCTGCACCGCTACCCCGACCCGATCGGCGGGCACGGCCTCCGCGCCGCCCTGGCCGAGCGCCTCGGCGTCGACCCGTCGTCGTTGCTGTTCGGGGCCGGGTCGAACTCGCTGCAGAGCCTGCTGATCCGGCTCGCGGCCGGTCCCGGCCGGCGTGTCGTCTACTCGTGGCCCGGGTTCCCGACGTTCGGCTGGGCCGCGTCCCGCTGCGGTGCGATCCCCGTGCCGGTGCCCACCCGCGCCGACGGCTCCGACGATCTCGAGGCGCTCGCGGCAGCCGCCCGCGACGCCGCCGTGGTGGTGCTCGCGACACCCAACAATCCGACCGGCCGCGTCATCACCGAGGGGCTGGAGGAGTTCGTCGCCCAGATCGAGTCCCAGGCGCTGGTGCTGCTCGACGAGGCGTACCACGAGTACGCGCCGCCGCGTGTGACGGGGCTCGACCTGTTCCACGACGGCCACGAGGTGGTCGTGCTGCGCACGTTCTCCAAAGCCTGGGGCCTCGCCGGCGCGCGCATCGGCTACGCCATCATGGATCCCGCCCTGCAGGCCGTCGCGCGCTCGGCGCAGGACACGTTCGAGGTCTCGGCGGCGACCTTCATGGCCGCGACGGCGTCGCTCGCCGACGCCGACGTGATCGCCGGACGCGTCGCCGAGAACGCGCGGGTGCGCGACCGGTTGGAGGTGTTGTTCGCCGATCTCGGCGTCGACTGCTGGCCGTCGGCGACCAACTTCGTGTGCGCGAAGCCACCCGACCCCGATGCCTTCGCGGCCCACCTGGAGGAGCGCGGCATCCTGGTGCGGCCCGCCGCCGTGTTCGGCGCGCCGGACCGGGTGCGCATCGGCGTCCCGGCCGAGCCGGAGGCCGATCGCGTGCTCGCGGCCATCCGCTCCGCGCTCGCGTGAGGGCCGTCGCCGACCTGGTCGACGCGCTCGTCGAGCGCGGCACGGTGCCCGGCGCGCAGCTGGCCGTGGCCGATGCGAGCGGCGTGGTGTTCCGCCACTGCGCGGGCCATGCCGACCGCTCCAAGACGATGCCGGTCGACGGCACGACGCGGTTCGCGCTCGCCTCGCTGACGAAGCCGCTGATCGCGGCGGCGGCGCTGGTGGCGGCCGAGGAGGGCTCGCTCGGCCTGGACGAGCCGGTGGCGGCGCACGTGCCGCAGGCGGCCGCACACATCACGTCGCGGATGCTGCTCGCGCACTACGGCGGCCTGCCCGAGGGACTCGCGGTCGACCCGCTGCCGTGGCCGCAGCTGCGCGACCGGTACGCGGCGACCGTCCCCGACCGGCCGCCGGGCGAGCGCCGGGTCTACTCCAACCCGGCCTACGCGCTGGCCGGCGCGGCGATCGAGCACGCCACCGGCATCGGCATCGAGACGTACCTGCGCGAGGCGGTGCTCGAGCCGCTCGGCATGACCGCGACGTCGCTCGGGTTGCCGGCCGGCGTCGACGGCGCCTGGGTGCGCGACGCGGGCCTCTTCTCGCCCGGCGTGCAGCTGTTCAACAGCGACTGGTTCCGCGCCACGCCGATGCCGCAGTCGGCCGGATGGTCGACCGCCGACGACTACGCGCGGTTCCTCGGCTGCCTGCTGGCAGAGGGCGCGCCGATCCTGGCGCCCGAGACGGTGGCCGAGATGTTCACCAACCAGGGCGGTCCGCTATCCGGCGGCGTGGAGTCGTTCATGACGTGGCCGGTGGCAGACTGGGCGGTCGGCCTGGAGCTCCGCGACGAGAAGGCGAAGCACTGGACGGGCACGGCCCTGTCGGACCGCGCCGCCACGCACTTCGGCGCGTCGGGCACGCTCTGCTTCGCCGACCCCGCCCACGGCGTGGCGGCGGCGCTGCTGTGCAACCGCGGGACCTATTCCGGATGGATGCTCACGGCCGGCGCCTGGCCGGACATCGTGAGCGCCATCGTCACCTCTTGCTGAACTTCACCGTCAGGGTCAGCGTCCGCCGGAGCCACAGCGACTTGTCGGTCGGCACGAACACCATCCGGTAGCGGTAGGTGCCGCTCTTCCGGTGGACGACGGCGAAGTTGAAGGTGCCGTTCGACCGAATCCGCTGCGCGGCGATGGTGGCGTACTTCTTCGAGCCCGGCCCGCGCCGCTTGAGCAGCATGCGGCCCGCGGTGCGAGGCTGCGGAACGTCGACGATGCCCTTGATCCGGTACGGCTGACCGCGCTGGACGAGCTTGGTGGTGAGCTCGATGCTCGGACCGATGCCGAGCACGATCGGGACGGCATCGGCCGCGGACAGACCGGCGACGACCGGGTCGGTCGGCCGGGCCACGTCGGCGACGATGGTGTACGAGTGGGCCGGCACGAATCTCCGCACGAAGCTGCCGTCGGCGAGCGTCACGACGTCGGCCAGCGGCCGCACCGGCTCGCCCGCGTGCGTGATGGTGCCGAGGTGGACGATCGTCCCGGCGGGCGGAACGACACCGTTGTCGTTGACGACGGCTCCGCGGAGCACGACCGCGTTCGCGAACGGGGCGGTGTACAGCTTCACCCCTGCAGTCGTGACGCCGCCCGGGGTGACGGCCCTGGTGTCGTCGAGTTCGATCCCGATGGTGGCCGCATGGGCGGGGGCTGCGAGCAGGGCTCCGCCGGCGGCGATGAGGAGGATTGTGCGCACGTCACGCAGTCTACGGGAGAGACGCGGATTCGTCAGGTTCTCGCAGAATCGTCCGGGGTCGATCCCTACCGATCGAACTACACTGCGAGGAGATGAAGGCCGCCCGGAAACGCATGTCGGGCGTCACGTTCGCGGTGGCGCTGCTCGCGGCCCTCACGTCGGTCGCACACGCCGGCGTGCGCCCCGGCGGCGGTGCCGGACCGTTCGCCGACGGCGCCCGGCCGGCCGCGCGGCTGGCCGTGCCGTTCGGCGCGCCCGACGGCTACCTGTTCACCGTGCGCCCCGCGGCCGCGGCCGCGATGCGCGCGGCGGGCGCCACGCAGCTGATGGCCGATGCCGGCATCTGGCGCGTCCCCGGAGCGGCGGGCGCAGCGCTCGCGACGCGGCTCAGCGCGTCGGACGATCTCGTCGCCGTCGACCGCAACGCGCGCCGGCAGACCCGCGCCGCCGACCCGCTGCGCGCCGCCCAGTACGCGTTCTCGACCATCCACCTGCCGCCGACGGCGCCGGCGCCGAAGCGCCGCATCCTGATCATCGACACCGGGCTCGACGTCACCCATCCCGACATCGCCGCGCGCGCCCCGGGCACGACCGTGGCCGCGAACCGCCAGGACGTGACGGGCACCGACGGCAACGTCGAGTGGCACGGCACGGCCGTCGCCTCCACCATCGGCGCCGCCGTCAACGGCGCGGGTGGCCAGGGCATCTACCCGGCGGCCACCATCGCCATGTGGGATGCCAGCGTGCACCCGCTCGGTTCCTGTGCGCCCGGCGGCTGTATCGACGGCGCCGAGGTCGTCAAGGGCCTCGACTGGGCGATCGCGCAGCACTACGACATCGTGACGATGTCGCTCGGTTCCTCGCAGCCCGTGTACGCGGAGTTCCTCGCCGTCGAGCGCGCGATCGCGCACGGCATCCTGGTCGTGGCGGCCGCCGGCAACGAGGCGCAGGATCCGGTCGACCCGAACCCGCTCTCGTACCCGGCCGCCTACGAGCACGTGCTCAGCGTCGCTGCGTCCGACTCGACGGGCTCGTGGGCGCCGTTCTCGAACTTCAATGCGACGAATGACGTGTCGGCTCCGGGTGTCGGCGTCTACGCCGCCATCGCCAAGGGCTTCGACGTCGCCGGCGGCGGCACGCCGACGTGCGATCCGCTGCCCGGTGCGACGCAGCCGGGCTGGTGCCAGGTCGACGGCACCAGCTTCGCGGCGCCCATCGCCGCCGCGGCCGCGGCCTGGATCTGGTCGGCGCGGCGCGGCCTGACGTCGTTCCAGCTGGCCGACGTGCTGCGCGGGGGCGCGCGTCCGGGCAAGGGTCAGAGCGGTGGCTACGACACGCACTTCGGCTTCGGCCTGGTCGACGTCACACGCTCGCTGCAGGTGAAGCCGCTGACGCCCGACGTCCTGGAGCCGAACGGCGACATACCGATGATCAACGGCAAGGCGGGTTTCGGCAAGGCGCAGCGCGCCGTGCTGCGGGCCAGCCAGCGCACCGCCCGGGTCTCGGCCTCCGCCGACTTCGCCGAGGACTACGAGGACGTCTACCGCGTCGACCTGCCGCGCGGGGCGAAGCGGCTGAAGGTGGCGCTGCGGCATCGCGGCTCGGGCCGCCGTGCCGACGACCTGAACGTCTGCGTCTGGGCGTCGACCGTGCGGCACGTCCAGATCGAGGACGCGAGGTCGGTGAAGGCGCTGCTCGGCTGCTCGAAGCAGAAGGGGGCGAGCTCCGACTCGCTCACGATCAAGCTGAAGCGCGGCACGAGGCGCGTCTACGTCGACGTGTACGCGCCGCGGACGAGCAGGTTCTCCGACCGCTACACGCTCACCCTGTCGCGGTCGTAACGGCCGTGCAACCGCGCGTCTTCTGCCCGTTCTGCGCCGTGCGGCTCGGTCCGGTCACGGGCTCGGCCCAGGACTGCCCATGCTGCGGCCGGCCGTTCTACCACAATGCCGCGCCCTGCTCGGCCGTGCTGGTCGAGGACCACGGCCGGCTGCTGCTGGCGCGCCGGGCCGGCGACCCGGGCGCCGGCCTGTGGGATCTGCCCGGCGGCTTCTGCGAGCCGGGGGAGACGCCCGAGGAGTGCGCCGTCCGCGAGCTCCGCGAGGAGACCGGAGCCGACATCGAGGTGACCGGGTTCCTGGCGCACCTGGTCGACACGTACGGTCCCGGCGGCGACCCGACGCTCAACACCGTCTTCCGCGCGCGGCTGGTCGGTGCACCGGTCCTGACGGCGGCGGACGACGTGGCCGAGCTGCGCTGGTTCGGGCCGGACGAGCTGCCGCCGCGCGTCGAGATCGCATTCGCGAACACGGCCGAGGCGCTGCGCCTGTGGCGTGACGCCTGACGGCATTTGCAGGGACGCGCCACGCGGCGCAGAATCCACTCGTCCGCATGGAGTGGCAGGAATGGAACGATCTGTCGGCCCCCGAGCTGGCCGACGAGGACGACTTCGACGCTTGGTTCGCGTCCGGTTTCCGGACGCTCGAGATCTATCTCGCCCGGCACGCCGCGTTCGACGCGTGGTGCCGTGACCAGTTCCGCCGCTACGGGGCCGAGCCCGGCCCACCGACGTCTACCGCAGGATGATCGACCGGTAGACGTCCGTCGGCGGGACCTTGCTCGCGAGCATGCCCCAGCCGTAGAGCCTGACGGTCGCGCGGCGTGACTTGACGCCGCGGATGCTGACGTTGAACCGCTTGTCGAGGGGTTTCCCGGCGACGAGGGTGACCTTGATCGGCGCTTTCAGCAGCTTCCGGCCCACGCTGATCGACAGCCAGACGGAACCGCTCGCGCGGGGCGTGATGATGAGCCGGATCTGTCGCTTTGTCCGCGAGAGGATCCGGATGGGCTTCGGCGTCATCCCGACGAGCACACGGCCGTCGTCGTGGATCGCGACGTTGAACGACCGCGGCGGCGATGCGGCCTGCGAGGCACCCCAGAGCACCCACGTCGTGACCTGCCCGGCGTAGGCGCCGGCACGCGGGTAGGTGTGGGCGACGGTCTTCGTATCGGTCGTCGTGACGGGAGCGCTGCCGTCGCCGAAGTTCCAGACCCGGCGCACATGGCAGCCCAAGGGCACGGACGTGAGGCAGGCCTTGCTGGGATCGTCCCACTGGACGTCCGCCGTCATCGTCGCGCGGATGCCGGTGACGTTGATCTCTGAAACCGGCAGCACGGTGGTGGGCGTCCGCAGGTCCGGCCGGATCGTGACCGACAGGTCCTGGTCATCGTAGAGCGGGGCGGCGCCCGTGGTCGTGTCACGCGCGCGCAGCGTGACCTGGAGCGGTGCCAGCGCGCGGACACCCGCGGGGATCTTGAGCTGCAGCGCGGAGTTGACGATCGTCGCCCGCCCGCCCGCCATCAGCAACGGGTCACCGGAGGCGACGCTGAACACGATCGTGTCGAGCGTGTCGGGATCGGCGGCGTGCAGGGGGACGGTGACGGTGGCGCCGCCCTCGTCGACGATCGCCGGCGCTGGCGCGTCGAACGTCGGCCGCTGGTTCGTGACGGTGATCGGGTGATCGACCTGTGCGGCCGGCGACCACGCGTCGCCGGCGGTCACGCGGACGAGGTCGGAGCCGGCGTAGGAGATCGCGGGGCTGTAGGTGCCGCCCGTGCTGAAGGTGCCGTGCGACGGCCCGGTGACGGTGAGCGTGACCGGGTCCCCATCCGGATCGCTCCAGTTCGCCCAGCTCGAGGTGAAGGCGGTGTTCTTCGCGACCACCTGCGCCGGGCCGGCCGCGGGCAGCACCGGTGGCGTCGTGCCGTGCGCGAGCTCGGACTCCGAGACCGCGCCGAGGTCGCCGCTCGTGTCCGGGAAGTACGCCATGACCACGCCTGGCGTGCCCGGGCCGCCGGCAACGCCGACCGCGGTGCGCGTTCCGAGCGTCGCTGCGGCGTCGGGGTTGTAGCCCTGGCTGTTCGACAGCGAGATGTCGCGGCCGCGCGTCGTGCCGTCGAGGGACGTCTGGAACGTGTCGAACCTGCCGGAGCCGAGCCGCGTGTCGACGTAGACGACGTCGACCCGGGAGCCGTGGGCGGAGACGCTGGGCATCAGCTGCGAGGAGGCAGTGGACGAGGCCACCTGCTGGGGCTGCGACCAGGCGGTGTACAGGGGCGAGCCGGCGCCGGCGGCGGCGCTGCTGACGAACGCGCGCGATCGCTGACCGCCCGAGGCGTCCTCGGTCCACGCGACGTGACAGGTGCCCGCGTCGCAGCCGATGGAGGGCGCGGCCGTCGCGTCGACGGTGTTGTCGCCGACGACCACCGGCGGTGGCGGCTTGACCTCGTCGATCTTCACGGCCGGCTCGCAGTCCACGGTGAACGTACCGCTCACCTTGCAGTGCCGGACGAGCACGTCCTGGTCGCCGCCGGCGACCTCTTGGAGGTAGGCGATCATCAGGCCCGTCTTGGTGCCGTCCTCGATACCGAGCACGGCGACGTCGGGGTGCGATCCGGCGTCGACGATGCGCGTGATCGAGTTCGGCCACGCGATCACGACGTCGTGCTTGCCCGTGGTGCAGTCCTCCTCGTCGGCGACCGTGATCGGCTCGCCGGCATGGTCGCTGCCGACGGCACCGAGCACCTCTCGCGGCCACGTCTGTGCTCCGCCGCTGCGGAACGGGACGATGGCGGTGGCCGCGCCGATGGTCTCGGAGCCGACCGTGTAGGGCCGCACCGAGATCCCGCCCGGCGACGTGCAGCCGGCGGAGGCCGCGGTCGAGATGTACGCGGTCGGGCCACCGTTCCAGGCGAGGGCCGACTGACGCGCTGTCCCCGGGATGGTGGCGTCCGACCAGGTGACGCTGCTGCCGCTGACGATCGGCTTCCAGATTCGTACCTTCTGGGTGGCGGCGTCCGTTGCGGCGATCAGCCGCTGTCCCGTGGACGTGACTGCGGCGGACGGGTCGACCTGGCTGCCTGCGACGTTGGGAGTGGCGTCTCTCGTCGTGACCGCGAGCGCGGCGTCAGGCGCCAGGCAGAGGCAGGCGAGAACGCTGAGGAGTATCGCTCGACGGGGCATAGGTTTCGGCCACGAGACATCCGGCTGCCCGCCACGGCAGCCCGATCAACTCGTGCCTCTCACCCATGCTAGTGGTGTCCTCGGATCCGAGCGCGGGCAGTGCTGGAGGAGATTCCATAGATTTTGAGAGGTTTCAGTGCGCTTCGCATCCGGCGGGCTCGACGAGTCGACTGTGGCACGCTAGAGGGCCCGTCCAGAGGTGGAGATGCCGCCCTACCGTCCCGTCGCCGAGAAGCCCGACCACGCCGCCATCGAGCACGCGATCCTCGACCTGTGGGAGCGCGAGAACACGTTCGAGCAGCTGCGCGAGCAGATTCGCGGCGGGGAGCCGTTCTCGTTCTTCGACGGGCCGATTACGGCGAACAACTCGATGGGTGTGCACCACGCGTGGGGGCGGTCGCTGAAGGACCTGTTCCAGCGCTACCAGGCGATGCGCGGCCGCGACCAGCGGTTCCAGAACGGGTTCGACTGCCAGGGCCTTTGGGTTGAGGTCGAGGTCGAGAAGTCTCTCGGTCTCAACTCTAAGCGTGACATCGAGGCTTATGGTATGGACAAGTTCATGCTGGCCTGCCGGGATCGCGTCGCGGAGTACTCCGCGGTGCAGACCCGGCAGTCGCAGCGGCTCGGCATGTGGATGGACTGGGATCGGTCGTACTTCACGATGACCGACGCCAACATCGAGTACATCTGGCTGTTCTTGAAGCGCTGCGCCGACGAGGGCTGGCTGTACACCGGGCACCGCCCGATGATCTGGTGCCCGCGCTGCGGAACGTCGCTCTCACAGCACGAGCTGACCGCGACCGACTGCTACCGCGACCTGACGCACCCGTCGCTGTACGTCTACCTGCCACTCGCCGACACCGCCGACGAGGCCGTCGTGGTGTGGACGACGACGCCCTGGACGCTGCCCGCCAACGTCGCCGCCGCCGTCGATCCCGCGGCCGACTACGTCGCGGTCGTCGGCGGTCCCGGCGTGGCCTGGGTGATGGAGGGACGGGTCGAGGCCGTGTTCGGCAAGCCGGCGCGCATCGTCAAGCGCGCGAAGGGCGCCGAGCTGGTCGGCCGGCCGTACACCGGCCCGTTCGACCACCTGCCCGCGCAGGAAGGTGTCGAGCACCGCATCGTCGCGTGGGACATGGTCGGCGCCGACGAGGGCACCGGCATCGTCCACATCGCGCCCGGCTGCGGCGAGGAGGACTTCAATCTCGGCCGCGACCTCGGCCTGGCCGTGCTGGTACCGGTCGACGACTCCGGCGCGTTCTACGAGCCGTACGGCTGGCTGCACGGCCAGCACACGGCCGACGCCCGCCAGCCGATCATCGAGGACCTCGGCCAGCGCGGCCGCCTGCTGCGGGCCGACGAGCTGACCCACCGCTACCCGACCTGCTGGCGCTGCGGCACCGAGCTCATCTTCCGCGTCGTCGACGAGTGGTTCATCGCCGCCGACGGCGTCCGCGAGCGCATGATCGAGGCGAACCGCGAGGTGGAGTGGACGCCCGACTTCTACGGCAAGCGGATGGAGGACTGGCTGCGCAACATGGGGGACTGGTGCATCTCCCGCAAGCGCTACTGGGGCCTGCCACTGCCGTTCTACCGGGCTCCATCCGGCAAGGTGACGGTCGTCGGATCGGTGGCCGAGCTGCACGAGCGCGCCGTCGACCCGTCGCTCGTCGACGGGCTGCAGGAGCTGCACCGGCCGTGGGTCGACGCGATTCAGATCCGCACCGACGACGGCGAGATCGCCGAGCGCGTGGCCGAGGTCGGCGACTGCTGGCTCGACGCGGGCATCGTGCCGTTCTCGACGCTCGGCTGGGGGCGTGACACCTTCGAGGCGGAGGGCTACGCGCGCGGCGCCGGCGTCGGTCTGACGCGCGCCGACCTGCCCGACCACGCCTACTGGGAGAAGTGGTTCCCGGCCGACTGGGTGTCCGAGATGCGCGAGCAGATCCGGCTCTGGTTCTACTCGCAGCTGTTCATGAGCGTCGTGCTCGTCGGCAAGGCGCCGTACCGGAAGGTGCTCGGCTACGAGAAGGTGCACGACGAGACCGGGCGCCCGATGCACAAGTCGTGGGGCAACGCGATCTGGTTCGACGACGCCGTCGACAAGATGGGCGCCGACGTGATGCGCTGGCTGTTCGCCGGGCAGAACCCGGCCCAGAACATCAGCTTCGGCTACGGCCCCGCCACCGAGGTGCGGCGCCGGCTGCTGACGCTGTGGAACTCGTACCGCTTCCTCGTCCAGTACGCCGAGATCGACGGCTTCGTGCCCACCTACAGCGACCTCGATACCGGTCCGCCGGCGGCGACGCCGCTCGACCGCTGGATCGTGGCGCGGGCGCAGGCCGTCACGGCCGCGGGCACGGCGGCGCTCGACGGCTACGCGACGCCGGCGTACACGCGCGAGGTCGAGACGTTCGTCGACGACCTCTCGAACTGGTACATCCGCGGCTCGCGCGCTCGCTTCTGGAAGAGCGAGGACGACGCCGACAAGCAGGCGGCGTTCCGCACGCTCTGGTACGGCCTCGTCCAGACCGCGCGCCTGATCGCGCCGGTGATGCCGTTCCTGGCCGACGAGCTGTGGCAGACGCTCGTCCGCGACCAGTGCCCCGATGCGCCCCCGTCCGTCCACCTCTCCGGCTTCCCGGTGGCGGTCGAGAGGCTCGCCGACCCGGCGCTGGTGGCCGCCATCGCTGCGACGCAGACCGCGATCCGGCTCGGCCGGACGGCGCGGGCGAAGGCCGGCCCGCCGGTCTCGAAGTTCCGCCAGCCACTGGCCGAGGCCGTCGTCGCGGCACCGGCTTCGCTGCGCCGCGCGCTCGAGGACCACGCCGCCGAGATCGCCGCCGAGCTGAACGTGAAGCGCGTGCGGGTGGTGGAGGACGCGGCCGAGATCGTCACGGTCGAGCTGGTGCCGAACTTCCGCGCCGTCGGCAAGCGGCTCGGCAAGGCGGTGCCCGAGGTGCAGCGCCTGCTGCGCGCGGGCACGTACGAGCGCGATGGCGACCGCATCCTGGTCGGCGGCCACGAGCTCGGCGAGGGAGACTACGAGGAGCGCGTCAGCCCGCGCGAGGGCCTGACGGTCGAGCACGAGGGCGCGATCGCCGTCGGGCTCGACACGGTGCTCGACGACGCGCTGGTCGACGAGGGCATCGCCCGCGACCTCGTCCACCACCTGCAGGCCCTGCGCCGTGACGGCGGTCTCGCCGTCACGGACCGGATCCGCGTCACCTACGTCGCCAACGAGCGCGGCCGCCGGGTACTCGACGCCCACGGCTCGTTCATCGCCGGCGAGGTGCTCGCCGTCGCCCTGGAAGCGGGCGTCGCCGACGGTGGTCTGTCGGTGACCGCCGACGGCGCCGAGGTGCAGCTGACGATCGCCCCGGCGTAGTTCGGACCGGACCAGCTCACCACGGCGAGAGCGCGCGCCACAGCCACGCTCCGTGCCATCTCCGTGCCGACCCGTGTCATGTCGCCCGATGCGTGGCACTTCCGCGCGGAAACGTTCCGGGGTCAGACCCCAGAACGGCCGGAAACGGGGTCAGACCCCAGCGTTCCTGGCCGGTTACCGCGCGCGGCCGGCGGGAGAGAACGCTCCTCTCCCGCCGGCGCTCCGCGCCGTGCCGAGGGGGGCGGCAGCGGCTAGCGGACCTCGTACGCCGTCAGCATGCCGGCGAGGATGTGGTCGTTGACGTGGCAGTGGTACAGCCACGTGCCGGGGTTGTCCGGGGTCATGTTCATGACGAGCATCGAGCCGGGCAGCAGCTCGGCCATGTCCATGCGCATGCCCATCGGGGTCAGCAGCGTGTTGCCGTGCCAGTGAGGCGTGTGGAGGTCGACCTCGGTGCCCATGCCGAGGAGGTACCACCGCACCCGCTGGCCTGCCTTCAGCACCACGTGCGGGCCCTCGCCGTAGACGAACCCGTTGATCGAGTGCATGAGGTTCGACTCGCCGAAATCGTCGTCGTCGGGGTCGACGCTGGAGGGCGTGCGGGCGTGCTCGCGGATGTTCTTCGCAAGGTACGGGCTCTGGTTCTCGTCCGTGACCTCGAACATGTTGAACACCTCGCGGTCGACGTCGATGGGCGATCCATCTGGCTCCGCCATGCCGGCGCGCGTGATGACCATCGGGCCGATCAGGCCGCCGTACGTGTCGCCGACCTCGTCCGCGTGCGCGTGGTACATCGACAGCACGGAAGAGCCGTCGCCGGGGCCGGGGCCGGCCCGCTCGGGCACCTTCCACGTGTACGTGTACGTCGATCCGGGCGCGACCGCGTCGTCGCCCTTCGAGGCCGGGCCGGTGCCGTCCGCGTACGGCGCGCCCTCGCTCCTCTTGTCGTAGAGGACGTTGTGCGGGTGCATGCTGGCGGCGAAGCGCGTGTTGTTGCGGAACACGATCTTCAGCGTGTCGCCCACCTGCGCGTGGATGACCGGGCCGAGGAACCCGAGGTACTCGTCACCCGTCGCGCGCGGCTTGAGCGTGGCGAACGATGCGTCCTTGTACTCGCGGTACAGCGCCTTGCGGTACGTCGACCCGATGCGGTCGGCGCTGTTCGCGACAAACGTGTTCTCCTGGTCGCCGTACGGCTCGCCGCTGATGCCGTTGTGACCGAGCGGCGCGTAGTTCCACTCGACCTCGTCGGCGGCGACGTAGTACGTACGGGTCATCGGCGGCACTGCCGCGGTCGCCGCGCGGGCGGCGGCCGCGGCGGGCGCGGTCTGGCTCGGTGACGAGCCGGTGGCGACGAAGGCGATCGCCGCGGCCGCGAACGCGCATGCGGCTGCCAGTCGGAGTCGAGGGGACATCTCGCTCCCACTCCTTTCAATTCGTCGGGCTGCGGCCGGGGGGACCTGGAGCCAACGTACGCCTTCTTATGAAAGTTCCGTCACCTTCATGACAGGCATGTCATGCAGCTGTCATGAAGCGGTCACCGCGGGCGGATCGGGGGCTGCCTGCCCTGCGCTACGCTCGTCCCCATGGTCGATTCGCAGATCCCCGCAAACAGGCTCCGTGCCACGCTCGGAGCCGGTGGGCGCGGCGTGGGCACCATGGTCGCCGAGTTCCGTCAGCCCGCGGTCATGCAACTCCTTGCGAACGCGGGTTTCGACTTCGTCATCATCGACGGCGAGCATGGCCCGTTCGGCCCTGAGACGGTCGCCGACCTGGCCCGTGCCGCCGTCGCCTGCGGCGTCACGCCGATCGTCCGCGTGCCCGCAGCCGAGTACGTGCCGATCGCGCAGGCGCTCGATGCCGGCGCGCAGGGCGTGATGGTGCCGCGCATCATGGGCCTCGCCGATGCAGCCGACGCAGCCGCGATCGCCACCTACCCGCCGCAGGGCCGGCGCGGCTCGGCCATGGGCCGCGGGCACACGGAGTTCCGCGGCGGCGACGTCTCGACGCTGATGGCCGTGATGAACGCCGAACGCCTCGTGCTGATCCAGATCGAGACGCTGTCGTCGCTCGAGTCCTGCGAGCAGATCGCGCAGCTGGACGGCGTCGACGTGCTGTTCGTCGGCCCGAACGACCTCTCGATCGCGCTCGGCGTCCCGGGCCAGCTCACCCACCCGCTGGTCGAGGGCGCCATCGATCGCGTCGCCGCGGCCTGCCGGGCGGCCGGCATCTGGTCGGCCGTACAGATGAACACCGTCGACGGGGCGGCGCGCTGGGCGCCACACGTCGACCTGGTCAGCCACTCCGCCGAGATCGGCATGCTGCAGGCCGCCGGCACCGCCGCCGTGACGGCGATCCGAGCCGCCGGCTAGAACAGATCGCGCGCGAACGACTCGCGCCACGTCCGCTCGAAGAAGGGCGCACCGTCGCGGAACACGCGCTGTGAGATCTCGAGGTGGATCCGGTCGCGGTCGCACCACTGCTCGAGTCGCCCCTCGCAGCGCGCTCGCACGCCCGGGTGCTCGCACTCGGCGATGTTCACCGTGACCACGCGGCAGGTGACGGGATCGTCATCCTCGATGAGGCAACGGGTGTCGCCCGACCCGTAGGTGCGGCCGCCGTCCCAGACCGCCTCCCAGCCATGCGTGAACCGGTTCTCGGTGCGCCGCGCCGAGTGGTCGCGCGTCTGCAGCCACCCCTGCTCGGGCCCGTCCAGCCACCGGACCGGGAGCGGCGCCGTCCCGGTCACCTCGGGCAGCGCCGGCACTGCCACCTCGGTCGCGGGATCGGGCGCCGGCAGTACCAGCCGGCCGCCGTGCACCGTCAGCTCGACCGGCTCCGGCGACGGCCAGAGCATCGGCCAGTGCACACCGGCCAGCGCCAGCCGCAGCGTGTGCCCGGCGGGGATCACGGTGCCCGTCGACACCAGCGGCACCTGCACGCGATACCGCGCGCCGGGCTCGAGCGGCTCCGGGTGCTCGTGCGAGTCGCGGTGCGTGAGGTTGAGGCCGCCGCGGGTGACGAGCGCCGAGAAGCCGTCCGGGTGCACCTGCTCGAGCCGCGCCGCCACCAGCGCGACGGGCCGGTCGGCCGACACCTCGAGCTCCAGCACCGGCACGCCGAGGATCTCGAGCGGCGCCGCCAGCGGGCCGGCGTCGAAGCACAGCGAGTGCCGGTCGTCGGCCCCCATGTCGGCCGACTGCCCGACCGGCGGCCCGCCGGCGCCCCACCAGGGGGCACCGTGGCCGACCCACTGCGGCCCGCTCCAGGTGCGCGCCCCGGGCGCCGTGGGAGCGACGTCCGAGAGCCGCTCGCCGTCCAGGTGCAGCACGGCCGGTGACGCCGCCGACGGCCACGACGTGAACGCCCGCCACCGGCCCGGTGCGACGTCCGGGTACGGCTCCGGCGCGACGCCGTCGCGCAGGTAGGCGACCAGCCGTGGTTCGCGGTCGATGCCGTTGTCGACGTCGTTGAGGAAGCGGTCGAACCACCGGCACAGCAGCTCGCGGTGGTCGATCGCCGGCCCGGGCCACGCCTTGTGCGGGCGCGTGTGCGCCCACGGCCCGATGATCGCCCTGCTGCGGGTGGGCGCATGCTCGAGCAGCTCCAGGCACGCGTCCTGGTAGGTGTCGATCCAGCCGCCGATGGCGAGCACCGGGCACGCGATCGCCGCCCAGTCCTCACACCAGGACCCGTGCTTCCAGTACGTGTCGCGGCGCGGGTGGCGCAGCTTCTCGATCGGCCACTGCGGAGTCCGCTCGAGCCGGTCGCGCCAGATCTCGACCCAGCCGTCGCCGGCGATGTCCGGGCGCGGCGGCAGGCCCATCTCGGCCACCATCTCGCCCGGCCAGCCGGCCGACTCGTTCACCTGCAGCGTGCCGGACACGTAGTGGACGTCGGAGTGGTAGCGGTCGGCCGTGAAGTGGATGGGCACGATCGCGTGCAGCTCGGGCGGCCGGCGCATCGCCACCTGGACGGCGTTGAAGCCGCCCCACGAAACCCCCGTCATGCCGACGCGCCCCGTGCACCACGGCTGCTCCGCCACCAGCGCGATCGCCCGCACCAGGTCGTCCTGCTCGCGCGCCAGGTACTCGTTCACGAGGATCCCGGTCGACGAGCCCGAGCCGCGCAGGTCGATGCGCACGCAGGCGAACCCGCGTGCGGCGATGAACCCGTACACGTCCCAGTCGCCGGCCAGGAAGTCGTCGTCCTTGCGGTACGGCACGGCGTCGATGACGGCCGACCACTCGCCGGGCGCCTCGGGGAGGAACACCGCCGCCGACAGCACGACGCCGTCGTCCATCTCGAGCGGCAGGTGGTCGATCCTCCGGACGGGGTAGGGCATGGCGCGTGATCGTACCGATACCGAGTGTGGATGGGACACCGCCTCGCCCTCGCCTGCGCCCTCGCGCTGCTCGTCCTTCCCGGCGCCGCCCGGGCCGCCGAGGACCTCGTCGCGCTGCCCGACGATCCGCCGGTCGAGCTGACCGGGGCGTACTCGTACGGCGAGTTCTACGTCGACACCGAGCTGCGGCTGCTCGGCGACACGCGCATCGACGCGGCGCGCATCTACATCGGCCCGAACGCGTGGATCAGATCCTGCATGGGGCCGGGCGACGCCGACGACGCCTGCACCGCCGGTCGGTCGCTGACGCTGAACGCGGCCGGCGAGGTGGTCGTCGCGCAGCCCGTCGACCTGCGCGGCTACGGAGCTGCCGCGCCGGGCGGCAGCCTCCGCGTCAGCGGCGCCTCGATCGTGCTGGGCGACGGCGTGCGCACCGACGGCCAGGGCGCGGCGCCGTCGGGCGCCGTCACGATCGCGGCGACGGGGCCCGTGGTCGTCCGCGACGTGTACACCCGCGGCGCCGCCATCACCTTGCGCGGCGCTCGGATCGAGGCGGGTGAGCTGCGCAGCGCCGGCACCTGGGGGGACGACCGCAGCGCGGCGCCCGTGCGCGTCACGGCGACGGGCGGCGACGTGCGCACCGGCGACGTCGCGGCGGGCGGCAACGACGGTCAGGGGACGCGGGCCGGCGGCAGCGGCGCGCCGGTCGACCTCAGCGGCGGGAACGTCTTTACGGGGACGATCGACGCGTCCGGGGGCGAGGGCGGCGGCGGGTTCGGCGCCGGGCCGAGCGCAGCCGTCCACGTCACGGCCGGCGGCGAGGTGCAGGTCGCGGGTCAGATCTGGACGGAGGGCGCGACCGGCACGGGCGGGGGCTGGCCGGCGGCCGCCGTCACCGTCTCCGCCAGGGGCGACGTGCACCTCGCGCAGGTGCAGGCGCGGGGCGGCCGCGGCGCGGCCGGCGGCCCCATCCGCATCGCCGGCCGCAACGTGGCGACCGGCTACCTGGTCGCGCAGGGCGGCGAGACCGGGGGAGCCGGCGGCTCGGTCGTCGTCACCGGCACCGCCGGCGTGAACCTGCCGGACGTGCTCGTCCAGGGCTCGTCCGCGTATCCGGCCGCCGTCGCGGGCGGCGCCGGCGGATCGGCCGCGATCAGCGGCTCCAGCGTCGCGGTGGGCCAGATCTCGGCGTTCGGCGAGTGGTCGGACGTGGGCGCGGGGGCTGCCGGCGGCACGATCGTCGTCCGCTCGCTGCACGGCCTCGCGGTGGTGCGCGCCGACGTCGGCGGCGGTCGCCCCGGCGGCCGCGGCGGCACGGTCGTGCTCGACGCCGGCGACGCGCCGCTGACCGTGCCCGCGGGCGTCGCGGCAACCGGCGCGAGCGGCGCCGACCCCGACACCGGCCCGGGCGGGGCGGGCGGTGCCGGCGGCCGCATCGACGTGCTCGGTGCGTCGGTCGCCGCCAGCTCGCTGCTGGCCTCGGGCGGCGACGGCGGCTGGTCCCAGGACGGGGGCCCGCAGGGGGCGGGCGCCGCCGGCGGCCGCATCCGCGCCTTCACGGCCGGCGACCCGTTCGACGGCCGGCGCTTCGTCGCCACCGACGGCGGTGCCGGCGAGCCGGACGGCGAGGAGGGGACACAGGAGCTGAACGGCCCGCCGGACGGGCTCGCGCTCGACGGCTGGACCTTGCGGTTCGAGAGCGGCGGCCCCGCCATCACCGGCTACCGCGTCCTGCACCAGGTCAAGGGCTCGCCGCCCGTCACGGTTGCGACCGGCGCGGCGACCGAGCTGTCGCTGAAGCGCTTCGCCCCGTGCGCCCGGGGCACGCTGCAGGTCGTCGCGACGGCTACGACGCCACGCTGGACGAGCCCTGCATCGGCCGCGGTGCCGGCGCTGATCGAGCCCGCCGGCGCCGGTTCCTGCAAGGTTGCGCCGAAGCTCGAGGTCACCCGCGTCCGGGCCGCCGGCAAGACCCTCAAGGTGACGTTGAAGGTGAAGGGCTATGGCCTCGTCACCGTGCGGGTGATGGCCGGCAGGCAGCGGCGCGGGATCCTCGCCAACCAGGCCGTCCGGCCCGGCACGGTCACGCTCGCCGTGCCGGTGGCGCGGCGGCGCGGCGTGCGCATCGTGGCCGACGGTCACGCGTACGTCGGCGCCCGCACCTCGCACGCTTCCGCGCGCTGATCGCCGCACGGGCGCAGGGCCCTTGCGAGGATCCGGCGGTGACGGCGATCCTCTGGGCGCTCGGAGCCTCCTTCGGCTGGGGCACGGCCGACTTCCTCGCCGGCACGCACGTGCGCCGCACGCCCGTCGTGGTCGTCGTGCTTCTCTCGTCCACCGTCGGCATGGTCGGCGTCGGCGTCATCGTGGCGGTGCGCGGCATCGGCCCGCCCGAGGGGCGCGAGCTGGCGGCGGCGATCGTGGTGGGCGTCGTCGGCGTCGCCTCGGTGCTCTGCTTCTACCGGGCGCTTGCCCTCGGCGCGATGAGCGTCGTCGCCCCGATCGCCGCCACGAGCGCCACCATCCCGGTGCTCTACGGCGTCGTCGAGGGAGAGCGCCCGGCCACTCTGCAGTGGGTGGGGATGGTGATCGCGATCGTCGGCTGCACGTTCGCCGCCCGGGAGGGAGCCGCGCGGTTGCACGCCACGCAGTGGCGATTGTCGATCGTGTTCGCGGTGGGCGCCATGCTGGCCATCGGCGTGCAGCTGGTCTCGGTGGGCATCGCCTCCGAGCACGATCCGCTGTGGACGATCCTGATCGCCCGCGCGGTGGTCGTCCTCGCGTTCGGCGTCGCGGCGCTGGCCATGCGACCGGCGTTCGGCGAGGCCGCGCCGCGCGGCCTGATCGTGATCGGCGCGCTCGACGCGGCCGCCAACGTCTGCTTCGCGGTCGCCACCACGATGGGGCTGCTCGGCGTCGTCGCGGTGATCGGCTCGACCTTCCCGGTCATCACCGTCGCGCTCGCGCACCGCCGCCTCGGCGAGCGCCTCGGTGGCGCGCAGCGCCTCGGCGTCGTGCTCGCGCTGACCGGCGTCGTCCTGATCACGGCCCGCGTCTGACGTCCTTCCGTAAGCTTCCACCATGCGCCTCACGCCCCGAGAGCAGGACCGGCTCACCATCTTCCTTGCGGCGCAGCTGGCCCGCACGCGCCGCGAGCGCGGCCTGAGGCTGAACGTGCCCGAGGCGGCCGCGCTGATCAGCGACGTCTTCTGCGAGGCCGCGCGCGACGGCGCGACACTGGCCGAGGCGACCAACCGCGCCCGGGCGGCGCTCGGGCCCGACGACGTGCTGCCGGGCACCTCCGACGTGCTCTACCGGATCGAGGTCGAGGCGTTGTTCGACGACGGATCACGGCTCGCGGTGATCGACGACCCGATCGGCGGCGGCGGTCTCGGCGACGGCGCGCCCGGCGCGGTGCTGACGTCCGCCGAGCCGATCCCGTACCCCGAGCTGCCCATCACGCCGGTCGAGGTGACCAACACCGCGCCCGTGCCGATCGCCGTCACCAGCCACTGGCACTTCTTCGAGGCGAACCCGCGGCTGCGCTTCGACCGGGCGGCGGCGTTCGGGCGCCGGCTGCACATCCCGGCGGGGTCGAGCGTGCGCTTCGAGCCCGCCACCACCCGGGCCGTGGAGCTGGTGGACATCGGCGGCGACCGCGTCGCGATCGGCTTCGCGGGCCTGGTCGACGGGGCGCTCGACGCGCCCGGCGCGCGCGAGGCGGCGCTGACGAAGGCGCGGGCCTGCGGCTACGAGGGGGCCTGATGCTCGACCGAGACGCGTACGCGCGCACCTACGGCGCCACCACCGGCGACCGCATCCGGCTCGGCGACTCCGGGCTGCAGATCCGCATCGAGAGCGATGCGACGCAGCCCGGCGACGAGCTGTTGCTGGGCTTCGGCAAGACTGGCCGCGACGGCTTGATGGCGAAGGCCGTCACCGGCACCTGCGACTTCGTGATCCCGAACGTCGTGATCGTCGACCCCATCCTCGGCGTCCGCAAGGCGGCGATCGGCATCCGCGACGGCCGCATCGCCGCGATCGGCCGCGCCGGCAATCCCGACACCATGGACGGCCCGATCGACGTGGTCGTCGGGGTCAACACCGCCGTCTACTCGGGCGAGGGCCTGATCGCGACGGCCGGCGCGATCGACTCGCACGTGCACCTGCTGTCGCCCCGCGTGGTCGACCAGGCGCTCGCGTCCGGCGTCACGACGATGGTCGCGCAGGACTTCGGGCCGGTCTGGAACCTGGGCGCGAGCCCCGCCTTCGCGCTGCGACGCATGCACGCCGCGATGGACTCCTGGCCGCTCAACATCGCGCTGCTGGCGCGCGGCTCGTCCTCGCGGCCCGAGCCGCTCGAGGACAGCCTCATCGCCGGCGCCGCCGGCCTCAAGATCCACGAGGACGTGGGCGCGCACGCCACGGCCCTCGACACCGCCGTCACGGTGGCCGAGGCCTTCGACGTGCAGGTCGCCGTCCACACGGACGGCCTGAACGAGTGCCTGTCGGTCGAGGACACCCTGTCGGTGCTCGCGGGCCGCACCATCCACGCGTTCCACATCGAGGGCTGCGGCGGTGGGCACGCGCCCGACGTGCTGCGGCTGCTCGGCGAGCCGAACATCATCGCCTCGTCGACCAACCCGTCGATCCCGTTCGGCCGCGACACGCTGGCCGAGGCCGAGAACATGGTGGTCGCGGTGCACGCGCTGCGCGACGACTTCCCGGACGACCGTCAGAACGCGCGCGACCGCGTGCGCGCCGGCACGATGGGCGCCGAGGACGCGCTGCACGACCTCGGGCTGATCGCGATCACGTCGTCCGACTCGCAGGGCATGGGTCGTGTGGGGGAGACGGTGCGCAGGACCTTCCAGCTGGCGGCGAAGATGCGCGCCGAGGTCGATCCCGATTCGACCGACGACAACGAGCGCGTGCTCCGCTACCTCGCCAAGTGCACCATCAACCCGGCGATCGCGCACGGCCTGTCGCACGAGGTGGGGGCGCTGACGCCGGGCCGCATGGCCGACATCGTGCTGTGGGCGCCGTCGCAGTTCGCGGTCAAGCCCGAGCTGGTGCTGAAGTCGGGCTTCCCGGCCTGGGGCGCGGTCGGCGACCCGAACGCCGCCACGCTGATGTCGGAGCCGCTGTTCATCGGGCCGCAGTTCGGCGCCTTCGGAGGCGCCGCGGCCGAGCTGTCGGTGGCGTTCGTGTCGAAGGCCTCGCTGGCGACCGGCCACGCGCAGGCGCTGCCGACCCGCAAGCGCCTCTCGGCCGTGTCCGGCTGCCGGCGCATC
The DNA here is from genome assembly GCA_046598415.1 of Gaiellales bacterium. Lineage (GTDB taxonomy): Bacteria > Actinomycetota > Thermoleophilia > Gaiellales > F1-60-MAGs149 > VFJZ01. The sequence continues at coordinate 79,441 of JBKJIG010000024.1, forward strand.
GGCGTCGTCGACATGATCCGCAACGACCGGCTGGGCGCCGTCCGCGTCGATCCGGTCTCGCATGCGGTGACGCTCGACGGCGAGCCGGTCGACTCAGCGCCCGCCGACAACGTGACGCTGTCGCGGCTCTACCTCCTCGGATGATCGTCGTCTGCGCCCCCGACAAGTTCCGGGGCTCGCTCGACACCGAGGAGGCCGCCGAGGCGCTGGCCGAGGGCGCCCGCGCGGCCGGCTGCGAGGCGGTCACGCATCCGCTGGCCGACGGCGGTGAGGGCACGATGGAGCTGATCCGGAGCGCACGGTCGGGCCGCCGCATCGAGATCGACGCGCCCGACGCGCTGGGCCGGCCGCGCCCGGCGGCGTTCGCCCTGCTGGACGACGACACGGCGATCGTCGAGACCGCGGCGGCGATCGGCCACGTCGCGGCCGGCGAGCGCGACGTCATGGCGGCGTCCAGCGCCGGTGCCGGCGCGCTGCTGCGCGCCGCGCTCGATGCCGGTGCCCGGCGGATCGTGATCGGCCTCGGCGGCTCGGGCACGGTGGATGGCGGGCTCGGCCTGCTCCGGGCGCTCGGCTGCGAGCTGCGCGACGCCGACGGAGGCCTGCTGGAGGGATCCGGCGCCGACCTGGCACGGGTCGTGGCGATCGACCGCAGCGGGCTTCCGCCGTCGCTGGCGACGACCCCGCTGCTGCTGGCCCTCGACGTGATGAGCCCGCTCGCCGGCCCGGACGGCGCGGCCGTGGTGTTCGGGCCGCAGAAGGGCGCGACGCCGGGCCAGGTGGTCACGCTCGATGCGGGTCTGGCCCGGCTCGCGACGCTGTTCGGCGACGCGGCTGCCGTCCCCGGCGCAGGGGCCGCCGGCGGTCTTGGCGCGGCGCTCGCCTGGCTGGGCGCCGAGGCACGACACGGCGCCGACCTGGTGATGGAGGAGACGCGCTTCGCCGACGTCCTCGCGACCGCTGCCGGCTGCCTCACCGGCGAGGGCAGCGTCGACCGCCAGACCGTCACCGGGAAGACCGTCGCGCGCGTCGTGGTCGCCTGCCGCGAGCGCGGCCTGCCGGTGGGCGTCGTGGGCGGCGCCGTCGATCCCGCGGCCGCCGCCGCGCTGTACGAGCTGGGCGCCACCGCGGTCCTGGCTGCGAGCCGCGGGCCGGCGACGCTGGAGGAGGCGATCGCGACCGCTCGGGCGAACGTCGCCGCCACGGCGCGCGCGCTCTGCGGCATGCTCAGAGCGTGAGCACGCTCGGTCACTACCGCATGCAGGCGCTGCGCTCGCAGCTCGACGGCTGGGGCGGCCGCGCGGCCCTGATCGCCCCGGCGCTGGTGTTCGGTATCGGCGCCGCGTTCGCGACGCGGTCGGTCGGCGGCGCCATCTTCGGCTTGCTCCTGGGCGCCATCGGCGGCTTCGCGCTGCTGTGGCAGGGCGCCTGCACGCGGGCGATCCGGATGGCGCTGGAGGCGTGGGGCGCGGCGCGTGGCCTGGCCGTCGTCGATCCGGCGCCGCTGCCCGAACGGATGCGGTGGATCGACTCGACCGACGGCGAGATGGGCCCCGGCCTGGCCGGGCCGCTCGCCGGGGGCGTGGGCGGCGTCGGCCACTACACCTACTCCACCGGCAGCGGCAAGGACCGGCAGGACCACCCGTACACGCTCATCTGGACGGCGATCGGGGTGCGTGGCGCCGCCTCGGTCTCGCTCGGCCCGCGCGAGTTCGGCAGCGGGCTGTTCGACGGCATCGTCGGCGCGCTCTCGTCGTGGCGCGAGGTGGAGCTCGAGTCGGTCGATTTCGAGAAGCGGTTCTCCCTCTGGGTGTCGGACGGAACCGACGATCTCGCGGTGCGCGGCTTCTTCACGCCGGCCATGATCGCGCGGTGCCTCGACCACCCGCCCGCGGGCCGGCTGGAGATCGGCGCGGGCCTGCTGTGCCTGAGCCTCGAGGACCACCTGACCGAGCCCGGCGACCTCGGCGCCGCGGCGACGGAGCTCGAACGGTGGGCCGACGCCCTGCGCCGCAGGTAACGTTCGCCTGCCCGCCCAGGTGGCGCAACTGGTCGACGCGGTGGTCTCAAAAACCACTGTCCGAAAGGACGTGCGGGTTCGAGTCCCGCCCTGGGCACTGCCATTGGAGTACCTGCGCCGCCATCCCCTCGCCGGGCACGTGCTCGCCGCGTGGCTCGTCTCACGCCTCGTGCTGATCGCCGGCGCCTGGTCCGGATCGATGCTGGTCGAGGCCGGCCTGATGTCGCACCACCCGCGCTACTTCGGCGGCATCGTCGACCTGCTCACGTGGTGGGACGGCCGCTATTACCTGGCGATCGCCGAGAACGGCTACCCGGGCGGCGACCCGACGACGCTGCACGGCTTCTTCCCACTCGTGCCCGGCGTCTTCGCGCTGTTCGGCAACCACCTGCTGCCGGCGCTGCTGCTCGCCAACCTGGCGGGCCTGGCCGCCATCGCCACCGTCACCGCGCTCACCGCGCGGCTGGTGCCGGGCTCCGCCGCGCCCCGCGTCGCATGGCTGTTCGCGCTCGCGCCGGGCGCGGTCACGCTCGGTATGACCTACACCGAGCCGTACGTGGTCGCGCTTGGCTGCGGCGCCGCGCTGGCGCTGTTGGCCGGCCGGCCCTGGCTGGCGCTGGCCCTCGGGATCGGCTGCGGCCTGACCCGCGTGCAGGGCTTCGTGTTCGCGATCCCGCTGATCGGCATCGCGCTGCGCTCGCCGCGTCGCAACGTGGCGCTGCTGGCGGCCTCGGGCCCGCTGCTCGGCCTCGCGCTGTTCTGCCTCTACCTGGCGTTCCGGACCGGCGACTGGCTGGCCTACTCGCACGCCCAGGCCGACAACTCGCCGTTCCGCAACCGCACATCGCCGGGGCCGAACGGCGTCGTCGTGGCCGTGCGGTTGGCCTACCAGAACCTGACGCGCAACGGCATCGTGCCGTGGGAGATCCGCGACACGCTCGGCACCGTCGGCTACGGTGCGTTGCTGGCCGTTGCGGCCTACAGGCGCCTGCCCTGGACGTGGATCCTCGCCGGCGCGCTGGCCCTGCTGATCCCGGTCTCGGCCGGCACCATGGCCGGCACCAGCCGGTACGCGCTGATGGCGATCCCCGCGTTCTGGGTGCTGGCGCTGTGGGCGCGCCGTGAGGGCGTGTTCGTGGCGATGGTGGCGCTCAGCGCCGGGCTGCTCGCGCTGAACGCCGTCTGGCTGCCGACCCACTGGCCGTGACGGCGGTGGGGCGGAGGCGGTCCGCTACCGTGGGAACGGGTCGGCGCAATGGCGTGCCGGCACAGACGCAACGCCGCGTCCCCGCTGGCGTGCGACCCTGCCCTCGGTGGGGACGCCCGAGACCTCGGAGGATCGGGACGTGGACAAGCGGGATCTGATCGACAAGTGCCGCGAGCACAACGTGCGGTTCGTGCGACTGCAGTTCTCGGAGCTGCACGGGCAGCTCAAGAACGTCTCGATCCCGGTCGAGGAGCTCGAGAAGGCACTGGACAACGAGCTGATGTTCGACGGCTCGTCGATTCGCGGATACAAGCGGATCGAGCAGTCCGACATGTACTTCCATCCGGACCCCTCGACCTTCGCCGTGCTGCCGTGGCACGAACGCCCGTCGGGCGCCACCGCGCGGCTGATCTGCGATGTCGCGAACGCCGACGGCTCGCCCTTCGAGGGCGACCCGCGCGTTGCGCTGAAGCGCGTCGTGGCCGAGGCCAAGGAGCTCGGCTACACGATGGCCTGCGGTCCGGAGGCCGAGTTCTTCCTCTTCAAGCGCGACGCCGCCGGCAACCCGACCGTCGACACGCACGACCGGGCGTCGTACTTCGACGTGGCGCCGTCCGACCTGGGCGAGAACACGCGCCGCGACATCGAGGACACGCTCGTCCAGATGGGCTTCCACCTCGAGGCGTCGCACCACGAGGTCGCGATCGGCCAGCACGAGATCGACTTCCGGCACGAGGAGCCGATCGCCTGCGCCGACAACCTGATCACGTTCCGCTGGGTCGTGCGCGTCGTCGCTGCCGAGCACGGCATGCACGCCACGTTCATGCCGAAGCCGATCTTCGGCGAGAACGGCTCGGGCATGCACGTCAACCAGTCACTCTCCAAGGACGGCGAGAACGCGTTCTACGACCCCACGGGCGAGCTGGAGCTGTCCGCCGCGGCGTACTCGTACATCGCGGGCCTGATGGAGCACCTGCCGGCCATCACGGCGGTCGCGAACCCGATCGTGAACTCGTACAAGCGCCTGGTGCCGGGCTACGAGGCCCCGGTCTACATCGCCTGGTCGCCCGGCAACCGGTCGGCCGCCATCCGGATCCCGTCGAAGCGCGGCCGCTCGACGCGGGCCGAGCTGCGGACGCCCGACCCGTCGGCCAACCCGTACCTGGCGTTCGCCGTGATGCTCGCGGCCGGCCTCGACGGCATCAAGCGCGGCCTCCAGCCGCCGGCCGCCGTGAACAAGAACATCTACCACCTGAGCGACGACGAGCAGCAGTCTCTCGGCATCGAGGGCCTGCCGCACAACCTCGAGGACGCGCTGAACGCCTTCGCGAGCGACGACGTGCTGCGCACGGCGCTCGGTGACCACATCTTCGAGGCCTACCTGACCGAGAAGTGGGCCGAGTGGAGCGAGTACCGCGCCCAGGTGCACCAGTGGGAGATCGACCGGTACATGGAATCGTTCTGACCTGAGCTGGCACCACTGACCGACGGCCGGAGGAAGGGCGGCCCGCGGGCCGCCCTGTGCCGTCCTCAAGTTCGTGATCGGCACGGCCGATGAGCAACGCATGTGTGGGCCGGCCGGTACCCCGACGGGCGAGCTTCCCTCCCCGGGGAGCCCCATCACCCTGCAGCTGACCGATGACCGCCTGGTGTCGGTGCCGCTGCGGACGATCGACCAGGACGGCGCGTTCGTGCTGGCGCTGCACCATCCGAGCGTCCTCGGCATCGATAAGTACCTGACGATCTCGTGGGAGTCGGGTCGCCGCTGGGTGCTCGCCGACGCGCGGGTGATGGCGCCGCGCTTCCGTCCGCACCCGGAGGCCGGCCGCCTGCGGCTGCGGCCCGAGCGCGCGGTTGCCCCGCCGCCGGCCGGTGACGCCGCTGCCGGCGCCGATCGTGATGACGCCGCGCCCGCCGAGGGCGCACCGCAGCGGGTGGAGGGCGGCAGCGACGCCGCGAGCGAGGCACCCGACGCGGCCGCCGGCAGCTACCAGGTGGGCGCGCTGCGTCCCTGGCAGGGCGAGCATCCGACCGTCAACGTCGCGATGCGGCTCTCGTCGGGCCGCGTGCGCACCGTCGATGTGCGACGCATCGACGAGGAGTCGGCGCTCGTGCTCGAGCTGCCGCGCCCGTCGTCCATCAAGGACGGCGAGGAGGTCGAGGTCGCGTGGTGCACGCGCTACGACTGGCTCACCGCGAAGACCCAGGTGGTGGCGTCGAAGACGGGCGCTGACGCCGACGCCGGCCTGCTCCGCCTGGGCCTGGCCGACTCGCCCGAGAAGCACGCCAACCGCCGCGGCGGCAAGCGCGTCGCGGTCAAGATCGGGGTCCGCGGCTACGTCGAGAAGTCGCGCTCGGTCGACAAGGGCGCGGAGATCTCCGAGACGTCGACCGACCTCAGCGCCGGCGGCATCGCCTTCACCACCGACTTGCCGCTCAAGGTCGGCGACGTCGTGAAGGCGCGCATCATCGGCCCGAACGGCCAGATCGCCGAGGAGCTGTCGCTCGAGATCCGGCGCGCCCCGTCGGCGGCCGGCACGGTGGGCGCCGCCTTCGTGTCACCGTCGAAGGCCTTCTCGAAGGCCATCGCGGCGCTGATCTCGCAGCACTCCTAGTCCGGAGGCGCCAGGGCGGATCTGGGTCAGGCCGGGACGCGGCCGAGCCCGAGCCACAGCGCCCGCGTCGACTGCACGTGGTGCACCATCGCCTGCCGGGCGCGCTCGGGCTGGCGGGCGGCGATCGCGCGGATCAGCTCGCGGTGCTCGCGGTTCGCCAGGTCGGAGGCCATCCGCGGCGTCGGCACGAGCTGTCCCAGCCGGTACACCTCCTCGCGCAGCCGCCCGATCTGGGCGACGACGCGCTGCGAGCCACAGGCGTCGGCGACGACGAGGTGCAGCAGCGTGTCGCGCTCGCTCCAGGTGGCCCAGTCGGCGTCCGCCTCCATCTCCGTCGCCAGCTCGTCGAGGTGCTCGAGCTGCTCGCCGGTGGCCCGTTCGGCGGCGTACGCCGCGGCGCCGCCCTCGACCACGCAGCGCACATCGGCGAGGTCGCGCAACTCGGCCTCCGACGGCATCTGCCGGGCCGCCGGCAGCGGCAGCGACGAGGCGTCGGCCGTCACCATCGTGCCGCCGCCGCGGCCACGGCTGGTCTCGAGCACGCCGGCGCCGCGCAGCATGTTGAGCGCGCTGCGCAGCGACACGGGGGAGATGCCCAGGTCGGCCGCCAGGCGCGCCTCGGAAGGCAGCCGGTCGCCCGGCCGCAGCAGGCCCATGCCGATCGCCTGTCCGAGCCGCGCGACCGTTTCGGCCACGATGTCGCCGTGGCGGACCGGCGTGTAGACCGCCCGCTCGACGATGCGCTGGACGCGGTCTGCGCCCGTCACGCGTCCGGCGCCTCCTCCAGCACCGCCTCGATCATGTCCTCCAGCTCGAAGCTGTCGTGCGCCTCGGCGATGTGCGCCTGCGCGAGCGGGACGATGGTCTCGGCGTCGGGCGCGGTGACGGCCCAGTCGCAGCCCACCTCGACACAGCTCCAGCGGACGGCCATCAGCCGGCCTCCACGCCCACGACGAAGTCGATCGCCGGGTCGAGGATCTGCTCGATCAGCGTCTCGTCGGGCGTGATGCGCATCTCGCGGCAGCGGTTGCGGTAGTGGCGCACCTTCATCGTCTGGTACTTGCCGAGGTCGAGGCCGGGGACGGCCTTCTGGTACTCGACCAGGCCGACCAGGTTGCCGCGGTACTCGTCGAACACCTCGTGCACGAGCGCCTCGTACGACGGGTCCTTCTCGATCAGGATCCGGCACGCCTCCGTGCCGAACGTGATGTGCCGGCCCTCGTCCATGAGGATCATCCGGAAGCCCTGCTTGAGCGCCTCGAACTTGCCCCAGCCGTTACAGGTGTCGATCACGATCTCGTACGACGGCATCGTCAGCACGCCCTCCGCGAAGGCGTTGTAGCAGGCCGAGAAGCGGATGAACCCGCGCTCGATGTCGGCCTCGTCGCCGCCTCGGATGGCCTCCATCAGCTCGCCGCCGTAGCGGGGCAGCGCCTCGTGCAGCACGTCGCGCACGACGAACCGGCCGCTCGGGTCGATCGTCTGGGTGCGGTCGAGCCAGTGCGATGCGATCTCCTCGGGCTCGAGGATGCCGACCACCTGCTTGTGCCAGCGCATGAAGAACTCGGCGTGCTTGGCCTCCTCGAGCAGGAAGGTCGACAGGAACATGATCCAGTCGAAGCGGCGCAGCGCGTGCGATGCGGCCAGCATCGGGATCAGCTCGTCGGTGACGGCCTGCTCGCCGGCCAGGAACCGGCTGGTGACGCCGAGCAGGCCGCTGCGCTGCTGCTCGTCGATCATCTGCCAGTCGGCGGCGTCGCCGGTGAAGTCGAACTCGTCGACGGTCCAGATCTTCCGCATCGCCTTCTCGTACTTGCGGTAGATCGGCCCCTCGATCATCTCCTGCGTGAAGTGGAACTTCGATGCGAAGTCGGTCGTGTCGGTCATAAAAGCGAAAATAGCTGATGTCAGAGGTTTAATGCAAGTGGCGGGCACCCGGAGGCTCGCGACGGCCTGCCTGGTAGCCTGTCGGTCAGACCCGGTACGCGGCGTCCTGCTGGACCTCTGGCAGGAAGGCTGCGACCGCGGTGACGATCCAACAGGAGGAAGTGCCAATGCCCCTGGACAAAGAGGGTAAGAAGGAGCTGTTCGCCAAGTTCGGCGGCTCCGACACGAATACGGGCTCGACCGAGGTGCAGGTTGCGCTACTGACCTTCCGCATCAACGAGCTCACCGAGCACCTGCGAGTGCACAAGCACGACCATCACAGTCGCCGTGGGCTGCTGACGTTGGTCGGCCGGCGCCGACGGCTCCTGCGCTACCTCCAGCGCACGAACCTCGAGTCGTACCGCGCGCTGATCCTGGAGCTCGGGCTCCGCCGCTAGGCGGCCCCGGGCTCTGCGTTTTTCCGGAGGTGCCCGCGCAATGGGGCGCGGGTCAAGAAAGGGACTACATGGCTACCACTACCGAGACCGAGCAGACCGTGACCGTCACGGTCGGCGAGAACGACATCTCGTTCTCCACCGGCCGACTCGCCAAGCAGGCGGACGGAGCGGTCCTCGTCTCGAGCGGCGAGACGCGAGTACTCGCGACCGCCGTCGGTCGGACGGAGGCGCGGGAAGGGATCGACTTCTTCCCGCTCACCGTCGACATCGAGGAGAAGATGTACGCCGCGGGCAAGATTCCCGGCGGCTTCTTCAAGCGCGAGGGCAAGGCGTCCGAGCGCGCGACCCTCAATGCACGCATGGTCGACCGGCCGATCCGGCCGCTCTGGCCCAAGGGATTCCGCAACGAGGTGCAGATCATCTGCACGGTCCTGTCGGCCGACTTCGTCGCCGCGCACGACGTGCTTGCGATCAACGGCGCCTCCGTCGCGCTGATGCTGTCGCCGCTGCCCTTCCTGGGCCCGGTCGCAGCCGTTCGCGTCGGTCTTATCGAGGGTGAGCTCGTGCTCAACCCGACGCTGCCCGAGATGGAGACCTCGAGCCTCGACCTGATCGTCTGCGGCTCGCCGGACGCGATCACCATGGTCGAGGCCGGTGCCAAGCAGATCGCCGAGGACGTCATCCTCGAAGCGCTCGCGATGGCCCACGAGGCGATCAAGCGCATCTGCGCCGCCCAGGTCGAGCTGCAGGCGAAGGCCGGCAAGGCCAAGTGGTACGACGCCGCCGTGAAGGCCGATCTGGCTGCGCGCTACAGCTCGCAGCTGGACGCCGGGCTGCAGAAGAACGGCCTGGCGGGCATCAACGAGGCCGTCGCGGCCATGGTCGCGGCCGAGCTGCCGGCGGTCGCCGCCGACGCGGGCGAGGACGTCATGGTGCGCCGCAACCACGTGCGGATGGCGTCGGGTTTCATCGCCGACGAGCGCCGTGCCGCGGCTGTCAAGGGCGTCGTCGCCGAGCAGTTCGGTGACGCCATCCGGGCGCTGTCCGACGCCGAGCAGGACTCCAAGGAGCTGAAGTCGGCCAAGCGCTCGGCGCTGATCGAGTCGGTGCTGCACGGCATCAAGCTGCCCTTCCCGGGTGGCGCTGCCGACGGCGGCCTCGACGCCGCCACCGCCGGTGCCGTCAAGACCGCGGTGGACTCCGTCTACAAGCAGATCGTCCGCACCAAGATCGCGGTCGACAAGCGCCGTCCCGACGGCCGCTCCGAGACCGAGATCCGCCCGATCACGTGCGACGTGGGCCTGATCCCGCGCGCGCACGGCTCGGCCCTCTTCACCCGCGGGCAGACGCAGGCGCTGACGCTTGCCACGCTCGGCACGGTGAAGGAGGAGCAGCGCATCGACGATCTGTCCCTGCAGACGACGAAGCGCTACATCCACCACTACAACTTCCCGCCCTTCTCGGTCGGCGAGACCGGCTTCATGCGAGGCCCGAAGCGGCGCGACATCGGCCACGGTGCGCTCGCCGAGCGCGCCATCCTGGCGGTCGTGCCCGAGACGGACGAGTTCCCGTACACGATGCGCCTGGTCTCCGAGATCCTGGAGTCCAACGGCTCGTCGTCGATGGCCTCGGTCTGCGGTTCCTCGCTGGCCCTGTTCGACGCCGGCGTCGGCATCAAGAGTGCCGTCGCGGGCATCGCGATGGGTCTCATCAAGGAGGGCGACGACCTCGTCATCCTGACCGACATCCAGGGCGCCGAGGACCACCTCGGTGACATGGACTTCAAGGTCGCCGGCACGCCGGACGGCATCACCGCCCTGCAGATGGACATCAAGATCACGGGCGTGACCCAGGAGACGATGCGGGCGGCGCTGGCCCAGGCCAAGGACGCCCGGCTCCGCATCCTCGAGGTCATGAACGCGACCATCTCCGAGCCCCGCTCCGAGATGGCGGCGCACGCGCCGCAGGTGCTGCAGACGCAGATCTCGCCCGACCAGATCGGCCTGCTGATCGGCAAGGGCGGCGAGACGATCCGCGGCATCCAGGAGGAGTTCACCGTCCAGATCGACGTGGAGGAGGACGGCTCGGTGCGCATCTACGGCGCCGGCGACTCCGCCGCGTCGGCCCGGGAGCACATCGACCAGATGATGCGCCCGATGCAGGTGGGCGACGTGCTGCGCGAGCGGAAGGTCGTCAAGGTGTCCGACTTCGGCGCCTTCGTCGAGCTCCGCAAGGGCACCGACGGCCTCCTGCACGTCTCCCGGGTCACCCCGGGCGTGCGGATCGCCACCATGGAGCAGATCCTCGAACGCGGCGCCATCGTCGACGTCGAGGTGGTCGAGGTCGACTCCGACCGCGGCCGGATCGCGCTCAAGCTGGTCGGCCTGCACGAGGACGGCAACCTGATCACCCCGCAGGACGTCGGCGAGCGCTACAAGCTCGCCTACCCCGAGGGAGAGCGCTCCGAGCGCCCGCCCCGCGAGGACGGCGACCGTGGCGACCGGCGGCCTCGCGGCCGCGGTGGCCGCGACCGGGGCCCGCGCTCCTAGTACTTGCGGGAGCATCACGTCACGACGCTGCCGAACGGCGTCCGGGTCGCCTCCGAGGCGATGTCCGGGCTGCGTTCGGCGGCGCTCGGCGTCTTCGTCGGCGTCGGGTCCCGCGATGAGGCTGCCGGCGTCGGCGGCGTCTCGCACTTCATCGAGCACCTGCTGTTCCGCGGCTCCGACGTCCACTCGGCGCTCGAGATCGCCCAGATCTTCGACCGCTTCGGCGCCGAGCTGAACGCGGCGACGTCGCGCGAGTTCACCGAGATCTACGCGCGCGTCATCGACTCGCACCTCGACGCCGCGTTCGGCGTCATCGGGAGCATGGTGCGGGCGCCGACCTGGGCCGATCTCGACGCCGAGCGCGAGGTGGTGCTCGAGGAGATCGCCATGTACGACGACGCGCCCGACGACCTCGTGCACGACCTGATCGGCGAGGTCGTGTTTCCGGGCGACGCGCTGGGGCGCCCCGTCATCGGCACGGCCGAGACCATCGCGGCGCTGACGCCGGCCGAGGTGGCCGCACACCACGCGACGTACTACTGCGGCCACGACATCGTCGTCTCCGCGGCCGGCTCGGTCGATCACGACGCGCTCGTCGCGCTGGTCGAC
>JBKJIG010000004.1:0-34060 GCA_046598415.1 Gaiellales bacterium
AACTGCATCAGCGGAACGGGGGAGATCTGAACGTCGCGTGCCCGAACGGTCATGCTCTGGCTCCTTCAAGGCCCTGGGTGCAGAGCCGGTGATCGGGCCGGCTACGGGGTGAGTCCCGACGTCCCGGTAGGTGGTTAATTAATCCTACGCCTCGATCAGCAAAGAGTGTCGGGCCTCCGGCTAACGCGGCCTCGGACAACGGCCAGCGCGGCGACTGATGGGGTAGTGGGTTTCGGGGTCGGTGCTGTGAAGGTTTCCGGTCAAGTTGCTGCGAACTGCGGGCGATTGACGTCAACGATCTTGGCGATCAGATTGGACGGGTTACCGCTGCCGAACAGCGCGCAATCGACGACGCTCTGATTCTCGTGCTCGGGCTGTAGGAACTTGTGCTCGCGGCTACGTTGAACCGCCATGCGTGCAATTGTAGAGGCACCAGCGACTTCTCTTCCTGAGGGGTGCTACCTGCAATCCTCACCCTGCACGCCACCCGCAGCCCCGAGCCGGGGGAGCGTCTCGGCGCTGCCCACATGCCTCTGCCGCGATGGCGCTGGTTATCGCGCGGCCGCCACGACGAGTTGCGACCGCCCCGGGAGGGCCATCGAAAGCACGGCTGCAAGCGCTGCCGCGCCGGTCGCAAATGAGAAGAGTGTCGTGTAGTCACCTCCGCCTTGGTCGGTGAAGGATGCGGCTACCAGGCTTGCCGCGACGATGCCGCCGAGGTAGCGGCCGGCCGACAAGAGCCCGGAGGCGACTCCCGCGTGACGCGCGTCCAGCGCCTCGATGCCGGCCGTCTGGAGCGGCGGTGTCGAGAGGCCGACCCCGGCACCGGCGCCGAGCATCGAGCAGACGAGGAGTGGGACGCCAGCGCGGTGGCCTGCGATGGCGAGCGGGAGCATCGCAGCGGCGAGGATCGCGAGCCCGCTCAGCGCCGTGACGCGATGGCCGAGCCGATCGGCCATCCGGCCGCCCAGCGGTGAAAGCGCGACCATCGGCACCGTGAGCGCAGCCAGGGCGAGCCCGATCTTCCCGCTCGACCAGCCGTCGCGGTGCGCGAGCAGCAGCGGCAGAGCGAGCAGGGTGCCGTAGAGGGCGACGTTGCCGAGACCGATCGCGACGGTCGCGGCCGCGAACGCGCGCACGCCGAGGAAACGAGGCTGCAGCACCGGGTCGGAGTGCGCGAGCTCGTAGCGCAGCAGCGTGAGCAGCGCGAGGAGGACGGCCACGCCTCCGGCCACGACCGACCAGGTCGGCGCCCGGCCCGGATTCAGGAGCCATGCCGATCCGGCCAGCACCGCCGTGAGGCCGACGGCACCAACCGCGTCGAAGCGACCCTCGCGGCTGTCGCCGAGGGCCGGCGGAACCGCGCGCAGCGTCAGGACGATCGCCGCCGCCACCCACGGCAAGTTGAGCAGGAAGATCGCTCGCCAGCCGCCGAGCGCGACGAGCGCGCCGCCCAGCGGCGGCCCGGCCGCAGCGGCGAGCGCGATCGCCGATCCGACCGTTCCGTAGCCGGCGCCGCGGCGGTGCGCGGGCAGCGCCTCGCGCACGACGGCGAGCGCGTTCGGGAACACGACGGCGCCCGCGACGGCCTGCTGCAAGCGGAAGGCGATCAGGATCCAGAGGTCGGGCGCGAGCGCCGCGCCGAGCGAGGCGGCGAAGAACCACGCCAATCCGAGCAGGATCAGACGGCGACGCCCGAACCGGTCGCCGAGCTTGCCGGCGCTGGGCAGGAGCGAAGCCATTACGACCAGGTAGCCACTGACGAGCCAAGCGGTCGAGCGCGCCTCCCCGGGGTGATCGCGCACGATGTCGGGAATCGCGACCGCGATCATGGTCGAGTTGAGCGGGAGGAGCATCGCCGCGACCGCGGCCGTGAACAGCACGACCCGCTCGCTCGGGGCCGGGCCGGCGCCCCTATTCGACGACATTCGCCGGCTTCATCGCCGTCACCGGTCGTCGCTGGAGCAAGTACAGCGCGCCCGCCTGCACGGCCCACTCGATGTCGTGGGGCCCGGGCCCGAACACCCGGTCACAGTCCGCGGCAAGCGTGTGCAGTGCCTGAAGCTCGGGGTCTGCCAGGCAGTGCTGCTCGACGAGCTTGCGCTCGACTTGCTCCTGGTGGGTATCCCCGCCGGCCCTGAGGCGGATCGCCAGCGGCTTCCATCCCGCCGTGCGCTCAAGCACCGCGCCGTCACGGCCGACCCGATAGCGGTCGGGGATCACGAGGCCCTGCACGATCGCCTCGCCGAGGCCCCAGCTCGCCTCGATGACCAGCTCGTCGGCGCCGGTGATGGGGTGGTGCGTGAATAGGACGCCGGCGACGTCGGCCGCTATCAGCCGCTGCACGACAATGCCGACGCGCACCGTATGGCCCGCGCCAACCCGCTCGCGATAGGCCAGCGCCGACTCCGACCGGGCCGAGCGCCAGACCGCTCCGACCGCATCGGTGACAGCCGCGATGCCGGAGGCGTTCAGGACGGTGGCGTGCTGCCCAGCGAAGCTGGCCGTGGCCGAGTCCTCGCCGACCGCCGATGAGCGTACGGCGAGCGATCCGCTCAGCCCGGCACAGACCAACGCAAGTCGCGCGTGCGCCGCCGGCTCGCCGTGCGCGATCGCCTCGACCAGATCGGCCGCCAGCGCGAACCCTTCGGGTACGGGCAGCCCCGACCGGATGGCGGAGCCGAGCGACACCGCCTTGCCGCCGAACACCGCCTCGTCGCGGGCCTCCGCCAGCGGCACCGCGGTCATAGCCGGCGCACCACGACCTCCCCCGTCGTACCGTCGACGGCCACCCGCGTCCCGTCGGCGATCAAACCTGTCGCATCGCGACACCCGACGACGCCGGGGATGCCGTACTCGCGGCTGACGATCGCCGCGTGCGAGAGCAGTCCGCCGGAGTCGGTGACGATCGCGCCCAGCAGCGGCAGCACGATGTTGAAGGACTCCGTGGTCGTCGCCGTTACGAGCACGTCGCCGCGCTGCAGGCGGTGGAACTCCGCCGGGCTGCGGACGAGGCGAGCCGTGCCCTCGTACAATCCGGGACTCGCGCCGATCCCGCGGACGACGGTCGGCTCGCTCTCAGCCTCAGAGACGGCGAACAGGGCATGGATCGCAGTGCCGACAGCACGCATCGCGCGGGCGACGGCGGGCGGGAGCCCGGCAAGCGACGGAGGCGGCTCGGGCGCAGGCCCGAGGAACGGCGGCACCGCACTCGCATCGTGGGTCGCGCGGTACTTCGCCCTGGCCGCCAGTTCGTCGGCGGACGGGCCGCCGCCACCGATGAATGCGCGGATCTCCGCGTAGGTCCCTTCCAAGAGGTGCGCCGCCTCCGCGAGGCGACCTTGCTCGACCGCTCGGGCGCCCGCGGCGAGGAGCGCACGGCGCGTGATCCCGCCGGCCCAGACCTCGCTGTAAAGCCCGCGCTCGTCGCGCAGTCTCGAGGTAAAGCGCGCCTCCCCGAGCAGCTCGTCGAAGTCATTGCGCCAGGGCGCGGGGACACGGTCGCGAACCCGCGCAACTTCCTCCTCGGAGGGCACGCTCGACGCCGGCGCACCACTCTCGACCGCGAACCGGATCCCCGATACGAGCACGTGGGGGACCTCGAAGGCGCACGGATCACCAAGGTCGAGGCTATCGAGTAGCCGGTAGGCGACGATCTCGAGGTAGGCGACGGCCGAGCCGCCGACGGCACCCGGCATGCGCGCGAGCCGCTCGAGCACTTCCCCCGCGGCCGCGTCCGACGCGAGCAGCGCCTTGGCTTCGGCACTCGCTCGGATCGCCTCGACGAGCCGGTCGAGCTGCGGGAAGGACCCCGCCGACTCGGGTGAGGTGCCCCGCACCAGCGCGAGGAACTCACCCACGGCGAGCCCTGTCCACTCGAAGACGTGCGCCATGAAGTCGCCGACCGGCAGCACCGCAGCGACGCTGAACTCGTGGTGCTGGCGAATCATGCGCTGCTGGTGCACGCGGCAGCGATCGATATGCGCCAGCAGACCGTCGCCATCGAGCGCCGCCGGATCGACGCGCTGCAGCTCGAGGTGCGCCCTGATCGCCGCAGGCTTGACTTCCTGCTCCCATCGTCTCATGTCGTCGCGCCAGAACTTGCGGGCGAAGGCTTCCTCGGCCGCCGCGAAACGCGCCGGTATCTCATCGTCCGGCGCCGGTGGAGTCGCGAAGTAGGCGAACCCGTGCACCATCCGCCAGTCGAGTGTGTCGAGCAGCAGCCCGTAGCGGCGTGCGCCGATCCGGAAGCCTTCCGCGAGGTTCGGCGGGTGGATCTCTGCCTGGAATCGCGAGAACGGCCGCGGGACGTGGACGCTATCGAGCAGCCACGTGCCAGGACCTGGCGGGTCAAACGCAATCTGACCCGACGGAACGGCGTCCATGTCCACATCTACTCCGATCACTGGGACGGCGCGCGAGCACGGGCCCGCTTCGACCTCGATTATCTCCGATTGGTGAAGTTCTCGCTACGAACCGATCCATCGGGCTCAGCGTCCGGACGCTCGCGACCGCCGATACGGCAGCGATACCTCTACCCGGACGGGGCGACCGTGACGCTCGAGGCTGTCCCTTTCCCGCGGGAGGGTTGTCAGTGTTCGGATGTGATTCTGGAACACGGTTCGGCGACGGTCGGCACGATGCCAAACATGGCCCTGCGTTCCTCTACCTCGCCGTCGCAGCCACGCTGCAGCTAGCCTGCAAGCGTTCGGAGCCCGTCCAGCGCCCAGGAGCACCGGATAGCCCACGACCTCCGGCACACCTACGCGACGGTCGCGTTCCGCGCGGGCATCCCGGTGTTCGCGGCCCCCTGCTTCATGGGCTCGAGCATCGCGATGATCGACCGCCACTACTGCCACCTCGCCCACGACAGCCGCGAGCACGCAGTCTCACTCCTCGACGCGCTCGCCCTTCGAGCGAGCCGTGGACGCCGCACCGAGCGACGGCAAAGGCAGTTCTCGCGGCGATGAACCCGAGCCCGTGCATGGTGCGGTGCGGATGGCAGCTTCCGAGAGCGCCGGTGGCAGGCGAATGCCGCTGGGCAGGGTTCAGCGCTTTCTCGAACCGCGGCGACGTCCAGTCCTGCGGCCGCTTCGCCGGCGCTGCCTGGTTGACATCCACCGTGGTTTAGTCCAGTGTCTTAGTCGAATGACTGAGATCCTGAGGAACGGCAGGTCCGGTTCGACGGTCGCTGCGCCGGATCGTCGCGGCGCGGCGGAGGTGGCCTTGCTCAACGCGGCGGAGCGGTTGCTGCTTGACGTTGGAGGAGCTGGGATTACGACGCGTCGCGTTGCCGAGGAGGCGGGGGTCAACCACGGGCTCGTCCACTATTACTTCGGTTCGGTCGAAAATTTGCTCGCGCGCGTTCTGGAGCGGTTCACGGACGCGCTGATCGCGCGGCAGCGTGAGCTGTATGCGGCTGAGATGCCTTTCGTCGAGAAGTGGCGTGCCGCGATGCGCTACCTCGACGAGGATCGGCCGTACCAGAAGGTGTGGTTTGAGTTGCAGGCGCTCGCGTGGAACCGGCCGCAGTTGCGGGAACGGATTGCCGCCGTCAACGACGCTTGGCGCGCGGTGCTGGCGGAGGCGTTCGCGCCCCTGCGGCACGAGTTGCGGATCGAAATGCCGCTGGAGGCCCTCGTGTCGCTCGTGATCACCTTCAACGAGGGGATCATGCTCGAGCGGCTCTCGGGGATCGAAGCCGGGCAGCGCGAACTGCTCGCCTGGATCGAGGAGTGGGTCGTTGACGGCGGTCGGTGAGCAGCCGGACGTGCGCGAGCAGACGCGGGCCCGTTACCCCGACGCGGAAGGGTTCGTGGAGCGCGACGGCGTCTCCGTGTTCTGGGAGCGCTACGGCGAGGGAGAGCGGACGATTCTCTTCCTGCCGTCGTGGTCGATCGTCCACTCGCGGCTCTGGAAGGGCCAGGTCCCGTACCTCGCCCGCCATTGCCGGGTACTGACCTTCGACCCGCGCGGCAACGGGCGCTCCGACCGGCCGCGTGAAGGAACCTCCTACAGCGAATGGGAGTTCGCGGCCGATGCGCTTGCGGTGCTGGACGCAACCGAGACGGAGCGGGCGGTGGTAGTCTCGCTCTCCCTCGGCGCTCACCGCGCCCTGATCCTCGCCGCCGACCATCCTGAGCGGGTAGCGGGAGCCGTCTTCATCGGACCCTCGCTGCCACTCGCGCCGCCCAACCCGGAGCGAGCCGCCCTGATGGAGCGCTTCGACCAGGTACTCGAGACTGACGGGGGTTGGGCGAAGTTCAACCGCCACTATTGGCTCAAGGACTACCCCGGCTTCCTCGAGTTCTTCTTCTCGCACTGCCTGACCGAGCCGCACTCGACGAAGCAGATCGATGACGCGGTCGGCTGGGGCCTCGACACGAATGCCGAGACGCTGCTCCTCGCTGAAGAGGGGCCGGCGCTCGACGAGGGGCAGGCGCGGGAGCTCGCCGCGCGCGTTCGCTGCCCGGTACTGGTCATCCACGGCGAGGCGGACGCGATCAGCCCGCACCGGCGCGGCGCCGAGCTCGCGACGATCACCGGCGGAACGTTCGTCACGATCGAGGCAGGCGGCCACTTCCCGCACGCGCGCGACCCGGTGAAGACGAACCTCCTGATCCGCGACTTCGTCGCGCCGCCGCCTCCCGAGCGACGTTGGGTTCGGGGGAAGTCGCGGCGCAAACGCGCCCTGTACGTCTCGTCTCCAATCGGGCTCGGGCATGCGAGGCGCGACGTCGCGATCGCGGATGAGCTGCGCAAGCTGCATCCCGATCTCGAGATCGACTGGCTCGCACAGCACCCGGTGACCGCGGCGCTGGAGGTGCGCGGCGAACGTATCCACCCGGCGAGCGCGCTGCTCGCAAACGAGTCGGGGCACATCGAGAGCGAGAGCGCCGGGCACGATCTGCATTGTTTCCAAGCGATCCGGCGGATGGACGACATTCTCCTTTCGAACTTCATGGTCTTCCACGACGTCGTCCGCGACGACCAATACGACCTTTGGATCGGCGACGAGGCATGGGAGCTCGACTACTACCTGCACGAGAACCCCGAGCTGAAACGGGCTGCCTACGTCTGGCTGACCGATTTCGTCGGCTGGTTGCCGATGCTCGATGGCGGCGAGCGCGAGACGTTCGTCGCAGCGGACTACAACGCCGAGATGATTGATCAGATCGCGCGCTACCCTCGCGTCCGCGACCGCGCGATCTACGTCGGTAACGACGAAGACATCGTCCCGGACGCGTTCGGACCGGGCTTGCCGTTGATCCGCGACTGGATGCGCGAACACTACGACTTCAGCGGCTATATCACCGGCTTCGACCCTGCGGATCTTTCCGACCGTGACGCGCTGCGCGCCGAGCTCGGATACGAGCACGACGAGCAAGTCTGCGTGGTCACCGTCGGCGGCTCGGGCGTCGGCGCCGGTCTGCTTCGGCGGGTGGTCGCGGCGTTCCCGCAAGCCAAGGAGCGTGTGTCGGCGCTGCGGATGATCGTGGTCGCGGGACCGCGGATCGATCCGGCGACGTTGCCGGCGGCCGAGGGTCTTGAGCTGCGCGCCTATGTGCCCGACCTCTACCGGCACCTCGGCGCCTGCGACCTCGCAATCGTTCAGGGAGGACTGACCACCACGATGGAGCTGACAGCCAACCAGCGGCCGTTTCTCTATTTCCCGCTTCGCCACCATTTCGAGCAGAACTTCCACGTGCGCCATCGCCTCGCCCGTTACGGCGCCGGTCGCTGCATGGACTTCGATCAGGCGACACCGGACGTGATCGCCGGAGCGATCGCCGCCGAGATCGGCCGCGAGGTGGCCTACAGGCCGGTCGAGACCGACGGCGCCGCGCGCGCGGCCGCCCTCATTACCGAGCTCCTCTAGAAAACCGCCTTACCAGTTCGTACTGTTGGCAGAGACAGAAGGGAAGCCATGGCTTTAGATGTTGGGATCGACGTTGAGCTTCTGAAGAGCGAGATCAGGAAGACCTATGCGTCGGTCTCGCAGCAGCCGGCGCGGGAGTTCATCTTCCCGACCGGCCGCGCGTGGGCCGAAGACCTCGACTACCCGTCCGAGCTCGCTGGTGTCCCGGAGAGCGCCGTCGAGTCGTTCGCCGGGGTCGCCAATCCGTTCTCGCTCGGACGGCTCGCGCCTGGCGAGCGGGTGCTCGATCTCGGTTCCGGGGCCGGTACCGACTCGCTCGTCGCCGCGCAGATGGTCGGCCCGCAGGGCAGCGTCACCGGAATCGACATGACTCCCGAGATGCTCGAGAAAGCACGCACCGCCGCCGTCGCCATCGGTGCGGACAACGTCCGCTTCGTCGAGGGCGAGGTCGAGCGGCTGCCGTTCGCCGACGGGAGCTTCGACGTCGTGATCTCGAACGGTGTGATCGACCTCGTTCCCGACAAGGACGCCGTCTTCGGCGAGCTCTTTCGCGTGCTCACCCCCGGCGGACGGCTCCAGATCGCGGACGTGACGATTCAGCAGCCGGTCAGCGAGGAAGGACGCAGGAACATCGACCTCTGGACCGGTTGAATCGCAGGAGCTCTGCTGGAAGCAGAGTACGCACAGCTCCTGGAGCGGCACGGATTCGAGCGGATCGAAAGCGGCGACCTCGTGGCGACCTACGCCCGCTCGAGGTTCGAGGACACACGCCGGAAGGCAGAAGAGTTCGGCGCCCACGGAACGACAGTCAAGGCGTTCAGGCCACCCGCCTGACGCGACCGGAAAAGGACAAAACGATGCCCGACAAAGCTGTGATCAATCTGTCGACCGGTCTGGAGGACGCAGAGCGCGTCACCGTCGCGTTCCTCGTCGCCGGTGGCGCTCTCGAGCAGGGCCGGCAGGTCGCGATGTTCCTGACCAAAGAAGCTGTCCGACTCGCGTTGCCCGGCGTCGCCGACGCGGTCGCTTGTGACGGCTGCCCGTCGCTCGCACGGCTCTTTCAGCAGTTCGCGGACGGCGGCGGCGAACTGCTCGTGTGCCCGATCTGCTTCAACTCGAAGAAGCTTGACGAAGCACAACTCGTCGACAACGCCCGGCTGGCCGGTGCCACTCCCTTATGGCAGTGGATCGGCGACGGCGCGGCGACAGTCTTCAGCTACTGACATCGGCGGCCACCCACACCCGAGGGAGGCGCCCAGCGAGCAGCCGCACGTGCGAGACGAGCTCGTCCCGCGTCACTGCTCGGTCGTCCTTCCCGAGGCTCCAGGCGAGCCCGGCCACTGGGCGTGGCAAAGGCATCGAAGCCGAGGGAGGCGAGGAGCCGGGCAGAGCCCACGTCCCACGGGTTTGGGGATCAGGAACGTCCACTCCCGGTGGCAGGTCATGGAACCTGGCGCATCGCTCAGACACGGGGCCCTCCTTGTCGGCACGGCTTCAGGCGCCGGCGGCCGCTCGCAGCCGATCCGTGGCGTGCAGTGTCGCCGAGGCGACGGCGCCATCCAAAGCGATCCGCGCGCCGCGATAGTGCGTCCCCGGATTCTCCAGCCGCGCGATGCCCAGCCCGATCGAGTATGAATCCTTCAGCAGACACCGACAACGGCATTTGTCCAGCAAGACGACTCCACCGAACCCGGGACAGGGCACGGTGCCGATAAACCGGTCAGGATCAATCTGAGATGGCCAAGCACACCGACCCCGAAGGCACCCAACTCGGCGGCGTCCGGAACCTCGTCTCGTTCGACCGCAAGCGCGTTCTCGAGATCGGCTGCGGCGACGGCCGACTGACCTTCGGCTATGCCGGCGACACGGCCTCCGTCGACGCTTCCGACCCGGATGGCGAGGCGATTGTCAAGGCCAAGCAAGCGCTCCCCGAAGCTCTTCGCGACCGCGTCACGTTCGCCGTGGCGTCGGTCGGCGAGCTCGAGATACCCCGCTCCAGCATCGATCTGGTCTTCTTCTCCTGGTCACTTTGATGAATGCAACCCGAGGGCATCGTGCATGCCCTGCGTCACCTCTGCGAAGCCCTCGTCCCCGGCGGTCTCGTTGTCGACCTGCAGGCGATCCGCCCCTCCGGCCGAGTCGAGATCGGCGGTAACCCGATCGGCGCCATCGACGACGACGTCTTCTTCGCACGAGCCGCGCATGCCGTCGCAGGCCTGGACGCGCTCGTCGACGAAGGTCTCCTCGCCCCGGGCCGGCAGATCGTGTTCGAATCGCTCGTGCACTACGACGCAGGCGCCGAACTGGTTGCCGCGATCACCGACTCGACCGAACGGCGACTCCCTGACGAGCTCGCGCGACGTCTCGCGGACGCCGGGCCGTGCGTCGTCCGCGAGACGAGCTTTATCCGCGTCTTGCGCGCGGCATTGCGGTAGGCCAACCCGATCGTCAACCGATCGCAGTTTCGCGCCACCCCAACGTCCTGAGGGGTGCCAATACCTCGGCCGAGCCGATCGGCGAGCCTTGAGTCTGCTCCTGCGAGGCTACGACTGTGCTCCTCACCTTCTGCTACCGGGCGTTCGTCGCCATCCTTGGTCTGGTCGCGCGTCGCGCAACGGACGCCGCCGCGCGCGAGGCGGAGCTGCTGATGCTCCGCCACGAGGTCGCGGTGCTGCGCCGGACGAACCCGCGACCGCAGCTGCGCTTGGTCGGACCGCGCGTACCTGGCCGCGCTCGCGCGGCTGATCGCGCCGCGACGGCGGGTCGGGTTGCTGGTAACGCCGGACACGCTGCTTCGCTGGCACCGCGACCTCGTCCGCCGCCGCTGGACGTTTCCGCACGATCGGGGTGGCCGACCGCGGATCAACGCCGACCTGCGCGACCTCGTGGTGCGCCTCGCGCGGGAGAATCCGCGCTGGGGCTACCTGCGGATCGTCGGCGAGCTCGAACTCATCGGCCTCATCACGTCCGCGTCGACGGTGCGGCGGATCCTCGCGAACGCCCGACTGCCTGGGGCGCCGCGCCGCGCCGCGCCGACATGGCGGGAATTCCTCCGCGCCCAGGCCGACGGCATCGTCGCCTGCGACTTCTTCTGCATCGACACGATCCTGCTGCGGCGCCTCTACGTCCTGTTCTTCATCGAGGTCGGCAGCCGGCGCCTGCGGATCGCTGGGATGACCGCGAACCCGACCGGCACCTGGGTGGCGCAGCAAGCCCGCAACGTTGCGATGGACGGTGCGTTCAGCGACGCGCGGTTCCTGATCCGCGATCGCGACGCCAAGTACACCCCTGCCTTCGACGCGGTGCTGACGAGCGAGGGCGTGCGGGTGATCAGGACGCCGGTTCGGACGCCAGTCGCGAACGCCTACGCCGAGCGCGTCGTCCAGACGCTCCGCCGCGACTGCCTCGACTGGCTGCTTGTCCGCGGCCGTCTCCACCTCGAACACGTCCTCGCCGTCTACGTCGAGCACTACAACAGCCACCGTCCGCACCGCGGTCTCCATCTCGCCCCGCCCGACCGGACACCGCCCGAGCGGGCCGGCCCGCTTGAACGGCGCGACCTCCTCGGCGGCCTTATCCGCGAGTACCACCGCGCCGCAGCCTGACGACCGGGGTATTGGCACCCCTCAGGATGCTGACCATCAAATGCGCCCAAATTGAGGCCACGGACACCCTGTCGCCCCAACTCAGGCCACTCCAACACCCCGCAAACCCGCATGAATGCTAGGACTGCGGCGGAAGGATTCGAACCCTCGATCGCAGGACCAAACCGGCAGTGGGTACGTCTGTAACGTCACGACCCGTGCTGCAGAGCCACGCCCGGTACCGCTCGAAGCTGCTCGTGCACGGCAGTTTGCGCCCACAAACGCGCCCTTCAGCACGAAAGTGCACGGTCGCGCCGAGCGGAGCGCAGCCTCGCCGCCTCGCTTCCCGTCGCGCCCCATGACCGACTTGGCGGCCGTCTTCACCGGCTGACCGACTGAAGCGCCCGTCACGTGAATCAAGCGGCATCCAGCGTTTGCCTCAAATTCGGTCGAATCAACGAGCCGGGTGGCCGGCCTGCCCCAGACATGATCGGACATTGCGTCGGCGAACGATACGACCCGTGGTTGCAGATGTCTGGCAGGACAACGTGCTCAACGGCCAGGGCCCTCGTAGGCGCACCCCGAAGTGCACGTTTCGCGAACGACGATCTTTGCGAGGCCGGGGAGGACCGGCGCGACCTTGTCCCAGATCCATCGAGCGATGTTCTCGCTCGTCGGGTTCTCCAGGCCTTCCACCTCGTTGAGGTAGTGGTGGTCGAGTTGCTCGTAGTACGGCTTGAACGCCGCCTTGATGTCGCCGAAATCCATGAACCAGCCGAGTTCGTCGTCCATCTCGCCGACAACGTGGATGGAGACGTGGAACGAGTGGCCGTGCAGCCGTGCGCACTTGTGGCCTTCCGGAACCATCGGCAGCCGGTGGGCAGCTTCGAAGGTGAACTCCTTGAAGATCTCCATCCCGCTAGCGGATCCCGACGATCTTGTGGGTCTGGACGCTCAGGCGCCACTGCGGATTCGCCAGGCAGTACTCGATCGTCGCAGCGGTGTTCTGCTCGAGGTTCGGGCCGTCCATCGGCTGGAGGAAGAAGTGATCGAAGTCGGCCTCCACGAACCGCTCGGGCAGCGCGGACGGTTGCGGGTAGACAAGCTTCAACTCGTTGCCGCGCAGAAGGACCGTCTCCGACCCGCCCTTCGGGCTGACGCAGATCCAGTCGATGCCGTCAGGGGGAAGGAGCGTGCCGTTGGTCTCGACCGCGATCTCCAGACCGACTTCGTGCAGGGCGTCGATGAGCGCGGAGTCAAGTTGCAGGAGCGGCTCGCCTCCCGTGCAGACGACGAGCGGCCGGCTGCGACCGTTCGACGAGGGCCAAGTGCGCGACGACCGCCCTTGCGAGACCCGTCGCCGACTTGAACTTCCCGCCGCCCGTCCCGTCGGTGCCGAAGAAGTCGGTGTCGCAGAACGTGCACACCGCTTGCGCCCGGTCCTGCTCGCGTCCGGTCCACAGGTTGCAGCCAGAGAAGCGGCAGAACACCGCGGGCCGCCCTGCGTTCTGCCCCTCGCCCTGCAGCGTGTAGAAGATCTCCTTGATGGCGTACGTCATCGCGGCACCGCCACGCCGGGCTGGTACGGGGCAGGGTCGCGGATCCCGACCGCGGCGAAGCCGCGCAGCCGCAGCGTGCAGGCATCGCAATCGCCACAGGCTCGCCCGTCGACGTCCGGGTCGTAGCAGCTCTGGGTGATGGAGTAGTCGACGCCGAGGTCGAGGCCGCGGCGGATGATGCCTTCCTTCGTGAGGTGCATCAACGGCGCGTGGATCGAGAGCCGCTGCGTGCCCTCCACCCCAGCCTTCGTTGCCAGGTTCGCCATCGCCTCGAACGCGGCGACGTATTCGGGACGACAGTCCGGGTAGCCGCTGTAATCGAGCGCGTTGACGCCGACGAAGATGTCGCTCGATCCGAGCGTCTCGGCCCAAGCGAGCGCGAACGAGAGGAAAACGGTGTTGCGTGCAGGCACGTAGGTGATCGGAATGCCCGAGCCCATCTCTTCCTCTGAGCGGCTCTTCGGGACACCGATGTCGGCCGTCAGCGCCGACCCGCCGAACACCCGCAGGTCGATCTCTGCGACGACGTGCCCGGCCGCGCCCATCGCCTCGGCAACGCGCTGCGCCGAAGCGAGCTCGCTGACGTGACGTTGGCCGTAGCGGAAGCTGAGCGCGTACGGTGTGTACCCCTCCGCCGTCGCGATCGCTAGCACCGTCGTCGAGTCGAGGCCGCCGCTGAGCAGCACCACCGCAGGCTTGCTTTCCTCTGCTATCACGCGCGCTCCTCGTCCTTCCTCTCGCGGCCGCCGGACCGGTCGACCCGCGCTGAGGCGCCGCACGGCGGACGACTCCAACAGCCTACACCGGCCGATCGACATCGACGCCGGCGCTCCGGCCAGGTCGGCTGCGCGGTGCTTAGCCGTCTCTTGCGGTGCGGACGCCGGCGAAGATCTGGCGGCGTTCCGGCAAGTCCCAGTTGCGGAACGTCGGTCGCGCGAGCAGCCGGTGTGTCGCCCACGAGCCACCCCGGAGCACGCGATAGCGGCCGTCGAAGAACACCGCAGAGTACTCCGGATAGGGGTACGGCTGGAATTCCGGGTAGGGGGCGAACGCCGACGACGTCCACTCCCAGACGTCGCCGATCATTCCGGCGCACGACCCCGGAATGAGGCGCCCGCCGGACGTCCCGGCCGGCGCCGGGCCGAACAGGCGGCGCCCGACGTTCGCGTCGTCGATGTCCCGGCGCGCCGCCATGGTCGCGGCCTTCTCCCACTCGGCCTCGGTCGGGAGCCTCCTGCCCGCCCAGCGCGCGAAAGCGTCCGCCTCGAACCACGACACGTGCTGCACCGGCTCGACCGGGTCGACCGGGGCCCATCCGCCGAACCGACGCCGCTGGTATCCAGCACCGACGTGGCGCCAGTAGAGCGGCGTCTGGGCGCCGTCGCGCTGGCGCCAGGCCCAGCCATCCTCCGACCAGTGTCGCGGATCTCGGTAGCCGCCATCAGCCATGAACGCGAGCCAGCTGGCGTTTGTCACCGCGGTCGCGTCGATGAAGAATGCCCGAACGTCGACGTCGCTTGGCGGCCGCTCGTTGTCGTACGTCCACAGCCCATCTCGCGTTCCGATCGACCATGGCCCCGCGGGCACGAAGACCTCGTCCTGGGACGGCTCTCCCCGGACTGTCCGAGCATTCGCGGTGCCGTAGCGGACGTCGTCGGCCGCCTGCAGCGTCTGCGCCATCGTCTCGGCGTGCTGGAGCTCGTGCTGCACCACGAGCCCGACGACGAATCCGCCCGCAACGAGCCGCGGATCGCCCTGCTCGACCAGCGCCGGCAACGCCTCAAGCACCCGGTCACGGACGTCCGCAACGAACGCGCGCGCCTCGTCCGGCAAAAGCAGCTCGAGCGTCGGCCGCTCGCACCGCCGGTGGGCGAAAGCGTCGTAGATATCATCGAACCGCGCCACGGACGGCCGACGGCCGAGCGTCTTGCGCAGCAACCACAGCTCCTCGAAGTGCCCGATATGAGCGTAGTCCCACACCAGCGGCGACTGCAGCTCCGAGAACTGCCGCACGAGGTCATCGTCAGAGACGGACGCGAGCAGCTGATCCGTGTAACGACGCGCCTCGACGAGGTGGGCCGCGAGGTCGGCGAGACTCGGCGGCGCGACGGTTGCGGCTTCCAGCATGGCCGGTACGTACCAGCACCAGGGGCGTTCGGCAAGCGTGCCGAGCAACTTAATCGTTTCACTTTTCGGGTGTATCGATTCACCGGCACCGAGAAACACACTCAAGGACGAGAACGTCGTCCAAAGACGCCGTGAACTCTGCCCGACCGCAGGTTTAAGCCCCGCTCGACGCGCGGGGAGTAGCTCGCCTGGTTGAAGGGGGCAGCGGCGGTCGGCGCCGATTTTTCGAGGCTGAACACTGGGTGGGCCGTTCCGCCGGCGAACGAGGTGGAGATGTAGTCGCCTGGTTGAACGCGACGATTTCGCCGTCTAGCATCAGAGTTCGACCGCCGAGGTGGGCTGCCCTCGCCGCGAGTTGCGGGAATGTGTCGAGCAGGCACCGACGTGACCAGCGCGTGGACGTACTCGCAACCGGTGACGGAGCCAGCCTCGTCGCCCGGATCGCTGAGGTGAAGCGCGTACAGCACGTCGGCGCCAGCGGACTACCGCGACCTGGCAGCCGCGGATCGAGAGCTCACCGCCGCCTTCGAGGCCGCCATGATCGACCGTGGGTTCCTCTATACGGGCCAGAAGGGCTACCTCTCTCTCGCCCATACCGACGAGGATGTCGCACCATTGACGTCGCACGCGAGGTCGCCGTTTCGCTCCTTCCCTGGCTCGGAACAGGCTCGCCATGAGGGCCATGCTGGAACAGCGCGTCGCGCCGGCCGAAGTGGCTCAGACCTCCAGTTGGCAACCCTGTAGAGCAGCGCACGGCCTCGGCGCCCGGGCAGGCGGTCACCAGCGCCAAAGGCGGACGGCATGCTACGCGGCGCTCCGGTCCGCCGCCGGCGACAGCCTCAACCCGATCATCGTCGAAGCCGCCACCCGCCTCAACCGCAACGGCGGCCCTCCTGGCCGGACGCGCCAAACCCTTCGTGCTGGGGAAGGGGTCAGAGGGCGCCGATTTGGCTTGAAACGCGATTCTGAGGACGATGAGCCCCCTCACGCGGGAACATTGCGGGAACGCGCGAAACCCCGGTTCTCGTTCAACTCGGCGACCAGATCCGCGTCAACAACAAGAAAAGCGCCGCAAATGCGACGCTTTCCCGAGAGCCCTCTAACGGACTCGAACCGTTGACCCCCTCCTTACCATCTCGGAACTAAGCTGTCCAAGCGCGGGTAACGGTGACCCCTCA
This sequence comes from Gaiellales bacterium, assembly GCA_046598415.1. Classification (GTDB taxonomy): domain Bacteria; phylum Actinomycetota; class Thermoleophilia; order Gaiellales; family F1-60-MAGs149; genus VFJZ01. The sequence goes on from JBKJIG010000004.1 coordinate 16,328, forward strand.
TGTCCCCCGGAACCGTCTGCTCAGACGGTTCCGAGTGTCTCGCTGAGTCCCTCGTGTTCCCTGTCGTTGCCGGCGGGGTGTTCCCGCAGGGTTCCCGCGGTGCCGACAACGGCTCGAGCGGTCTCGCGGGCGGCCCGTTCGACGATAGCAGCGCCCACGGACTACTCAATCGGGTGCGAGCGGGCCTCGGGGGAGCCGCAGGACCTCCCATATGGTTGGTGGGCGCGAGATCCCGTCTTATTGGCGAACTGCGAGGCGCGGGAGGCGCGGTTCCGCCGGCGAGCGTCCGGCGTAGTGATCCGGAAGGGCGAGAGAACTCTGCGAAGGACGCGCTGCGCGACGCTGGCACCGCTCGCTACGGGGAAAGGCTTCGGGCGGAATCGCGTGGAGCTGTTCGACTCCGAGACGCGGACGCAGATGCTCCATCGGCTGCGTACCGAGGCTGATCTGCAGGGGGCGTTGGAGCGATCCGAGTTCGACCGCCGTCTCTCACGAGCTTGGCAGAGAGGCGGGGCCGTCTATCGCCGCCCGGCCCACCCCACGTCAGGGGCTGACGCAGACGACGAAGGCGACCAGGTTGTTCGCGCTGCCGTACCGTTGAACGCATCGACGCGCCGCCAGCCGTACACTCATGGTCACCTCGAGTCAGGAGCCGAGATGAGCGCCACCCTTGACCCCGCTGCAGTAAGTGATCTCGCAGGTCGAGTCTCCGGAAGGGTGCTGACCGAAGGCGCCGCCGGCTACGACGATGCGCGCCGGGTGCACAACGCCTTGATCGACCGACGGCCGGCGGTGATCGTGCGGTGCACGTCCCCCGCCGACGTCGCGGCCGCGCTCGGATTCGCGCGCGCGAACCACCTCGAGGTATCGGTTCGCGGCGGCGGCCACAACGTCGCGGGCAGGGCGGTAGGAGACGGAGTCGTGATGATCGACCTTGCTGAGATGAAGCGGGCCGATGTCGACCCGAAGCGCCGCACCGTCGTCGCGCAAGGTGGAATGGTCTGGGCCGAGCTGAACGACGCCACCGCCGCCCACGGCCTCGTCGTTACGGGAGGCGCCATCTCGACCACCGGCGTGGCCGGCCTGACGCTCGGCGGCGGCCTCGGCTGGCTGATGGCGAAGCACGGCCTGGCGGCCGACAACCTCCTCGCGGTCGAACTCGTCACGGCGTCCGGCGAGATCCTTGACGTGCGGCCGGACACGCACCCCGACCTGTTCTGGGCGCTGCGCGGCGGTGGCGGCAACTTTGGCGTCGCGACGGCGTTCACGTTCCGCCTCCACCCGCTGACGATGATCACCGGCGGCCTGATCGCCCACCCGATCGAAGCGGCACCCGACCTGCTGCGCTTCTACCGCGACGCCGCCACCGCATGCTCCGACGACCTGACCGCTTTCGCGGGACTCGTCCACGCTCCCGACGGATCCGGGATGAAGCTCTGCGCCATGATCGTGTTTCACACCGGTGACCCAGACCAAGCCGAGCGCGACCTCGAGCCGTTCAAGTCCTGGGGCTCACCCGCCGTCGTGCAGGTCGAGCCGATGCCCTACCCGGTCATGAACACCCTGCTCGACGCCGGCTACCCGGCGAGCGCCTTCAACTACTGGCTGTCGAACTTCACCCGCGGCATCCCGGACGGGCTGATCGACGTCGCCGTCGAGCGGTTCCAGACCGTCCCCTCACCGATGTCGGCGATTCTGTTCGAGCACTTCCACGGCGCCGTCACGCGGGTCGGTGTGACCGAATCGGCCGTCCCACACCGCGACAAGGGCTGGAACCTGCTCCTGCCGTCCGTCTGGATGGATCCCGCAGACACCGATGCCAACATCGCCTGGACGCGCGACACCTTCGCCGCGATGCGTCCCCACTTCGGCGACGGCCGGTGGCTCAACTACCTCGCCGACGACCAGGGCGACGACGCCATCCGCGCGGCCTACGGCCCCAACTACGACCGCCTCGTCGAGGTCAAGCGCCGCTACGACCCCGACAACGTCTTCCACCGTAACCACAACATCGTGCCGTAGAGGGCACCCGGCACCCTCAGGGCTTCCCCGACAGCGTCCTCGACACGTCGGCGCCGGCTGGCCCGTCCGAGCACGGCTTGCGTGATCGCGGCCGCCCTCTCGATGGGCCGAACGCGATCTTCGGCGCGGCCGGCGACGCGAACTCGCTGCTCGCCTGCGGCGTCGGCAACAGCGCGGGCGCGGTTGGCGCGTTGCGGGTCACCGCCGCCTTCGCGCGGGCGCGCGAAGGTGCCAATATTCGGCTTCGGGCCTGGATGAGCCGAAGCGCTACCGGTAAGGATGCGACGTGATGTCTCTCTCCCGGTTCGTCTACCCGGTCGTCTCCGCGATCCTCCGGCTTCTCGCCCGCCGAATCGCCACGGACTTTAGCGCGACGCCGAGATCCTCGTAACGCTCCTGGCGATGGCGCTGACCCGTAACCGCCTGCTCCGGTGGTGCTGCGCCCGCCGACCGGCGGACCCTCGATCACGCTCACCTGATGCCGAGGTTGGCGTCGCTCCCCGCTGGGAGGCCGCAGACGGCGGCCACCAACGCATCGACCGGCAAGGTGCAGAGGCTCGATCTGGCGGGTCAGAAGGAGCTCGGTGTCAAGCGATTTCCCGTCCCGGCTGGTGGCGCCGAACGGGCTCCAGAAGGCGCCGTCCGCTGTCACCGCCGACCGTGAACGGCCTCGCGCACGGCCTCCAGTACCTGACCGAGAACCGCAACGACGAGATCCACGACCTGCTGTGGGAGCTGCAGGAGTGCACCGAGAAGCTCGGGCTGCCTCTGCTGACGATCGAGGATGAGTGGGGCGCGGGCCAGATCGAGTTCACGTTCGCGCCGGAGAACGGCATGCAGGCCGCCGACCACGCATTGCTGTTCCGCAGCGCGATCAAGCAGGTGTGCCGGCGCCTCGGCTTCCACGCCACGTTCATGGCTCGGCCGGCGTTCCCAGACTACTTTGCGAGCGGCTGGCCCGTGCACCAGTCGCTGTCACCGGTGGAGGGCGGCGGTAACGCCTTCTCGGACGAGACCGGCAAGCGGCGGCTGACCAACGTCGGCATGCAGTGGCTCGCCGGCCTGCTCGAGCACGCCGTGCCGGCGTCGGTGCGAAAGCGCGGCCGCGGCCGTCCACGAGATGGTGAGCGCTGCCAACTGCGAGACGCTGCCCAGAGTTGCCGAGCTGGAGGTCGTCGTGTCGACCGCGGACGCGGTGACGGTGAAGATCAAGTTGGTCGCGCCGCCAGCCACGGTGACCGTCGCTGGCACGGTGGCGACTCCCGGCAGGTTACTGCCGAGACTGACGACGACACCGCCGGAGGGCGCGGCACTCCCCAGGGGCACCGTCCCCGTCGCGGTGGGGCCGCCCGTCACGCTCGTCGGGCTCACGGTGAGCGCCGTGAGCTGTAGGCCCCCTTCTGCACGGCGGAGGGGGTCAACAGGCGCCTACTCAGCTTGAACACGCGGGTCCGACGACACTACGCCCGTCCCGCGGGAACATCGCGGGAACGCGCCAAACGCCCGATTTGAGTTTGATTCGGCGATTGGATCGGCACAAGAACAAGAAAAGCGCCGCAAATGCGCCGCTTTTCCGAGAGCCCTCTAGCGGACTCGAACCGCTGACCCCCTCCTTACCATCGGCCTTGACCGGATAGGCGCTCCTGTACGGAAGACGACGAAGTCGGCACGAATGCAGGAGTTCGAGGCCCGCGGCGTCACGCTCGTGAACGCTACGGCACCGCCGTTTTCGCTCGGGTGGGTGCGGGCCGGGTGTGGACACCGCACGCCCGCAGGTGTGCTGCCAGTAGCCAACCGAGTCCGCGCGGTGCTGCGCGGACGACGACGGCTGGCGGCGCCCAGTTTTGGTGTCTAGAATCGGCGGACGGTGACGAGCGGATGCCCGTGCTGATCGGGCGGAACCAGGAACAGGTGCAGCTGGACGTGCTGCTTGCGGCAGCGCGTGCGGGCGATAGCGGCGCGTTGGTGATCCGCGGCGAGCCGGGGGTCGGCAAATCCGAGCTGCTCGATGCGGTGGTGGATCGATCGAGCGACTTCCGGGTGTTGCGTGCGCTGGGGGTCGAGTCGGAGTCTGATCTGGCCTTCTCCGGGCTGCTGGAGCTGGTGCGGCCGGCGATTGGACAGATCGCGGAGTTGCCGGATGGTCAGCGCCGGGCGCTGGAGAGCGCGTTGGCGCTCGGCGGCGGCGGTACCGTCGATCGGTTCGCGGTGTACGCGGCGACGCTGGGGCTGATTGCGCTGGCGGCGGAGGAGCGGCCGCTGCTGTGTGTGGTGGACGACGCGCAGTGGCTCGACTCGGCGTCGCGGGAGGCGCTGCTGTTCGCGACCCGGCGGTTGTCGGCGGAGGGTGTGGTGATGCTGTTCGGGGCGCGTGACAGTGAGGCGGTGGCGTTTGAAGCGCGCGGGGTGCCGGAGCTGGTGTTGGTGGGTCTCGGTGCGGATGACGCGCGGCGGCTGGTGGAGACTTCGTCGGTGGAGCCGCTCGCGCCAGGCGTGGTAACGACGCTGATCACGGCCACCGGAGGCAATCCGCTGGCGTTGATCGAGATCCCGGCGGCGCTGCGCGAGAGGCAACGGCTGGGCGCGGAGCCGCTCGATGATCCGCTGCGCGGCGGCGTTGCGGTGGAGCGGGCGTTCGGGGCCCGGGTGCAGGCGCTCTCGCCGGCCGCGCAGCGGGCGTTGCTGATCGCGGCGGTCAGCGGCAGCGGCGAGCTGAGTTCGATTCTGCACGCGGCTGGCGCCGCTGCGGACGGTCTCGATCAGGCCGAGGCGGCGGGCCTGATCCGGATCGCGGGTGAGCGGTTGCGGTTCCGGCATCCGCTGGTGCGGTCGGCGATCGACGCGGCGGCCACGTCGGGCGAGAGGCGCGTCGCCCACGCGGCGCTGGCCGGGGCGCTGGAGGGGGTGGATGACGACCGGGCAACGTGGCACCGGGCGGCGGCGACGGTTGGCCAGGACGAGTCGGTGGCGGCCGCGCTGGAGCGGGTGGCGGAGGGCGCGCGCCGTCGCGGCGGCGCGGAGTCGCAAGCGCGGCTGCTCGACCGCGCGGCGCGCCTGACGCCCGACCTTGGGCGACGAGCGGAGCGGCTGCACGCGGCCGGGCGGGCGGCGTATGACGCCGGTCGCGTCGACTATTCGGCGGCGCTGCTCGACGAGGGACTGGCGCTGGCATCGGATCCGCTGCTTCGCGCCGATCTGATCGAGGGGCGGGCCGAGACAGCCAAGGCCCGCGCAGAGCTCGTCGCCTGGATCGACACCTGTCGGGCGGAAGCGGATCAAATCGCGGATCAGGATCCGCTGCGCGCGGCACGGATCCTCGTCCACGTCTGGGACTACCACGCCGAGCAGTACGACGTCGCCGGCGGCCAGGTGGTGGTCGATCGGATCGTGGCTCTGGCTGCGGGCGCTCCTGATGACCAGGGCGTGCTCGGCGCGCGCGGCTGGCAGGCGATGATGAAGGACGATGTCGCGGCGGCGCGCGCGTTTGCGACGCGCGGCGTGGAGTTGAGTCGCGACCGGGTGAACGAGCGGGCCGCCGAGTTCCCGTTGGTCCTCGCCTACATCGGCGACGTGGAAGCGGCGGCGGCGGCGCTGGAGCCGGTCGTCGAGCGGCTCCGCCGGGATGCGGCGGTGCTCGACCTCGCCAAAGCGCTGTTCGCGCAGGCGTTGATCGAGAGGCGTCTTGGTCGCTACCGCTCGGCCGTGAGCACGGCCAGCGAAGCGGTGGCGCTGAGCGAAGAGGCTGGCATCCCGTACTTCATCTGCATGGGCAACTCCTTTCTGGCCCGCATCGAAGGCGAGCTCGCGCTCGAGAGCGGTGCAGCGCGTGCGCAACTCGTGTTGGAGATGGCGCCACGCGTGGGCCTGCGCGGCGAAGTGACGGGGGCCGCGGGTGCGCTGGCGACGATCGCGCTCGCGGCCGGCCGGATCGACGACGCGATCGACCTGCTTGAGCGCGTTCGCCGCGACATCGGGGAGATGCGTGCCCGGTACACCTTCTGGGAAGCCGACCTGATCGAGGCGTACGTTCGCGCCGGACGCCGACCCGATGCCGAGGAGTTGCTGCGCTCCTTCGACCGCGCCGCCCGGCACGCCAAGCATCCGCAGGCAACCGCGATCGCCGTCCGGTGCCGGGCACTGCTATCGGAAGACGACTTCGATGCGTCGTACCGAGAGGCGCTCACGTTGCTGGGCTCCGGGCCATGGCCGCTCGACCTGGCCCGCTGCGAGTTGGCCTACGGCGAGCGGTTGCGCCGCGCCGGACAGCGCGGCGCGGCCCGCAGGCAGCTGCACAGCGCGCTGGCCCGGTTCGAGGAGCTCGGCGCAGCCGGCTTCGCCGACCGCGCCCGGCAGGAACTGCAGGCAACCGGCGACACCCAACGGCGTGCGACACCCGACACGCGTGACGAGCTGACGCCGCAGGAGCGGCAGATCGCGAGGCTGGTCGCGAACGGCGCAACCAACCGCGAGGTCGCCGTCGGCGTGTTCCTCAGCACCAAAACGGTCGAGAAGCACCTCTCCAGCGTGTACCGCAAGCTCGGCGTGCGATCCCGCAGCCAGCTCGCCGCGCTGCTCGCCGACCGGTAGGGAGATCCCTCCGTCACCGCCGTTCGCCGCCCGCACAAGCGCGGGGTCTACCCGACGCGACCGTCCTCCCTCCCGGCGGACGATCGACAGGACAGCCGGGAAACCCGGCCGACCGACGAGGAGCCCTGACATGGCCACCCACTCGCACTTCATGATCGACGCGCTGCGGTACCTGGCGAAGGGGGAGCAGTGGCCGGAAACGGCCGCCGACGAACAGCAGCTGCAAGCGGCCGGCGCACGCCGCGCCGTCGGCAACCACTCACCGGAACGCCACCAGCGCGCTCACCGCCACCCGACCCTGTGGATCGCGGCCGCGCTGCTGGTGGCGGCGGCGCTGACGGTACCGGTCGCCGCCGGCGACGGCGCCGACGGCTGGTTGCTTACGGCGGTTCTCGGCGGCGGCGTGGTCCTTGCCGTGATCGTCACACACCGCACCCGCACCGGGCCCGCCGCGCACCCGTCGACCGGCGCAATGAGGCGTCGAGGCGCCGCATGAACCTCCTACGAGCCTCGTCCGGTGCCCCGGACGATCTGAACCTGACCGCAGTTGCACTGGCTCGTGAAGCTGGCGAGCGCCGCGCAGAGTTGGAATCCGAGCGGCGAATTCCTCTCGACCTGTTCCAGCGAGCGGGCGAGGCGGGCCTGTACCGGCAGATGGTGCCGGTGGACCGCGGCGGTCTCGGCCGGACACCAGCCGAGTGGTTCCGCACCGGCATCGAGATGGCGCGGTACGAGGCGTCATTCGCCTGGATCGTAAGCCAGGGATCCGGCGACCAGGTGACCTTCTTGACCTCCGGCAGCCGTTCATTCGGCGACACATTCCTCGCCGACCCGTGCGCCTACACCGCATCGCCGGACTCGTGTCCGGCCTCCTCGTCCGCGCCGGCGACGGGTTCGCTCAGCGACCATTGGGGGTTCTGCAGCGGAGCACACGACGCAACCTGGGTTGGCGGCGACGCCACGGTCGGTGACGGGCCCGACGCCGAGCACCAGATCGCGCTGGTGCCGGTGTCACGCGCCAGGATCGAAGACACCTGGGACGTGATCGGCATGATCGGCACCGGCAGCCACACGATCGTGATCGACAACGAGTTCGTGCCGGAGGACTGGACGTTCCATATCGACCTGCCGGCCCCGGAAAAGCACGGCGAATCTCGTCGCGACCCGCAACGGCTTCTGGCCGATCGGCGCCGCGGTCGCCGCGATGCAGCTCGGAACCGCCCCGATGGCGCTCGACGCGGCGGTCGAACTCCTGACGCGGAAGCGGTCGCGGTTACAGTCGCTGTGCAGGGACTTCACGTCCTCAGCCGCCGCCCCGTGACTGAGGACGTGCGGAACCGTCGAACCGGTCGCGCGCGATCCAGCAGACTCTGCCCGAATCGCGGGCCTGAGCAGGGCCCTATGTCACGGTGACGCTCGCCGTACTCGTGCGCATCTTCCCGCCGCCAGTCCCCGTGATCGTGATGATGACCGTGCCCGTCCGGGCCCGACTCGACGCCCGGAACGTCAGGATCGACTGCTGGCCAGAGCGATGGGATTCTTCGAGAGCGATCCCGCGACCCCGCTTGGATCGGGATTAGGGCACCTTCACGGCCGCCCCGCCCGAGTCGTTAACGACGGGCTCGAACCGGTACAGTCTGGGCCGTCCCGCCGCCGCCGATGTCGAGAGGTGCACCCACCGTGATCGCTGATGAGGAGACCCGGGCCGGGATCGTCGCCCTCGTCGAGTCGACCCACCGTGCGCTCTCGACCCCGGGAGCCAGGTTCGACGACATCTTCGACGCCCCCGACATCGCGATCGCCGGCTCCGGCCTCGGGGAGCTGTACCGCGGCCCCGAGGAGGTCATCGCCCTCACAACGGCCGCCGCCATGCATGGAGTCGTCTGGAACGCCGATACGATCACGGTGTGGCGTCGAGGCGACGTCGCGTGGGCGCAGGTCCTCGGAACGGTCACGGTCGTCCACGACGGCGTCGAGGAGGCCGTGCCGTACTCGACGACCGGCGTGTTCGGCCTCGACGACGGCCACTGGCGGTGGCTGTACTGGGGCGGCGCCGAGCCGCAGGATCCGCCCCGCGTGTAACTTGCGACCGGGAGAGCACGACCCCAGGCCCGGCGCAGTCAGGCCCGGACGACGTCGTACTGCATCGCCCAGAGGGCGGCGGCGCGGGTCACACGCCGATCTTGCCTGTGCGGTGCCAAAACGACGTGGGCGGCGCCGCAGGCCCCGTCTGGCGGTTCGAAACGCGGATCGCTGAGGCGCCGAGATGCCGCACGTTCGGTGGTCGCCGCGCCATCGCTGCGGTGGCGCCCGACTTCGATGAGCGATCGGCCCGATAGACGCCGGATCCACACGTCCCGCGCCCGCCGGCCGGCGGATGCGGTATTTGCATCCCGCAGGCCGCCGCGCCGACCGTTCTCCAGCGAGAGAAGTGGTCAGTACGAAGAGAGGGTCCCCGATGGTGCGATGCGTGACGGATCGGGGTGCGGCGTGCTTCCCTGGGCATCCGGTCTGCTCTCAATTTCGCGCCGGATGGGTGCGCATCGGGCACCGCGGTCGCGACAGGCGCATGGTGAGCCCTCAAACAGCGCTCAATTGCAGGCACTTCGCAAAGCCCTCTAGCGGACTCGAACCGCTGACCCCCTCCTTACCATTCGGATCGGACCTGTCCAAGCGGGGGTAACGGTGACCCCTCAGGTCCCCCGGATCCGTGCGCTCAGACGGTTCCGAGTGTCTCGCGGAGTCCCCCGCGTTCCCTCTCGTTGTCAACGGGGTGTTCCCGCAGCGTTCCCGCGGCCCGGGCGACGAGCGCTACGTCATTGCGCTCCTACTTCCGTGATCGGCGGACAGTGTTTTCCGCATTCGGCGCTGCGAATCTTCCGGACTCGCCAAGCTCTCCAACGAAAGCAGTGAGCGACGCCCGCGAACGCCGATCATCACGCCGGCGCCGGGCCCGCGGCGGCTACAGCTCGATCCGGTAGCGCGGCACGAATGGCGTGCCGGTAACGCGGATGTCGCGGATGCGGTCGACCCGGTACCTGCGCAGCTGCCCGCGATCGTTCACGACGAACAGCAGGAGCCGGCCTTCGCGCGAGCGGCGCAGCGCGTACGGCTCGACGCTGCGCCATCCCCATCGTCCGTCCTGGGCCTGGTAGTCGATCTCGGCGCGCAGCCGGTTGGTACCTGCGAAGCGCAGCAGCTCGACCGGTGCTGACGCCCGCCAGCGGCGTACCCCGCGCGGCGCCACCGCCACCTCGCCGTCGGCGAGCGGCGCCGACAGCTGTGCCAGCGGCGGGGCGCCGGCGAGCCAGGCGAAGACGTCGTCGAGCTGTGCGAGGAAGGTGTCGACGTCGGGCAGCTGTGGCAGCTGGTGGGCGAGCATCGCCGTCCAGTCGAGTCGCAGCTGGTCGAGCAGGTCACCGTCGCGAAGTAACGCGGCGGTCGGCACCGGCATGCCGACGAACTCGCATTTGCGATCGAGCAGCGCCGCGACCTCACCTGCGCGGGCGGCGACGTCGGAGTGACGATGGGTGTGCACGATGTCGTAGAGGTCGCGCGGCCGGTAGCGCTGCGCCAGGGCACGCAGCTTCTCCGCCAGCAACTCGACCAGCGGGTAGCAGCGCACCTGCGCCAGCGACGGCACGTCCGCCTCGCCGTCGCGTCGCTGTAGGGGTGCGCGACGAGGCGAGGCTCGGGCGGCAGCGCGACGAGCTCGTCCGTGGTCAGGTCGAGCTTGATCTTCGCTGGCTGCGGCTGGAGCAACGGCCCGCGGAACCCGACCTTGCCCTCCGTCGTCGGCCGGCCACGCAGGTTCCGCCTCGCGGCGAAACTGCGCTCGTCGATCACCAGCTCGATGCCTCCTTCCTCGAGCACCCACGCCGCGACGTCGCGGAAGATCGGCACCAGTTCGTCCGCCGCGATCGGGCCGCCTTCGACGACCGTGAAGTCGAGATCCTCGGAGAAGCGGTACGTCTCGAAATAGCACTTTCGCAGGCATGTCCCGCCCTTGAAGACCCAACCCGCGAGGCGCGGCTCCTGGGAGATCCCCGCCAACAGCCAGCCAAGCGCGTGATCCTTCTCGATCACCGCCGCGTCGACTTGCCACTCCGCTCGCAGGCCGAGCACCTCGGCGCGGGTGATCACGAGTGGGCGCCCGTCGAGATGCGCGCGTTCACGACCAGCCCCCAGTCCGGCGCCGTCGCACCGCCCCGCGGCGCCGTCGGATCAAGCAGGGTCACCCCGCTCGGCAGCCGCGCCGCGCACGCGCCAACGAGCTCCTCGAGGTCCGGTCGCAGCCGCTCCACGAGAAAGCCGAGACGCTTGAAGGCCGACCCGTTCCCGCTCAGCTCCGCGTACTCCACCAGCCGCACCGGCGCGCCGCCATCCTCATCGAGCAGCACCAGCAGGAGCTCGCTCGCCATCCCGATCCCGCCCACCAGCCGCGGCTCATCGAGCGCATCGACCACCACCCTCGTCGGATCGGCGAACCGCAGCCGCCGCTCCTCCCTCCAGACCGACCTCGCGCCCCAGCCAAGCGCGTCTGCCGCCGCGTGCACGAGCAGGAACTCGTAGCCGGCGACCATCCGATCGGAGGCGCGGATGCGGGCTGCGGTCTTCAGCACCGTGGTGCGGAAGACCTGCTCGGTCATCCCCCACTGACGCGCGGCGGTCCACCCGGTGAACAGACACGGCGACCACAGCTCGCCGGCGATCAGCAGCGCGTCCTCGTTCCACGCCCCGGGGCTCGCCGCATCGACCGGCACCGGCACGTACAACCCGCGCCGCACCCGACGCAACCAGCCCTGCTCCGCCCACCGCGCAAGCACGCGCGCCGCAGCGATCGACGAGACCCCGAGCACCGCTCCCGCATCGGCCGGCGTCACGAACCGACGCCCCGACGTCACCGCCGCAAGCCGCTCACGACCCTCGCCAGAGATTCCCGCCATCGGATCAACAAAATACCACTAATTCGCTCATGATGCGAATTAGTGGCCGTTAGATCCGAGCCGTACTTGGCCATGATTCACCGATCGCAGCCTGTCCGTCAAGCACCACCACCCGGGTGGGGCGACAATTCGCATCGTGGACACCGCACGCGAGCTGGCGGAGGCCGAGGCAGTGCTCGCACGACTCGACGCCGAACGAGCACGCGTCAGCGCGCGGATCACCGAGCTGCGCGCCGGTGAGCAACCAGCGCTCGCGCCGGCCGACCGTGTCCGGTTGTTCGGGGAGCTGTTCCGCGGGCGCGACGATGTCTACGCCATTCGGTGGGAGCGAGCTTCGACGGGCCGTTCCGGGTACGCGCCCGCGTGCCGGAACGAGTGGGTCACCGGCGTCTGCGGGAAGCCGCGGGTGCGCTGCGGGGCGTGCCCGAACCAGTCGTTTCGGCCGATCACCGCCGCCGTGCTACGCGATCACCTGCAGGGCCGGATCGTCGTCGGCGTCTACCCGCTCGGTGCCGACGAGCGGTGCTGGTTCGCGGCGATCGACCTCGACGGCGCGACGTGGCGCGCCGACACGACCGCCGTCCGGGACGCCGCCGTGGCGTTGGGCGTGCCGGTCGCGGTCGAGCGATCACGCAGCGGCAACGGCGCGCATATCTGGGTGTTCTTCGCCGAACCGGTCGACGCCGCAGAGGCGCGACGGCTCGCGTTCGCAGTGCTCACGGAGGCGTCCGCGCGACACACCGCTATCGGGCTTGCCTCGTATGACCGCGTGTTCCCGAGCCAGGACGTGCTGCCCGCCGGCGGGTTCGGGAATCTGATCGCGCTGCCGCTGCAGCGCGCCGCCCGCGATCACGGCGCGAGCGTGTTCCTCGACGACGCGCTGCAGCCCCACCCTGACCAGTGGCGGTACCTCGTGGGCGTCGAGCGCCTCAGCGACGCGCGGGTGCGGGAGCTCGTCGCGCTCGCCGCGCGTCGTGAGGGAGGGGTGCTCGGCGTCGCCGAGTACAACGAGGAGCGCGATGAGCCGTGGCGAGTGCGTCGTGACGCGCAGCTGCCCCTGCTTGGAGCGGTCCCGGACGAGGTCGTCGTGACGCTCCGCCAGCAGATCTACGTGCCACGCGAGGGATTGCCGACGCGGCTGGTCGACCGGATCCGGCGGCTCGCGGCGTTCTCCAACCCCGTCTTCCACGAACGCCAACGGCTGCGCCTGCCGGTCGGCCGCGTCCCGCGCGTGATCGGCTGCGCGGAGGAACACCCGCAGCACCTCGCGCTGCCCCGTGGCCTGCTCGGTGATGTCGAGGAGCTGCTCACCGCGGCCGGATCGAGGATGCGCGTCGACGACCAACGCACGAACGGCACCCCGCTTGAGACAACGTTCACGGGAATGCTCAGCGACGAACAGCAGGCCGCGCTCGAGGCACTGATGCGGCACGACTGCGGGGTGCTGGTGGCGCCGCCGGGGTCCGGGAAGACCGTGATCGCCGCCGCAGTGATCGCGAAGCGCGCCGTGTCGACGGTGATCCTGGTGTCAAGCCGCACGCTGGTCGAGCAATGGCGATCACGGCTCACGACCTTCCTCACCATCGACGCCCGGCAGGTCGGGACGATCCAGGGCGCTCGCCGCAAGCCGACCGGCGTGATCGACGTCGCGACGATCCAGACGCTCGCACGCGATCCGGACGCCGCCGAGACGCTCGAACACTACGGGCTGGTGATCATCGACGAGTGCCATCACGTCCCCGCCGTGTCGACCGAGAACGTCGCCAGGCTCGCGCCGGCCCGCTACGCACTTGGTCTGACTGCGACGCCGCAGCGCCGCGACGGCCACCAGCCGATCATCCGGATGCAGTGCGGCCCGACCCGCCACACGATCCGGGCTCACCCACCACTCGCGCTGCGCGTGATCCGCCGCCCGACCACGACAACCGCCGGAACCCCGGACGCCGACCAGACGATCCAGCAGCTCTACCAGCACCTCGCCAACGATCGTGACCGCAACGCGCTGATCGTCGCCGACACGCGCACCGCGATCGCCGAAGGCCGCTCGGCGCTGATCCTCACCGGCCGTCTCGACCACCTCCGCCTCCTCGACACCATGCTGCGCCCGCACGTCGCGCACCTCGTCGCACTCCACGGCGGACTCCCGCCACGCACCCGTCGCGACGCGCTCGAAGCGCTCGCCAAGACCCGCGAGCCGGTCGCGATCCTCGCCACCGGCCGCTACCTCGGCGAAGGCTTCGACCAGCCCCAACTGGACACGCTGCTGCTCGCGCTGCCGGTCGCATGGAAAGGAACGATCACCCAGTACGCCGGACGGCTCCACCGCCCGGCGCCCGACAAACACGACGCCCGGATCTACGACTACGTCGACACCGAGATCCCAGTCCTGGACCGGATGTACGCGAAACGCGAACGCGCCTACCGCGCCCTCGGCTACACCATCTCCGGCGACGCGCGAACCCTTCTGCACGGCGGAAGGGGTCAGGGAGGCACCGATTCGGCTTGAGCACACGGTTCCAACGACGTTGAGGCCACGGCGCGGGAACATCGCGGGAACACGCCAAACGCCAGTATTCAGTCCGATTCGGCGATTCGGTGGACGCCAGAGCAAGAAAAGCGCCGCGAATGCGGCGCTTTCCCGAGAGCCCTCTAGCAGACTCGAACTGCTGACCCCCTCCTTACCATTCGGATCGAACCCGTCCACGCGTGGGCAGCGGTGACTCCCCATGTCCCCGGGATCCGCGCGCTCAGACGGTTCCGACTGTCTCGCTGACTCCCGTGCGTTAGCTCTCGTTGTTGCCGGCGTGTTCCCGCAGGGTTCCCGTGGTCACGACGACGACTCGACCGGTCTCGCGGGCCGCCTTATTGGCGAAGGCGGGCGCCGTCGGATTCCTCGGTGACCAGATCGACCGACACGCCTCACCATGACTGCCACCACTACTTACACAACCGATCTGACAGCCCCCGGCCGGGACGATCGCGAGAACGCTACGCCGCGTGGTCCTGCTAATCGGCGGCGAGCCAGGCGTCGCAGATCGCGGTAACGTGGGAGATGTCGGTTCCACAGCATCCGCCGAGGACATCGAGCGCCGGGAGGTGCTCGCGGAGCGCGACGTAGTGGGCGGCGAGGTCGACGGCGTCGCCGGCGTCGAGTTCCTCGGCGATGTCGAGCTCCGCGTGGCTGAGGCGCGACGCGTTCGCGCGCAGGGCGGTGATCCGTCGTCGCGCCTCGCCGACGGGAAGCGCGTCGGCGAAGTGGGTCGGGTGGGCGCAGTTGATCATGAAGCCCACAGCCGCTCCATCGGTGGCGTCGTCGACCGAGGTGATCGCCTCCTCGAGCGACGGCCCGCTCGGCAGGTGCCCATCGGTCTCGACGGTGAAGGCGATCACGGCCGGGAGCCCCACGGCGTTCGCTGCGCGGACGATGCCGATCGCCTCGTCCACGTACGCCAGCGTCAGGGCGCCGACCTGCTGGCAGCCCGTATCGGCCAGCGTCCGCAGCTGCGTCGCGTGGTAGCGCTCGGCCTCGGCAGCTGACATGAGCATCGTCGGCCGGTAAGCGTCGCTGCGCGGACCGACGAACGCCTCGAGAACGACGCGATCGCGCTCCGATACAGCCAGGACCTCGTCGCGGACGGCCGCGGTGAAGGCGACGGCGCGGCGGTTGGCTGCGGCCAGCCCTTCCTCGTCGTACCCGAGCCGGTCACCCCAGTCAGGGTTCGCACGCCACGTGGGTGCCGAGAGCACGAACCCGGTGCCGCGGTCGCGTGCGAGCTCGAGGAACGGCCGGTAGTAACGCCGCAACGCCGCCTGCCCGTCCGACGTGTCGACGAGCGGGAAGGCCGCGAAGTGCGGCAAGTCGAATCCCTCATCGAAGACGAGTACGGTCTCCATCCCGGCGTCGGTCAACTGCATGCGAAGCTCCCTCGTGGACATGGGTGGACGGACAAACGACATGATCGAGGTCGCGCGGCCGCCTCGCTTCGCACGATCCGGTCATCCGGCGGCGGCGAGATGACTGGCCGGAACGGGCCATGTGGCGCTCTCGCCGCGTCGGCCCGCGCCTAGACTAAGCGTCATGGGAGAAGGGTCGGCTCTGTACCGCGGGCTCCAGGCGATCGAGCGGCGCGACTGGGAGCAGGCCCGCACGGTCCTGACCGGTTGGACCAAGCTCGAACGGTCGGTGCCAGGCCTCGAAGGGGCCTCGCTGGCTTGCTGGTGGCTGGACGACGGGCCGGGGCTCCTCGCCGCCCGCGAAGCGCTCTTCCGCCTCCACCAGTCCGAGCAAGATACCCTCGCTGCGGGCCGTGTCGCAGTGCGGCTCTCGTGGGACGTCGCGATCGTCGGACACGAGGCCGCCCTTTCCCGGGCCTGGCTGGACAGGGCTCGCGCGCTCTTCGATCACGGTGGCGGATCGGCCCTCGATCGCGCCTACTGCGACGTCCGCGAGGCGGCACTGGTCGTCGACGACGATGCGCAGGCCGCCCTCAGGCTCGCCCGCGCCGCGCGTACTTCCGCGAAGGCCGCCTCGTCGGGTGACCTTGAGGTCCTTGGCCTCGTGTGTGAAGGGGAGGCGCTGTTCGCCCTTGGCCACGTCGAGCCCGCGCTTCGCCTCCTCGAGGAGGCGACCTTGCGCGTCTATCTCGGAGACGCGACCGACCCGCTGGCCGTCACACGTGCCAGCTGCACGCTGCTCGGTGCTTGCGCCGACGTGCGGGATTACGTTCGTGCGGCGGCCTGGCTCCCGCGCGTCGTCGAGCGCTCGGCAGCGACCGAGGGCGGCACGATGGCCGTGATCGGTCGTTGCTCCGTCGTTCCGCTTCTCCTCGGGCGGGGTCTCTGGCGCGGAGCGGCCGCTGCCATCGAGGACGGCCTCAACCATTTCGGGTCGGGCAACGAGCGGTGGGAGCGGAGCCTCCTGGCAGCGCTGGCAGAACTCCGGTTCCGGCAGGGCCGGCTGGACGAGGCGGCAGTGCTGCTCGACCGCGCCGAGCCCGACCGTCGTTGCCGACTGATCCGCGGATTCCTCGCGCTCGAGACCGGCGATGCCGCAGCCGCGACCGAGCACGCCTCTGCCTACCTCCGTCAGGCCGGACGACGAGTGTTCGCGGAACGCGCTGCCGCGTACGAGCTCCTCGCGGTCGCAGCGGCAGCACGCCGGGTGCTACCCGCGGCGCGTGACGCCCGCGATGCACTCGCGGTCCTCGCCGGTCGCGCCGCCAACCCATCTCTCGTTGCCGCTGTGCGGCGCGCGGACGCCGCGATCGCCCGAGCGGAGGGCGATGTCCCCTCGGCCGTCGGGGCGCTCCTCGACGCCGTCGACAACTACGAGCGAGTGGGAGCGGTCTACGAAGCCGCAGCCGCCCGCGCCGAGCTGGCCCGGGCGCTCGCCTCGGCCGGCCGTCACGTCGAGGCCGAGCGTCATCGCGAGCTCGCCGCTCGGTCGCGGAGCGAGCTGGACGAGACGGCGCCCGTCGACTGCCCTCTCACACCGCGCGAACTCGGGGTACTCCACCTGATCGCCGGCGGGCTCTCGAACGCCCGGATCGCCGCCGAGCTCGTGGTATCCCCACACACAGTCCACCGCCACGTCTCAAACATCCTGACGCGGCTCAACTGCTCGACGCGCGCGGCAGCTGTCGCAGTCGCGGCCACACACGGCTGGCTTCCCGACTTCCCGTCCCAGCCTGCGCTGCGCGCCTCGCCCGGACAGACGCGTCCCGGCTCCTGGAGCCCGGACGTGGAGACTGCGGCCGGACGGAGTGGCGGACAGCGCGAGCGCTGGTCGCCCTGACTGGACGTCGCAATCCGACCATAGGGATCACAAGCCTGCGGACGCCCAACCCCGCGCGCATCGAGACCTGCTGATTCTCAAGGGATGCGGGAGGATGTGAGCGAGTACGCCACGCCGTTCGGGCGCGCTCCAAAAGGACTGACCCCGGGACAGCCCCGCGCATTCGCCCGCGAGCAGGCGCAGCGCCGTTAGCGGGAGAGGCTCGCGACCTCCGAGTAGAACTGCGCCCCTGGCACCCGCGCGAGAGCCTCCCGGTGCTGGGGCGTTGGCTCGCCGAGCACCACGAACTCCACGGAGTCGATCAGCGCCATCAACGCGCCCATGAACTCGCCGTGGCCCGCGGCCGCCATATGCGCGAGGTGAGCGTCAGAGTCGGCATAGGCC
>JBKJIG010000015.1:0-3527 GCA_046598415.1 Gaiellales bacterium
GCGCCGGTGCCGCTGAAGGGGTTCAGCGCGTCGCTGTTCCGGCACTGGCTCGACCCGGACCGAAACGGCTGCGACGCCCGCGAGGACGCCCTGATCAGGGGCGGCAAGGGCGTCAAGCGCGGCCGGCGCTGCGCCATCCGATCCGGCACCTGGGTCGACCAGTACTCCGGCACGACGTACCGCAACCCGCGATTGGTCGCTGCCGATCATCTCGTTTCCCTCGCGAACGCGTGGCGCAGCGGCGCGAGGCGCTGGACGAAGGCACGACGCACGCAGTACGCCAACGATTCGCTCGTGCTGGTCGTAACCAGCACCCGCCTCGACCGGCAGAAGGGCAACCGTTCGCCCGATCAGTGGAAGCCGCCCCGCCGCGCGGACTGGTTCGCCTACGCGGATCGCTGGATCGGCATCAAGGCCAAGTACCACCTCGCGATGACCCGCTCGGAGCGCGCGGCACTTCGGGTAATGCTGGACGCGGAGCCGGCCAACTCTGGGCTGCCGCTGATCGCCGGGACGGCGGCGGCCGGCGCGACGCTGACGGCGACCACCGGAACCTGGAGCGGCGCGCCGGCGCCGACGCTGACGCGGCAGTGGCAGCGCTGTACCGCGGCGGGCTGTGCCAACGTCCCCGGTGCGACGGGCGCCGGCTACGTGCTGGGCGGTGCCGACGTCGGCCAGAAGGTGCGGGTCGTGGTGACGGCGACCAACGACGCCGGGTCGGCCGTCGCGTCATCGGGGCAGACAGTGGCGATCGGCATGGCACCGGCGAACTCGGTGCCGCCGGCGATCTCGGGAACGACGACGGTCAACGCCAAGCTGACGGCCACCGACGGCACCTGGAGCGGCGTCCCAGCGCCGACGCTCACCCGTCACTGGCAGCGCTGCGGGGCTTCCTGCGCGGACATCCCCGGTGCGACCGGCACCACCTACGCCGTGGTCGCGGCAGACGCCGGCCAGAAGGTGCGGGTCGTCGTGGAGGCGACGAACAGCGCCGGCTCGACGTCAGCGGCATCGCTGCCGACCGCGACGATCGTCCCAGCGGCGCCGATCCCGGTGGCGCCGGCCAACCTCGTCTCGCCCGCGATCTCGGGGACGGCCCAAGTCGGCTCCACGCTGACGGCCACGGGCGGAACCTGGAGCGGCTTCCCGACGCCGACCACCAAGCGCCAGTGGCAACGCTGCGCCGGGGCGAGCTGCGTCGACATCGCAGGTGCGACCAAGAGCACCTACCGGCTGGTCACCGCCGACGCCGGCAAGAGCGCGCAGGTCGTGGTGACGGCGACGAACAGCGCCGGCTCCGCGTCCGCGACGTCGGCCCAGACCGCGCCGATCATCGACCCGGCCGGCGGGGGCGACCCGACGATCGCGACCGCCGGTGACATCGCCTGCGACCCGGCCAACGGCAACTTCAACGGCGGCGCGGGCACGGGCGCGGCCTGCGCGCAACTGGCCGTCTCGAATCTAATCTTCAACAGGGGATTCGCGTCCGTGCTGCCGCTGGGTGACAACCAGTACTACTGCGGCGGCCTCGCGGACTTCCTCCAGTCCTACGACCTCAGCTGGGGACGCCTGCTGTCGATCACCCACCCGGTCGTGGGGAACCACGAGTACGTGACGTCGGGCGGAAACGGCTGCGACGCCGGCGGTACCGCCAGCGGGTACTTCAGTTACTTCGGCTCCCGTGCAGGCACTCCCGGGCAGGGGTACTACAGCTACGACGTCGGCACCTGGCACGTGATCGCGCTGAACTCCAACTGCAGCAACGCCGGCGGCTGCAACTCCACCTCTCCGCAGGGTCGTTGGCTGGCGGGGGACCTCGCCTCCCATCCCAACGCCTGCACCCTCGCCTACTGGCACATCCCGTTGTTCAGCTCCGGAGGCCGCGCCGCCAGCAACTCGGGTTCGTTGTGGACGACGCTCTACAACGCCGGCGCCGACGTGATCCTGAACAGCCACGACCACATCTACGAGCGGTTCTCGCCGCAGACGGCGGACGGCATCCGCGACGATGCGCGCGGCCTGCGCGAGTTCATCGTCGGCACCGGCGGCGCCAATCACACGTCGCTGGTCGAGGTCGCCGCCAACAGCGAGGTGCGGAACGACAACACCTTCGGGATCCTGAAGCTGACGCTCCATGCGAACAGCTACGACTGGCAGTTCGTCCCGGCGCCCGGCACCGGGACGTTCACCGACTCCGGCAGCCAGTCCTGTCACTGAGCGCGGGCAGGACTTCACCGTCGTCCAGTGCCTCGATCGGCCCATCCTGGGTGGCTCTCGTGGCGCGGGCCATTGCGATCCACATCTGCCACCGTAGAATCGCTCGGCCCGCCCGGTGACGGATGATGCGGCCGGGAGACACGACCGAGGGAGAGCACGACGTCTCATCGCCAGGTTCCAGGTCGCGACGGGAGAGCGATCACATTCGGTCGCATGCTGGCGCTTGCCTGCGTGTTCGTGCTCGCCGGCGGCGCGGTCCCGGCGAGCGCCGGAACCGTGCCGGCCGGGTTCACGGACTCGGTCGCGATCGCCGGCCTGTCGAACCCGACGGCCATCCGCTTCTCGCCGGACGGCCGGATCTTCATCGCCGAGAAGAGCGGCTTGATCAAGGTGTTCGACAGCGTGTCCGATCCGACGGCGACGGTGTTCGCGGACCTCCGGACGAACGTGCACAACTTCTGGGACCGGGGCCTCCTCGGCCTGGCGCTCGACCCGGCGTTCCCGACCAAGCCGTACGTCTACGTCCTCTACACCTACGACCACATCCTCGGCTCGCCGTCGCCGGCGCCGCGCTGGGGCACGCCGGGCCTCGGCTCCGACCAGTGCCCCTCGCCGCCGGGGCCGACGGCCGACGGGTGCGTGGTCAGCGGACGGCTCTCGCGGCTGCAGGCGAGCGGCGACGTGATGGCCGGCGCCGAGGACGTTCTGATCGAGGACTGGTGCCAGCAGTACCCGAGCCACAGCGTCGGCAGCCTTGTGTTCGGCGCCGACGGCGCGCTCTACGTGAGCGGCGGCGACGGAGCGAGCTTCAACTTCGTCGACTACGGACAGACGGGGAACCCGATTAACCCGTGCGGTGATCCGCCGGGCGGAATCGGAGCGATTCTCATGCCGCCGACCGCCGAGGGCGGCGCGCTTCGCGCTCAGGATCTGCGGACTTCGGGAGACCCGGCCGGGCTCTCCGGAGCACTGCTGCGCGTCGATCCCGACACCGGCACGGCGCTCCCCGACAACCCGCTCGCGTCCAGCGCTGACCCGAATGCCCGCCGGATCGTGGCGCACGGCATGCGCAACCCGTTCCGGATCGCCGTGCGGCCGGGCACGTCGGAGGTCTGGATCGGAGACGTCGGCTGGGCGACCTGGGAGGAGATCGACCGCGTCGCGAAGCCGACGGCCGGCGTCCTGAACTTCGGCTGGCCCTGCTACGAGGGCCCCGGTCGCGTTCCCGGCTACGACACCGCGAACCTGAACGTCTGCGAGGACC
The DNA here is from genome assembly GCA_046598415.1 of Gaiellales bacterium. Lineage (GTDB taxonomy): Bacteria > Actinomycetota > Thermoleophilia > Gaiellales > F1-60-MAGs149 > VFJZ01. The sequence goes on from JBKJIG010000015.1 coordinate 3,482, forward strand.
TCTACGCGCAGCAGGGAGCCGTCACGCCGCCGCTCTTCAGCTATCC
>JBKJIG010000084.1:0-194203 GCA_046598415.1 Gaiellales bacterium
GCCGGCCGAGGCGGAGCTGCTGCCGCCGGGCTTCTTCGGCCAGATCGCCGAGCGCTGGCCCTACGTGTACATGACGCTGACGCCCGCGTACATCGGCCTCGCCGACGCGGTGGTGGAGTTCGTGCGCGAGTATCTCTCGGCCGCTGCCCGCCCCGGTTCGACGGCCCGTCGCGACATGCCTGCCAAGCAGTGGGGCTGGGCGGAGATCCAGATCATGGCCGGCCGTAGCCGCGCGACCTGGGAGCGGACGGTGGACGAGGCCGCGGCCGACCCGACGACGGAGCAGCTGCGACGCGCGCTGGTCTCGACCTACACCGTCATGGAGACCGCGCAAGAGGTGACGGCGAAGGCGATCCGCGTGTGCGGTGGCACGACCATCATGAAGCGGTTCCCGCTCGAGCAGCACTACCGCGATGCGCGCTGCGGCTCGCTGATGAACCCGTGGAGCGTCGAGGCGTGCCTCGAGCGGCTCGGCCGGCTGGGACTGTTCGAGGAGTGAGCGCTACGCGCTGACGGCGCGCAGGTCGGCGACCAGCTCGCCGGCATCGACCACCACGCGGCCGTCGAGGGCGATCGTGTGCCCGAGCAGCGGCAGGTCGAAGTGCCCGGCCGTGAACCGGCCCGCGTGCTCGTTGGCGCCGGTGGAGTAGAGGAAGTTGCCGGCGCACACGCGCGCCTCGGTGCCGTTGATGTCGCCCTTGTCGTACAGCACGGCGTAGTCCCACCGGGCGGCCGGGTTCATGCCCCAGCCGACGTGGCTGGTGGCCCGCGCCGCGGGGTCGCCGAAGGCCGACAGGTACGAGCGGAACAGGCGCGCGTCGGCCCCGTCGCCGCCCACCTCGACCACGTGGTCGTCCTCGATCGACAGGCGCACGGCATGCTCGACGTAGCGCTTGAACGTGAGGTTGAGGTCGCCCGGCGCGAGCACCACGGTGCCGGTGACGGCGTGCGCGGCGGGAAACGCCGCGACCAGTCCGCCCGGCCAGTGGGCGATCGACCCGCGCTCCGTCGCGAGACCGGTCGAGCCCGCCACGACGCTGTCGGCGAGGCGCACGGTCAGGTCGGTGCCCGCAGCGCTGGTGACGCGCATCTCGGCCGCGGCGCCGAGCCAGGTTGCGCCCAGCTCGACGCGGCGTGCCAGGTCGGGGTCGAACGCGTATCGCTCGAAGTTCTCCGGGTGCTCGTTCGACAGCATCAGCACGCGCGCGCCGCCGGCGAGGATCGCGCCCAGCTCGGGTGCGTGGAGCAGCCCCTCGACGGTGCAGTCGAGCACGAGGTCGGCGGCGGCGAGCGCGGCGATGGCGGCGCGGTTGCCGGCGATCGCCTGTGACGCTCCGGTCGAGCGGATCGGCACGGAATGCGGGTTCGCGGGCGTCGGCACGACGACGTCGACCACCTGCGCGCCCTGCAGCTGGGCGGCGATCCGCACGGTCTCCACCAGCACCGGGCGGCTCGACGACTCGCTCAGCACGGCCACGACCTCCCCCGGCTGCAGCCCGCAGCGGGCGAGCTGCTCGCCGACCACATGGAGCCAGCGATGCTCGGTCATCCGTGCTCCGATCGCGAGAAGTGGTTGCGCAGCAGCTCGTTCACGACGCCCGGCGACTCGGCGTTCAGCAGGTGGCCGGCGCCCGGGATCTCGACCAGCTGCGCATCGTCGATGCCGGCGGCGAGGGCGGCCGCGTAGGTGGGCGGCGTCTCGGTGTCGAGCGCCCCGACGAGCACGAGGGTCGGCAGGTCGATGTCGCCCAGCCGGTCGCGGAGGTCGTGCGTCACGAGGCAGTCGATCGAGCGTCGCAGGGCGTCGCCCGTGATGCGCTCCATCGCGGCGCGCTGCCCCGCGAGCGCCTCGTCGCCGATCCCCGGACCGGCGATCGACCGCAGCACGGCGTCGGCGAAGTCGGCGGGCGACTGGCCGGCGTCGAGCGGGGCCAGCCGGGCGGCGCGCCAGTCGGCGGCCGACGTGCCGTCGAGGCCGAAGGCCGGGCTGGAGCTGAGCAGCGTCAGCGAGCGGAACCGGCCGCGATGGGCGAGCGCCGCGTGCTGCGCGATCATGCCGCCGAGCGAGAGGCCGATCAGGTGCGGGCGGTCCTCCGGGTCGATGGCGTCGGCCAGCCGCGCGACGGTGTCGGCGAGCGCGGCGAACGTCATCGCGCCGGCCAGGGGCGGCGCGGCGCCGTAGCCCGGTAGGTCCCAGGCGGCGCAGCGACGGCGGTCGGACAGGTCGCGCAGCTGATCGTCCCACGCCGTCCGGCTGCCGCCGAGGCCGTGCAGGAAGATCGCCGCGGGCGCGCCGCTGCCGGCCTCCCGCCACGCCAGACCGCCGCGCTCGATGTCTCGGGTCGTCGCCATGGCCGCTGAAGCGTTGCAGCTTTCGCCGCGGGCTACGGAGCGGGCGTCCCGACCAGCCGCAGCGTCAGGATCGCCATGTCGTCGTCAGGGAGGCCCGGCGCGAACGCGACGACGGCGTCGTCGATGGCTGCCGCGATCGCATCGGCCGACGATCCGGCCATGGAGGTGACGAGCTCCACCAGCCGCTCCTCGCCGAACAGGTCGCCATCGATGCGACGCTCGGTGACGCCGTCCGTCCAGCACACCACGACGTCGCCGCGGTCCAGGCGCGTCGTGGTGTCGTGGAACGTCGCGGTGGGCACGGCGCCGAGCAGCGTGCCCCAGACCCCGGCTTCCTCGACGGTGCCGCCGGCGCGCAGGATCAGCGGCGGTGCGTGCCCGGCGCAGGCGCTCGTGAACGAGTACCCGGCGCCCTCGGGTCGCAGCAGCGCCAGCGCGGCGGTGCAGAACTCGGCCGTGCCGCGCTCCTCCAGGATCGTCTCGTTCACGACCTCGAGCACGCGGCTCGGCGACTCCTCATAGCGAGACGCGACGCGCATCGCGTGCCGCGTCAGCGCGGTCAGCGCGGCCGCGCTCGGCCCCTTTCCGGCCACGTCGCCGATCGAGATCGCGTAGCCGCCACCGGCGATCGGCCAGGCGTCGTAGAAGTCGCCGCCCACCTCCGCGTCCGCGCCGCTGGGCCGGTATCGCGCGGCGATCTCGATGCCCGGCGGCTGCGGCAGCGTGCCGGGCAGCAGGCTCTGCTGCAGGGTGTGCGCGATCTCGCGCTGCACCTCGTACAGCCGCGCATTGTCGATCGCCAGTGCCACGCGGCGCGCGAGCTGCTCCGCGACGTTGATGTCCATGCCCGCGTACGCCCGGGCCTGGCGCCAGCCCAACGTGAGCGCCCCGATCGTTCGCCCGCGCACCACCAGCGGGGCCGACAGCATCGAGCGCAGCCCGACCGCAACCACGGCGTCGCGGTGCGCCGCGCTGCGGTACGCCGACTCGGGCAGGTCGCCGGTGAGGGGCACGAGCTGCGTGGTCGCGGTGCGGATCGCGACGGCGACCGGCGTGTCGCTGTCGAGGTCGGGCGCGAAGCGCTCGAGCACGCGCGCCGCGTCCTGCAGGGCCGGATCGGCGTGCACCGTCACGACGCGACGGATCTGGCCGTGCTCGACGAGGTCGACGACGCACTGGTCGGAGATCGCCGGCACGACGAGCGACGCGAGCGTGCGCAGCGCGTCGTCCGGGTCGAGCGTGCCGGCCAGGCGCTCGCCGACCGTTGCGAGCAAGCCGAGCGCCTCGCGCGCCCGGTGCTCGGCGTCGTACAGCCGCGCGCGCTCCAGCGCCTGCGCGCAGTGGTCGCCCAGGCTCGACACGAGGGCCTGGTCCTCGGGACTGAACGTGTGCCCGGGCGCGAACCGGAAACCGAGCGCGCCGATCGGCTGCCCGCCCGTGTGCAGCGGGACGGAGGCGGTCGGTGCCGCCTCGTCGCCCAGGGTCGGGAAGCGCGCCTCGCGCTCGCCGGCGCCCAGCACGATCGGGAGGCCGAGCAGGTAGGCATCGCCGATCGGGGTGCGGTGGGCGAGGTCGATCCGCTCCCAGCCTGCCGCCTCCGCGTGGGTGAAGCCGGACGTCGAGACGAGCTCGAGCGCCGTGTCGTCCTCGGTCGGCAGGCCGATCAGGCCGGCGTCGGCGCCGAGCGCCTCGCGTCCCTCGATCAGGATCGCGCCGTACACCTCCTCCGCCGTCCGGGCCCGGGACAGGGACGCGGTCAGGCGCTGCAGGTGCCCGGCGCGCAGCATGGCGGCCTCCGCGTCGTGCCGCGCGACCGCCAGGCGGCCCACCAGCCCGGCGATGACGACGCTCGCGACGAAGAAGGACGCGAACAGGATCTCGGTCGCCGGCGAGTCGACCTGGAACGAGTGGAGCGGCCGCGCCACGTAGTAGTCGCAGACGCCGACTGCGATCCCCGCCGTGGCGACGCCCGCCAGCGGCCCCCCGGTCATGGTGACGACGGTGACCAGGATCAGCGAGGCCATCATCGCCGAGCTGGGGCGGTTGTCGAGCCCCAAGCTCCGGGTCACGACGTTGATGATCACGATCATGCCGACGACTCCGAGCGCGGTGGCGATCAGCCCGCGGTTCGTTCCCCAGGGGGAGAGCCATCGCACCCACGCGCGCCGGTCGGGCGGCCGCGAGGGTTGGGCGACCGCGAGGTTCGGGGCGGGCGCCATGGGTGCAGGATATTCGGTCGGGCGACTACCGCGCCGAGGCGAAAAACGGGCGGAGCTCTCCGACCCCGATCGCGGGCACCTCGAGCGGCGCGAAGTGGCCACCTCACGGCAGCTCCGTCCAGCGCTGCACGTTGCAGTGGCGCTCGGCGTACGCTCGCGCGGCGGGGCGCGGCGTCCGAGGTGGCGAGCGTGGTCGCGTTCCCGCTGGCCGGCGGCGCGTCGTTCGTCACCGGCGTCGCTCCGCTATCCCGGCCGCTGAGAGAACAGGTACCAGACGAACCGCCACCGGCGACGCACGAGCGGCGCCAGGTTCCGCGCGGACCGTGCCCCGTCGTGCGCTTCGTGGCCCTTCCGCGCGGAAACGTTCCGGGGTCAGACCCCAGAACGGCGGGCGTTCTGGGGTCTGACCCCAGCACGGAAGGCGCACGCAAGACGCGCGGAACTGGCCTCGGTGATCGATCTCGTACGCCGGCTCGAGGGGTCGGCGGGGTGCTCGACGGCCCCGTCCGCGCTAGCTGACGCTGCCTCAGGCCGGGTGGTAACCGGGCACCGCCTGGAGGCGGGCGCGGAACGCACGGCTGGTGACGATCTCGGCAACGGCCGCCGTCGCGGCGGTGATGTCGAGGCGCACCAGTGCGTCGACGCGGTGCGTCTCGACGGCGACGAGGCTCAGGCCCTCGCGCAGGGAGGCGGGCTCGTACGTCACGCTGGCGATGCCCTCGGCTGTGGCCAGGCGTGCGGCCTCGAGATGGTCGCGGGCGAGACCTGTCCGCCGGACGCCCGCCAGGTCGTGATGCTGCAGCCAGCGCTCGACGGCCACCTGCGCGTTGGCCGTCGCCGATTGGCCCACGAGGGCCAGCCTGCCGTCGCGCATCCGGTCGACGATCTCCTCCTGAGGCACGTTCGCTGCGATTCCGACCCGCCAGCGGGCGATCGCGGTCTGCGCGACGGCCTCGGGCAGACGCGACGGCGCGCCGTCGACGGCGTGCACGACGGCAGCGTGGCAACGGCGATCACCGAGCGCGGCGATCGCGTCGCCGCTCGTGGCGTGGCCGGTCACGATCCGCACGTCGGATGGCGCCATCCGCTCGATCAGTCGCAGCGCCGGATCGCAGCCGAGCACGAGCACGCCGTCCTCGCGCGATCCCGGCAGGTGTCGCAGCGTGCCGTCGGTGACGATCGCGTCGGCGATCGTGCCGTCAGCCAGCGGATCGCAGGTGGCGGCGACCACGGTGTCGCTGACACGGACGAGGCGCACCGCGTCGCCGTCGGCGAGCGGCGTGGCGGCGGCGGCGGTGGGGACGGCGACGCCGGTGTCGTCGCCGAACAGCTCCTCGGCCGTCACGCCGAGCGCGCGGGCGAGCGCGATGCCCGCTGCGACCGAAGGCGTGTTGCGTCCGGCCTCGATCGCCGCGACGAGGCTCCGGGAGACGCCGGCGCGGCCCGCGAGGTCGTGCTGGGAGAGGCCGGCGATGCGGCGGCAGGCGAGAAAGCGATCACTCATGTCAGTATTCTATCTCAACCAGTTAAAATTTGACAGAACATGAGCATCGCGTAGATGCTTCATCGCATGGCGACGCTCGACGCGCGACGCAGCATGAGGTGGAAGTCCGGCGGCGCCGTGCTGCTGATCGTCGCGGCCGCGACGCTCGCGGCGTGTGGCGGATCGAGCTCGTCCGAAACGCCGTCGGCAGCGAAGACGGCCGCCCCGGTCGCTTCCAGCGCCGCGGCCGGCGGCGGGACACTCCGGGTCTTCGCCGCGTCGTCGCTGAAGGAGGTCTTCCCGAAGATCGCGGCAGCGTACTCGGCGGCGAACGGCGGCGCCAAGGTCGAGTTCTCGTTCGCCGGCTCCGACCAACTCGCAACGCAGATCCGGGAGGGCGCGAAGGCTGACGTCTACGCCGCAGCCAGCACGAAGTATCCCGAGGCGCTGGCCGCCGACGGCGAGGTGGACGAGCCCGTGCCGTTCACGACCAACACGCTGGTCCTGGCGACCCCGTCTGGTTCGACGGAAATCACGGACATCGCCTCCCTTGCGAAGCCCGGCGTGAAGCTCGTGATCGGCGCGGCCGGCGTGCCGGTGGGCGACTACACCCGTCAGGTGCTGCCAGCGCTGGACGCTTCCCTGGGTACGGGCTGGTCCGCCGCCGTGATGAAGAACGTGGTCAGCGAGGAGCAGAACGTGAAGGGGATCGTCGCCAAGCTGCAGAGCGGCGACGCCGACGCCGGGTTCCTCTATGTCACCGACGTGAAAGCCGCAGGTGGCGCGCTGTCTCTGATCCCGATCCCGGCCGACGCCTCGGCCACGGCGACGTATCCGATTGCCGTGGTCTCGAAGTCGGGCGCGAAGGAACTGGCGCAGCGCTGGATCGACTTCGTGCTGTCGGTGGATGGTCAGAGGATGCTCGAGGATGCTGGCTTCGGTGAGGCGCCGACGACGTGACGCGTCCGGGAGAGCGCGCCGTGGCTGTCGGCCTGGTCGCCGTGGCAGCCGGCTTCATCGGTCTCCCGGTCGTCGCCGTGTTCCTGCGGGTGGCTCCGGGCAGCCTCCTTCACGGGCTGCGATCTCCGGTCGCGCAGGACGCGTTCCTGCTCTCCCTGAAGACGACGCTCGTCTCGCTGGTGATCATCGTGGTCGTGGGGACGCCCGTTGCCTATGTCCTGACGTTCTCGACGGTCCGCGGGAAGGACGCGTTGACGACGCTGCTCGAGCTGCCGCTGGTGATGCCGCCGGCGGTCGCCGGCATCGCCCTGCTGTCCGCCTTCGGAGCTCGTGGCAGCGTTGGCGGACCACTCGGCCTGGAGATCCCGTTCACGACGACGGCGGTGGTGATCGCCCAGGTCTTCGTCGCCAGCCCGTTCTACCTCCGCCAGGCGCAGTCCGCGTTCATCGCGCTGCACGCCGCGACGCTCGAGGCGGCTCGTGCCAGCGGCGCTTCGGCGACCCGCACGATGATGCGAATCGCCGTGCCGCTGGCGGCCGGCGGCCTGGTCACCGGGGCGGTCCTCGCCTGGGCGCGAGCGCTCGGAGAGTTCGGAGCGACGCTGATCTTCGCCGGCTCGTTCCGCGGCGTCACGGAGACCGCGCCGCTCGCGATCTACGGCGAACTGGACAGCGATATCAACGCAGCGCTTGCGCTGTCGGCCGTGCTCGTGCTGATCTCGTTCGCGGTCCTCGCCGGCGTCAAGACTGCGACGAGGCGATGGATCGAGCACTCCTAGCCCGCGTCGCGGTTCCGCTTCGCGACTTCACGCTCGCTGCAGAACTCCGTGTCGGCGAGGGCGAGACGGTTGCGATCGCGGGACTCTCCGGTGCCGGAAAGACCACGCTGATGCGTGCGATCGCCGGCCTCGTCCGACCCGGCGACGGACGCATCACGCTTGGCGATCAGGTGTGGTTCGACGGGCCGACGCGGCAGTTCGTGCCGGTCGAGCGACGTCCGGTCGGCGTCGTTTTCCAGGACTTCGCGTTGTTCGCGCACCTCGACGCACGCGCCAACGTCGCGTTCCCGCTCGAGGCGCGCGGAGTGGGACGTAGGGATCGGCGGCGTCGGGCCGACGAGCTGCTCGAGCAGCTCGGGATCGGGCACCTCGCCGCCGCGAAGCCCGGCCGCCTTTCCGGCGGCGAGCGCCAGCGGGTGGCGATCGCGCGTGCGCTGGCGCGCGGTCCGCAACTGCTGCTGCTCGACGAGCCGCTCTCGAGTCTCGATCCGGCGACCCGAGGTCGCGTCACCGGCGAGCTCGGAACGCTGCTTGGAGAGCTTGGGCTGACAACGGTGATCGTCACACACAGCTACGACGATGCAGCGGCGCTGGCCGACTGGATCGCCGTGATCGAGCACGGCGCGATCGTCCAGACGGGCACCGGCGAGGAGCTGCTCGCCTCACCGGCGTCCGCGTTCGTGGCCGACTTCGCGGGGATCAACCTGCTCACGGGCACGGCAACCGTCCGCAGCGATGGCCTGACCCACGTCACGCTCGCCGGTGGCAGCCTGGTGACGACCGAGCCCGGTGCCGGGCCAGTCGGCGTCGCGATCCCGCCCTGGTCGATCACGCTGGACAGCCACGGCGGCTCGGCCAGGAACAGCCTCGAGGGCACGATCGTACGGATCGTCCGGCTCGGCAACCGCGTGCGTGTCACGGCGGCCACGCCCGCTCATGTGACGGCCGAGATCACGACCGCCGCTGCCGACGAGCTGACGCTGCGTCCGGGGCAGCGGGTCACGATGCGCTTCAAGGCCGCGGAGTGCAGGCTCCTGCTTGGCGCGACCACCGCTACGACGCCGTAGCCACGCGGTCAGCGAGCTCCCCACAGGCGCCACCGAACTCGGCTCCTGACGCTGGGGTCTGACCCCGAACCCGCCTGTTCTGGGGTCTGACCCCGGAACGTTTCCGCGCGGAAGTGGCACCGATCGGGCGACATGGCACGGTCCGTGACGGGGCGGGCGCAGAGCGTGCGCACGCGATGCGGCCGGATCGGGGGACGCTTGACACCAGCCCGTGCGCGGCCGTAGCGTTCGGGGTCCACGAACCGGGCGTCGCTTCGCCCGGCTCCCCGGCCCACGCGCGGCGTGGTGGGTGGTCGGCTGGGAGTCCCGCTGCCGGATCCATTCCGCAGCCATCGCAACTCCCTGGGAGACCCCCTTGACGACGATCACGATCGTGGGTGCCGGCGGCTTCGAGTTCCCACTCACCCTCGGTGCCGATTTCCTGAGCTTCGAGAGCATGCGCGACGCGCACCTCGTGCTGATGGACATCGACCCGGTCACGCTGGCGCGCACCGAGCGCCACCTGCGCCGCGTCGTCGGGACGCACGGCCTGCCGGCGCGCATCACCGCCACCACCGACCGCCGCGCGGCGCTGGCGGGGGCCGACATCGTCGTCGTCTGCTTCCAGGTCGGCGGCGTCGACGCCTACGCGCTCGACATCGAGATCCCGCGCCGGTACGGCATCGACCAGACGGTCGGCGACACGCTCGGGCCGGGCGGCATCTTCCGCGGCCTGCGCTCCATGCACGCGCTCGAGCCCATCACCCGCGACATGCGCGAGGTGTGCCCCGACGCGCTGCTGCTGCAGTACGCCAACCCGATGTCGATGAACTGCTGGTACACGTCGGGTGAGGGCGTGCGTACCGTCGGTCTCTGCCACTCCGTGCAGCACACCGCCGACTTCCTCGCCAGCGTCATGGGCGCGAAGCCCGGCGAATGGTCGTTCAAGGCGGCCGGCATCAACCACCAGTCGTGGCTGCTCGAGTACCGCCTCGATGGCCGTGACGTGACGGCCGAGCTGCGCACCGCCGTGCGCGAGTACGCCCGCGGTGAGCGCGACGCCGCCGGGGAGGTCGACGACTGGTACGGCGGCGGCCGGGAGCAGGTGCGAACGGCGATCATGGATCTGACGGGCCACTTCCCGACCGAGTCGAGCCACCACAACTCCGAGTACCTGCCGTTCTTCCGTCGCACGCCCGCCGAGACGCTGTCCTACATCGCGGACCGCTGGGACTATCTCGCGCAGTGTCGCGAGACGCACGGCAGCGACGAGCTGCAGCAGCTCGCCGATGAGCTCAGCACCGGCGAACTCGAGACCAGCGAGGAGTACGCCGCGCAGATCGTCGACTCGACCATCACCGGCACGCCGCGCGTCATCTACGGAAACGTCCCGAACACCGGCCTGATCACGAACCTGCCCGACGGCTGCTGCGTCGAGGTGGCCTGTCTGGTCGACCGGAACGGCGTGCAGCCGACGTACTTCGGCGACCTGCCGGCGGCCTGCGCGGGCGTGAACCTCGGCTCGATCGCCGTCCAGGCCTGCGTGGTCGAGGCGTACCGCACGCGCAGCCGCGATGCTGTCCACGCAGCACTCGGTCTCGACAAGCTGACCAGCGCGACGCTGTCGCTCGGCGACGTCCACCGCCTGGCCGACGAGCTGCTCGCGGCCGAGGCGGAGTGGCTGCCGGCATTTACTTGAGCCCGGAGGTGGCGACGCCGCGCACGAACCATCGCTGAGCGACGAAGAACAGCAGCAGGATCGGCGCCATGCTCATCACGTTCGCGGCCATCAGCAGCGCCGTGTTGGTCTGGTGCAGGCCCTGGAACGTCGTCAGGCCCAGCTGCAACGTCATCTTCTCCTCGGAGTAGATCGTGATCAGCGGCCACAGGAAGTCGTTCCACGTCCACATGAAGGTGATCACGGCCAGCGTTGCCAGCGCCGGTGCCGAGAGCGGCAGCACGATGCGCACCAGCACGCCCAGCCGTGACGCCCCGTCGATGCGGGCGGCCTCCTCCAGTTCGATCGGCAGCGTGCGGAAGAACTGCCGCATCATGAAGATGCCGAAGCCGCTCGCCAGGTTGGGCAGGATCAGCGCGCCCAGCGTGTCGATCAGACCGGCTGAGCGGATGATCAGGAACGTCGGGATCATCACCACCTGGAACGGGATCATCAGCGTCGCCAGGATGAGGAAGAACGCGATGTTCCTGCCGGCGAAGCGGAGCCGGGCGAACGCGTAGCCGGCGAGGCTGCAGAACACGAGGTTGCCGATCACCGACACGACCGTGACGATCATCGTGTTCATGAACCAGCGTGCCATCGGTGCCTCGGTGAGGGCGGTCTGGTAGTTCTGCCAGTGAATGCCCGACGGGACGATCACGGGCGGGAAGCGGCGCGTCTCGGGCACCGTCTCGATCGACGTGACGAGCATCCACACGAGCGGCGTCAGCATCACCAGCGCGACCGGCACGAGCACCAGGTGCCAGGGCGAGAAGGGCAGCGGCCAGCGCGACTTCGGCTTGCGCCGGCGGGGGACGTCGACGGCGCTCATGACGAGTAGTGCACCATCCGCCGGCCGATCGCCAGCTGGATCGCGGTGAGCACCAGGATGGCTGCGAACAGGGTGTACGCGACGGCCGCCGCGTAGCCCGCGAGGCCCTTCTGGAAGGCCAGGTCGAACACGTAGTAGACGAGCACGTAGGTCGAGAACAGCGGCCCGCCCTTGGTCAGGAAGTAGATCTCGTCGAACAGCTGCAGCGCGTTGATGGTCGACCAGACGACGAGGAACAGCGTGGCCGGCCCGAGCAGCGGCACGACGACGCGGCGGAAGGCGCCGAACGGCGTGGCGCCGTCGATCATCGCCGCCTCGATCAGCTCGCGCGGCACGCCCTGCAGCGCCGCCAGGAACACGATCACGTCGAAGCCGATCCAGCCCCAGACCGTCAGGATGACGATCGCGTACAGCGCCTGGTTCGGGTCCTGCAGGAACCCGTACGGACCCCTGCCGATGCCGCCCAGCGCCCAGTTGATGAGGCCGAAGTTGGGGTCGAACAGCTGCAGGAAGATGATCGACGTCGCGATGGTGGACGCCACGACCGGCACGAACACCGCGGTGCGGTACAGCTTGATGAACCGCAGCGGCCGGTTCAGCGCCACGGCGATCAGCAGCGCGCCGACGACCGACAGCGGCACGAACAGCGCCGTGTACGCGACGGTGTGCTTGACCGAGTCGTGGAACAGCGGGTCCTCGGTCAGGCGCTGGTAGTTGTCGAGTCCGACGAACGGGCGCTCGGGCGCCAGCAGGTTCGACTTCTGGAACGAGAGCACGAACGACCACACGATCGGGATCAGCCCGAACGTCATGATCAGCGCCATCGCCGGCGCCGCGAACGCCCACCCCGCGGCGTGCTCGGAGTGGACGGCGCGCTGCAGCCGCCGGTTCACCGTGCGGCCGTCAACCGGCGGCGAGCACGGCGTCGGCCTGCGCGGCGGCGGCGGCGAGCGCCTGCGCGGGCTCGGCCTTGCCCAGGATGACGCTCGTGACGGCGTTGCCGAGGGCGGACGAGATCTGCGGGTACGCCGCGATCGACGGCCGCGCCTTCTTGACGTTCGCGAGGTTCGTGGCGAACACGTCGACGCCGGGGAACGACGTGGCGAACGCCGAGAAGCCGGGCATCGCCGATACCGACGAGCGTGTCGGCAGGTGCCCGGTTGCGAGCGAGTCGGCCAGCACCTGGTCGGGTGCCGTCAGGTACTGCGTCAGCTTCCACGCAGCCGCGACGCGATCGCCGCCGTTGTCCATCACCACCCACGCGTCGGGCCCGGCGATGGTGTCGTGGGTGCCGCCGGCGAACGACGGCATCACCTGCACGCCGTAGCGGGCGTCGGGGAAGTCGGGCAGGTTCCACGGGCCGGTGATGAACATGCCGATCTTGTTGGCGTTGAACAGCTCGTTGGCCTTCGGGCTGTCGGGCGCCGCGTTGAGGTACAGCGCCTTGGCCTTGGCCATGTCACCGAGTGCGGTGAGCGCCGTGGCGCCCTGCGGCGAGGAGAACGCCGTCTTCGAGAGGTCGGGCGCCATCAGGTCGCCGCCTGCCTCCCACAGCATCGCGACGTATTTCCAGACCTCGGTCTCGCTGCCGTCGATCGGCCACTCGAGCCCGAACTGGGTCTTCGACGAATCGGTCAGCGCCTTGGCGTCGGCGACCAGCTCGTCCCACGTCCAGTCGGGCGTCGGCTCGGCCAGCCCGGCGGCCGCGAACAGGTCCTTGTTGTAGACGACCGCGAGGTTGTCGACCAGCGCGGGGACGCCGATCACCTTGCCGTCGATCGTGAAGACGTCGCGCTCGCCGGCCGGGAAGTCGTCCCAGTTGTAGTCGGCGGCGGCGACGCGCTCCGTGAGGTCGACCACCTTCGTCGACGTCGCGAGCTGGGGCAGGTTGGTGCCGTACTGGTAGGTGACGTCGGGGGCCCTGTTGCCCTGCAGCGCCACGGTCAGCTTCTCGAGGGCGTTGTCGGAGTTCACGTAGGTCATGTCGACCTTGATGTTCGGGTTCGCCGCCTGGAACGCGTCGACCTGGGCCTTCAGCGAGTCGAGCTCGGCGTTCGGCTCCTCGCCCGGCGCGGCCAGCTCGCCGTACCCGTGCCACATCGTGATCTCGACGTTGCCCGCCGGGGTGGCGCCGCTGGAGGACGACGTCGACTTGTCGCTGCCGCCACCGCAGGCTGCGACGAGGAGCGCGATCACGCCTCCGAGCAACACCAGCCTGTGCCGTTGCCAGTTCGACTTCGACCGGTTCGTCCGTCGCGATGCCATTCGATGCGCCTCCTGAGATCTTCGTCGTCGTGATTCGAAGTTCCCAGCCGACCACCCACCACGTCGAACGTGGGCCGGGGAGCGAATGCCGGTGACGGGGCACCGGCACGCTCGTGGACCGCCGATGATACTGGCGGCGCGGCGTGATCGTCAAGGTCGACGAGAGGCGGGGGCGATCAGGCGCGGACCCAGACGCGCACCGTGTTCAAGGGCGCGTGCGGGGGCGTGCGGATCTGGACGAGGTCGCACAGCTGGTTGGCCATCCACAGGCCGCGACCGCCGAGCTGCTCGGCGGTCGGGATGTGGCGCCCGGCGAGCGGATCGGTGATGCAGCCGGCGTCGCGGATCTCGCATACCAGCGCGCCATCCTCGTGCCAGAGGTGCAGCTCGCCGCGACCGCCGCCGTGCCGCACGCTGTTCGCCGCCAGCTCGTTCACGGCGAGCACGCAGGCGTCGGTGCGATCGTCGGGGATGTCGAGCCGGCGGGCGGCCGTGGCGACGGCGCGCCGGACGGCACCGAGGGCGGGGCCGTCGAATGCGAGCCGGAGGGCGGCGCCGGGCACCGCCGGCAGGCCGGCGGTGGAGGTCAGCTCGGGGTGGTAGTGGTCGCTCGTCTCGGCGGCGCCGTGCTCGTCGACGCACGGGTGGCTCTGGCGTGCGCGCTGCAGCACGTCGGCGGGCAGCTCGGCGGTGTCGTAGGGGCACAGCAGCTGGAACGACGGACGGTCGGCGAAGGCGAGGTTGAGCAGCGACTCGTGCAGGTGGCACTCGTCCAGCTCGGCCTGGCTGCGACCTGCCCACACCGGCTCGCCGATGCCGCGAACCGCCCTCGTGCCGGCCCGGTCGGCGAAGGCGCGCCAGGCGGGGATGATGCGGGCGGGGTTGCGGCCGAGCTCGTCCATCGGCACGAAGGTGATCTTCTCGGCGTCGGCGCCGAGCGCACCCGAGAGCAGGCGGATCTTGGTCGGCGAGACGGCCACCAGCATTGGCTCGTCGATCGCCGCTCCCTCTCGCAGAAAGGGCGCCAGACGGTCCAGGTAGGTCTGCTCGCCGTTGTAGAAGACGGCTTCGTGATGGAAGCTCGCACTGTCCACTACCGCGCGAAGTCCCCGGCTGGCCCATTTCCTAAACCCATTGGTGCGACCTCCTGCGCCGCCGTGGCGGCGAGGTTTCCGAAGAGCGACGCCCGGGCATCTCGTCGGCGATGAAGCATCGACGCAGATCCCTCGTCCTCGGCGCCACGCTGGCAGCCGTCCTGGCTGCCGTCGCGGCCGTCCTGATCTACGACGCCGCCGCCGGCGGCGTGAACCGCCCGCTGGTGCTCGGCATCGCCGTGGTGATGGCGCTCGTGATCGGTCCGCTGATCGGGCTGTTCATCTCGGCTCCGATGGAGGACGGCGAGGCTGACGACGCCGCGCAGCGGCGCGCTCCCAGCCGCCGCTGACCCCGCTTCACGCCGTCCGCACGATGCGGTAGCCGATGTCGATCTCGTCGAGCCCGAGCAGCGACAGGTAGCGCCGCTGCCAGGCGCCGCTGGCAAGATCGGCGCGCAGCCGCTCAACGCCCTCGTCCATCTCGTCCCGGAGCTGCGCCAGGTTGCTGACGTTAGCGCGGACGACCGGGTCGAGGTACGCCTCGGGGCGCCGCCAGTAGGCCGCACAGAAGCCGTCGGTGCAGTCGTGCGGCACCGGCACCGGCTCGACGACCGCGTCCGGACCGAGCAGGTCGGCGACGTGCTCGATGGCCGGGAAGCGGGCCTTGTCCCACTCGATCGACGCGCGCAGGTAGTCGCGCGTCAACCAGAACTCGTCGCCGTACGCCGCATCCCACGTCAGGATCACGACGCGCCGGGCGACGCGTCGCAGCTCGGCGATGCCGCGCTCGAGGTCGTTCCAGTGGTGCACGGTCAGCACGGCCATCGCGGCGTCGAAGGTGCCGTCCGCGAGCGGCAGGTTCTCGGCGGCTGCCTGCAGGCACGGCGCCGAGCCCGGCCGCCGGTGCCCGATCATCACCGCCGACGGCTCGACCGCCACGACCTCCCGGCCCGCCGGCTCGTACGAGCCGGCGCCGGCGCCGACGTTGACGACCGTGACGGCGTCGCCGAGCGCCCGGTCGATCTGCGCTTGGATGCGCGCGTCGGGCACGCGGGTCGTGCTGTAGGTCGTGCCGATCTCGTCGTAGGTCGCCATCGTCGCTCCGGGCATCGATGATACCGGCCACGGGCCCCGCGCCCGACGCCGCGCCGCCGTCAGGTGCGGTATGACAGCGGGTGCAGAAACCGGGCCGGGAGGAGCGAGGTGACGTTCGAGGTCGTGACGATGGGCGAGACGATGCTGCGGCTATCGCCGCCTGCACACGGCCGCCTCGAGCACACGGCAGCGCTCGACCTGCACGTCGGCGGCGCCGAGTCGAACGTCGCCGTCGCGCTGGCCCGCCTCGGCCGGCGCGCGGCCTGGGTGAGCGCGCTGCCCGACTCGCCGCTCGGGCGCCGCGTGTCCGGCGCCGTGGCCGCGGCCGGCGTCGACGTGAGCGGCGTCCGGTTCACGCCCGACGGCCGCGTGGGCCTGTACTTCGTCGAGTTCGGCGCCGCACCGCGCGCCACCGAGGTCTTCTACGACCGGGCCGAGAGCTCGTGCGCGCGGTCGCTCGAATGCGACCCCGCGCTGCTCGACGGCGCCAGGTTCGCCGTCCTGTCGGGCATCACGCTGGGTCTCTCCGAGCATGCCCGCGAGGCCGGGTTCGCCTTCACCGCCGCTGCCCGCGCGGCGGGCGCCGAGGTCGTCGTCGACGTCAACTACCGCGCCCGGCTGTGGGGCCCCGACGCCGCCCGCGAGGCCACCGCGGCGCTGACGCGCGAGGCCGACATCGTGGTCTGCAGCGCCCGTGACGCGAGCGTCGTCTTCGGCCTGGCCGAGGGCGACGACCGGGTCACGGTCACCGGGTTCGCCGCCCGGTTCGCCCCGGGCGCCCGCCTCGTGTGCCTGACCTGCTCGGAGCGCGGCAGCATCGCGGTCGACCGTGGCGGCGCCGTCACGGCGCACCCCGCCGTCGCCGCCACCGTGATCGACCGGTTCGGAGCGGGCGACGCGTTCGTGGCCGGGGTCGTCGACTCGCTGCTCGCGGGTCTCGGCGTCGCCGATACGCTGGCCTTCGCGGCGCGGCTCGCCGCGCTCAAGTGCACGGTCGCGGGCGACATGTCGCTCGCCAGCCGCGCCGACGTCAACGCCCTCGCCTCGGGAGACCTGCTGCGCCGATGACCGCACCCGCCGACATCAAGGCCCGCATCGAGGCCGTGCGCCTTGTCGCCATCATCCGCACGGGCGACCTCGAGGAAGCCATCCGGATCGTCGACCAGCTGGTTGACATCGGCGTCACCGTCGTCGAGTTCAGCCTGTCGGGCGCCGCCGCCCTGCCGGCCCTGCGCGACGCCGCCGAACGTTACGGGTCGCGCCTGACGCTGGGCACCGGCACCGTGCTCGATCCCCGCGACGTCGAGCTGTCGGTGGCCGCCGGCGCGACGTTCCTGGTGGCGCCGAACGTCGACCCCGCGGTGTGCCGGGAGGCCGACCGCCTCGGTGTGCTGCACATCCCGGGCGCCCTGACGCCGACCGAGGTGGCGCTGGCCCTGCAGCTCGGGGCGCCGATCGTGAAGCTGTTCCCGGCCGCGCGCCTGGGGCCGGCCTACGTGCGCGACCTGCGCGGGCCGTTCCCGCACGTGCAGCTGCTCGCCACCGGCGGCGTCTCCGCCGACAACGCGGCCGAGTTCCTCGCCGCGGGATGCGTCGCCGTGGCCGCCGGGGGCGCACTCACCGACGGCGACTCGGAGGGCGCCCGCCGGCTCGTGCACGCCAGCCGGCGGCCATGACGGTCAGCCCACGCCGAGTCGCACGCTACGAGAGGCGCGCCGCGCTGCGCAACTCGGCCTCGATGCTGGTCACCAGCGCGGCCACCTCGGCCGCCGGCGCCAGCGCATCGATCTTCGCGCCGAGCTGGTCGAGGTCGGCCTGCAACTTCGCGACGCCGTCTGGCGAGATCACGACCAGGTCGGGCTGCACGTGGGCGAACGTCTCCTGCACGCGCGCCAGCTGGTCCTTCGCGCCCTGCAGCTGCTCGGGCACGACGACCGCCCCGTCCTTGACGCCGATCGGGTACTCGACCGCGATCAGCGAGATGCCGTCGACGGCGGGGCGGATCGTGGACTGGACCCGCTTGAGGCCCTTGCCGAGGGAGGGCGACGCCTGTCCGGCCTGGCCGCCGAGGTAGCCGGCGACGCCGCCGATGACGAGGCCGACGACGAGCGCGATGGCGATGCGGCCCCACGACCGGCGGCCCGGGCTGCGGTACAGCGACATCAGCGCAGCACGGCCGCGACGGCCGGTCCCGGTCGATCGGCGAGAGCGGTCTCGGCCGCCTTCAGCACGTCCTCGGCGCGGCGCGCGTCGGAGAGGTCGAGGATGTTGGGGCCGCAGATCAGGATCACGCGCGGGATCATCGTGGCGATGCCGAGGTTGAGCGAGCCGGCACTGATCGCGTCGCGCAGCTTCGCGATCAGCGCGCCGGCGTCGTCGGAGATGACCGACCGCGTCTGCTCGGCGAACGAGATCGCCCCGCGCAGGTCGACGACCGAGACGGCGCCGTCCTCGGGCCCCGCGAAGATGCGGTAGTAGTCGGTCACGGCGACCAGGCGCAGCGCGGCCGGGTCGCAGTGGAGCGCCTCGGCGGCGGCGTCGGCGAGCTCGTCGTCACCGCACTGCAGCGCGCTCGAGGCGCCGGCCTGCAGCGCGACGGCACCGGTGGCGACGGCGCGCTGCTCGCCGGTGCGCGGATCGAAGCTGGTCTCGACCGAGATGGTGGCCGCGGCGGCGCCGGCGGCGATGCAGGCGAGCTCGGCGTCGCGCGCGACGCGCAGCGCCGTGCCCGCCGCGGTCGACGTGCGCACCGCCTCGGCGCGCACCAGCGACAGCGCCGCACCGATCGACGACAGCACCTCGGGGTGGTCGGGCACCAGCAGCGGCCGGCCGATCCGTCGTGCCACCTCGGCGCCGAGGACGGCGCCGGCACCGCCCAGCGCGACCACCGGCGCGTCGCGCGGCAGGTCGTAGGCGCGGGCGGCCTGGTTGACGGCCTCGGCGATCTTGGACACGGCGCCGTCGAGCACGGCCTGCGCGGTAGAGACCGGGTCGGCTCGCAGGTGGGCGGCGAGAATGGCGAACCCGGCCAGCGCGGCCCCGCGGTTGCCGGCGGCGTAGCTGCCCTCGGGCACGAGCCCGAGCGCGTTCGCGGCGCAGGTGGCGGTGAGCGCGTAGCGGTCGTCGCCGGCGCGCAGCGTGACGTAGCTCTCGAGGTCGCCGGGGCGCGGCGCGATCAGCTCGACGCGGGCGCCGGCCAGCGCCTCGGGGGTCGCGAAGCAGGCGTACGGCAGACCCGCGACGTGCGCGCTGCGGGGCCCGACCTCGGTCACCTTGCGACGGCCCACCCGCGCCATGCTGCCACCGGCGGCGCCGACCACCCAGCTGTCGATGGCCCGGATGGCGGTCGGCCGGCCCATCACGCGCAGCGAGCGCAGGACGGTGCGGCCGTCGCGGACGACGGAGATGTTGGAGCTCGTGCCGCCGCACTCGACCACCAGACCCGCGCGCAGCGAGAGCTGGTGCAGCGCCGCGGCCACACCGGCGGCGGGCCCGGAGCCGATCGTCATGGTCGGCGCGGTGCGGAATGCGTCGAGGTTCATGGCGCCGCCGTCGCCGCGCAGCACCAGCAGCGGCGCGTCGAGGCCGGCGTCGGCGAGCGCCTGCTCGACGATGGCCGCGGTGCGCTGCACGAGCGGCAGGATGCTGGCGTTGATGGCCGCGGTCACCGTGCGGGTCTCGAGGCCGTAGGTGCCCGTCAGCTCGTGTCCGGCGCACGTGGCGAGCCCGCGGGAACGGGCGCGCTGGGCGACCAGCTCCTCGTGCTCGGGCGTGTCAACCGAGAAGGCGGCGCTGACCGCGAGCGCCTGGCAGCCGAGCTGCACGAGCTGGTCGATGGCGGCGTCGACCGCCGCCACCGCGAGGCCGCCGGTGGCGTCGATGAAGGCGTGCTCGGTGCGCAGCTTGCGGCCGGGCGCCAGCGCCAGCTCGCCGACCCGGGTGCGCTGCCGTGCGCGCTTGACGTCGGGGGCCGCGCCGATGCCGATCACGCCGACCGGCGCGACATCGCCCTCGAGCAGCGCGTTCATGGCCTGCGTGGTCGAGAAGGCGACCAGCTCGATCGAGCGCCCGTCACCGAGCCGCTCGACCAGCATCCGGACGACGGCGGCGACGCCCTCGCTGACGCCGCCCGGCGCGTGATGCGTGGTCGGGTGCACCGCCTCGGCCAGCGGGTGCGCGTCACCCGGGACGATCGCGATGGCCTTCGTGAACGTGCCGCCGACATCGATGCCGACGCGCACCGCGCGCCGCGGGGCCGTCGACGGATCGCCGGCCGGGCTCACTCGCTCACCGGCTCGGCGGCTGGGCGGCGTGACGGGCGCCACGCGAACACGTAGAGGATGCCGAAGATGTAGATCAGCAGCAGGATCAGCTGGGCGAACAGCCCCTGCTGGGTCGGGTGGATACCGGTCAGCTCGGCGACGTAGATGGGCGGCCGCGCGAGGCTCGATGCGACCGGTGTGACAGCGATCTTGTCGGCCCCCTGCAGCGCTCGTACGGCGTTGCCGACCAGCGCCACCGACAGCAGCAGCAACAGCGTGGCGCTGCTGATGAGCATCGGCTTCAGTGGCAGGCGCCGGCCCAGCTTGAGGACCGCGAACCCGACGGCTCCGAGCGCGATCAGGGCGACGACCGCGCCGAGGATCACCCACACCTCGAGGCCTTTCGCGAAGAAGCCCAGCGCCTGGTAGAACAGCACCGTCTCGAAGCCCTCGCGGTAGACCGCCGTGAACCCGAGCCCGGCGAACGCGATCGCGCTGCCGGTGGCGATCGCCGCCGCCACGCGGGCGCGCATGAACTCCATCCAGTGCCGGTGCTCGAGGCGCGAGATCAGCCAGAAGCTGACCAGCGCCAGCACGGCGACCGCCACGATCGCGGTGATGGCCTCAAGCAACTCCCGGTTCACCGGTGCGATATCGATCAGGAAGTTCGCCACGATCCATGTCAGGACGGTGGCGAACAGGGCGCCGATGATGCCCCACGTGAGCGGCCGGCGGTAGTTCTTGGCGCGGCCGGCGTCGAGCGAGCCGAGCAGGATCGCAATCAGCAGCACCGCCTCGACGCCCTCGCGGAAGAGGATGCTGAACGAGTAGGCGAAGGCGATCAGCGGAGCGCCGATGCCCTTGGTCGCCAGCGCGCGCTCGGCGTCGTCGAGGCCGGCCCGGATGGCGCGCACGTCCGCCGTGAGCTTCGAGACCGGCTCGCCGCCCTTGATGTCGTTGCGCAGCGTGGCGTACTGGAACTCCAGGTCGAGCGTGAGGTTCGGCGCGCGCAGGCGCAGCGGCACCTCGGCGAACTCGAAGTGGTCGAGGTACGCGCTGCGGGCGACGGCGTACGACTGGTCGCGGTCGCCCGCCCGGGCCAGGGCGAGCGACTGGGCGAGCATCGCCCGCGACTGCGTCAGCCCGGCCCGTGCCTTCTCCACCCCGCTGTCC
Organism: Gaiellales bacterium; assembly: GCA_046598415.1. Lineage (GTDB taxonomy): Bacteria > Actinomycetota > Thermoleophilia > Gaiellales > F1-60-MAGs149 > VFJZ01. The sequence goes on from JBKJIG010000084.1 coordinate 21,278, forward strand.
GCGGCGAGCGCGGGCGAAGCTCCGACGAGCCCCACCGCGAGGGTGGTGAGGGTGGCCAGGATGAGCAGGACCCCGCGGCCGTGATGGCCACGGGGTGCTCGGCGAAGGTGCGGCCGTGCTGTCATCCGGTCAGCCCTGGGCCGCGGCGACGTAGGTGTTGATGGCGGTCGTGATCGCGGCAGCGCCGGCGGCGGCCTTGGTGGCGTCGCCGCTCTCGAGCTGGGCCATGGCGTCCTCGATGGCGATGTACGCGTCGGGGTCGTTGGCCTTCACGCGGTCCTCGACCGGCGCCCAGTGGGGCTCGAGGCCCGCGGCCGCGGTCGTGCCGGCCGCGGCGTCGGTGGCGGTCTTCGCGGCCACGTCGGCGGCGACGGTCACCATCCGGGCCAGGCCCGCGGCGACGTCGGCGTCGCTGACGTCGCCGGCGGGTGCCGCGGCGTCGGTCGACGCCGACGCGGGCGTCGTGTGATCGGAGCTGCCGCCGCCACATCCTGCGGCGAGCAGTGCGAACGCGGCGAGCAGCAGCACCGCGGATCGTCCAAGCTTGGTCATTCGGATTCCCCCTCTCGCCGCTCACGTCATCCGGAGACGACGTAGTTAGGCTCCCCTATGTATCAACGCGACGGAGCGTAACTTAGGGCAGCCTACATCGCAACGGGCAGGTGCGCCGCAAACCCTGTCATGCGGTCCTCGCCGGCTCCGCGGCGCCCGGTGGAGGGGTCGACTTTGCACCCCGCCGACCGGCACCGTAATGTATGCAATCGTGTCCACAGCTTGGGAGGGTCCGTGAGCCGCCGCAACCTGTCAGAGATGACGCCGGGAGCCCAGCTGCTCGCGCAGGGTGGGAGCGCCGCGCCCGAGCGCATCCACCAGACCGCCTACATGCGCCGTTTCGACGCATGGTCGGAGGCCGAGGTGAAACAACGCGCGCGGGATCAGGGCCGCGTGATGTACCACATCCAGATCGGCTCGACCGACTGGGCGGCGACCGCCGCGGTGCTGGAGGAGGTCGAGAGCGGGCTGGCCGAGGTCGGCATGTCGTGCGACCGGTTCGGGCTGACCCTGTCGCGCGCGATGAGCGTCGCCGAGTCGGACCGCGGGCGCCTCCACAAGGAGACCGGGCCTGAGCTGAAGCCGTCGGAGTGGCACAAGCTGGGCGAGGCCGCGGCCATCCAGCCGCACCTCGGCGACTTCATGATCGGCACGCCCGCCGGGTTCGCGAACTCGCTGGCGGCGCTCACCGCCGGCGTCACCACGATCGGCAACCTGGGCCAGTACTCGGCCTTCGAGCTGCCGGGCGGCCAGGACGACATCCAGGTGACGGAGGAGGCGATCCGCGCGATCGGTCTGCTGGCGGCGTGCCGCGAGCGTGGCGGCCTCGTGCACTCCTACCTCGAGGACGGCGTCGCGATGCAGGCCTCGCACTACGGCAGCTACGTCGGCTGGGCGGCGCTCGAGGTGTACGTCGTGGAGGTGCTGTGCGGCGCGCGGCTGGCGCACTCCTACGGCGGCCTGATCGACGTGCCGTGGCATCGCGCCGCGATCCATCTGGCGCTCGACGACCTGCACGGCCGCGATTCGATCGGCTCGATGGTCTACGGCAACACGGTCGACATGCGGCCCCGCGACCAGGCGCACAACCTGGCCGTGCTGTCGACCTCGCTGCTCGTCGACATCGCCTGTCAGCTGCGCCGTCCGACCGGCCACGCCGTGCACGCCGTGCCGCTGACCGAGGCGGAGCGCATCCCGAGCGCCGCCGAGAACGTCGAGGTGCAGGTGATCGCGCACGAGCTGGAGCGCGAGGCGCGCCGGTCGGGCGACCTGTTCGACTGGCGCCGCCTGGAGCGCCTCGGCGCGGACCTGGCGGAGTACGGCGAGCGGTTCCGCGACCGCGCGCTCGGCTGCCTGCGCGAGGACGGCGTCGACGTCACCGACCCGGCGCGGGTGCTGCTGGCGATGCGACGCCTCGGCATGGGCGGCCTCGAGCAACGCGTCGATTTGACGCCGCCGGCCGCGATCGGCCGGCTGGAGCCGTGGAAGGCGGGCTTGATGAGCCGGGTCGGCGACCGCCTCGACAGCGCTCTGCCCCGCCTCGACGGCATGCGCATCGTGCTGGCCGTGCTGGACGTGCACGACGTCGTGCGCGACGCGCTCGCCCTGGCGCTGCCCCGGGCGGGCAGCGAGGTGATCCTGCTGCCCACCGACGTCACGCCCTCGGCCATCGCCGAGGTGGCCGTGGCCGAGGACGCCGACGTGATCATGCTCGGCACCTACAACGGCGCCGCGCTGTCGATCGGCCGCGAGCTGCGCGCCGCCATCGACGCGGCCGGCTTCGAGGGGCAGGTGATCGTCGGCGGCCGGCTGAACGAGGACGAGGGCGGCGATCTGCCGGTCGACGTCAGCGCCGAGCTCGCCGCGCTCGGGTTCGCGCCGGCGCTCGAGGTCGAGGACGCTGCCCGGCTGCTGGGCGCGACCGCCGTCCGGGGAGGCTGACGTATGGCCGCCGAGGCCGGGCAACTCGCGTTTCCAGCGTCGCTCGGGGGCGGCTGGTACACCGATCCAGCCACCTTCGCCGCCGAGCAGCGCGCCATCTACGGCAGCCGCTGGGTGTGCGTCGGCCGCTGCGACGACATCGCCGCGACCGGCTCGTTCATCGTCCGCGAGGTCGGCGGCGAGAGCATCGTCGTGCTCCGCACCGAGGCCGGATCCGCGGTCGCGTACTACAACGTCTGCCGTCACCGCGGCGCCCGCCTTCTGACCGAGCCCGAAGGCGTCTGCACGGGCGTCATCCGCTGTCCGTACCACGCGTGGGCCTACGGCCTCGACGGGTCGCTACGGGCCGCGCCGAACATGCCCGACTGGCGCCGCGAGCGCTGGCAGAACCTCAGCCTGCACCCGATCGCGATCGAGGAGCGGCTCGGCTGCCTCTGGGTCAACATGGCTGACGAGCCCGGCTCGTGGGACGACGACATCGGCAGCCAGATCCGCACCCGGATGGGCTCTGACGCGTTCATGGCGACGTGGGGAATGGAGACGCTCGTCACCGGCACGCGCCGGGTGTACGAGGCGGCCTGCAACTGGAAGCTGATCGTTGAGAACTTCAGCGAGTGCTACCACTGCCCATCGGTCCATCCCGAGCTGACGACGGTGCTGCCGGAGTTCAAGCGCGGGCAGGGGACGCTTCACCAGGCCGGCTATGGCGCCGACTACGGCGAGGGCATCGGCGGGTTTACGTTCGACGGCCGCGGGGGTCTGCCGCCGCTGCCCGGCCTGTCCGAGGAGGACGGCCGGCGCTACTACGGCCTCGTCCTGACGCCGAACGTGTTCCTCAACCTGGTCGGCGACCACGTGATCCTGCACTGGCTCGAGCCGCTGGCCGCCGACCGCACGCGGATCGTCTGCCTGTGGCTGTTCGCGCGCAATGTGATCGAGGCCGGCTCCGACATCGAGCCGTCGGTCGAGCTGTTCCACCGCACCAATCTGCAGGACTTCGCGATCTGCGAGCAGTGCCAGCTCGGCATGGGCAGCCGTTCGTTCGCCCGCGGCGGCAACCTGGTACCGAGCGAGGTGCAGCTGCGCGACTTCCACGCCGAGGTGCGGGCCGCGGTCGGCGCCGACGGGCCGCGGACATGAGCACCGTCGTGTCGGCCGATCGGGCCACCGACCTGACGCGGGAGGCGGTCGAGGCGCTGCGCGAGATGATCGTCCGGCGCCAGCTGGCGCCCGGCGCGCAGATTCGCCAGGTCGAGCTGGCGAGCCGCCTCGGCCTGTCGCGCAGCCCGCTGCGCCAGGCGCTGAGCGCTCTCGAGACCGAGGGACTCGTCACGCACGAGCAGCAGCGCGGGTACTTCGTCGCGCGGATGGGCGTCGATCACCTGTCCCAGATCTACCGCATGCGGGAGCTGCTCGAGACCGAGCTGCTACGCACCGTCCGGGTGCCGGAGGCGCCCGGGCTGGCGCGGCTCGCCGCCCGCAACGACGGGGTCGCCGCCGCCATGGCCGACGGCGACGTGGCCGGCATGCTGGTCGCCAACCGCGCCTTCCACTTCGGCCTCTTCGAGCTGTCGCCGCTCGGTGCCATCCGCCAGGACGTCGAGCGGCTCTGGAACACGTCGGAGCCGTACCGCGCCACCTACCTGTGGCTGCCCACCACGCGGCGGCGGATCATCCGCGAGCACGAGCAGATGCTCGCGGCGCTGGCCCGCGGCGACGTCGCGAGGCTGGTTCAGCTCGCCGACCGCCACCGCAACGCGGCCCGTGCGGCGGTGACCGAGCTGCTCGCGGTCGAGGCGTTCTAGCCCCCTCCACGCTACGCCGACCATCCGTGTCCAAAGGCGCACGCATCGCGACGACTCGCGCGCGAACCGCACGTGTCGCGCGATCCGCGCGCCTTCCGCGCGCCTTCCATGTTGGGGTCAGACCCCAATTCGGGCGTTTTCGGGGTCTGACCCCGGCACGGGACCCGCGCCAAATCGCGCGGGAGTGTCACGGCCGGCGGATCAGCCGGACAGGCGGGCGCGGAAGTCCGAGGGCAGCGGGACCGCCGCCGTGCCGGCGTCGTCGACGTGCACGAGGACCGAGTTGTTCGTCGCGACGACCGCGTCCTCGGCACCCGCCGTCAGCGTCTCCCGAAGGCGGATGCTCGTCGTGCCGAGGCCGTCCAGCTCGATCGCGACCCGCACCGATCCGAGCGCCGGATCGATGTCCGACGCGTAGGCGATGTCGATGGCGCGCACGAGGTACGACAGCGCCGCCCCGGGGGTGCCGCCGACGATCTCGAGCCACTCGTCCCGCGCCTCCTCGAAGTACAGCACGACGGAGGCGCGGGCAACCTGGCCGGTGGCGTCCACGTCGCGCGCGCGGATGCCGACCTCTTTCACATGACGCATGGGCCGAACGCTACGACACCCGCACCGTCGGTGCCTCGCCGACCGCCGCCCTGCCCTTGAGAGCGTGGCGGGCGAGCCCGACGCAGTACTCGAGGTCGTGCTCGCGGTACATCTGCAGCTTCTCCGCCTCGGGCGAGCCCGATCCGTGGATGATCTCCGTGTACCAGTAGCCGCCATACTCGGAGGCGACCAGGTCGCGGATCAGCTTCATCACGCGCAGCCGCTCCATCGCATCGCCGGGGTCGACGCCGCGGTAGTACTTCTCGACGAACGGCCGCAGCTCGGGGCGGAAGATGTCCTCCACGTACGGCGACGTGATGACCGACCCGCCGGCGATCTCGAGCAGGTTGCGGGCCGCCATGTAGTGACCCTCCATCGCCAGGTGCTTGCCGGCGTTGGTGAGCACGGGGTCGGGCACCTGGTAGCCCTCCTCGTTGCGGCTCTCGTGCGACGCGGTCACGCCCAGCGCCCAGATCGAGCGCTCCAGCCGGATCATCTCGGAGATCTTCGACTTGATGTGCGCGGCGCCGGTGACGCCGTTCAGCTCGGCCGCCAGCTGGGCGGCGCCGATGAACAGGCGCAGCTTGCCGACGTCGGCGCCCAGGTAGCCCTGCCGGTTGACGTTCGCGAACGTGTTCGCGACCTCGCCCGCGAACTCCGCCTCGCCGCACAGGAACACCCGCTCCCACGGCACGAACACGTCGTCGAAGATCGTGAACGACTCCATCAGGTCGTCGTGGCTCGAGACCGGGGCCTCGAACTCGTCGGGGTTCTCGCCCGAGAATCCGCGGCAGACGAGCTTGATGCCGGGCGTGTCGACGGGCACCGCGAACGCCACGGCGTAGTCGGCGTCGACCGCGCGCATCGCCCGCTGCGGGATGATCACGAGCTCGTTCGCCACCACCGAGCCCGACGTGTGGGCCTTCGCGCCGCGCACCACGATGCCGTCGGAGCGCCGCTCGACGACGCGCAGGTAGAGGTCGGGGTCGTCCTGGTCGGCGGGCCGCTTGGAGCGGTCGCCCTTCACGTCGGTGACCGCCGCTGCAGTCATCAGCTGCTCGCGTTGGAACCGCTTCACGAAGTTCACGACGCGCTGGTGGTAGGAGGTGCCGTGCGCGCGATCGACGCGCTGCGTGACGATCAGCAGCGCCTGCAGCTCGTCGCGACCGATCGAGGCGTAGCCCGACAGCGGCGAGCGCTCCGACAGCATCCGGGCGGCCCGCAGGTTCTGCAGCAGATCCTCCGGGCTGGTCGCCATATGCCAGAAGACGTGGCACTCCTCGCCGTTCAGATCGGGCGACGTGACCATCGTGTCGCGCATCTCCGGATCCCACGCGGCGCGGCACACCCACGAGCCCCAGCACGCCATGGTCGACTGAAACAGGGGGTGGTCGGCGACGTTCGTGACGGTCTCGCCGCGGGCGTAGACCTCCGGCGACTGCCGGCGCAGGCTCTCGACGTACTCCTCGGGCGTTCTCAGTCCCATCGTGCAACCTCCTCGTCAGGTGCTGTACGCGGCGACGGCGTGCGCGAGCACGCGGTCGACGAGCGCGGGGTCGGCCGGCGGGGCTCCAACGAGCCGCGTGGCCATGGTCGCGTAGGACCGCGCGACCTCGGACAGGGTCAGCCGGCCGTCCGGCCGGTACCAGATGCCGACATTCGTACACATCGAGATGACCGCGAACGCCGCCAGCTTGGGATCGAGCGGCTCGAACACGCCGGCGCGGACACCATCGGTCAGCACGTCCACGACGATCGCCTCGTACGCATCGCGCTTGCCGACCGCCAGCTCGAGCCGCTCGCCCGTCAGGCTGCGCAACTCGGTCTCGCCGAGCGTCGCCTCGCGCGGCCGCAGTGCGTGCAGCGCCACGTGGTGGACGACGACCGCGGCGAGCCGGTCGGCGGGCGCGTCGTGGATCGCGACCGCCTTGCGGACGCCGTCGGCGAGCAGCGTCATGGCCGAGTCGATCAGCTCGAACAGGATCTGCTGCTTGTCGGGGTAGTGGTAGTAGATGCTGGCCGCGCGGATGTCGAGCGCGTCGGCGATCTCCCGCACCGTGGTCGACTCGTAACCCTGCTGGAAGAACCGGTCGGCGGCGGCCTGCCGGATGGCGCTGCGGGTCATCTCGCGGCCTCCTCGAACGCTGCGCGCACCTGTGCCCGGTCGATCTTGCCGTTGGCATTGCGGGGCAGGGCGTCGACGACCAGAAACCGGTCCGGCACCGCGTAGTCGGCGATCCGCTCGCGCAGGCCGGCCCGCGCCTGCTCGGCCACGAAGGTGTGGCCCGGCCGCTCGACCACGCAGGCCACGACGCGCTCCTGCAGTACGTCGTCGGGCAGACCGACCACCGCCGCCTCGGCGACGCCCTCCAGCGAGCCGAGCTCCGACTCGACCTGACTGGCGTGGATCTTCTCGCCGCCGCGGACGATCACCTCGGTGCTGCGCCCGTGCAGCGTCAGGAAGCCGTCGTCGTCGATCGCACCGAGGTCGCCGGTGCGCAGCCACGGGCCGCGGAACACGTCGGCCGTCGCCGCCTCGTTGGCGAGGTAGCCCTGCATTCGCGTCGGACCGGCCAGCCACACCTCGCCCGGCTGGCCGAAAGGTGCATCGCCGCCGTCGTCGGCCACGACGCGCTGCCGCATCTGCTCGACCGGCCGGCCGACGGTGCCGGCGCGTGCCACCGCGAACGCCGGCTCGAGCGCGTGGCTGAGCGAGGTGAACTCCGTCAGGCCGTAGATGTTGAACGGGCGCAGCGCGGGCCAGCGGGCGGCCAGTTCCTCGATCCAGGCGGGCGGCATCGGCGCGCCGCCGTAGGCCAGGATGCGCACGCCGCCGAAGGCGTCGTCCGCACGCGGGTCGAGCATCATCAGCCGGAAGATGCTCGGCACGCCGATCAGGTACGACGCCGGTCGGCGCGCGAGCGCGTCGATGGCGTCGGCGACGTGGAACTCGCGCAGCAGGTCGACGGTGCCGCCGACGACCAGCATCTGCGCCAGCTGGTCGAGGAAGCCGGTGTTGTGGAACAGCGGCACCAGCACGAGCGTCGTGGTGTCGGACGTGGTCCCGAGCAGGCGGGCGTAGATGGCGGCGCTGGTGGCGAGCGAGCCATGCGCGATGACTGCGCCCTTGGGTGACCCGGTGGTGCCCGACGTGAAGCTGACGAGGCCGGCAGCGGTGGGCGCCGGAGCCGCGAATCCGCCGGCCAGTGCCGGCTCCCGCCAGATCGCGCCCCGGGCGCCGTGCTCCAGGCGGCGCCGCGCCAGGTTGGGAGCGGCGCGCGCCATGAGGTCCTCGTGGGTGCCGCTGACCAGCGCCAGCCGTGGTGCGGCGATCTGCAGCTGCCGGCCCAGCTCGGCGGCGCCGAGCCGCACGTTCATCGGTACGACGAGGGCGCCGCTGCCGAGACAGGCGAGGAACGCGAGCACCCACTCCGCGCGGTTCTCGGCCACCAGCGCGACGCGATCGCCGGGCCGCACGCCGGTATGTGCGAGCCGGCCTGCCAGCGATTCTGCGGTGTCGTGCAGCTCGGCGTACGAGTAGGCGTCGTCGCCGTCGCGCAGCGCGATCGCCGACGGGGTCGCACGGGCCCAGAAACGGAGGGCGTCCGGCAGTGTGGTGGCGGGCTGCTCGACCATCTAACTATCGGCCGTTAGGTTAGCGCGGATCGGTACGACCGTGCAAGGCGCCGGCTCACCCCCGGGCCTTGCGCGGCCGGCGCTACGTCGCTTTCGGCACGTACGCGATCGCGCGTCCGGGCGCCCCGGACGAGCGCAGCACCTTCAGCGGCAGGAACACGAAGTACGCACCCCGTGCCGGCAGGCGCTCGAGCCCGCTCAGCGACTCGACGAACAGCAGCTCGTTCTCGAGGCCGGCGTAATGCGCCGCCGCCAGGTCGTCGGCCGCGCCGATGGTGCCGGCGTCGGTGCCGATCAGGCGCACGCCGCGCGCCCGGCAGTACAGGACGACGTCCGGCTCGGGCGCGGGCCACGCCGGGCCGCTGGCGGCGAGCGCGTCGATGGTGTACCCACGGCCCGCCGGCATCGGCAGGAAGCGCTGGTCACAGCCGCCGAACAGGAGCACCACGTCGCCGGCCCCGATCGCGCCGTGTTCGGACTCCCAGGCCCGCACGTCGTCCATGGTCAGGCGCGGCGAGACGCCGTCGGCGGCTTTCGGCAGCGCGCGACAGTCGATCACGGCCGCCGGACCTTGCAGCCAGTCCAGCGGCACCAGGTCGCCGGTGATGGCGCCGGCCGGCCCGGCGTGGAGCAGCCCTGACGCGGGCGGCGGCACGAAGTGCGGCGGCGCGTCGAAGTGCGTGCCGGAGTGCTCGTCGATGACCATCCAGCAGTCGTAGTACGGCGCCGAGCTCGCGATGCGCTGCGGCCCGTCGATGGGCTCGTACCAGTTGTGCACCTTGTGTCGGAACTGCTGGTGATCGGGGAACGCCATCGGGTACTCCTCCCCGAACGGCACCGACAGGTCGACGAGATCGTGGGTCTCGAGCGGGTTGGAGAAGGCAGCCATCGGGCCATCGTATCGAGGCTCGGCGCCCCGGAAACGACGAACGCCGGGTCCCGCAGAAGCGGAGCCCGGCGCCGGTGCTGACCTCGGAACGCCGCCGAGTCCGGCGGCACCCGACCAAGGGGGTGGCTGCGGTCAGAACCCCGTGCGAACCTACATCGCAGTGCGGCGACCGCGGGCGCTCCAGCCTCCGAACAAGCCGAGCACCAGCAGGACCAGCGCGACCACGACGGCGACCTTCAGCGAGAACACGAAGAAGCCGCCGAACGCGAGCGCCAGGATGAGGAGGATGAGAAGCAGCGGGATCATGGACAATCTCCTGTTCGAGGAATCGAGCAGCGAGGTAATGCCCCCGGACGTGAGGTTTCAATCATCCGGCCCGGCGTCCGTTCCGAATGCCTCTCTACCGCGTCGAACTTCAGCCTGTACCGGGTTTGAACATCCGGATCGCGGGGAGAACTCGACCGATGCCGGCATCTGCTCGCGCTTCCGACCCTGAGATCGTTCTCGTCGAGCGCTGGCGCGCTGGCGATGCGCGTGCGCGCGACATCCTGATCGCCCGCCACGAACGTCTCGTGCACGGCCTGGCCCGGCGCTTCGCGTCGTGGGGCGAGCCGTACGACGACCTCGCCCAGGTGGCCTGGGTCGGGTTTCTGAAGTGCCTCGACCGGTTCGACACCGAGCGCGGCGTCGCACTCTCGACGTACTGCGCGCCGTACATCATCGGCGAGCTGCGCCGCTACTTCCGCGACCGCGTCGCCGCCGTGCACATCCCGCGCCCGGTGTCCGACCTGCGCACCCGCGTCACCCGCGCGGCCGAGGAGCTGACGAACCGGGAGGGCCAGTCGCCGTCGGTGCCGCGCCTCGCCGAGTACCTCGAGGTGACCGTGGAAGAGGTGCTCGAGGCCATCCAGAGCGACCGCGCCCGCACCGCCGTCTCGCTGTCCGCGCTCGACGCCGACGGCGAGTCGGAAGATCGCGGCGTGCCGATCGAGGAGTCGGGCTACGACGAGGTCGAAGCCCGCCTGTTCGTGGCCGGCGCGCTCGACACCCTCGACGACCGCGACCGGCTGGTCCTGCGCCTGCGCTTCGAGGACGGGCTGTCGCAGTCCGAGATCGCGGCCCGCATCGGCATCTCCCAGATGCACGTCTCCCGCCTGCTCCGCCGCGCCTGCGAGCGTATCCGGGACGAGATCGGCGAGGCAAGTTTCGATGAGCTCTGATGCCGAGATCGAGCCGCTCGGCGACGGCGATCAGCCCGTCGCCCGCAAGCTACCGCTGATCCGCTGCGCGGCCTGCGCGAGCGACCTCGTGCAGCCGTCCGAGGTCGCGCAGGATGGCGACCGCGTGCTCGTCCGGCGGCGCTGCCCGGAGTGCGGACACCGCGATCTGGTCGAGGCCGACGCCGACGCCGTCCACGCCTGGCTGCGCCGCGAGGCCCTGCTGCGCATGCAGCTCGGCCACACGGCCGACCGCATCGCGCGCGCGCCGCGCGTCGAGTTCACGCCGTAGTCCGGCTGCTCGCCCCGGGCCTGATCAGGAGAACGTGAGCCGGACGCGACGCGTCGCGTCGGACCCGACGACCTCGGACTGATCGGCCAGTCGCGGCAGCACGGCGACACCGCCGACGCGCGGCGACTCGACCAGGCGCTTGGCGCCGCCCTCGGCGAGCGGGCCGACCAGCAGCTCCACCTGGCCGTCGGAGACGACGAACTCCACGCGGGCGAGGCCGTCGGCGTACACGTCGGCGTCGGCGATGGTGTCCGCGGCGAGGAGCAGGTCGGAGACCCGGTCGAGCGACAGCCCGGCGCGGGCACCGAGGATGCCGAACACGCGCGCCAGCACGGGACCGGCCGTCACGGCCGACACGCAGATACGGGCGGGAACCGCCGTCTGGACGTCGCTAGACATGAGCATCCTGCTCGGATCCATCCTTGGAGAAGGTCATCGCGATCTCCGTGCCGACACCGCCGGGACCGGCGCGCATCTCGACGCCGCGCGTGAGCGCGGCGATCAGCGGCAGGCCGAGGCCGAGTCCGGCGGCTCCCGTGAAGACGCCCATGCCGCGACCCTGGTCGCGCACGGTGACGAGCAGGTCGTGGTCCACGGCCACCGCGTCGACCTCCAGTTGCGGCGCGATCGTGCCGGGCGCGTACGCGTGGACGACGACGTTGGTGCAGGCCTCGGTGACCGCGAGCCGCACGTCGTCGGTGGAGCGCGACGGGAAGCCGAGACCCTCGCACAGTCCGGTGATGGCCTGGCGCGCGACGACCACGTTCTCGGGGGCGGCGGGCAGCAGCAGCTGGAGCTGGGGGGCGTCGACGCTCACGCGTTCACGCCCGCAGCCGCGGCCGCGACCGCGGCTGGCTCGGACGGGTGGATGGAGAACACCGGCACCAGACCTGTGACCTCGAAGATGCGTCGCACCGGCGCGCCGTCGTGGCCCGGCAGGATCAGCGTGTAGCCGAGGTCGCTTTCGCGGGCGCGGCGCAGGCCGCCGAGCAGGACGGCGAGCACGGAGGAGTCGATGAAGGTCGCGCCGGAGAGGTCGATCACGATCGGCGCCGACTGCTCGATCGCCGCGTGCACCTGCTCTCGCAGCGCCGGAGCGGTGAACACGTCGTGCTCGCCGTGGACGCGCACGACCGCCACGCCGTCATGGCGCTCGAGAACAATCGGCTCTGCGGTCACAGGGGGAAGTCGTCGCGGATCGGGGATCGCATGCTGGACGTTATACCCGAGGGTTCGCCGACCCAAACGCCGGTCCTTCGGAGTTTCGGCCGCGGTACGCTGTCGGGCCACGATGGGGGGAATGCAGCAGACGTCGAAGGAGACGGATCGGGCGCTCCTCGTCCGTTGGCGCCGGGATTCCGATATCACCGCTCAGACCGCGCTGGTCGAGCGGTACCTGCCGTTCGCGCTAGGCCCTCGCGCGTCGCTACATGCAGCGCGGCGAGCAGCTCGACGACCTCGAGCAGATCGCGGCGCTGGCACTGGTGCGGGCCATTGACCCGACGGAGCTGACGACCCGGCTCGGCCGGGCGCCGACCGTGGCCGAGCTGGGGATCGAGTTGGGCTGCGGCGAGGAGCAGGTGCTGGAGGCGCTGGGCGCGCTCGCGAGCCGTCACGCGGCACCGCTGCCGATGGGCGACGAACCCACCGACGGTCGGCCCACGCCCCTGGCCGAATCCGATCCCGGCTTTGCCGACGTGACGGTGCGGCTGGCGCTCGGGCCGGCGCTGGCGAGCCTCGACGTGCGCGAGCGGCGGCTGATCGAGCTGCGGTTCGTGCAGGACCTGTCGCAGTCGGAGATCGCGACCCGGCTCGGCATGTCGCAGATGCACGTCTCGCGGCTGCTCCGCCGCGCCCTGACGCGTCTCGAGGACCAGCTGCAGCGCGACGAGCTGGCCTACTGAAGCCAGGCGCCGAGCGCGGTGCGGATCTGTGGAATGCCGACCCGGCCCTCCAGGCGCTGCGCGATCTTGCCCTCGTCCACGACGATGATGGTCGGCAGCTCGTGCACCTTGAACCGCTGCGCCAGCTCGGGATGGTCGTCGACATCGACGTCGCGGCGCCGGAACGTCTCGTGGTTGCGACGTGACTGGAGCACCTGGTCGAGGAAGGCCTGCACGCGCCGGCACGGCCCGGATCGGCGGGACGCGAAGTAGACCAGCGTCGGCCTCGGATCGTCGGATGTTCGCAGTCGCGGCATCCAATGGGCTTCCCCGTGCGGTCAGGACGAAACGGCTGCCCGTCGCGTTTCGCCCGCCGGAGGTCGGGGACAACGAGGCATGGACACCGATGACATCAAGGGCAAGATCAAGGAAACCGGCGGCGAGCTCACGGGTGACGAGCGCCTCGCCAACGAGGGTCGCGCCGACCAGGCCAAGGCCAAGGTCAAGGACGCGGCCGAGAACCTGAAGGACGCGGCGGAGCACGCGCGCGACGCGCTCACCAGCGACGAGCCGCGCCGCCCGTAGTCATGCCGGGGGCGCTGCGACGACCAGCGGTCGTCGACGGGCGCCTTCCCTGAAGCCCCGGTAGCGCGCGCCTGCCGGGGCTTCTTCCTGGTCCGGCTCAGACGCGCCGGGCCGTGACGGCCCAGGAGCTCGTCTCCATGAGCACGCCGTCGGGACGCGCGTGCGCGCCCAGCACCGCACGCATCTCGGCCTCGATCACCGGGCGCTTCTCGACGGCGAGATCGCCGGCCTCGCGGAAGATCGCGGCGGCCGGGCCGAGCGACAGCTGGAATGCCATCGCCTCCTCGATGGTGGCCCCCTGCGACACGAGCACGTCGGTCTGCTCGAACCGGATATCGACGTAGCCGGAGCGGCGGAGGATCATCTCCACCACGTCGGGGTCGGCCATCGAGAAGGGGCCGGGGCCGCAGTTCGGAGCGTCATCCGGCGGCGGCGGGATGTGGCGCTCCACGATCTCCTTCGAGAACGCCATCGCGGGGTTCGTCTCGATCGGGCGCCAGACGATCATCAGCAGCCGCCCGCGCGGTTTGAGCGCCGTCGCGATGTTGCGCATGCCGGCGGTCGGGTTGTGGAAGAACATCGTGCCGAAGCGGGCGAACGCCACGTCGAACTCCCCGTTGAAGGGCGCCGTTTGCGCGTCGAGGGCGACGAATTCGACGTTGTCAGCGCCCGCAGCGGCCGCATCCGCGCGCGCCACCTTGAGGAACGGCTCGCAGCAGTCGGTGCCGACGGCGTGGCCGCCGGGCCGGATGCGTTCGGCGATCTGCAGCGTCGTCTCGCCGAACCCGCAGCCCACGTCGAGCACGCGATCGCCCGCCTTCAGGCCGAGCCAGTCGAGCGGCCCGCGGCTGTGTGCGTCGCCCATCGCCACGAACGTCGAGCGGAAGCGCGTGAACTGCTCCGCCAGGACCTCGTTCCAGAACTGTATGTGCTCGGCGTTCGGCGACGGCGACACGGACACGCGCGCATGGTACCGAACCGGAGTCGGTTGCCACCGGCAGGTTCGGCGAGCGTCATCGGGTCAGCGGGGCGCGGGCGCGAGGCACCCGGGTGGCAGCTCGAACCAGCGCAGCTGCTCGAAACCGTCGGACAGGGTGCGGACGTCGCCGGCCTCGAGCAGGTGCGGCGGCACGTTGCGGAGCAGGTCGCGCGCCGCGTCGAGGTATCCCGCCAGCGCCTCCTCCGGCGCTCGGTCATGGTGCTGGGGGTAGCGCATCTCGCCGTTGTCGTAGTGCACGTCGGCCAGGCGCAGCGGCGGCTCGATGGGGCCGTTGCGGTGATGCCACAGACCGGTCACCGGGTCGAATCGGTAGTCGTGCAGTAGGCGCCAGCCGTCGGACGCGACGATCTCGACCGCCTCGATCAGGTAGTCGAGCACCGCGTCGGAGATGAAGTAGTTGAGGTTCACGCGCACCCAGCCGGGCTTGATGCCCTCGCAGCCGTGCGTGATGTGGCTCTCGAACGCGTGCGAGCGGTCGAGGTCGATGCCGAGCAGACGGTGGCCGTACGGCCCGGCGCAGGAACAGCCGCCGCGCGCCTGGATGCCGAACAGGTCGTTCAGCAGCGCCACGACGAAGTTGTGGTGCAGGTGGCGGCCGTCGCCGCTCGGCGACATGCGCCGGACGGTGAACGAGATGATCGACAGCCGGTCGGCGTCGAGGTTGCCGAGCAGCGTGACGGCGGGATGCTGGCGCCAGGAAGTGATCGCGCGCCGGACGAGGTGATCCTCGTGGGCGCGGATCACGTCGAGCCCGACGGCGTCCTTGAGCTGGAACACCAGGCCGGCGCGGATCGACTCGACGATCGCGGGCGTGCCACCCTCCTCGCGGTGCGCGGGATCGGTCAGGTAGGCGTGCTCGACCGAGTTGACGTACGCGACCGTGCCGCCGCCGGGCACGACCGGCACGCGATTCGTGAGCAGCGAGCGCCGCGCGATCAGCACGCCGGGCGTACCCGGGCCGCCGACGAACTTGTGCGGCGACAGGAAGATCGCGTCCTTGTGCGCCTCGGCGTGGTTGCAGCACGTCGGCGACCACTCGATGTTGACGTACGGCGCAGCGGCCGCGAAGTCCCAGAACGACAGGGCGCCGTGCCGGTGCAGCACGTTCGCGATGGCGCAGGTGTTGGAGATGATGCCGGTGACGTTGCTCGCGGCCGAGAACGAGCCGATCTTGAGCGGCCGGCTCTCGTACGCCAGCAGTTGGAGCTCGAGCTCGGCCAGGTCGATGTGCCCGTCGCAGTCCTCGCCGATCACGACGACGTCGGCGATCGACTCCCGCCACGGCAGCTCGTTCGAGTGGTGTTCGAAGGGGCCGATGAAGACGACCGGGCGCTCCTCCGCCGGAATGTGTGCGCTGAGGCCGTAGCGGTCGTCGAGGTCGGCCGGGATCCGCAGGTTGAGGATCTGGATCAGCTTGTCGATCGCGGACGTGGCGCCCGAGCCGCAGAAGATCACGATCGCGTCGTCGTCACCGCCGACCGCGTCGTGGATGATGCGCCGCGCGTCCTCGCGCAGCCGCGTCGTCTGCAGCCCCGTGCCGCTCGCCTCGGTGTGCGTGTTGGCGTAGCGCGGCAGGACCTCGTCGCGCACGAAGTCCTCGATGAAGCCGAGCGCCCGGCCGCTCGCCGTATAGTCGGCATACGTGACACGTCGCGGCCCGTAGGGGCCGTGCATCAGCTGATCGTCGCCGATCACCGCGTCGCGAATGCGGCGGAGCAGCGGAGTATCGGGTGGCCGAGTGTCCGTCGTCCGAGTATACGCCCGGCGCGCCCCGTGCTTACGCGCGGGCGTCCATGGGCACGAAGTCGCGCTTGTCGGATCCGGTGTAGATCTGGCGCGGCCGGGCGATCTTCTGCTCCGGGTCGGTCAGCATCTCCTCCCACTGCGCGATCCAGCCCGGCAGCCGGCCGAGCGCGAACAGCACGGTGAAGTAGTCGGGCGGGTAGCCCATCGCCTGGTAGATCAGACCCGAGTAGAAGTCGACGTTCGGGTAGAGCTTGCGCGACACGAAGTAGTCGTCCTCGAGCGCGATCCGCTCCAGCTCCAGCGCGATCTCGAGCTTCGGGTTCAGCCCCGTCTCGGCGAACACCGCGTCGGCGGTCTTCTTGACCAGGGTGGCGCGCGGGTCGTAGCTCTTGTAGATGCGGTGGCCGAAGCCCATCAGGCGGCCGTGGCCGGCCTTGACCTGCTCGATGAACGCCGGGACGTTCTTCTTTTCGCCGATCTCGTCCAGCATCTTCAGCACGGCCTCGTTGGCGCCGCCGTGCAGCGGGCCGTACAGCGCGGCGATGCCGGCGGAGACGGCCGAGAACGGGTCGACCTGCGACGAGCCGACGCCGCGGACGGCGCTGGACGAGCAGTTCTGCTCGTGGTCGGCGTGCAGGATGAGCAGGAACTCGAGCGCCTTCTGCAGCACCGGGTTGGCCTCGTGCCGGCCGCCGATCTCGAACGTCATGTTGACGAAGTTGCTGATGTAGTCGAGGTCGTTGTCAGGCAGGACGTACGGCAGGCCGCGCGAGTGCCGGAAGATGAACGCGGCGATGGTCGGCACCTTCGCGATCAGGCGCACGCGCTGCAGGTAGCGGTTCGCCGGGTCGGCGATGTCCTTGGCGTCGGGATAGAACGTCGAGAGGGCGCCGACCGCGCCGAGCAGCATGCCCATCGGGTGCGCGTCGTAGCGGAAGCCCTCGAGGAACTTCGTCACGTTGGTGTGGACGTACGTGTGATTGCGGACGTCCTCCTGCCAGCGCTCCAGGGCGGGGGCGGTGGGCAGCTCACCCTCCAGCAGCAGGTAGGCGGTCTCGAGGAAGCTGGCCTTCTCGGCGACCTGCTCGATCGGGTAGCCGCGGTACCGCAGAATGCCCTTGTCGCCGTCGATGAACGTGATCGCGCTGCGGCACGATGCCGTGTTCATGAAGGCGGGGTCGTACGTCATCAGCCCGCCGTCGCCCTCGTCGACGCCGATCTGGCGCAGGTCGGGCGCGCGGATCGTCCCGTCGACGATCGGGAGCGTGTACTCGCGCCCGGTGCGGTTGTCGGTGATCGTCAGGGTCTCGGACGGCAAGGTGGTTCCTCGGGCTTCGGGTGGGGGCTCCCGAAAGCTATCCGCTTACGCCATCCGGCGGCGACGCCTCCGCGAAATCGTTGTCCTTTCTCAGGTAGTGCTCAGACGGGATCGCGGCGCAGCTCGTGGCACGAGCAGTGCACGCCGCCGCCGCAGAGGGCCATCTGGTCGTACTCGATCTCGAGCACCTCGAGGCCCTCGGCCCGCAGCCGCGCGTTGACAGTGGTGTTCGCGGCCATGGACAGGATCCGCCCGCCGCCGAGCGAGACGAGATTGCCGCCGAGGTTCACGCACTCGCGGTAGGTGACCGGGATGCGCTTGATGCCGTTCGCGTCGAACCAGTCCAGCGCGTATCGCTCGAGCGCGTCGTCGCACACCAGCGCGAGCTTGTCGGCGAGCATCACGACGACCGCGTCGAGGTGCACGAACTGGGGTGCCAGCGGCACCGTCATCGCCTCCCAGCCCTCGGCCTGCAGCCAGCCCTGTACCTGCTCGGCCCCCTCCTTGGTGGAGCGGTCGCCGGCATACCCGAGCAGCGCCTTGCCGGGCTCGATGATGCCGAAGTCGCCACCCTCGAAGTACCCGGCCGTGACCCAGTTCCAGATCGGCACCCCGAGCCGCTCGTACGTCCGCGCGATGACGGCGTAGTCGCGCCGCCGCGCGTCCGTCTGGATCGCCGCCACGACCGGCCCCCACGGCGTCATGAACGTCGAGTCGCGCGTGTACACGGAGTGCGTCAGGCCGGGATCGGCGTCTACGAGGTGCACGCGCACGCCGGCGCCGGCGTAGGCGTCGGCCATCGCCTGCCACTGGGCGAGCGCGCGCTCCTTCGTCCACGTCGTGCCGAGCTTCTCGCGGTTGCGCAGGGCCATGCGCGCGATCGAGTTGATCGGCAGCCACTCGAGGTTGTCCGGCCGGCCGAGCAGCACGTCGGTGAGGATCCCGGTCTGGTTGTCAAGGCCGAAGCCGGCGGGCAACTGCTCGCTCGTGCGGGGATCGATCGTGATGGCCATCGCGAACCTCCTCGGGGTCAGCCCGATGGTAGCGCGGCGGCGCGGTGGCCGTCCGGGCGGCGCGCCGCCTCCGCGCGGTCCGCACGAACCGCGCGAATCCCTTCACGAATCACGCCATCCGTGGCCGTTTTCGCACCGCGTGCGGAAACGGTCATCGGCGACCGGCCGCGCCGCCTCGGCTACGCCGTCTTCGCGCCGGCCGCGGAGTCCAGGCCGAGAGCCTCGATCTCGTGGTCGCGCATCTTGTACTTCTGGACCTTGCCCGTGACCGTCAGCGGGAAGGCGTCGACGACGCGGACGTAGCGGGGGATCTTGAACCGCGCGATGCGGCCCTCGCAGAACGCGCGGATGTCGGCGGCGTCGAGCATCTGGCCGTCGGTCGTGATCACCCAGGCGGCCAGCTCCTCGCCGAAGCGCTCGTCCGGGACGCCGAACACCTGCACGTCCTGGATCGCGGGGTGCGTGTAGAGGAACTCCTCCACCTCCCGCGGCGAGACGTTCTCGCCGCCGCGGATGACGAGGTCCTTGATGCGCCCGACGATGTTCAGGTAGCCGTCGTCGTCCATCGTCGCCAGGTCGCCCGTGTGCATGTACCGCGACTCGTCGATGGCCGCCGCCGTCGCCGCCTCGTCGTCCCAGTAGCCGAGCATCACCGAGTAGCCGCGCGTGCACAGCTCGCCGGGTGTGCCCCGCGGCACCACGAGGCCGGTGTCGGGATCGACCACCTTCACCTCGAGGTGGGCCTGGACGGTGCCGACCGACCCGACCCGCTTGGAGTCCGGATCGTCGCGTCGCGTCTGCGTCGAGACCGGCGAGGTCTCGGTCATGCCGTAGCAGATGGTGACCTCGTCCATGTGGAGGTCGTCGCGGGTGCGGCGCATGATCTCGACCGGGCACGGCGAGCCGGCCATGATGCCCGTCCGCAGCGTCGACACGTCGAACCGCTCAAGCTCCGGGTCGGCCAGGATCGCGATGAACATCGTCGGCACGCCGTACAGCGACGTGCAGCGCTCGGCGGCGACGGCCTCCAGCACCGCGCGCGCATCGAACGCCTCGGACGGGATCACGATGCAGCTGCCGTGTGTGAGGGCCGCGAGGTTGCCCATCACCATGCCGAAGCAGTGGTAGAACGGCACCGGCACGCAGATGCGGTCGGTCTCGTCGTAGCCGCACACCTGGCCGACGTTGAGGCCGTTGTTGACGATGTTGTGGTGCGAGAGCGTGGCGCCCTTGGGGAAGCCCGTCGTGCCGGACGTGTACTGGATGTTGATCGGCTGGTCGAACGTCAGCTCGGCCTCGCGCGCACCCAGCGCGGCCGCGTCGACGCCGTCGGCGCGGGCGAGGAGCGCTTCCCAGTCGGGCCCGCCGAGCTCGATAGAGGCGCGCAAGCCGGGCGCGTCGGCGGCCTCGACGAGCGGCCGGTAGGCGACGTCCTTGAAGCCGGGTGCGTACAGCAGCAGCGACTGGCCCGACTGGCCGAGCACGAAGTCCAGCTCGTGCTGGCGGTACGACGGGTTGACGTTGACGAGGATCGCGCCCACGCGCGCCGTCGCGTACTGGACGACGACCCACGCGGCGCAGTTGGGCGCCCAGATGCCGACGCGGTCGCCGCGCTTCACCCCCGTGGCCAGCAGCGCCAGCGCGACGCGCTCGACCCGGTCCGCGAGCTGCCGGTAGGAGAGGCGGAGACCCTCGTGGCACGCGATCACCGCGTCGCGGTCGCCGTGCGCGGCGACCGTCGTCGCCAGCGCTTCGCCGATGGTCTGTCCCCGCAGCGGGATCGTCGCCGGCCCATGCGCGTACGAGAGCGTCATCTTCCGCACCTCCGACGCGGAGTATCGCGCGTCTGCAACAGTCCCGGCGTGAAGATCGCCGATCTCCGCGCCACGCCGGTCAACATCCCGCTGCGAGC
This sequence comes from Gaiellales bacterium, assembly GCA_046598415.1. Lineage (GTDB taxonomy): Bacteria > Actinomycetota > Thermoleophilia > Gaiellales > F1-60-MAGs149 > VFJZ01. The sequence goes on from JBKJIG010000084.1 coordinate 41,658, forward strand.
GCCGTACCGGTTCGCGTACGGGTCGATCGCGTCGCTGACGAAGACGGTGCTCGAACTCGTCACCGACGAGGGCGTCGTCGGGCTGGGCGAGATCGCCGGCGGCGACCACGCGGTCGCGGCGCTGGCGCTCCGCGACCGGCTGATCGGCGTCGACATCCTCGACCTGAACCTGGCCGAGTCGCGTTGCGTGCCGAAGGCGCGGTACTCGCCGTGGGACGACGCGCTGGGCCACCGGCGCGTGTTCGGCGGCATCGAGATGGCGCTCTGGGATGCGCGCGGCCGGGCCGAGCGGCGATCGCTGAGCACGCTGCTGGGCGGCGCCGTCCGCTCCCACGTCGGGCTGACGGAGTACTTCTCGCTGCGGCTCGCCGGCCCCTCGGAACCGGGCGAGGCGACCCCGCTCGACGTGGCCCGGTACTGCGCGCGCATGATCGCCGAGCACGATGCCGACGGCTTCGAGGGCAAGGTCGCGACCGTCGCCCTGGACGAGGAGGTGGCGACGGTGCGCGAGGTGCGGGCGGCGATCGGCCCCGACCGTGAGCTGCGTCTGGACGCGAACGGCGGGTGGACGGTGCCGACCGCACGGGAGGCCCTGCGCCGCCTCGATGCCTACGACATCCACTACTACGAGGACCCGGTCGAGACGCAGGAGGAGATGGCGGCGCTGCGGCCGGCCACCCGCGCCTCGTTCTCCTCCCACCTGACCGACCTGCGCAAGGCGATGACGCTCGGCACGCCCGACACGATCGTCTCGAACGTGAACGAGTTCGGCGGCATCCGCCGCGTCGTCGAGTTCGCGCGGGCATGCGAGCGGCTCGACGTCGGCTTCCGCTTCCACAGCGGCGAGACGGGCATCGGCAGCGCCGCGTACCTGCACCTGTCGGCTGCGATCTCCTCGGTGCGCGAGCCGAGCCAGACGCTGTTTCGCTGGTACGCCGACGACGTCATCGCCGAGGGGCCGTTCGTCCCGAAGGCGGGCGTGGTGGAGGTGCCGACCGGCCCCGGGCTGGGCGTCACGCTCGACGCAGTCGCGCTCGCCCGCTGTCACGAGCGCTACCGGACGGAGGGGCCGTTCCCCGGCGGACCGGGGGCGGGCGGCTACGGCGAGACGTTCCGTCGCCGGTGAGCGACGCCGATCAGATCGCCGCAGCACTCGCCGCGGCCGGCACCGACGTCTGCTTCGGCGTGCCCGGCGGGGGAGTCAACCTCGACCTCGTCGGCTCCTGCGCGCGCCACGGGATCCGGTTCGTGCTGACGCACACGGAGACGGCGGCGGTGATCGCGGCCGGCGTCTGGGGCGAGCTGACCGGGCGGCCGGGGCTCGCGCTGTGCACGCGCGGGCCGGGTCTCGCGGCGGCGCTGAACGGCATCGCGCAGGCGCATCTCGACCGGCAGCCGGTGATCGTCGTCACGGACGGCGCCGGGTTCGCGCATCCCCACCAGCGCGTCGACCACGCGGCGATGGTCGCGCCGTTCTCGAAGGGCACGGTGAGCGATCCGCAGGCCGCCGTTGCGCTGGCGCTGGCGCCACCGTGGGGGCCGGTGCTGATCGACGCGGGCGCGCCCGTGCGCGAGGCACCGGCGATCGCGGCGATCGAGCCGGCGCGCGACGTCGTTCTCCCCGAGGCGACCCGACCGGTGGTCGTCGTCGGCGTCGCCGCACGGGGCGGCGAGCAGGCGATCCGCGACCACGTCCGCGACACGCAGATCCCGGTGCTGACGACGTACAAGGCGAAGGGCGCGGTGCCCGAGTCGTGGCCGAACGCCGCCGGGCTGCTGACCGGCGGGACGATCGAGGCGCCGCTCCTCGCCGCGGCCGACCTGATCCTCGCCATCGGCCTCGACCCGGTGGAGCTGATCCCCGCGCCCTGGCTCTACACCGCCCCGATCGTGTCGCTGATGCCGTGGCCGAACCCGCCCGGCCCGCTCTCGCCGCTGGCCGAGTTCGTCGGCCCCGTGCCGCAACTGCTGGCCGGGCTCGAGCTGGACGGCACCGGCTGGGAGCGGTCCGGCGCCGACTACCGCCGGGCGACGCTCGATCGCGTCGAGATCGCCGGCACGGGCGAGGGCATGTCGCCGCACGACGTTGTCCGCACGGTTCGCCGGGTACTGCCGGCCGAGGCGATCGCCACGGTCGACGCGGGCGCCCACATGCTCGTCGCGATGCCGCTGTTCGAGATCGACGAGCCGCGCCGCTGCCTCATCTCCAGCGGCCTCGCGACGATGGGCTTCTCGCTGCCGGCGGCCATCGCGGCGTCGCTGACCACCGACGCACCGGTCGTCTGTCTGACGGGTGACGGCGGCCTGGGCATGTGCCTGGCCGAGTTGGAGACGGCCGCGCGCCTGGGCGGCGACCTGCGGGTCGTGGTGTTCGACGACGCGACGCTGACGCTGATCGCGATCAAGCAGGGCGCGGGACAGGGCGGCGACGAGGCGGTTCGGTACGGCGCCGTCGACTTCGCGGCGGTCGCGCGCGGCCTCGGGATGCGGGCTACGACGGTCGCCGACAGCGCCGCCCTCGGAGCCGCGCTGACGCGGCCCGGCCCGTCGCTGACGACCGTCCAGATCGACCCATCGGCCTACGCCGCAGTGCTCGCCGCCACGCGCGCTTGAGCGGGGTAGGCTCCCGGCTCCGACGTCGTCCAGTGCGTCACCGGCCGCGAGCCCGGAGCGCGTCCCCTCCTGGGTCGCCGCGAACGTCGCGAAGTTCGAGCGGACGGGCGCCCGCGCCGCGGCGCGCCCGGTCTAGCCCGAGCGCAACGACGTGCGGCCGCGGAGCAGGAACTCGAGGGCCTCGCGATCGCCGTCGTCGCCGGCGGTGGCGAGCGCCGCGTCGCCCAGCCGGTCGACCCGGTCGGCCGCGTCGGTGAGGTCGGCCAGCCGGCGCTCGAGCATGCCCGCATCGAGCATCGTGTCGTTGTGGCCCTCGATCGCGAGGCGCGCCTCGTAGCCGCCGACTCGGCTCGCCAGCGACCGCACCGAGGCGATCGTCAGAAAGGGCTCGGGGGCGTACAGCCGCTGGTACAGGCAGTCGCCGAGCACGATCAGGCCTTCCTCGACCACCCAGAAGACGCACGAGTCGGCCGCGTGGTCACCGCCGACGTGGTCGATCGCGACGTGGATGCCGCCCAGGTCGAGCTCCAGGTGGTCGTCGAACACGACCTGCGGCAGCACGATCTCGAGGTCGGCGCGATCGGGGATCTCGATGCGGATCATGTCGCGGCAGAACGCGATCTCCTCGCCCGCCTCGACTCGCGCGTCGAGCGCCGCGTCGCTCCAGTCGAGCGACGCCTGGTGCGCGAGCGCCGCCGCCGTCGAGCGGTGCGCGATGATCGGCACGTCGAGCGCGGCGCCGCCGAAGGAGTGGTCCCAGTGCCAGTGCGTCAGTACGGCGGCGCGCAGCGGCGGCAGGCCGAGCGGCTCGATCGCCTCGAGGAACGAGGCGGTATGCCGCACCGATGCGCCCACCTCGAGCAGCGCGCTGGCCGTCGCGCCGGCCACGACCGCGAGCGCGGGACGGTCGGTGCGTTCGTCCGGGGTGAACCACCAGACGTGCTCGGATGCGCGCTCGAGGCGACTCTCGGTCGAATTCTGCTCCACGACGGATGACGCTACCGGATTCCCGTGCATGATGAGAGGCGTGCGACGTCTTCTGCGATGGTTCCGTGCCCCCCGTCGCGCCGGCGATTCCGACGTGCGTCTCGGCGACATCGCGTTCGCCGCGGGCCTGCACCTGTACGCGATCGAACTGCTCGCAGACGACACGTACCGCACGCTCGTCACGACGAGGCTGTCCGACGTGCTGATCGGCGAGCCGCCGCCGGGGGTCGATCCCGACGTCTGGTACGACGGCCACGTGCATCCGGAGGACCGCGAGCGGTACGACGCGCTGTTCGATCCGGTGCGCGTGCGCGCCGCCGAGGAGTTCGAGCTGTCCTACCGGCTCCTCCGCGACGACGGTGCCCAGTTCGAGGTCATCGAGCGCGCCCGTGCGCGACGGCTGCCCGACGGCCGCGTGCTGCTCGAGGGCTCTGTCGCGGACGTCACCCAGGAGCGCGAGGCGCGGGCTCGGGCGGCCGAGGTCGAAGAGCGCCTGCACCGCGTCATGGAGGCGGTCGAGGAGGTCGTCTACACGGCCGAGATCGACGAGCAGGGCCAGGGGCGGATGGTCTTCGTCGGGCCGGGCGCCAGCCGGCTGATCGGCGGCGATACGCCGTTCGACGAGGTCTGGGCGACGTTCCGCGCGTGCACCGATCCCGAGGACCACCCCGAGCGCGACCGCTACTTCGAGCGCATCCGCGCGGGCGAGCAGGCCACGCGCGTCTACCGGTTGCACGGCCTCGACGGCGTGCAGCGCTGGATCTGGGCGCGCGCCTATCCGCGGCCGCAGGAGGCGGGGCGGCCGCTGATCTTCGACGGCGTCCTGAGCGACATCTCGGAGCGCCACCAGGTGGCCGAGGAGCTGCGGATCGCCCGCGACGAGGCGCAGCGCCGCAGCCGCGTCGACGCGCTCACCGAGGTCTATAACCGCGCGCACTTCGTCGAGGAGCTGACCCGCGAGCTCGAGCGGGCGTCCCGCGAGGAGGAGACGCCCGCGGTCGTGATGCTCGACCTCGACTACTTCAAGCGCGTCAACGACACCTTCCTGCACGCCGGCGGCGACAAGGTCCTGCGGGAGGTCGCGCGCCGCATCGCCTGCGCCGTCCGCGGCTACGACACGGTCGCGCGCTGGGGCGGGGAGGAGTTCATCGTCCTGCTGCCGTCGATCCGCGACGACGAGACGCTGCGGCACGTGGCCGAGAAGTTGCGCCTCGCGATTTCGTCGCAGCCGATCCCGTTCGGCGACGACGTGCTCGCCGTCACCGCCTCGGCGGGCGCCGCGCGGGCCGGGATCGGACGGTTCACGGCCGAGGCGCTGGTCGACGCGGCCGACCGCGCGCTCTACTCCGCCAAGCGGCGCGGCCGCGACCGGCTGCGGCTGTACGGCGAGCTGACCGAGTCCGACTTCCTGCTGGAGGAGCCCGACGCGATCCGCATCGCCGAGGCGATGAGCCGCTCGGCGAGCGTGCGCGAGGGTGTGTCCGACCTGCACTGCGCGCGCGTTGCCGACCTCTCCGCGCGCGTTGCCGAGCACCTGGTGCTCGGTGCGACCGCGGTGCTCCGCTGCCGGCTCGGCGGCTGGCTGCACGACCTCGGCAAGGTCGCGATTCCCGACCGCGTGCTCTCCAAGGCCGGCCCGCTCACCGACGACGAGTGGGCCGTGATGCGCACGCACGCCGCGCTCGGCGGCGAGATCGTCGGCCGCATCCCGGGCCTCGCCGACGCCGCACCCGCGGTGCGCCACCACCACGAGCGGTTCGACGGCGGCGGCTACCCGGATGGGCTGGTCGGCGACGCGATCCCGATCGAGGCGCGCATCGTCGGCGCCGTCGACACGTGGAGCGCGATGACCGAGGACCGCGTCTACCGCGTGGGACTGGCGAGCGTCGACGCGCTGATCGAGCTCGATCGATGCTCCGGCACGCAGCTCGACCCTACCGTCGTCGCGGCGCTGCGCGCCGTCGTCGCCGCTGTCGCCGCCGGCCGCTGAGCACCTCCGGGAACCCCGCCGGCGGCCCGCGGCGTAGCAGTCGCATCAGCGACTGCGAACCCGTCACGGCCGCCGCGGCGTAGGATCGCCCGAGCCCGTGCCCGACACCGAGACCCATCCGGATGACACCCTCCTCGTCCGCCGTGCCCGTGGCGGCGACCGTGACGCCTACGCCTCGCTCGTGCGCCGCTACCAGGCGATCGCCCTGCGCGTCGCGGCGCTGGCCGGCCCCACGGCCGACGCGGAGGACGCCGTCCAGGAGGCGTTCGTGAAGGCCTACCGGTCACTGCCGAGGTTCGACGAGGGACGGCCGTTCCGGCCGTGGCTGCTGGCGATCGTGGCGAACGAGGCGCGCAGCCGCGGGCGCTCTGCGCAGCGGGCGACGGCGCTCGTCGACCGGGCCGTCGCCTGCGGAGCCGCGGCCGGCGAGACCGCGTCGGCCGAGGAGTCGGCCCTCTCGCGCATCGGCTCGGGACCGCTCACGGCCGCGCTCGCCGCCCTGCGTCCCGACGAGCAGGAGGTGCTCGTCTGCCGCTTCGTCCTCGACCTGGGCGAGGACGAGACGGCGTCGGTGCTCGGCGTCCGCCGCGGCACGGTCAAGTCGCGCACGTCGCGGGCGCTCGCGCGCCTGCGGGTCGCCCTGCCGGAGGGATCCGCGTGAGCGATCACGATCTCACCCTGGCGCTGCGCGCCCTCGGTCGGCGGCTCGAGGCCGAGCCGGTCGCCGACGTGGTGCCGGGCGTGCTGGCGCGGATCGCCGAATCCGACCCGGCGCGCCGTCGCCGGGTGCGGCCGCTGGTGCTGGCGCTCGTCGTACTGCTGTTGCTCGCGGCGACGGCCGTGGCAGCTTCGGACCAGTTGCGCGAGTGGCTGCGGGGTTCGAGCGTGAAGATCGAGCGGGTCGAGACGTTGCCACCCACGGTGTCGACCCAGGCGACGACGGCGCCCGGCACGTCCACGGCGTCGTTCGCGGCCCTCGGTCTCGGCCCGCCGGTCGATGCGGACGCCGCGGCGGCCGCGCTGGGCGCACCGCTTCCGGTCAGCGCCGAGCTGGGGCCGCCGGCGGCCATCTATCGCGCAGCCACACCCGACGGCGACGCGATCACGCAGGCATGGCAGCCCGCCGACCCGGTGCTGTTGACCGTCGTGCCCGCGCACGACGCGAACGACCCGTTCCTGATCGGCAAGTCGTTCACGTCGGGGACGACGGTCGAGTACGTGGATCTCCCCGGCGGCGGGGAGGGCGTCTACCTCTCCGGTGCACCGCATGCGGTGACGTTGTTCGACGGCCGCGAGGTGCGGTTCCGGCTCGCCCAGGATGTGCTGTTGTGGCGACCGGACGGCGACCGGGTGTACCGGCTCGAGGGCACGTTCGACCGGGCCCGCGCGCTCGCGCTCGTCGTCTCGTTCGGCTGAATCAGGCCCAGCCGCGAGCGCGGTCGACGGCGCGCAGCCAGTCGGCGTACTCCGTATCGCGGCGGTCGGCGGTCCACACCGGCTGCACGGTCTCGACCGGGCCGCGCAGGTCGGCGAGGTCCGCGGGCGACGTCCACAGCCCGGCGGCGAGGCCGGCGGCGAAGGCGGCGCCGCGGACGGTTGCCTCCGGGTCGAGCGCGCGGGCGACTGGCCGGCCGAGGGCATCCGCCAGCGCCTGCAGCAGCACCGGATTCTCCGTCGCGCCGCCGTCGACGCGCAGCTCGGCGATCGTCAGGCCGGCGTCCACCTCGGCCGCCTCGAGCACCGCCCGTGTCTGGAACGCGAGTGCCTCGAGCGTGGCGCGCACCACGTGCGCCGCGGTGGAGTGGAGCGTCAGGCCGAGGATGGCGCCGCGCGCCGTCGCATCCCACCACGGGGCGTAGAGGCCCTGGAACGCCGGCACGACGCGCACGCCGGCGCTCGACGAGACGGTCGCCGCGACCGTCGCGGATGCGGCGGCGTCGGGCAGGATCCCGAGTTCGCCCGCCAGCCAGCCGATCGCCCGGCCGGCGACGGCGGAGGCGCCCTCGACGCAGTAGACGACGGGCTCGTCGTCCGCCCGGTAGGCCGGCGACGCGAGCAGGCCCGAGGCCGGCTCCGGCCGGCGCGTGCCGGCGTTGGCGAGCAGGAAGGCGCCGGTGCCGTACGTGCACTTCGCCTCGCCGGGCTGTAGGCAGGCCTGGCCGAGCAGGGCCGCCTGCTGGTCGCCGACGAGTGCCAGCAGCGGCAGGCCGGCGAGCGGACCGGCAACGGTGATCGTGGCGTGGCCGCCGGTGCGCCAGGTCGGCACCACCTCGGGGAGCAGGGCCTGCGGGATACCGAACAGCTCGAGCAGCTCGTCGTCCCACTCCAGGGAGGCGGTGTCGAGCAGCAGCGTCCGCGAGGCGTTCGTGACGTCGCTGATGTGGCTGCCGGTCAGGCCGTGCGCGAGCCAGCTGTCGATCGTGCCCCCGGCGAGCTCGCCGCGGGCCGCCCGGTCGCGGGCGCCGGCCACGTGATCGAGCAGCCAGGCGAGCTTCGTGGCCGAGAAGTATGGCTGCAGCGTCAGGCCCGTGCGGCGCCGCACGAGGTCCTCCGCGCCGCTCGCGGTGAGCTGCGCGCAGGCCTCGGCCGTGCGCGCGTCCTGCCACACGAGAGCGTGTGCGACGGGACGGCCGGTGGCGCGTTCCCACAGCACGATCGTCTCGCGCTGATTCGCGATACCGACGCCGGCGACGCGCGCCGGATCGACCTGTGCAAGCACCTCGGCGGCGCAGCCGAGCGTTGCCGCGAGGATCTCGGCCGCGTCGTGCTCGACCCGGCCGGGGGCGGGGAGGTGCTGGCGGTGCTGCCGCGAACACTCGGCGGTGCGGCGGCCCGTGACGTCGACCAGCGCGGCCCGGGTGGAGGTCGTGCCCTGGTCGAGCGCCAGGATCAGATCGGCGGACACGCCGGCATTCTCTCAGGCGCCGGGCCCTGCCTGCCGATATCGAGGGTGTGGGCGGCAGGATGCCGCCCGGGTGCGCGTCACGGAGGACAGGCATGCAGGTCGGCTCGGCGAACGGACTCGCCACGCTCTCGCGGATCGGCTCGGCGCTCGCGACCGAGCGCGCCGCCGTGCTCCGCGAGCCGGGCTCCGACGACCACGTCGCGGCGTACAACGCCCTGGCCACCGCCGCGCGAGTCCAGGACCGGATGCTCGGCGATCTCCTGGACGCGGTCGACCGTCCCTGGCTCGACTCGCGCTTCGAGCGCCGCGAGCGCCTCCGCCGCCGCGAGGCCCACGAGGCCCTGGTGGCAAGTGCCTTCACCGCTCTCGCGTAGGCGGAAGAGTTGGGGTCAGACCCCAAAAACGCCGTTTTTGGGGTCTGACCCCAACATGGAAGGCGCACGGAAGGCGCGCGGATCGCGCGCTGCGTGCGGTCCGTTGCAGCTCGGACACGGTCCGTTGCTGTTTCGGCAGGGGGTACCGGCGTATGGTGGTCAGGCGGTCTCCAGGAGGCGGCGGTCTCGGCGGCGCTTCAGCACGCGGCGACCGCCGGCGATCAGGCCGATCAGCACCAGCACCGGCGCCGCGACGATCGCCGCATAGAGCGCCACGACACCGATGTCGGCCAGGAGGCTCAGAGCGTCTCTGGCGCGGTCGCCCGCGTCGGATCCCGACTTCGCTGCGACGGCGACCTGGTGGTCGGTCTCCAGCACCACCGTCAGGTCGGCCAGCGCGGCGTCCTGCTTCGTCGCCGACACGTCGGCGTTCAGGTCGGCCAGACGCTGGCGGGCGCGGGCCCGGCGCTCGACCAGGGTCGCCTTCTGCAGCCTCGTCAGATCCGGTGCCGCCAGCCGAGCATCGAAGCGCGCGATCTGCAGCCGCACGGCCGCGACCTGCTGCTCCAGCGAGTCGGCGCGCTCCTGCAGGTCACTGATGTCGACCTGCGCGCCGGCCAGGCGGCCCAGGGCCGTGAACCGGTCGGTCGCCTCCTGCATACGCCCGATCGGCACCTTGGCGACGATCTCCGACCGGGCAGCGGTGCCTGCCGGGGTCGCGAACTGGACGGTGACGATGTGGCCGCCGTAGGTGGCGATTGCACGGGTCACCTCGCCGGTCGCAGCGGAGACGTCGTTGGACGATTTCAGCGCGATCGTCAGCTTCGCGGTCTGGTGCTGGAGCCGCTCGGCGTCGCCGGCGGCGGGAACGTCGGTGGCACCGCCGGCACCGGGGGCGGCGGTCGCTTCACCGGCGGCCGTCGGAGCCACCTCGACGGTGGCGGCGGGCGCGGCGGCCGTTGATGCACCGGTGGCGGCCACCGTGGTCGCGGCGGGAGACGCCGCGAAGTCTCTGTCCGACGTCGTCGGAGTTGGCGACGGCATCCTGGCGACCAGCAGTCCGAGCGCCAGGACCGCGCACCCGCCGGCAAGACCGAGCACGAGCCGGCGCGGCGGCCTCTGCAGCCGCCGGCGACGCACCCGTTGCGCCGGCTCCGGTCGCCGCGCCAGCAACTCCTCCAACCGCGTCTCGAGCGTCTCGGGCGTCGGCGTGCGCGCGTCGCGGAGCTCGGCTGTCAGCTCGGCGTAACGCGGATCGAGCAGCGGGTCAGACACGGGCATGGTCGGTCACCTCCTGCTGCAACCGGGCGAGCGCGCGGGACAGGCGCGTGGTGCACGCCGACTCGGAAATGCCGAGCAGATGCGCGGCGGCGCGAGCGTCGAGATCGAGGATCACGCGCAGCGCGATCACCTCGCGGTCGCCCGCGCTGAGCCGGTGCAACCCGGCCTCGATCGCGGCGGACAGGTCGTTGGAGATGCCCGGCCCGTCGCTCCGGTCGGTCACGTCGGCGGCCGCGAGCTCGTACCGCCGTCGCCGCTGCTCGCGGCGGAAGTGGTCGAGCATCGCGCAGCGGGCGATCACCAGCAGCCACGCCCGCGGCTTCGCACGGGCGGGGTCGTACTTCGGGTACGCCCGCAGCGCGCGCTCCATCGTCTCGGCCGCCAGGTCCTCGGCGACGGCGGCATCACCGGTCGCGTAGAGCAGGAACCGGTAGACGTCGTCGAGGTGGGTGCGGGCCATCTCCGCGAACTCCATGCCTCCTTATACGACGCTCGCGTGCGTTTCGTCACACGCCGTGGCGCGATACGCTCAACCCGGATGCCCACCCGCCGCCGCCTCGTCGTCCTCGGCCTGCCCGCACCGGGTATCGCGGTGGCGTGGGCGAGCACGCAGCGGGACGACGACACCGCACCCGATCAGGCCGCCGAGGCCGCGACGCCGCGGCCGTTCGCGCGCATGCTTCTCGAGCCCGAGGCCGAGCTGCTCGACTGGCACCCAAGCCCGTGACCGTGCGCATCGCGAGCGCGCCCGCCTCGTTCGGCGTCTACGGGATGACCGTCGGCCAGCCGAACCTGCCCGGCGCCGCCGACCTCGCGGCCACGATCGCCGACGCGGGCTACGCCGGCACCGAGCTCGGCCCGCCGGGCTACTTCGGTGACGGCGCCGAGGCGGCGGAGCTGCTCGCCGACAGCGGTCTGGAGCTGGTCGCGGCACTCGTGCCGATGCGGCTGTCGCGCCCCGCGGCCCACGAGGAGGACACGGCGTCGCTCGACCGGACGCTCGCCCTCCTCGCGGCGGCCGCCGCCGGCGCGCCGCTGCCGCGCGTGCTGCTGGCCGACGCCATGGTCGAGCCGGATCGCACGCACCACGCGGGCGCCATCGAGCAGCATCCCGAGACGTGGCTGCCCGACGGCCGCTTCGCGACCCTGCTCGACACCGTGCACCGCTCGGCCGAGCGGTGCCGTGAGCGCGGCTTCGCGGTCGCGTTCCACCACCACGTCGGCACCTACATCGAGACGCCGCGCGAGATCGCCCGCCTGGCCGAGGCGATGGATCCGGCGCTGGTCGGCCTCTGCCTCGACATCGGGCACGCCTGCCTCGGCGGCGGCGATCCGCTGGCGCTGCTGCAGAGCTACGGCGACCTGGTCACGCACCTGCACTTGAAGGACGTCGATCGCACGCGGCTGACCGCGGCGCTCGAGGTGCCCTCCGGGTTGACGGTGGCGCGCGAATCGGGCGCCTTCTGCGCGCTCGGCACCGGCGACGCGCGCGTCGAGGAGTGCCTCGCAGCGCTGCGGGTGCACGGCTACGACGGGTGGATCGTGGTCGAGCAGGAGCGCCTGCTGCAGCCGGGCGACACGCTCGACGCGGCCGTCGACGACGCCCGCGCCAACCGCGCCTGGCTGGCCGAGCGCGACCTCTAGCCCGGTCGGCTGCCGGCCCGCCGCACGCGCGCGGCCGTCACGCGGTGGCGTGCCCGAGCAGGCCCTCGCCGGCCGCCGTCACCAGCGCGCAGGCGCGCTCGACCTCGGCATCGACGAACGGGAACACGTCGCACCGCGTCAGCATCAGCACCAGGTCGGTGCCCGGACCGGTCGAGATGGGCGCGGCGGCGAGCTCCTTCGCGTCGATCGCCTGACGGTAGGAGAGCGGCGCCCACGACCCCTCGGCCGGCGCGATCACGGCCTCGCCGGTGCGCAGGGCACGACGTGCGATGCAGGGCTCGTCGGGCGCGATCGGCGGCAGGTGCCCGGGGATGGCGGCGATCGGCGTCAACCGCTGCCGGTCGGGTGCGGCGAACAGCACGCCGGCGTCGGCGCTCACCATGGCGAGCAGCGAGGCCAGCAGCGCCTCGCGGGCCGTGCTCGGGTCGCTGGCGCGGATCGTGCGGCCGAACGCCTCCGCCATCGCGATGCCGGGGTCGGGCAGGTCGATCGCGCGGCGCTTGCCGAGCAGGCTCACCTCGGGCTCGAGCGCGGTCAGCGCGCGCTGCAGGTCGCCGCCGTGCACGAGCAGGTCGTCGATCGCCTGCCCGCTGCGGTGCCCGACGACGGCCACGGCGAGGATGTCGGTGCCGCAGTTCGCGAGGCAGCGCGTCACGAGCGCGAGACTGCCGGGACGGTCGGGGAGCGCGAGTCGGATGAGGTAGCGGTCGTCGATCATCGGCCTCCCCCAAAGAAAAAGGCCCCGGAAAATCCGAGGCCTCGTTGCCCGTCGCGGTCGACACCGACCGCTCCCCGAGCCTAGCACCTCCTGCTACGGTCGGCGGCCGATGACGGTGGTCCTCGATCTCGACGGCGTGCTCACCGAGCACCCGCGTGTGCTGGCATCGGCCGCCTCCGCAAAGTTCGGCATCGACCTGCCGGAGCGGGCGTTCATCGACGCCGCCGGCCTCGAGATCTCGGACGAGGTCCGCGGCTGGGTGTACGGCGTCGACGGGCCTGCGGCGCACCTCTCGCCGGCCACCGACGCACCGGCGCTGGTCGCCCGGCTGGCGGCCGTCACGCCCGTCTGCATCGTCACCGCGCGCGCGGCGGCGTGTGCCCCGATGACCCGCGCGTGGCTGGCCAGGCACGGCTTTCCCGACGTGCCGATGCGCTTCGCCGACGACAAGCCCGCGGTCGCGCGCGACCTGCGCGCGGTCTGCGCCATCGAGGACTCCGAACGTCACGCCCGCGTCTACAGCGCCACCGGCATCCCGTGCCTGCTGATCGGCGCCGGCGACCCCATCGCCGGTGTGACGCGGGTGGCCACGCTGGCCGAGGCGGTGGCCGCAGCCGAGGCGATGGCGCCGCCGCCCGCCGCGGACGATGCCGAAGTCCGCGCCGCCGCGACGACCGCGGCGGGGCACCTGCTCGAGGTGCTCGCACCGGGCTTCCTCGCCCTGCGCATCACCGTCAACGGCCTCGTGGCGGCGGACGAGATCGAGGACGTCGTGACGCTCGCGCTGGCCGGTGCGCTGGCCGAGCGCAGGGGCCGGCGGGTCGGGCCCGCAGATGCCCGCCGGCTCGCGGCCGAGGCGGGCATCCGCCTGACCCTCCACGCCGGTACCGACGACCCGGCCGTCGGACAGTCGTTCTCGTTCGACGCCAGCGGGGAGGGCGAGCACCACGTCCGGGTGGCCGGCACCGGCGCCGACGCGGGCATCGTCGAGGTCGACCGCTACGCGCTCGACGGTGCGCTGCACGGCGACTTGCTGATCACCCGCCACCGCGACGCGCCCGGCGTGATCGGCAAGGTCGGCGCGGTGCTCGGTCACCACGAGGTCAACATCGCCGGCATGCAGGTCGGTCGCCACCGCCAGGGCGGCGAGGCGCTGATGGTGCTGAACGTCGATGACGCGATCCCGGCCGCCGCGGAGGCCGAGATCCGGGCAATCGAGGGCCTGACCGCCGTCTACGTCGTCTCGCTGCCGCGGTAGCGGCGGCCGTGCCGCTCGCCGACCCGGTCACGCTCAGCTCGCGCCGCGGGCGGTGGGTGCTCGCGGTGACGGTGCTGGGAACGGGTATCGCGCTGCTCGAGGCGACCATCGTCAACGTGGCGCTGGCCACGCTCGGTCGCGACCTCGGTGCCGGCGTCGACGACATCCAGTGGGTCGTCAACGCCTACATGCTGACGCTCGCCTCGCTGATCCTGTTCGGCGGCGCGCTGGGTGACCGCATCGGCCGCCGCCGGGTGTTCGTGATCGGCATCGTGTGGTTCACGGTCGCCTCGGCGCTGTGCGCCGTGGCGCCGTCGGTGGGCGTGCTGATCGCGGCCCGCGCGCTGCAGGGCATCGGCGGCGCGCTGCTGACGCCGGGCAGCCTGGCCATCATCGGAGCGGCGTTCGTGCCGGCCGACCGGGCGCGGGCGATCGGCGCGTGGACGGGCTTCGTGTCGATCGCCGCCGCGGTCGGGCCGCTGCTCGGCGGCTGGCTCGTCGACGTCTCCAGCTGGCGCGCGATCTTCCTGATCAACGTCCCGATCGGCGCGGTCGTCGTGTTTCTCGCCCTCCGTCACGTACCGGAGAGCCGCGACGCCGAGGGCGCCGGCCGGCTCGATGTGGGCGGGGCGGTGCTGGCGACGATCGCGCTGGCCGGCATCACGGTGGCGTTCATCCAGGCGCCCGCCGGCACCTCGGCGGCGCTGGTCGTGGCGGCGGCGCTGGTCGGCATCGCGGCCGCCACCGGCTTCGTGCTGATCGAACGCCGCCATCCGCGGCCGATGCTGCCGCTCGGCCTGTTCCGCTCGCGCCGCTTCTCGGGCGCCAACGCCCTCACGTTCGTCGTCTGGGGGCCGATCAGCGCGATCTTCCTGTTCCTCGTCGTCTATCTGCAGGTCTCGCTGGACTACTCGCCGCTGCAATCGGGCGCCGCGCTGCTGCCGATCACGGCCGTGATGCTGACGCTGTCGGCGCGCGTCGGGGCGCTCGCCCAGCGGATCGGCGCACGGCCGTTCCTGACGCTCGGCCCGCTGCTGTTCGGCAGCGGCGTGCTGGCGATCCGCAGCATCGACCCGGGTGACGACTACTGGACGGGCATCCTGCCGCCGCTGGTGGTGTTCGCCCTCGGGCTGGTGTCTCTGGTGGCGCCGGTGACCGCCGTCGCCCTGCAGGGCGCGGGCACGCGCTACGCGGGCGTCGCGAGCGGCGTCAACAACGCGGTCGCGCGGACGGCCCAGCTGCTCGCGATCGCCGTACTGCCGCCGCTGGCCGGGCTGTCGGGCGACGCGTACACCGACCCGGTCGCCGTCGCCGCCGCGTTCCGGACGGCGATGGCGATCTGCGCCAGCGTGGCCGCCGTCGGCGCCGTCATCGGCTACATCACGATCCGCGATCCGGCGACGCCACCGTCCTGATGCCTCAGCGCGTCGGGACGGGCAGCGGCGTCAGGTTGGCCTCGATCTCGGCGCGCTGCGGCTCCAGCCACGGCGGCAGGATCACCTTCGTGCCGAGCTCCGCCAGGGGCAGGTCGCGCGTGAAGCCCGGGCCGTGGTCGGCGATCTCGTAGAGGATGCCGCCCGGCTCGCGGAAGTAGATCGAGTGGAAGTAGTGGCGGTCGACCATGCCCGAGGTCCGTACGCCGGCGGCCTCGATCTTGGCGAGCCACCTCGGGTGGTCCTCGTTGGTCGAGTTCCACGCGATGTGGTGGATCGTGCCGGCGCCCTGCAGGCCGCGCTCGCCGCCCTGTTCGAACGTGATGGTGCCGCCGCGCTTCGCGCCGCGGATCTCGAACGCGTCGTCGCCCGTGCGCTCGGCGCCGAGCAGGGTCTCGAGTAGCGTGGCCGAGGCCTCGGGCCGCAGGCTGCGGGCGCGGACGCCGTCGAAGCCCTGCAGGGCGTGCTCGGGTGGGATCTCGGAGTGCTGCGCGCTCAGCGGCGGGTCGCTGACGGCCGACACGCGCAGCTCGTGCTCGAGCCCCTCGGGGTCGGCGAACACGACCGCGTCGGCCGTGCGCTCGACGCCCATCCGGTCTGCCCAGTAGTCGATCGCCGCGTCGGCGCCCACCCGCCAGACGACGCGGTGCACCATGCCGATGCCGGCCCGGCCCCGCGCGGCTCCCGGGTACTCGAAGAACGTGATGTCGGAGCCCGGCGACCCGTCCTCGTCGGCGTAGAACAGGTGGTAGACGTTCGGGTCGTCCTGGTTGACCGTCTTCGCCACCATCCGCAGGCCCATCCGGTGCGCGTAGAAGTCGACGTTCCGTGGCGCGTCGCCGGTGATCGCCGTGATGTGGTGGAGGCCCTCGAGCCGCATCGCCGCATCATGCCACGGGGTCGCCGACCGCTTCGACGCGGGGCACTGGCTAACGGTCGCCCGGCTCGTACATCGACGACGGCTCCCACCAGTCGTCGAACATCGACAGCGGCGGCCGGCGCTTGTGCTCGGTCATGCGGTAGCGCGCCTCGACCGCGCGAGCCACCTCGGCGGCGACGTCGCGTCCCTCGAGGTAGTCGTCCAGGTCGTCGTACGATAGCCCGAGGTCGGCCTCGTCGGCCTGGCCGGGAGCCTCGTCCAGCAGGTCGGCGGTGGGTGCTTTCTCGACCAGGCGGGCGGGTCCGCCGAGATGCTCGAGCAGCGCGCGTCCCTGGCGCTTGGTGAGGCCGGCCAGCGGCAGCACGTCGGCGCCGCCGTCGCCGAACTTCGTGAAGAAGCCCGTCGCGGCCTCGGCGGCATGGTCGGTGCCGACGACGAGCGCGTGCTCCTGGCCGGCGATCGCGTACTGGGCGATCATCCGCGCGCGGGCCTTGACGTTGCCCTTCACGAAGTCGCGCAGGCTGCTGCCGAGCGCTGCGGCGTACTCGGTCGCGAAGCCCTGGACGGCGCGCTCGATGTTGAACGTCACCTGCCGGTCTGGCCGGATGAACTGCAGCGCCAGCTGTGCATCTTCCTCGTCGGCCTGCACGGTGTACGGCAGGCGGACGGCGATGAACGTCGCGTCGCCGCCGGCCTCGCGCACGCCCTCGACGGCGAGCTGGCAGAGGCGTCCGGCGAGGGAGGAGTCCTGGCCGCCGCTGATGCCCAGCACGAGCCCCCTCGCGCCCGAGTGGCGCAGGTAGGCTCGCAGGAAATCGATGCGGCGCGCGATCTCGTCGGCGGCGTCGATCTCGGGCCGGACGTGGAGGTCGGCGATGATCGCCCGCTGCTGGTCGCGCATCGCCGCAGGATACGCGGGGGTTACGGGTGTGCGATGCGCCGGGCGTTGCCGGCCGGGTCGGTCAGCCGCAGCGTGGTCAGCTTGCGCACGCGCAGGGCGAATCGCCCCTTCGCGAACGTGCGGTGGGCGCTGCCGACGGTCACCGTGGCGCGCTCCGACAGGGTGCCGCGCAGGACGCCGCCGCGGTAGCTCAGGCGCGTCGCGCGCGGCGCGGTGCGGTCGACCAGCAGGCTGCGGGTGACGACCTGCGTGCCGCCCGCCGTGACGACGGAGATGCGGAGCTGCAGGCGGCCCTCGGGCAGCTTCGCGGTGGAGAAGTTGGCGCCGATCCTGCCGGCCCGGCCGGCGGCGATCGTACGCGTCGAGCCGGCCAGGCGGATCCGCACCGGCACCGCCTCGAGCCGCGTGGCGCGCAGCGCGACGCGGGACGGGCCGCGGGCGTTCACGATCGCCGGCTCGAGGGTGACGGACACGACGCCGCGCCGGATGTCGAACGGCAGCGTCACGACGGCGACGCCCGCGGCGCGCGCCATCCGCAGCACCGCGCGGTAGTGGCCGCTGGGGCCCTGCCACGTCAGCTGCTGCGCCCCGCGCGAGCGACGCGTGCCGACGTCGAGCACCTTCACGACTACGCCGGCCTCGTCGGTGATCGCGGTCGAGATGCGCGCGGACGCGGTCAGCGAGTAGGCGACCGTGACGGTGCCCGCCGCGGTGCTCGCGATGCGGGCACCGCGCAGCACGTCGTCGGACGGCGCCGAGGCGAAGGAGTCGAACGCGCCCACCGCCGGACGCGCGTCGCCGGCCTCGATGCGCCAGCGCAGCCCGGCCAGCGAGGTCGGGGCGGGCGTCGTCCAGGTCGCGTCGACGGCCGTGCCCGTTCCCGTCCACTCGGCCACCGGTGCGCCGGCGCGATCGGTGACGGCCACGCGCCACGGCGACGTCGACGAAAGGCGCGCGGTGAAGCGGATCGGCAGTGGTCCGGCAGACGGATCGACGTCGGCCGGCCCGGCGACGGGGTCGTAGATGCGCAGCATCGGGAGCGCCGCGACCGCGGCGCGCAGGGCCGGGAGCCTGGCGTACATGACGCTGCCGGGGCAGTCGCTGGAGCCGACGTCGCGATGACCCGAGATGGCCTTCACGGCCACGACTGCGCCGGCCGCGTAGCGGTCGCCGCCGCCCGAGATCAGCCGCGAGGTGGCGAGCGGGTCGACGTGGGCGAGGTCGAGGCGCCAGGCGATCACGTCGCGCAGCGCGTAGAGCTCCGCCTCGGTCGGCGACGCGGAGTTGTAGTTACCGATCAGCGCGACGCCGGCCGAGCCGGTGTTGAAGCCCGCCACCTGGGCACCGCGCACGTTGTTCGTGATGCCGCCGGAGCGCCCCTCGTAGATGCGTCCGTAGCGGTCGACGAGGTAGTTGTAGCCGATGTCGAACCAGCCCCGGCTGAGCACGTGGAAGCGGTAGAAGCCGCGGATCAGCGAGGGCACGTCGGCCGCGCTGTACGTCGCGGAGGAGGCCGTGTGGTGCACGAACACGACGCCGAGCCGGTCGAACAGGATCGCCGAGCCCTTCCGGATCGACTCGTCGGCGCCCCAGCCGGCGCGCGAGATGATCGGCGGCTGCTTCGGGTCGTCGGTCCTGATCCGCGCCGCCCGGTTCGCCGGCGGGTCGGGGCCCGGCTTCACGAACACGACGGCGACCGTACCCCGCCCGCCCCGGACACGGACCTGCACGCGCTTCGTGCGGCCGATCCAGACCGGCTCGGTGAACCCGCCGCCGACCTGGTCGAGCGGCACGTAGTCGGCGGTGGAGCGCAGCGCGATGCTGCTCGGAGCAGTGCCGCGGACGCGGATGCCGGCCACGGTCGCGCCCGCCGGAACGGCCACCGTGCCGGTCCGCCACACACCGTCCGACACGAGCCGCACCGGCACATCGGCCGATGCCTGCGGAACTCCGGCGGCGATCGTCGCTACCACCGCGACGAGGATGCGGGGGAATCGCCGCATCCTCGAAGTGTGCCTGCAAAGACGGGGAGGCAAGTTCGGAAGCTGTAAACTCTCCGCCATGGAAGGCGAGCTCCCGATCCTCCAGCGGCGCCGCATCGAGGCCGAGATCATCCGTCCGATCTACGACGAGATGGTGGCCGAGATGGGCGTCGAGACGGCGCGCGCGGTGCTGACGCGCGCCATCGAGAAGGCCGCCATCGCGGTCGGCGCGTCGTTTGCCGAGCGCACCGAGGGCGGCACCGACATGGACACGTTCCGCGAGCTGTACGGCCTGTGGACCCACGACGGCGCGCTCGAGATCGAGGTGCTGCAGTCCGACGAGC
Organism: Gaiellales bacterium; assembly: GCA_046598415.1. Taxonomy (GTDB): domain Bacteria; phylum Actinomycetota; class Thermoleophilia; order Gaiellales; family F1-60-MAGs149; genus VFJZ01. The sequence continues at coordinate 60,989 of JBKJIG010000084.1, forward strand.
AGACCTTCGACTTCAACGTCGTCCGCTGCCGCTACTCCGAGATGTACCGGGAGATGGGCCTGGGCGAGATCGGCGGCATCCTGTCGTGCAACCGCGACGGCGTCTTCTGCCAGGGATACGATCCGCGCATCAAACTGCAGCGCACGCAGACGCTCATGCAGGGCGCGTCGTGCTGCGACTTCCGGTATCAGCTCGTCGACGACGAGGCCTGATCCAGGCCCATCTGCCAGAACGCCGACTCGAGCACCGTCGCGCGCTTGAACAGCGTCACGAGCGACTCCAGCCGGGCCGGACTGCCGCGTCGCTCGAACAGCCGGTCGAGGTGCCGGGTCGCCTCGTCGACCCCGGCCAGGTAGTCGTCGCCGGAGTACATGGCGATCCAGTCCTCGTACGGGTTCGCGACGCCCCGGACGGTGGCGGGATCGGCCCGCAGCGCGCGGCCGATGTCGCCGTAGCCGACCGTGCAGGGCGCCAGCGCGACGTGCAGGTCGAGCGCGTCGCCGGCCAGGCCGGCGTCGAGCACGAAGCGCGTGTAGGCGACGTTGGCCGGGGCCTCGGGTGTCGCCTCGAGCTCCTCCGCCGAGATGCCCCAGCCGTCGCAGTAGCGGACGTGCAGGTCCATCTCCCGATCGAGGATGGCCGAGATGCCGCGGGCCGCCGCGCGCATGTCGGCGAGCGTGTCGGCCTTCAGCACGGCGAGCGCGTGGGCTCGCGCGAAGTGCACGAGGAAGCGGTAGTCCTGCACCAGGTACGCGCGGAACGCCGCCGGGTCGAGCGTGCCGGCGGCGACCCCGAGCACGAACGGGTGCCGGGTGAAGGTCGTCCACTCGTCGCGCGCCGCGGCGCGCAGGTCGTCGATCAGCACGGGGCCTACCGTACCGGGTCGCGCTCGCGCAACATGTAGAGCACGTCGCCGAGCTCGACCGGCGTCGCCCCGCGCGGCAGCACGACCTGTCCCTCGCGACGGATCGCGGCGATCACCGCGCCCGACGGCAGCGCCAGGTCGCGCACCAGCGTCGGCCCGTCGATGCCGAGCGTGGTGGCGTCCACCTCGACCAGCTCGGCGCCCGTGGCGCGCAGGACGTCGGCGTGCAGGCTGGTCTCGCGGTAGGGCGGCGGCGGCTCGGTGACGTCGAGCCAGCGCGCCAGCGGGCGCAACATCAATCCCTGCAGGGTGACCGACGCGACGACCACGAAGAACACGACGTCGAACAGCCGGCCGGAGCCCGCCACGCCAGCCGCGATCGGGAAGGTCGCGAACACGATCGGCACACCGCCGCGGAGGCCGGCGGCGGCGACGAAGGCGATCTCCCGTTTCGGTATCCGGAACGGGAGCAGGGAGAGTGCCGTCGCGAGCGGCCGTGCGACCAGCACCAGCGCCAAGGCGACGAGGACGGGGCTGATGCCGGCCTCGAACAGCCGCGTCGGCGTCACGAGCAGGCCGAGCAGCACGAACAGCCCGATCTGCGCGACCCAGGCGATGCCCTGCAGGAAGCCACGGATCACCGGGCCGTGCGGCACGTGGGCGGCGCCCACGACCAGGCCGGCGAGGTACGCGGCGAGCAGGCCCGAGCCGCCGAGCGCGACGCTGACGGTGTAGCCGGCCAGCGCCACGCCGGTCGCCAGCACCGGCGCCAGCCCGGCCGAGGGCAGAGGCAGCCGGCGCAGCAGCAGCACCGCGGCACCGCCCGCGAGCAGGCCGCCGACCGCGCCGATGGCGGCCTGCTGGACGAACAGCACGATCGCGTCGCCGACGCTCTCGTCGCCGATCCGCATGTCGATGAGGAAGATCACGAGCAGCGCCGCGACCGGATCGTTGAGCCCGCTCTCCAGCTCGAGCAGCGACGAGATGCGCTCCCGCAGGTTGATGCCGCGCGTGGCGGCGAACACCGCGGCCGCATCGGTGGACGACACGACGGCGCCGACCAGCAGCGCGTCGGCCGTCGAGATGTCGAGCGTGACGTAGGCCGTGCCGGCCACGACGGCGGCCGTCACCACCACGCCGACCGTCGCCAGCAACCCGGCCGGTCCCCGCACCTTCTTCAGCACCCGGGCCTCGGCCAGCGCCCCGCCCTCGAACAGGATCAGCGCGAGCGCGGCCGCGCCCACATCGCGCACCAGCGTCGCGTTGTCGAACGCGATGCCGCCGGGGCCGTCGACGCCGAGGAAGATGCCGAGGCCGAGGAACAGCAGCAGTGCCGGGGCGCCGATGCGGTCGGCGAACGCGGCGGCGACGGCTCCGACCACGAACACCGCGACCAGGACCGCGAGCTCGATCGGTACATGCATGCGCGCCCATTGTCGCCGGTCGTCCCCCGGGGCGGTCCCGGCGCCGGCGTCAGCCCGGTTTCGTCCCGCCGCGCTCGACGGCCTGCACGAGCAGCGTCGCGACGTCGACCACCTCGATCTCCGCACCGGCCGAGCGCACCCCGTCGTCGAGCATCACGGTGCAGAACGGGCACGCCACGGCGAGCGTCGAGGCGCCGGTCTCGGTCGCCTGGCGCACGCGTTCCTCGTTGATCTGGCTGCCGCGCTCCTCCATCCACATGTGCGCGCCGCCGGCGCCGCAACAGAACGTGCGCTTGCCGTGCTTCTCCATCTCGACCGGCCGGCCGACGGCGGCGACCAGCTCGCGCGGCTCGGATGCGACGTCGTTGTGCCGGGCCAGGTAGCAGCTGTCGTGGTACGTGATCGTCCGCTCGTCGGCCGCCGGCGTCAGGCGTCCGTCGCGCACCAGCTCGGCCAGCAGCTCCGTGTGGTGGATGACCTCGTACCGGCCGCCGAAGTCGGGATACTCCTGGCCGAGCGAGTTGTAGCAATGGGGGCAGGTCGTGACGATCTTGGTCACCTTCTGCCCGTTCAGCGTCTCGACGTTCTGCTGCGCGTAGGACTGGAACGTGTACTCGTCTCCCATGCGCCGCGCCGGGTCGCCCGTGCAGCACTCGCGCGGGCCGAGGATGGCGAAGTCGACGCCGGCCGTCTGCATCAGCTTGGCGGTCGACCGGGCACCCTCGCGGGCCCGCTCGTCGTAGGCGGGCGCGCAGCCCACCCAGAACAGCACGTCGGGTGGCTCCTCGCCCGGCTGCAGCACGCGGACGCCGAGGCCCTCCGCCCAGTCGGCGCGCTCGGTCTGCGGCTTGCCCCAGGGGTTCGCGGAGCGCTCGACATCACGCAGCATCGTGCCGGCCTCGGCCGGGAATCGCGAGGAGACCATTACCAGTTCACGGCGCAGATCGATGATGTGGTCGACGTGCTCGATCGAGACCGGGCACTCGTACACGCACGCCCCGCAGGTGACGCAGTCCCAGACGACCTCGTCGGAGACGGCCTTCGGCACCAGCGGCGTGGCGGTGAACGCGGTGCCGCCGCGGGCCGCCTCGAGCAGGCTCGGCCCCTCGGCGAACAGCTGGTCGCGCAGGCCCATGATGAGCAGCTTCGGCGACAGCTCCTTGCCCGTCTGGAACGCCGGGCACACGTCCTGGCAGCGGCCGCACTCGGTGCAGGAGACCGTGTCCAGCATCTCCTTCCAGGTCATGTCGGCGATGGTGCCGACGCCGAAGCGCATGTCCTCCTCGGCCTGGCCCTCGGAGAAGTCGAGCGGCTCGATCCGCCCGCGGGCGCGCGTGCGGCCGAAGTAGACGTTGATGCCGGCCGTCGCGATGTGGAGGTGCTTCGAGTACGGCAGGTAGACCGTGAAGCCGAGGATGATCGTGACGTGCGCCCAGACCAGCACGCGCTCCATCACCTCGGTGCCCTCGCCGCCGCCGAACAGGTTCGAGACGGCGTTCGAGACCGGCGACCAGGCGGCCGGATACTCGTTCAGACCGAGCGCGATGCGGGCGGCGTGCCAGCCGACCAGCGTCACCACGATGCCGGCGATCGCGAGCAGGATCAGGTCGGCCTCGCGCAGGTGGCTGCCGTCGAACCGGCGCGGCTGCTGAATCTTGCGGATCGCGAAGGCGGCCAGCACCCCGATCAGCACCATGGTGGCGAACACGTCGACCAACAGCGCGAACCAGCCCTGCTCGCCGAGCCAGGGGATGGTCGAGGTCTTCGACACGACGCCGATCAGCGCCATGATGATGGTCGGGAACAGCACGACGAAGCCCCAGAAGATGAACGCGTGCACGAGGCCCGGGACGAGGCGCTGGAACAGCTTGCGCTGACCCGCGACGATCACCACCTCGTGCTTCACGCGCGTGGGCACGTCGTCGAACCGGGCGAGCGGCTGGCCGAGCCGGATGATCCGGTACAGCTGCAGGGCACGGCGGCCGAACAGGCCGCCGGCGACGGCGATCGCGGCCACGAGCACGATGCCGGCGATCACGTCAGGCTCCCCGCCGCCGCCGGATCTCGGCCGCGATCGCGGGCACGACCTCGTGCAGGTCGCCGATCACCGCGTAGTCGGCGACCGACATGATCGACGCCTCCCGGTCGGTGTTCACCGCGAGGATGCGCTTCGCGCCCTTGCAGCCAGCGATGTGCTGCGTGGCGCCGGAGACGCCGCACGGAATGTAGATCTCGGGCGCGATCTTGTTGCCCGTCTGGCCGACCTGGTCGTTGTGCGAGCGCCAGCCGGCCATCGTCACGGCGCGCGAGCAGCCGACGGCGCCGCCGAGCAGCCCCGCGAGATCCTCGATCACCGCGAAGCCGTCGGCCGAGCCGACGCCGCGACCGCCCGTGACGACCACCTTCGCGTCGGCCAGCGAGACACCGCCGGCGGCGGCCGCGACGCGGTCGCGCACCATGACCACGAGGTCGGCGTCGTCCAGGTCCGCGGCGACCTGCTCGATCGTGCCGGGAGCGCCCGCCGGGTCGGTCGCGACGGTGTGCGGCGCGACGGTCAGCAGCGCGCGGCTGCAGTGCAGGCGCGCCTCCTCGAGCAGGCTGCCGCCCCAGCGCACGCGAGTCAGCGCGATGGGGTCGCCGGGCGTGACGGAGATGCAGTTCGCGGCCAGCGGCTCGCCCGTGCGGGCGGCGACGCGGGCCATCACGTCGTTGCCGCGCTCGGTGCCGGCCGCGAGCACCGCGGTGGCGGCGATGCGGTCGGCCGTGTCGGCGATGATGCGCGCCCACGCGTCGGGCGCGAAGCCCGCCAACCCGTCATGACGCGCGACGTGGACGACGTCGACGGCGAGCTCGGAGGCTCCCTCGTCGGAGCCGATCAGCAAGGCGTGGACGGGGCCGCCGAGCGCCCGGGCGAGCGTGATCGCCTGCAGCGACGCCTCGTCGCCGGGCTGGATCAGCACGAGGTGCATCAGGCCACCCCGATCTGCTCGAGCAGGTCGACGACGGCGGGAGCCGCGGCGGCGCCGGTGCCGAGGATCTCGGCCTGCTTCGACTTGCCCGCCGGCACGACCAGGCGCACACGCTCGAGGCGCGAGGCGGGGTGCGCCGGTGCGGTTGCGGTGACCGGCTTCGACTTGGCGCGCATGCGGCCGGGCACCGAGGGGTACCGCGGCAGGTTCAGGCCCTCGAGCACCGTCACGACGGCCGGCAGCGGCAGCGTGTACACGTCGCGGCCGCCGCCCGACTCCTGCTCGCACCGCACCTGGGCGCCGTCGACGACGACGCCCTTCAGGCCGGTCGCGCAGGGCCGGCCGAGCAGCCGGGCGAGCCGCAGGCCCACCTGGTAGCCGCCCGAGTCGGCCGACTCGTTGCCGAGGAAGATCAGGTCGAACGGCCCCGACGCCGCCTCGTCGGCGGCGATCGCGTCGGCAATCGCCGTCATCGTCGCCTCGGGGTCGAACTCGCCGCCGTCGGTCTCGAGGTGGATGGAGCGCGAGATGCCCATCGCCATCGCGTCGCGCAGCTGCTCGAGCGCCTCGGCCGGGCCGAGCGTGAGCACCACCGACTCGCCGCCGTGCGCCTCGACGAGGCGGATCGCCTCCTCGACACCGCACTCCTCGTGCGGGCTGATCGTGAACCCGAGGTGCTTCGTCTCGAGCGCCTGCTGGTCGGCGGTCAGCACCATCTTGCCGCCGGTCAGGGGAACGCGCTTCACGCAGACCAGGATCTTCATCAGGACCGGATCCTCAGGTTCTCGGGGTCGAAGACGGGGCGCGGGCCGACGACGTCGACCGTCACTCCGAAGCGCTCGGTCATGTATTCCACGGCAAGCTCCTTCGAACCCTCCACGGCGTGCTCCGGCGGCAGGTAGGCGAGCAGGATGTACCGACCCAGCGACGGACCGGCACCGGCGCTGGTGACGTACGACCGGCGGCCCTTGGCGTCGGTGATCGGCGTGCCGTCGCGCAGCACGATCGGCTCGCGGCCGAGCGGGAAGCGCTTCTGGCCGGACGCCGACGTGTGGTCGTCGATCGTCAGCGTGCAGAGGATGGCGGCCGGCTCGGCGTCCCGGTGGCGCAGGTGCGCCTCCTTGCCGATGAAGTCCTGCTCCTTGACGCGCAGCGCCTGCATGCCGGCCTCGACCGCGTCGTACTCGGTCTCGAGCTCGGCGCCGTACGCGCGGTAGCCCTTCTCGAGCCGGCCGGTGGTGCCGTACACGCCGATGCCGCACGCGGTCAGGCCATGCGCCTGGCCGGCCCGCCACAGCACGTCCCACAGGCGGGCGCCCTGCTCGATCGGCGCGTAGAACTCCCACCCGAGGTCGCCGACGTACGAGATCCGCGAGGCGAGCACCAGCTGCGAACCGACCTCGATCGTGCGGCAGGTGCCGAACTTGAAGCCCTCGTGCGAGACGTCGTCGCGCGTCACGGCGGAGAGGATGTCGCGGGCGCGCGGGCCCCACAGGCCGATCGTCGTCCACGCCGTCGTCACGTCGACGAGCGACACCGAGCCGTCCTGCGGCAGCTGGTCGCGGAACCACTTCTTGTCGGCCATGCCATGGGCGCCGCCGGTGACGACGCGGAACAGCTCGTCGCCGAGCCGCATGATGGTGAGGTCGGACTTGAACCCGCCGCTCTCCGACAGCAGCGGCGTGTAGACCACGCGCCCGACCGGCACGTCCATCTGCCGTGCCGCGATGCGCTGCAGACCCGCGAGCGCGCCGCTGCCCGAGACGTCGAAGATGGCGAACGCCGACAGGTCGAACAGGCCGGCGTGTTCGCGCATCGCGAGATGCTCGGCGTTGATGATCGGCGACCACCAGCGGGCGTCCCACTCGTGCGGGCGCGTCTCGACGCCGTACTTCTCCACCAGCGGCGCGTTGGCCTCGAACCACTGCGGGCGCTCCCAGCCGGCGGCCTCGTAGAAGACGGCGCCGAGCGCCTCGTGCCGCGCGTGCATGGGGGACAGGCGGATCGGGCGATCCGATGCGTACTGCTCGGCCGGGTGCACGATGCCGTAGGTCTTCGGGAAGGCCTCGAAGGCGCGGGCCTTCACGTGCGCGCGCGTCTTCTGGTGGTCGTGGAAGCGGCTGATGTCGGACGAGTGCAGGTCGATGTGCGACTCGCCGTTCACCATCCACTCGGCCACCGACTTGCCGACGCCGGGGCCCTCCTTGACCCACACCGCGGCGGCCGACCACAGGCCCTTCACCTCGGGTGTCTCGCCCAGCACCGGCATGCCGTCGGGCGTCAGCGCGATGAGGCCGTTGATGGCGTACTTCACGCCCACCGACTCATCGCCCACGATCTCGGGCATCAGCTCGAGCGCGTGCTCCATCTGCGGGTCGAAGTCGTCCTGCGTGAACGGGAACTCGGTCGGCGACAGCGCCGCCTCCTCGACGGACGGGATCTCCTCGGGGTCGTGCAGGATCGAGCGGTGGGCGTACGACCCGATCTCGAGGCCGACGCCGTCCTGGCGCTCGTACATCAGCACGTCCATGTCGCGCACGATGGGGAACTCGATCGCCTTCGTCGAGCGCTCGAACCGCGGCACCGGGCCGACGTCGATCATCTGGTGGACGAGCGGCGTCAGCGGGATCCGCGCGCCGGCCAGCTCGGCCACCTTCGGGCTCCACACGCCGCAGGCGATCACGACGTACTCGGCCGCGATCGGGCCGCGCGAGGTCTGCAGCGCCTTGATGCGCCCGTGCTCGACGTCGATGGCGTGCACCTCGGTGCTCGCGAACACGCTCAGACCGCCCGACGCGATCGCCTTCTCACGGCACAGCGTGCCGAACTGCAGCGAGTCGACGACGCCCACGGTCGGGCAGTAGAAGCCGCCGACCAGGATCGACTCGTCGATGAACGGCACGAGCTCCCTGATCTCGGCCGGCGTCACCAGCCGGGCGCCCTCGATGCCCCATGACTTCGCCGACGCCATCCGGCGCCGCAGCTCCTCCATGCGCTCCTCGCTGCGCGCCACCTCGATGCCGCCGCACTCCGTGAAGAGGTTCCACTCGCGGTACTGCCGCGAGCTCTCCGCCGTGAGCGCCGTCATCTCCTTGTTGTGGTCGACCGGGAAGACGAAGTTCGAGGCGTGGCCGGTCGAGCCGCCGGGGTTGGGCAGCGGGCCCTTGTCGATCTGGACGATGTCGGTCCAGCCGAGCCGCGTCAGGTGGTAGACGAGGCTGTTGCCGACGATGCCGCAGCCGATCACGACGCAGCGGGCTCGGCTCGGGAAGTCACTCATGGGGTGTGGCTCCTGGACGGGTGGGTCAGAGGACGACGCGGATGGCTTGCTCGAAGCCCGAGATGTGGCGCAGCATGGCGGCTTCGGCTCGGTCGCCGGCACCATCGCGGATCGCCTCGAGCAGGTCGCGGAGCTCGCGCACCGCGTCGCCGAGCGTCTCGACGCGGTCGAGGGCGAGGAACCAGATGCGCAGGCTCAGCAGGTAGTGCTCGCCGAGGGCCGCCATCAGGAACGGGTTGTGCGTGCAGCGGTAGACGTGCCGGTGGATGCGCTGGTCGAGGTCGATCAGGCTGCGCTCGTCGCCACCGGCGTCGTCCAGCTCGGCGATCAGCTGCTCCGTGACGGCGCGGTCGGCGGGCGTGCGGCGCACGGCCGCGGCTCGCGCGGCGGGCGGCTCGAGCAGCCGGCGCACCTCGGAGAGGCCGGCCAGGTCACCGGCGTTGACGCCGGTCACGAGCACGCCGCGGCGCGGGAAGATCTCGACCAGTCGCTCGTTGGCGAGCGTCCGCAGCGCCTCGCGGATCGGCGTGCGCCCGAGCTGCGTGCGCTCCATCAGATCGCGCTCGCTGATGGCCGCGCCGGGCGCCAGTTCGAGGGTCACGATCATCTCCCGCAACCGGTAGTACGCCTGGTCGGAGAGCGACGTCGCAGTGTCGGCCTCGGGCTGATGGAGGAGTCGCACCGGGAGAATATATCAGCGATATGTCACGAATGCGAGCGGTGCCGCCCGCGCACCTCGGCCGCGGCGGCGATGGCGATGGCGAGCACCGCCAGCACGACCCACGGGAGGGAGTTCAGCGTCTCGTCGCACGTTGTCGTCGTCCCCGACGCGGTGCACGTGCTGCCGTCCGGCCCGCGGTTCAGGTAGGCGATGAACAGCAGCGCGGCGGCCACGCCGAGCGGGCTGGCGACGAGCGCCTGCCGGCGGGCGGTGCCGCGTAGCGCGATGAAGGCAGCCAGGACGGGCAGGGGCAGGAGGAACGGCAGGGCCACGGCCCCGAGCACGAGCGCCGCCCCGCAAACGAGCCAGAACACCCACCACCCGAGATCCGCCACCCGAGCCATGCGACCACGATACCGCTCGGCGCGTCGGCCCGGCCCCGAGGTGCCGGAGCACCGGCGACGAAGCCCGGGCGCAGGCGACGGAGCGGCGCTGTGTCGCCGGCGGCCACGGGTTGCCTGTCTCGTCACAGGATCGTGACGGTTCTGGCACGGTCGGCGCGTGGTCCGGCACGCGGTGACCGGCCCGCGCGGTTTCGTGCCGGCACGGATCCGTCAGAGCGTGGCGGTTTGGTGCTGGCACGGATGCGACAGGCTCGATCGCAGACCCCGCGATTCCACCGTGATCGTTTGGGTGCCTGGCACCGAAACGGGAATCGCGGCACACGTTCGCGCGTGGATTTCACACTTCGGGCACGAAGCGCGCGCGGGCGGTGCGGAGTTCGGGGCCGATCGGAGCGCTCCTCGTCGGCGAACGCGGCGATCACCTGCGCGCAGCGGGCCAGCGCATCCCATCTTTCGAAGGAGGTCGGCCAATCGCACGATCGCGGTTTCCACCCCCGCTGCAGCCAGCGGGCCGTAGCGCTCGATCTGCTCGGCGACCGGGCCCGCGCGGTACTTCGACGGGCGACCTTGCCGGGGCCGCAACTCCGCGGTCAGCGTCGCGATCTCGTCCGCGGTTGCACCCGCCAGGGCAGACGAGCACGACGAGCGCCGGAGACGGAATCCGCACCGGCGATCGTGCCACACTGGCGGGCGATGGTGGTGGCGACGCGATCGATCGCACTCCTGTTCATCGCGTCGTACATCGCGCGCGTCCCGGTCACCGCGATCTCGCTCGCGCTGATCCTCGTGCTGCGGGAGAGCGGCCACGGCTACGACCTGGCAGGGCTCGCGGCCGGCGCCTACGTGGTCGGCCTGTCGATCACCGCGCCGCTGACCGGCCGGCTCGCCGACCGGTTCGGCGCACCGCGCGTGTTCCTGGCCGGCGCGCCGCTGTGCGGCATCGGCCTGGTCGGCCTCGTGGTCGGCGCCGACTCGCTGCCCGTGATCGCGCTGCTGGGGCTGGCCACGCTCGCCGGCGCAGCGCTGCCGCCGCTCGGCGCGCTCACCCGCGGCCTGATGACGCCGCTGCTGTCCGACGCCCAGCGAGCGCGGGTCTTCGCCATCGACGCGACCGCGCAGGAGCTCTGCTTCATGGGCGGGCCGCTCGTGCTCGCGGCGCTGATCGCGCTCGGCAGCGCGGCGCACGCGCTGGTCGTGATCTCGGCGATGCTCGCGGCCGGCGCGGTGCTGTACTGGGCGGTCGCGCGGCGCCTGCCGCGCGTGCCGCACGCCACCGGAGCGGAGCGCGGCATGGCGCCGATCCGCAGCTCGGGCCTGCGCGCGCTGCTGGCCGTGAGCGTGCTGGTGGGCGCCATGTTCGGCGCCATCGAGCTGTCGATCGCCGCCGCGCTGGAGGACGCCGGCAGCCGCGACCTGGCGGGCATGTTCCTCGCCATCTGGTCGGCCGGCAGCCTCGCCGGCGGGCTGCTCGCCGTGCGCTGGCCGGGCGCCGACCTGGAACGCCGCCAGCACGTCGCGCTGGTGGCCGCCGCGGCAGCGACGTTCGTGCTCGTGCCCGCCGCCGGTGCGCCGGTCGCGCTCGCCATCGTGCTGTTCGTCCAGGGCGCGACGCAGGCGCCGCTGATGGCGGTCGGCTACGCGCTCGTGCCGCGCCTCGTCGACGCCCGGCTGTCGGAGGCATTCGCGTGGCTCACCTCGGCCGTCGTGGGCGGTATCGCGATCGGCACGACGCTGGCCGGGGCGGCGTCGGAGCACCTCGGAGCGGGTGCCGGCTTCCTGATCGGCGCCGTCGCGCCGCTCGTCGCCCTGGCATTGGCGCTCGCGTTCCTGCGCTCCCCGCGTTGATGCTACGTTCGCGGGCATGAGTGCCCACCCCTGGATGGCCAACTCGACGGACGCCGCGAAGCAGTCGATGCTCGATGCCATCGGCGCAGCCTCGATCGACGAGCTGTTCGAGCAGATTCCGGCCGACCATCGCACCGCCCGGCCGCTCGACCTGGAGCCGTCGCTCGCGTCCGAGGTCGCGCTGCGACGCCACCTGCTCGACCTGCTCGGCCGCAACCGCGACTGCGAGTCGACGCTGTCGTTCCTCGGCGCCGGCTGCTGGCAGCACCACGTGCCGGCCGTCTGCGACGAGATCGCCCAACGGTCGGAGTTCACCACCGCCGTGTGGGGAACCGCGCAGTCCGACAAGGGCCGCAACCAGGCCTGGTTCGAGTTCACGAGCCAGCTCGGCGAGCTGATCGACCTCGACTTCGTCGGCCTGCCCGTCTACACGTGGGGCGCCGCCGGCGGCCATGCGCTGCGGATGGCGGCGCGCCTCACCGGCCGCAACGAGGCGCTGTACCCGGCCTCGCTCGACCCCGAGCGCCTGGCGGTGTTCCGCACCTACTGCGAGCCACGCGAGATGCCCGGCCACATCACGCTGACCGAGGTCGCCGTCGGGCCCGACGGGCGCATCGATGTCGCCGACCTGGCCGCGAAGGTCTCCGACCGCACCGCTGCGGTCTACTTCGACAACCCCGGCTTCCTGGGCGTGATCGAGACGGCGGGAGCCGACATCGCCGAGCTGGCCCACGGCGTCGGCGCGGAGCTGATCGTCGGCGTCGACCCGGTCTCGCTCGGCGTGCTGGCGCCGCCGCCCACCTACGGCGCCGACGTCGTCGTCGGCTCGCTGCAGCCGCTCGGCATCCACATGAACGGTGGCGGCGGCACCGGCGGCTTCATCGCCACGCGGGACGAGGAGCACTACGCGCGCCAGTTCCCGACGCTGTGCCTGTCGGCCTTCCCGACCTCCGAGCCGGGTGAGATGGGCTTCGGCATCGCGCTGTTCGAGCAGACGTCGTACGGCTCGCGCGAGATGGGCCGCGACTGGACCGGCAACTCCGTCTACCTGTGGGCGACCGTCGCCGCCACCTACCTGGCGCTGATGGGGCCGAACGGCATCCGCGAGGTGGGGGAGGCGTGTCTGGCGCGCAGCCACGCAGCTGCCCGCCGGCTGGCCCAGATCCCGGGCGTCGAGATCGTCTACCCGGACGGGTTCTTCAAGGAGTTCGTCGTCCGCTTCGACGGCACCGGCCGCACGGTCGCCGAGATCAACCGGGCGCTGCTCGAGTACGGGATCTTCGGCGGCAAGGATCTGTCCGCCGACATGGACTGGCTCGGCCAGAGCGCGCTCTACTGCGTCACCGAGGTGCATACGTCCGAAGACATCGAGCGTCTCCACGCGGCGCTTGTGGAGGTGACGGGATGAGGGAGAACTACCAGGCCGCCCGCTGGGACGAGCCGCTCGTGATGGATCTCGGAGCGCCCGGCCGGCGCGGCTCGCTGATCGCCGGCCCGGGCGACGAGGAGGGTGCCTCGCTGGTGCCCGAGGGCATGCGCCGCGCTGCGCCGCCCGAGCTGCCGGAGCTGTCGGAGCACGACGTGCTGCGCCACTACCTGCACCTCGCCCAGGAGACGCTCGGCATGCTCGGCGTGTCGCTGTTCGGCACGTGCACGGTGAAGTACAACCCGCGCGTCTCCGAGCAGCTCGTGGCCCGGCCGCAGATCGCCGAGCTGCATCCGTACCAGGACCCCGACACGCTCCAGGGCGTGCTCGAGATCGTGTACCGGATGGACCGGATCCTGCAGGAGGTGTCGGGCCTCGACCAGTTCGTATTCCAGCCCGGCGGCGGTGCCAACGCCGCGTACACGCACGCCTGCGTGACCCGCGCCTACCACCAGTCGCGCGGCGAGCTCGACACGCGCCGCGAGGTGATCACGACCATCCAGTCGCACCCGTGCAACCCGGCCACGGCCGCGGCCGCCGGCTTCGACGTGATCACGCTGCAGCTGGACGAGCACGGCTACCCCTCGCTCGATGCGCTGCAGGCGGTCGTCTCGGATCGCACCGCGGCCCTGATGGTCGGGAACCCCGACGACATGGGCATCTACAACCCCGAGATCAAGGAGTGGGTGCGGCTCGTGCACGAGGCGGGCGGCCTCGCGTTCTACGACCACGCCAACTTCAACGGCGTGATGGGCAAGCTGCGGGCGCGCGAGATCGGCTTCGATGCCTGCATGTACATGCTCCACAAGACGTTCGGCGCGCCGAAGACGGGCGGCGGCGGACCGGCGGTCGGTGCCTACGGCTGCACGGCCGAGCTGGCGCCCTTCCTGCCGGTGCCGGTCGTCGCATTCGACGGCGAGCGGTACACGATGGACTCCGACCGGCCGCTCTCGATCGGCAAGATCCGCGAGTTCATGGGCAACCTGCCGGTGGTCGTCCGGGCCTACGCCTGGTCGCGCGGCATGGGTGCCGACGGCATCAACGAGGCGTCCGACCTGTCGGTGCTCGCCAACAACTACATGGCGAGCCGCATGACGGGCATCCGCGGCGTCACCATCTCGCACCCGCACATCACGCGCCACCGCATGGAGATGACCCGCTACAGCCTCGAGCAGTTGCGCGAGGAGACGGGCGTCGGCATCGGCGACGTGGCCAACCGGATGGCCGACTTCGGCATCGACGGCCCCTGGATGAGCCACCACCCGTGGATCATCCCCGAGCCGCTCACCCCCGAGGCCGGCGAGCTGTGGTCGCGCGAGGACATCGACGAGTGGATCGACGTGCTCGAGCGGGTCTGCGCCGAGGCGTACGCCGATGCCGACCTGGTCAAGACCGCGCCGCATCGCTCGGTCATCCACCAGGTGGACATGTCGGGCGGCGAGGATCCCGAGCGCTGGGCGACGACGTACCGGGCGTACAAGCGCAAGCACGGGGTTCCGTCGCGCGCGCAGGCAGTGCAATAGGATGCAGACGGCCGCGCTTTCCGGCCGCACGTCGACCATTCAGGGGTATCCGTGATCCAGACGCTCGAGGAGCTCGAACGGGCGATCCCGTTTGCGCGCCGGCATATCGGTCCCTCGCCTGACGACCAGGCGCGCATGCTCGCCTTCCTGGGGTACGAGAGCCTCGACGATCTGGCCGAGGCGTCGGTGCCCGACTCGATCATCATGTCGAAGCCGCTCGACGTGCCGCACGCGCTGCCGGAGATCGATGTGCTCGCCGTGCTGCGCGAGATGGGGTCGCGCAACCGCGTCATGACGTCGATGATCGGCCTCGGCTACTACGGCACCCACACGCCGCAGGTCGTGCTCCGCAAGGTGCTCGAGAACCCCGCCTGGTACACGGCCTACACGCCGTACCAGCCGGAGATCTCGCAGGGGAGGCTGGAGGCGCTCCTGAACTTCCAGACGATGGTCTCCGACCTGACCGGGCTGCCGACGGCCAACTCGTCGCTGCTCGACGAGGCCACCGCCGCGGCCGAGGCGATGACCGTCGCCCGCCGCGCATCGAAGGTCGACTCGCACCGGTTCATCGTCGACGCCGACGTCTTCCCGCAGACGCTGGGCGTGATCCAGACGCGGGCCGAGCCGATCGGCATCGAGGTCGTCATCGCCGACTTGTCGGAGGGTCTCCCCGAGGGCGACTTCTTCGGCGTGCTGGCGCAGTACCCGGGCGCCTCCGGGCGCATCGTCGACCTGCGCGGCGTCATCGAGGGCGCGCACGAGCGTGGCGCGATCGCGTGCGTGGGGGCCGACATCCTCGGGCTCGTGCTGCTGAAGCCGCCGGGCGAGATGGGCGCCGACGTCGTGTTCGGCTCCACCCAGCGGTTCGGCGTGCCCGTCGCGTTCGGCGGCCCGCACGCGGGTTACATGGCCGTGCGTCAGGGCCTCGAGCGCACGCTGCCGGGCCGCCTGGTCGGCGTCTCGATCGACGCCGACGGCGCACCGGCGCTGCGCCTCGCGCTGCAGACCCGCGAGCAGCACATCCGCCGCGAGAAGGCGACCTCGAACATCTGCACCGCCCAGGTGCTGCTGGCCGTGATGGCGTCGATGTACGCGGTCTACCACGGCCGCGAGGGCCTCGAGCTGATCGCGCGCCGCGTGCACCGCATGGCAGCGATCCTGGCCGAGGGCATCCGCCGCAGCGGCCTGGCGCTGGTGCACGACCAGTTCTTCGACACCATCCAGGTGCGCGTGCCGTTCCACGCCGACGCGGTGCTCGCCGCGGCCCGGCAGGGCGGCGTCAACCTGTGGCGGGTCGACGCCGACACGGTCGCGATCTCGTGCGACGAGGTCACCGAGCGCGCACAGGTGGAGGCGATCTGGGCGGCGTTCCGCGTGCGCGGCTCGATCGACGAGCTCGACGCCTCCACGCACGACGCCCTGCCGGGCGCGCTGCTGCGCAAGAGCGACTTCCTGACACACCCGGTATTCTCTGACCACCGCTCGGAGACGCAGATGCTGCGCTACCTGCGGAAGCTGTCGGGCCGTGACGTGGCGCTCGACCGCTCGATGATCCCGCTCGGCTCCTGCACCATGAAGCTGAACGCGACCACCGAGATGCAGGCCGTCACGTGGCCCGAGTTCGCGACCATCCACCCGTTCGTGCCGCTCGACCAGGCCGACGGCTACCTGTCGCTGATCAACGACCTGGAGCGCTGGCTGGTCGCGATCACGGGCTACGACGCCGTCTCGCTCCAGCCGAACGCCGGCTCGCAGGGCGAGTTCGCCGGCCTGCTCGCGATCCGCGGCTACCACCGGTCGCGCGGCGACGACGATCGCGACGTCTGCCTGATCCCGTCCAGCGCGCATGGCACCAACGCCGCCAGCGCGGTGATGTGCGGCATGCGCGTCGTCGTGGTCGCCACCGATCCGCACGGCAACGTCGACATCGCCGACCTGGAAGCCAAGATCGCCGAGCACGCCGACCACCTGGCGGCGCTCATGATCACCTACCCGTCGACGTTCGGGGTGTACGAGGAGACCGTCTCCGACATCTGCGAGATGATCCACCAGGCCGGCGGCCAGGTGTACGTCGACGGCGCCAACATGAACGCGCTGGTCGGCCTCGCGCAGCCCGGCAAGTTCGGCGCCGACGTGTCGCACCTGAACCTGCACAAGACGTTCTGCATCCCGCACGGCGGCGGCGGCCCGGGCATCGGCCCGGTCGGCGTGCGCAACCACCTGCGGCCGTTCCTGCCGAACCACCCGCTGCAGCCCGCCGCCGGCCCGTCCACGGGGCCCGGCCCGGTCGCGGCCGCGCCGTGGGGATCGGCGGGCATCCTGCCGATCTCGTGGGCGTACATCCGGCTGATGGGCCCCGACGGCCTCCGCCAGGCCACGCAGGTCGCGCTGCTGAACGCCAACTACATCGCGAAACGGCTGCAGGATCACTTCCCGGTGCTCTACACGGGGCGCAACGACCGCGTCGCGCACGAGTGCATCCTCGACCTGCGCACGATCACCAAGGAGACGGGCGTCACCGTCGACGACGTCGCCAAGCGCCTGGTCGACTTCGGGTTCCACGCGCCGACGATGAGCTTCCCGGTGCCGGGCACGCTGATGGTCGAGCCGACGGAGTCGGAGGACCTGGGCGAGATCGACCGGTTCTGCGACGCCATGATCGCGATCCGCAACGAGATCACGCGGGTCGAGCAGGGCGAGTGGCCGACCGACGACAACCCGCTCACGAACGCGCCGCATACCGCGCAGATGCTGGTCGGCGACTGGCCGCACCCGTACACGCGCGAGGAGGCGTGCTACCCGGTCGCGACCCTGTGGCAGGCCAAGTACTGGCCGCCCGTGCGTCGCATCGACGGCCCGTACGGCGACCGGAACCTGATGTGCACGTGCCCGCCGATCGAGGTGCTCGCCGCCGCCGATTGACGGTGCGATGTCACACCTCGGCACGCTGCGGGCTCTACCGTGCATGATCGACGTCGTGGAACGTGAGGACCGGGTCGCCGGCACCTACCTGGAGCGGCTGTTCGAGCAGCACGAACGCCGGCTCGGCCAATTCCTCGTCCACGTGGTGCGCGACCGCGCGCTCGCCGAGGACCTGCTGCAGGAGACGTTCCTCGCCGCCTGGCGCGCGCGGGGCGAGCTCGATTCGATCGTCAACCCCGAAGCATGGCTGTTCGGCATCGCCCGCCACCGGGCGCTCCGGGCGCTGCGCGGCGCGCAGCGGCTGCGGCGCGCGCTGGAGCGCGTCGCGTCGTCACCGGCGCCCGCGCTCGACGAAGGCCCCGAGCCCGCCGTCGACGTGCTGGCGCTGATCCACCGCGTGCTGAGTCCCGAGGACCGCGCGCTGGTGGTGCTCCGGTACGTGCACGGATTCGACGGCCGCGAGCTGGCCGAGATCACGAGCCGCTCGCCCGCGGCCATCCGCAAGCGCCTGGAACGGGCGCGGACGACGCTGCTGCAGGAGGCGACGCGATGACCACTCCTCTGACTCCTGAAGACAAGAGTCTCACCGAGCTGCTCGCCCCGCTCGCGGACATCCCCGCGGTGCCGTACCGCGAGCGGCGCGCCGCTGCGCGGCGGCGCTGGCTGCGGCCGGTGCTCGTCGGTGTCGCGTGTCTGACCGTCGTCGTTGCCGCCGGCGCGGTGATCGTCACCAGTGGCGGCGGCGCGTCGCGGCCCGCCGGGACGCCGGCGGCGACGGTTCCGCCCGCCGCCGACCTCGGCGTCTATTTCCTCCAGGGCGGAGAGCTCGTCCGCGTCGCGGTGCCCGATCCCGTCGGCGGCATGGGCGCGGCTCGGCGGGCGCTCGAAGCGCTGCTGGTCGGTCCTCCGGCCGGCTACGAGACGGCGGTCGTGACCGGTACGACGCTCGAGTCGTTCGACGCCGGCGACACCGTCGCGACGATCAAGCTCTCCGGGCGCACGCCCGTCGACCGAGGCCTGGAGCAGATCGTCGCGACGCTGACCGACTTCGACGACATCAACTGGGTGCGCTTCGGCGTCGAGGAGGGGCTCGTCGACCGGACGCTCGCATCGGGGGCCGTCGATGCCGCGCCGCCGATCGAGCTCGTCCGGGCGGAGTCCTCTGGGGGGCAGACCATCGCCTTCGCCGGCACAGCTGACGTGTTCGAGGCGAACGTTCAGCTCCGCGTCATGCAGGGTGCCAAGGAGCTCGCGACGACGTTCGTGACGGCCACGTGCGGCACGGGCTGCCGCGGCTCGTTCTACGGAACCATCGACGTCCCCGTGGGCACTGCTCCGGACGACGTCAGACTCGAGGCGTTCACCACCTCCGCGGAGGACGGGTCGATCCAGAACGTCGTCGGCCGAGACGTGATACCCCCGCCGTAAGCCGTCGATTGGCGGATCTGCGCTCAGCGCCGCGGTGGTGGATGGGGTCATCGGCCATGGGTGGGGTAGAAGATGAAGCGTTTCGGCGCTTGCGATAGGTGGCTGCTGCGTAGGAGCTGCACGTTGCAGCGTCCGCCTCGAGTGCGCGGAACGGGCGCTCCGGCGCGGTGGCAGACGTAGGTCGAAGGAGCTGCGCGTCGCGGATCGCTGATGCAGGCATCCGCGGGTGCAGCGGTGGCGGCGTGCAGCTTCCGTCGGAGGCCGTGAAGAGCCGCATGCGCGGAGGCGTCAGGGGGACGTCTCAATTTCCAGGTGATGACCGCAGTCCACCCAAGACGCGGCGCATCGCAGCCGCGGAGGCGCAGCTGCTGCGGGCTGCGCCGGGCGGGTCTGCGATCGGCCTAGTCCCGGTTGTGGATGGGATCATCGGCGATAGGTGGGGTAGAAGATGAAGCGTTTCGGCGCTTGCGATAGGTGGCTGCTGCGTAGGAGCTGCACGTTGCAGAGCCTGCCTCGAGTGCGCGGAACGGGCGCTCCTACTCGGGGGTCAGACGTAGGCCGAACGAGCGGCCGTCTCGGACTGCTGACGCAGGCATCCGCGGGTGCAGCGGCTGCCGCGTGCAGCTCTCGTCGGATGCCGTGAACAGCCGCAAGCGCGGAGGCGTCAGGGGGACTCCTCAATTTCCAGGTGATGACCACAGTCCACCCACGACCCGGCAGATCGCAGACCCGGAGGCTCGGCAGCAAATTGGCGGCAGCAAATTGGCTGCCTGGCAGCGAATTCGCGCCGATATACCGTTTCGGGTTAGGTTTCGACGCTACCTCGCCGCCTGCCGCGCCACCAACCCCAGCATCACCGTCGCCAGGCGCGCCGCGTTCAGCGCACCGATGCCGCCGCGGTCGTTCTCGGCCATGAACTCCACCAGGTTGCAGCCCGCGATGCGGCCGCGGGCGGCTGCGCCCGTCAGCAGGTCGACGGCCTGGAAGTACGTGAGGCCGCCCGGCGCCGGGCCGATCGTCGCCGGCATGATCGCCGGGTCGAGCGCGTCGATGTCGAACGCGACGAACACCTCCGACCCCTCCGGGATCAGGTTCAGCACCGGCTCGACGCCGTGGGCGTGCAGGTCGCGGGCCGACACGAACTCGACGCCCGCCGCGACGGCGTCGGCGTGGTCGGCCACGCGGGCCGAGCCGATCGCGCGCTGGCCGACCTGGATGATGCGCTCGACGTGTCCCATCTCCGACGCTCGCCGCATGGTGGAGGAGAGGCCGAGCCGCTCGCCCTGCACCTCGTCGCGCCAGTCGATGTGGGCGTCGATCTGCAGGATCGTCAGCGGTGGGCGGCCGGCGTACGCCTCCAGCATCGGGATCGGCGTCGAGTCGTCGCCGCCCAGCAGCAGCGGCACGACCCCGCGGTCGAGCAGCAAGCCGACGGCGGCGCGGATGCGGTCGCGGCTGGCCTCGTGGTCGGACTCGTCGGTGTCGACGTCGCCGCAGTCGACCGCCGTCACCGCGCCGCCGGGGAAGATCGAGCCGCCGAGGTCGAAGTCCATGTGCGCAAGGTTTGCCGCATAGGGCGCCGCGCCGGCGCGGATGGCGCCCGGGCCGTTGCGACAGTAGGCGCCGACGGACGCGTAGGGCGTCGCCGAGGCGGCACCGAAGATCGCGGCGGAGCCCGTCGCCGTCGCGAACGTGGCGGCGGGCAGGCCCATGAACGTCGAGGTGTCCACGGCGCCGAACATCGCGCCGATCGCAGGGATATCACTCATCCCGGCATCATCGAGGATGATGCGCGCAATGGCACGCCTCATCGACCCGGACGACTCCGTGCTGATCGTCATCGACGTGCAGCGCGACTTCCTGACGCGCGTGCAGTCGGAGCTGAAGGACGGCCTGATCGAGCGGATCGCGTTCCTCGCCGGCACCGCGCGGCACGTCGGCATCCCGGTCATCGCCACGGTGGAGTCGCCCGAGCAGTGGGGCGAGCTGCACCCCGACCTGGCACGGCGCCTGCCCGGCGCGCCGGTGTTGCGCAAGGAGGTGTTCGGGCTCGGCGACGACCCGGCGGTGCTGCCGGTCGTCGAGGCGACGGGTCGCCGAACGGCCGTGCTGACCGGCCTGGAGACCGACGTCTGCGTCGCCCACTCCGCGCTGTCGCTGCTCGACCGCGGCTGGCGCGTGGTGTGCGTCGGCGACGCCGTGGCCTCGCCCGGCACCGCCCACGAGGCCGGCCTCGAGCGCATGCGCACGGCCGGCGCCGGGGTGCTCTGCGCGAAGCAGGTGCACTACGAGTGGCTACGGACGGTGGCGGCCGCCCGCGCCTTCCGGGCCGCGCACCCCGATCTGATCGAGCCGCCGGGCGTCCTGCTGTAGGGCGTCCCCGGCTGGCGGACGCACCGGCCGCGCGGGCGCGGCCGTCCGGCGGATATCCCGCTGCTGCCGCCTGCGGGACGATCGCCACGTGGCCGACACAGTGCTCGCCCAGCAGCCACCGGAAACCCCGGTGGCGCTCCCCGTGATCCGCACGCCTACTGTTCGCCGGGGCCATGAGCGGAGCGGACGAGCGAAAGGGCGACGACGCCGTAGCCGCGACAACGCCGGCGCACGGCGGCTATGCCCGCAGCGGCCGGACGGCCCTCACGTTCGGCGCTCTCGGGGTCGTGTTCGGCGACATCGGTACCAGCCCGCTGTATGCGATGCACGAGGTGTTCGCCGGGCCGCACCCGATGACGCCCGATCCGAGCCGCGTGTACGGCGTGCTCTCGCTCGTGTTCTGGGCGCTGATGATCATCGTGACGCTCAAGTACATCGTGCTGGTGATGCGCGCGAACAACGATGGCGAGGGCGGCATCATGGCGCTGATCTCGCTCGTGATGCGCGCTGCGATGCGCTCGACCGGAAGCAAGCTCGGGCTCGTCGCCCTCGGCATCTTCGGCGCCTCGCTGTTCTACGGCGACGGCATGATCACGCCGGCCATCTCCGTGCTCTCGGCGGTGGAGGGTCTCGAGATCGCCTCGCCGAGCCTCGGGGACTACGTGGTGCCGATCGCGCTCGTGATCCTGACCGCGCTGTTCGCGATCCAGCGTCTCGGCACGGGAGCCGTCGGCGCGCTGTTCGGACCCGTGATGGTGGTGTGGTTCGCGGTGCTGGCAGTGCTCGGCATCGCCGAGATCGTCGACCACCCCGGCATCCTCCGGTCACTCTCGCCCACCTACGCGGTCGAGTTCCTCGTCCACGAGCCGCGCATCGCGTTCCTCGCGCTCGGCTCCGTGGTGCTCGCGGTCACGGGTGCCGAGGCGCTGTACGCCGACATGGGCCACTTCGGACGTCCCGCGATCAGCCGGGCGTGGTTCCTGCTCGTGCTGCCCGCGCTGATGCTCCAGTACATGGGTCAGGGCGCGCTCGTGCTGCGCGACCCGAGCGCCGTGGACAGCCCGTTCTACCGGCTCGTGCCCGACGCCATGCGGCTGCCGATGGTCGTGCTCGCGACCCTCGCCACGGTGATCGCGTCGCAGGCCGTCATCTCCGGCGCGTTCTCCGTGACGCGGCAGGCGGTCGCCCTCGGATTTTTGCCGCGTCTGCGGATCCTGCACACCTCGTCCAAGGAGATCGGGCAGGTGTACGTCCCGGTCGTCAACTGGGGCATCTACCTGGCCGTCGTGGCGCTCGTGGTGGGGTTCCGCTCGTCGAGCAACCTGGCGGCCGCCTACGGCATCGCCGTCACCGGCACGCTGGCGATCGACACGATCCTGTTCTTCGTCGTCGTCCGCCTGCTGTGGCACAAGCCGCGCTGGCTGGCGGTCGGCGGCGCGATCGCGTTCCTGGTCGTCGACCTCGGCTTCTTCGCCGCCAACATCCCGAAGATCACGCATGGCGGCTGGTTCCCGCTGGTGATCGCCACGTTCGCGTTCACGACGCTGATGACGTGGCGGGCCGGGCGCGTGCTCCTGCGCGAGCGGATGCTCGCCGGCGAGCTGCCGATCGCCGCGTTCCTCGCGTCGCTCGCCTCGCATCCGCCGACCCGCGTGCCCGGCACCGCGGTCTTCCTCACATCGACCGGGCCCGACACCCCGCGCGCGCTGCTGCACAACGTGCAGCACAACCACGTGCTGCACGAGCACGTGGTGCTCTTCACCGCCATCACCGAGGGCCGCCCGGCCGTGCCGCCCGACGAGCAGCTGCGCATCACCGACCTCGGTCACGGGATCACCCGGATCGTCGCGCACCGCGGCTTCCAGGAGGCGGCGAACATCCCCGCGATGCTCGCGCGCGCCCGCGCGCTAGGCGTCGATATCGACCCGACGGAAGCCTCGTACTTCCTCAACCACGTGACGATCTCTGCCGGCAGCAAGCCGGGCCTCGCCCGGTGGCGGAAGGTGCTGTTCGCGACGCTCAACCGCAACGCCAGCGGCGCGGCGGAGTTCTTCGCGCTGCCCGCCGACCGCGTCGTCGAGATCGGCACCCGCATCGAGCTCTGACGCCGCGGCTCAGAGGAGCGGGCGGATCTCGGCGGCGAACCGTTCGACCGACACGTCGTCGGCCAGGAGCGAGACCATCGTGACGCCCGCGTCGCGCAGGCGGCGCAGCGTCTCGGCGATCACCTCGGGCGGGCCTGACAGCGGCGCCGACGGGTCGGGTCGGCCGGCGAACAGCAGCGGCTGCTCGCACACCAGGAGGTCGTAGGACGCGGGGTCGCGCCCGGCCGCCTCGAGCTCGTCGCGGAAGCCCTGCAGCCACGTCAGCGATCCGGCCAGGGACGGATCCGGGAGTGCCGTGAGGATGGTCGCCCAGCCGTCGCCGAGCCGCACCGCCCGGGCGCGAGCCGGCGCCGCGTGACCGCCGAGGAGGATCGGAATCGGCTGCGTGGGCGCCGGGTTGAAGCCCGCGGCCGCCCAGGCGTAGACGTCGCCACCGTAGGCCGCGGGGGTGCCCGACCAGACCGTGCGGAGCGCAGCGACGTACTCGTCCATGCGCACGCCGCGCCCGGCGAACGGCACGTCGAGCGCGGCGAACTCCTCGCGCATCCAGCCGCTGCCGAGGCCGCAGATCAGCCGACCGGGCGCGAACTGCTCGATGGTCGCGAGCACCTTGCCGAGCACGATCGGGTGGCGGTACGGCGCGACCAGCACCTGCGTCCCGATCT
The DNA here is from genome assembly GCA_046598415.1 of Gaiellales bacterium. Lineage (GTDB taxonomy): Bacteria > Actinomycetota > Thermoleophilia > Gaiellales > F1-60-MAGs149 > VFJZ01. Next base: position 84,879 of record JBKJIG010000084.1, read on the forward strand.
GGATCCGCGAGGTGGCGCCGGCGAGCACGCCGATCACGCCGAGCGGGTCGAGGAACGGGTCCTCGGCCACCAGCGGGTAGCTGGCGTCGTACGGATACGCCGAGGTGAGCGTGACGGGCGTCAGCACGTGGTCGAACAGCCAGACGCTGTCCATGCCGTGTTCCTCGGCGTGCCGGGCCTGCGCACGGACGCGGGAGGCGGTGACGCCGGGGCCGGCGTGGTCGAGCTGCAGGCCGACGTGCACCGGCGGAGCCTACTCCAGCGGCCCGGTGGCCGCCTCGGTCGCGGCGAGCAGCGCGCCCGAGCGCACCAGCCGCTCGGCCGCGGCGAGCTCCGGCGCCAGGAACCGGTCCGGCCCGGGGCCCGGCACCTCGGCCCGCAACGCCGCCAGCGCCGCGGACGTTGCAACGCCCGGCCGAAGGGGCGCGCGCAGGTCGAGCCCGCGGGCGGCGCACGACACCTCGACCGCCAGGATGCGGCCCAGGTTGGCGACCGACTGGCGCAGCTTGCGGGCGGCCCCCCAGCCCATCGAGACGTGGTCCTCCTGCATCGCGCTGGTCGGCAGCGAGTCGACGCTGGCGGGCGCCGCGAGGCGGCGGTTCTCGGCCACCATGCCGGCCTGCGTGTAGTGGGCGATCATCATGCCGCTGTTGACGCCGGCGTCGGTGGTCAGGAAGGGCGGCAGGCCCTGCGACCGGGTAGCGTCGAGCAGCCGGTCGGTGCGGCGCTCGGCGATCGCGCCGATCTCGGCCGTGGCGATGGCGAGGAAGTCGCAGACGAAGCCGAGCGGCGCGCCGTGGAAGTTGCCGCACGACTCGACCCGGCCGTCGGGCAGGATCATCGGGTTGTCGATGGCCGAGCGCAGCTCGATCGCGGCCACGCCAGCGGCATGCGCGAGGGTGTCGCGGGCGGCGCCGTGCACCTGAGGCGTGCAGCGCAGCGAGTAGGCGTCCTGCACGCGCGTGTCGCCGTAGCGATGGCTGGCGACGATCTCCGAGCCGGCCAGCAGCCGCCGCAGGTTGGCGGCCGACGCCCCCTGGCCGACATGCGGCCGCAGCGCCTGCAGCTCCTCCGAGAAGGCGCGGTCGGTGCCGAGCAGCGCCTCGACCGTCATCGCCGCCGCGATGTCGGCGGTCTTCACCAGCACGTCCAGGTCGGCGAGCGCGAGCACCAGCATCCCGAGGATGCCGTCGGTGCCGTTGATGAGCGCGAGGCCCTCCTTCGCGGTCAGCACGGGCGGCTCGATGCCGGCCTCGGCCAGCACCTCGCCGGCGCTGCGGCGATTGCCGTCGGGATCCCACACCTCGCCCTCGCCGATCAGCGCCAGCGCCGCGTGCGCGAGCGGCGCCAGGTCGCCAGAGGCGCCCAGCGACCCGTGCTCGTACACGACGGGCGTGATGCCGGCGTTCAGCAGGGCCAGCATCGTCTCGGCCACGACGGGCCGCGCGCCCGAGAACCCGAGCGCCAGCGAGCGGGCGCGCAGGAACACCATCGCGCGGACGACCTCCCGCTCGACCGGGTCGCCCATACCGGCCGCGTGCGATCGCACGAGCGCGCGCTGCAGCTCCTCGCGACGGTCGGCGGGGATGGGCGTGTTGGCGAGCGAGCCGAAGCCGGTCGACACGCCGTAGACCGGCTGATCCGAGTGCGCCAGCCGGGTCACGATCTCGGCACTGGCCGTCATCGTGGCCCGGGCCGCTCCGGACAGCAGGGCCTGTGCGCCCGCACGTGCAACCCGTACCACGTCTTGCGGGGACGGGCCACCGGGTGTGAGTTCGACGGTAGTCACGAGCACCGGAGGATAGTGGGGCGGCCCCGCGTCCGGGTTGGCAGAGACTCGACCGGTGTCCCGATTGGATCCAGGATCCCTGCGCTTGACCTCATGGTTGTCCGCGTGGCACGATCGCCGCGGATGGGAACCCTACGAGAGGGAGTTTTGGATGGCTGCTGCTGAAGCAGGGCACGACCTCGAACTACGTCACAGCTCGATCGGGCTCGCTGACGTCCTCTTTCAAGCAATCACGTACATGGCGCCGGGCGTCGGGCTCGCGTTCTCGATCGGCATCGCGGTGCCGATCTCCGGCGCAACACTGCCGCTCTCGGTGCTCGTCGCGCTTGCGGCGTGCACGTTCTGCGCGGTGGCGATCGGCCAGCTGGCGACGCATATCCCGTCAGCCGGCGGTCTCTACACCTACGCGGCTCGCGGGATCGGCCCGAAGACGGGCTTCCTGGTCGGCTGGTTCTACGTCGGGTTCGGCATCTTCCTGCCCGGCTCGCTGCTGACGCTGGGAGGCTGGTTCGTCGATGGCTTCGTCGACCGCGAGCTCGGCTTCTCGATCGGCTGGTGGTTCTGGGGCCTGATCTTCGCGGCCTCGATCTTCTGCCTGACGTTCTTCGACGTCCGGATGTCGGCGAAGGCGACGGTGATCCTGGGTGCAGTCGAGCTCGGCGTCTTCTTCGCGCTCGGCCTGTACATGATCCTGACCGAGACGAACTCGACGAAGCCGTTCACGCCGTCCGCCGGCGCCGACGGCTATGGCGGCATCTTCCAGGGCGCGGTGTTCGCGATCCTGGCGTTCATCGGATTCGAGGCCGCCTCGGCACTGGGCGAGGAAGCGAAGAACCCGAAGCGGACGGTGCCGTTGGGCGTGATCGGTTCGTGCGTGCTCGTGGGCCTCTTCTACGTCTTCATGACCTACTCGTGGAACGTCGGCGCGCACCTCGACATCATCGGCCACAACACGGCCACCGCCGGCTCCGACTGGGATGCGTTCGGCGACGAGTACTGGGGGACGGCGGGCGCGTGGCTGCTGTTCTTCGCACTGGTGAACTCCGTGATCGCGTGCGGAACGGCTTCGACCAACAACGCGGCACGCGTGTTCTTCGCGATGGGCCGGACGGGCAACGCACCGTCCTATCTCGGCAAGGTGCACCCGAAGTACAAGTCGCCCTACATGTCGGTCATCACGACGATCGCGGTGACGGGCACCGTGGCCTACGTGGCCGCGTTCTACTTCGGTGACGTCCTCGGGGCCGGCACGGATGGCCTCTCCGGCTTCGTCGTCGAGGCGACGTTCTTCACCGTGATCGCGATCCTGATCTACATCATCTCGTGCGTCGCGTGCATCGGCTACTTCTCGAAGGGCGGTCGCGCCTCTCGGAACATGTTCCTGCACGTGATCGTGCCGGTGATCGGCGTGATCGCATTCATCCTGCCCCTGTACACGCAGTACTGGGACCTGTCGGCGTTGTTCAACGGCGAGGTCTTCACCTGGGCCTACAAGAACGAGGCGGGTACGAACGTCTTCTTCGACAAGGCCCTGCCGACGACCTGGTCGGTGATGGGCGCCATCGTCTGGCTGATCGCCGGCATCGCACTGGCGCTCTACCTCGGTTCGACCCGGCCGGACGCCCTCGATCGCGCCACGCAGGCCTTCGGTGGCGAGGTCGACGACGACGACGACGACAGCGACAACCCGGATCCGCAAGCACACTCGATGTCGATCCTCAGCTAGGCTCGAGCGCGACCGTACGACTCGGGCCCCGTGCTCCCTCGTGGAGCACGGGGCCCTTTGTCTTCGTGCCTGGCACGAAGCGCGCCAACGACAGAGGGGCGCCCGCCGTTTCCGGCGGACGCCCCTCGGATCGAACTTCGATCAGTCGATCAGTGGCTGATCGACATCGACTCGGCAGGCCCATCGTGGGCCAGCTCGCCCGACTCGCCGCCGAAGGCGTGCGTGGCACGGTCGAGCGCGTCCGGTCTGGCGGACTTCATGTAGAGCGTGACGATGATGCCGAGGACGAGCCAGGTGATCGCGCCCCAGCCGATCCAGTTCAGCGGGAACTCGCTCATGCCCCAGCCGAAGAAGCTATCGAACGAGAAGAACTGCCCGTACAGCGCGGCCAGGAAGATGATGATCCCGAGTACGGGGCAGACGATGTGCAGGAAGAAGTTCTTGTGCGGGATACCTTCCGCCTTACGCGTGAAGAACCCGATGCAGGCGACGCACGACAGCATGTAGATGACGATCGCGAGGATCGTGAACATGCCGCCGATGATGGAGAAGCCCAGCACCGGACCCCAGCGTTCGCCCGCCACGTAGGTCGAGATGGTCGACAGGCCGAGCACCGTGATGACCGCGATGTACGGCGTGCGGTGATGGCTGTGAACGCGGCCCAGCACGCTCGGCAGCGAGCCGGCACGGCCCATCGCGAACAGCACGCGCGCGGCGTTGTTGACGGCAGCGGCACCGCACGCGAAATTGGAGTTCACCAGCGCGATGAACACGACCCACCACGCCGCACCCCAGTGGTCATGCGCGAACTGGATCCAGTCGTTACCGCCGGTGTCCGCATGGAACCCGACGATGTCGGGCGTACCGACCGCCCACGCGTAGCAGGCGAACACGTAGTAGAGCCCGATGCCGACGCAGGAGTAGAGCACGCCGCGCGGCACCGTTGAGCGCGGGTTGCGCGCCTCCTCGCCGAGCGCCGAAGCCGCCTCGAACCCGATGAACGCGAGGATGCCGAAGATGGCGCCGAGCAGCAGGCCCTTGTTGTCCTGCAGCGAGTTCGCCGGGTTGAACGGCGCCAGGCTGTTGTTCGCCTTGTCGGAGCCGATGATCGTCGCCGACAGGGCGACGAAGACGAGGATCTCCATGGCGCCGAGGATGATGCCGGCCTTCGCCGACAGGCGGACGTCGAAGTACGTCAGGCAGAACACCACGACGATCGTCACCGCCGTCCAGAACTCCCAGCCGGGCGAGCCGGACCACCAGCCCTGCTCGACGAGGGTGGTGTCGATCAGGTAGCCGTTCAGGATGAGGACGAACACCGGCAGGAAGGCCGCGAAGCCGAGATAGAGCCAGCCGACGTAGAACCCGGCCGACGGGTTGATGCCCTTCGCCGCGTACGTGTAGATGCCGCCGGCGGACGGGATGTGCTTCGCGGTCTGACCGATTGCGACCGCGGTAAACGTGCACCCGACCAGCGCGATGATCACCGACAGCGGCAGCGTCGTACCCGAGAACTGGATGCCGATGCCGATCGAAAACGCGAGGCCGATGCCAGGCGCCATGTAGGTGATCGACTGGAACACCACATCCCAGAGCCCGATCGATCCGCTCCGGAGATTGACGTCCGGAGGTCCCGGAGTCTCCAACACAGCCATAAGCGATTCCCTCCCGAGGAAGTGCGTGGACGCGTTCCCTCCCGAGGAACGCGTAAGCGGCGAGCATCTCGCAGAACGCTTGTAATTACAAGGGAATGCAACCGACGACGATCGGCGGGTGGGTGCCGGTTCACTCCGCTGCTGGTCTGCGGTGGCTGGGTGCGGCAGATCGAGATCGCCATGCGGGACCTTCTGACGGGCGGCCTGCCTAGACTCCGATGGTGACGGTTGCCGCGCCCCCGATTCGCCCGCTGGCGCTGCTCGTCGGGACGGTCGCGCTGCTCGAGACGCTGCTGCTGTCCGCGCTGTCGCCGCTGCTGCCGCAGTTCGAGGAGCTGCTCGACCTGAGCAAGGCGCAGGTCGGCATGCTGAACGCGGCCTACCCGCTGGGCACGTTCATCGTCGCGGTCCCGGCCAGCCTGCTCGTCTCGCGCATCGGCATCCGCTCGGCCGTCGCCGGCGCGCTCGTGCTGCTCGCGTGCTCGACGGTCGCGCTCGGGCTGCTCGACTCCTACGGGGGGCTCGTCGTCGCGCGGTTTCTGCAGGGCGCCGCCGGCGGCGGCATCGCGTGGCCGCTCGCGACGGCGTGGCTGACGTCGGAGACGCCGCCCGAGCGGCGCGGGCGCGTGCTCGGCGCGGTGATCGGCATCTCGATCTTCGGGGCCACGCTCGGCCCGGTGCTCGGCGCCGTCGCGACCGCCAACCGTCCGGCCGCCTTCCTCGCGCTCGCCGCGGTCGTCTGCGGCGCGCTCGTGTTGCTCGGACGGCTGCGGTCGCCGCCGATCCAGCACGCCTCCGGCCTGCGCGCCCTGCGTGCGGCGCTGACCAACCGGTCGGTGCTCCTCGGCCTGTGGTTCGTGATCATCCCCGGCGCCCTGTTCGGCATGCTCGGCACGCTGCTGCCCCTGCAGCTCGACCGGTCCGGCGTCGGGCCGGCCGGCATCGCGGCGGTGTTCGTGGTGTCCGCCGCCCTGGGCGCGGGCGCGACGACCCTGACCGGCCGGATCGTCGATCGGCGCGGGCGCATCGCGCCGCTGCGGGTCGCCGTCATCCTGGCGCCCGTGGTGGCCGTGGTGCTGCCGCTCCTCGAGCGGCCGTTGCTGATCGCCATCTGGGCCGTGATCGGCATCGGCGTCTGGGACATCTTCTGGCCACCGGCGCTGGCGCTGCTCGCCGATGGCGCCGAGGAGGTGCAGATCGAGCAGACCTTCGCGTTCGCCCTCCAGGCGATGGCATGGGGGCCGGGCGCGTTCCTCGGCTCGGTCGGCGGCGGCATCCTCGCAGAGCTGGCCGGCGACGTCGCGGCCTGGTCGGTGATGGCCGTGATCTGCGCGCTGTCGCTGCCGCTGCTCAGACGTCGCGGCTGAGCACGTCCGACGCGGTGTGCCGGATCGTGCCGGCCGAGACGACGTCGACGGGCGTCCCGACGCGCTCGGCGAGCTCGTGTGCGTCGCACCCTCGACAGCCAGGCGGCCGTCCTGGACGGCGATATCGAGGTCGGGCGGCCCGCATCGGAGTGGGCGTATCCTCCCGGCCATGCCGACGCCGTATCGATCTCCCTGGGCCACCGACGAGCACGAGTTGTTCCGCGCTACGGTGCGCGACTTCGCGGCCAGGGAACTGCTGCCGCACGAGGAGCGGTTCATCGAGCAGGGCCACATCGACCGTGACGTCTGGAGGAAGGCCGGCGCGGCCGGCCTGCTCGGCTGCGACATCCCGGAGGAGCACGGCGGCCTCGGCGGCGACTTCGGCCACGAGTGCGTGGTGTACGAGGAGATCTGGCGGACCGGGTTCTCCGGCTTCGGCAAGGCGGTGCACGAGATCGCGGGCCGGTACGTCCTCGACTACGCCACCGACGCGCAGCGGGCCGACTGGCTGCCGCGGATGGTGACCGGCGAGCTGGTCGGCGCGATCGCGATGTCGGAGCCCGGCGCCGGGTCGGACCTGCGCGGCATCGCCACCAGCGCCGTCCGCGACGGCGACGAGTTCATCGTCAACGGCTCGAAGACGTTCATCACGAACGGGTTGCTCGCAAACCTGCTGATGACCGTCGTCCGCACCGATCCCGACGCCGGGTCGAAGGGCTACACGCTGCTGATGATCGAGACCGACGGGCTCGACGGGTTCCGCCGCGGCAGCCTCCTGAAGAAGATCGGCCAGAAGGCGCAGGACACCTGCGAGCTGTTCTTCGAGGACTGCCGCGTGCCGGTGGGCGTCAGTCTCGGCGACGGCCGGGGGCTGTACCAGCTGATGGCCTCGCTGGCCTACGAGCGCACCATCGTCGCCATCAAGTCGATCGCTGCGATCGAGTGCGCCGTCCGCGAGACGCTCGCGCACACGAAGGCGCGGGAGGCGTTCGGCAAGCGCCTCTTCGACCTGCAGAACACGCGGTTCAAGCTGGCCGAGGCACACACCGCGGCGACGATCGGCCGCGTCTTCGCCGACCACTGCGTGCAGCGCGTGATCGACGGGACGCTCGACGCGGAGACGGCCGCGATGGCGAAGTGGTGGCTGACGGAGCAGCAGTGCCGCGTCGTCGACGAGTGTCTGCAGCTGCACGGCGGCTACGGCTACATGCTCGAGTATCCGATCGCGCGGCTGTACGCCGACGCGCGCGTCCAGCCCATCTACGCCGGCGCCAACGAGGTCATGAAGGAGCTGATCGCGCGCTCGCTGGAATGACACGAGTGCGTCGCGAGCATGCGCTAACCTCGCGGGCATGACCGAGCTGCACGATGTGATCGTGGTCGGCGGGGGCATCGCGGGCCTCGCGGCGGCCTGGGACCTGCGCAACCGCGACGTCGTGGTACTGGAGGCGGCAGACCGCGTCGGCGGCCGCATCCGCTCCGAGTCGCGGGGCGACCACTGGATCAACCTCGGCGCGCACGTGTTCGCGGGCGCCGGGTCGGCCAGCGACCGCCTGATCCGCGACACCGGCGTCGAGTTCGTGCCCGTGCCCGGGCGCCTCACCTCGATCGCGATGAACGGCGCGTTCCTGAACTCCGGCCGCGTCGAGACCTTCCCGTTCCGCATCCCGATGGCGGCGGCCGACCGGCTCGCCCTGCTGCGCACCGGCGCGCGGCTGCGAGTCGAGGTGGCGAAGCTGCAGCGGCTCTCGAAGCCGCGTCCCGGCGAGCACCCGCGCGAGACCGAGCTGCGCGTCATGGGCTACCTCGCCGACCGCTCGTTCACCGACTGGACGGGCGAGCTGCCGCCTGATGCCGACGCGATGTTCCGCGCCACGATCACGCGCTCGACGGCCGAGTCCGAGCAGCTCACCGCCGGCCAGGGCATCCACTTCTTCGCGCTCGTGTGGACGAAGGGCGGCGGCCTCTCGAACAACATCCTGGGCGGCTCGCAGGTGCTGCTCGACGCGGTCGCGCGCGAGCTCGAGGGGCACATCCAGCTCTCGACGCCCGTCGAGGAGGTCGTGCAGCACGACGACCACGTCGTCGTCCGGCACGCCGGCGGCGAGCTCCGCGCCCGACAGGTCGTGATGGCGACGCAGGCCTACGAGACGGCACGCATCGTGCACGACCTGCCCACCGCGACGGCGGAGGCGCTGAACGCCGTGCCGTACGGCCCGCTGATCGTGATGGGGCTCCTGACCGACGAGACGCAGACCATGCCGTACGACGACCTGTACGCGCTGGCGACGCCCAAGCAGCCGTTCAACATGCTCTTCAACATGTCGAACGTCCTGCGCCGGCCCGATCGCGCGCGGGTGCCCGGCGGCAGCCTCTTCATCTACCGCAACGGCGACCGTGGCGCGTGGAAGTACCTGGAGATGTCGGACGAGGAGGTCGAGCGCGAGTGGGTCGACGCGCTGACTGGCCTCTTCCCCGACCTGCGCGGGCACGTCAGCGAGACGAAGATCCTGCGGATGCCCCGCTCGCTGCCGTATCCCAGCCCGGGCTACGACCGCGTGCTGCGCACCCTCGCGGAGCCGCTCGGGCGGATCCACCTGGCGGGCGACTACCTGGGGGGCTCGTACACCGAGACCGCGATCGGCTCCGGCCAGACGGCGGCGCTGGCCGTCCGGACGGCGCTGCAGAGCGCACGCGTCCCGGTCGGCTGACCGCGTGCCGCCGTGCGCCGGCCACGCCGGCGAGGTGTTCGGCGCGGCGCTCCGGCTCGGGCTGACGTCGTTCGGGGGCCCGACCGCGCACATGACGGGCGCGTCGCGCCCGCGCATGCGGTCGTCCAGCCCGGCAGCTGAAACCGCCTACGCCGACTGGACGGTTTCCTTGAAACCGTCTATCGTCTGTCGTCGGTTATGTACGAGGACCTCGGCCACTGTGAACCTGCGCCCACCGCGTCGCTCGAACGGGCGCGGCGGCTGATCAACACCGTCAACCATCTCCACGCCCGCGAATACCTGCCCGACGCGGCCACGTTCCAGCGGGTGTGCCTGGAGCTGGGGTTTCCCGATCCCGGCCTCGTGGACGACGCCAGCCTCGCCCGCGTGCGGGCCGTGCGCGAGGCGCTGCGCGCGCTCGCCGCGACGCACAACGCGGGGCCGCCGATGGCGCAGGAGTCGGTGCTGGCCGAGCAGGCGTGCCGGAGCGGGCTCCAGGTGTCGTTCGCGGACGATGCGGCACCGATCCTGGTCGCCGCCGAAGGCGCCGACGAGGTGCTCGGCACGATGCTGGCGGCGATCGCTGACGCGATGCACGACGGCCACTGGCAGCGCATGAAGGCGTGTCGCAACGAGCGCTGCGGCTGGGTGTTCTACGACCACTCCCGCAACCGCACGGGAACGTGGTGCTCGATGCGCGTCTGCGGCAACCGCCACAAGGTCCGGGCGCACCGCGCCCGGCACGCGGCCGCCGGCTGATGGCCGTGCTCACTCTCGCCGTCGCACGCCTGCGGCGGCGGCCCGGCCGCGGCCTCCTGACGGCGCTCGGCGTGGCCCTCGCCGCCGCGGCGCTGGTCGCCACGCTCGCCATCCGCACGCTCGCCGGCGATCTCGCCCTGCGCCAGTCGCTCACGGTGCTGCCGGTGGGCGATCGCTCGGCCACCGTTGCCCGCTCGCAGGCGACCGAGGACCTGCCGGGCCTCGACCGCACGGCGCGAGCCGCGCTCGCCCGGCTGGGAACGGCCCGCGTCCGCAGCGAGATCATGCTGCGCGTGCTGTCCGACGGCAGGGGCGGCGTGTTCCGCCTCGCGGCCGTCGAGGACGCGCCGTCGGCAGTGCGTGTCACGTCGGGCCGGCTGCCGCGACCCTGCAGCGGCGGCACCTGCGAGGTGCTGCTGATCGGCACCGCCCGGCCCGACCTCGACGCCGAGCTGGGCATCAAGATCGTCGGGCGCGGCGTGCTCACCGATCCCGTGGTGCTGTCGGGCACGTTCGATCCCGGGCCCGAGACGCCCATCCTGCTGACGCCCGACCTGGCGGGGCTGCAGGCACACGAGCCGGTGATCCTGATCCAGCGCAGCTACGGCTGGGTGGCGCCGCTGGACGCCGCGAACCTGCGCGTCGCCGGTCTCGGTGGGCTGCTGCGGGCCACGGCCGAGGCGGCCTCCGACGCCGAGCGCAGCGGGATGGCGCTGACCGCACCGGACGAGGCGCTGGTCGGCGCCGCGGATCGCGCGCGGGCCTCCTCGCGACGCCTGCTGCTGGTGGGCGGGCAGCTCGTCGCCGTGCTGGCGGCGTTCGTCGCGCTGGCCGCGCTCGGCCTGCGCGACGACCACGGCACGGCGCTGCGCCTCCTGGCCCGGCGCGGCGCCTCGCGGCGGCAGTCGGTCGCGTTCACGGCAGCAGAGGCGGGGTGGCCGGTGCTGGCCGGGCTGGTGCCCGGGGTGGCGGCCGGCATCGCGGCGGCGCTGTTCGTCGCCGACCACGAGGGCGTCGACGGCGGCCGGCTCGTGCGCGACGCGCTCGGCGGCGATGCGCTGCTGGCGCTGGTCGTGCTCGTGGTGACGCTGTGGATCCTGCTGGCGGCCGTTCTCCGAACGTCGGAGGGGCCGCTGCGCAAAAGTATCCGTCCGACCGACATCGCCGCGGTCGTGCTCGCCGCCGTGGCGCTGCTGGCGGCCTCCCGCGGCAACGCCACCGCCGCGCGCCTCGGCGAGCAGGGCGACCCGCTGCTGGCGCTGCTGCCGGCCCTGGTCGCCGGGGCCGGCGGGCTGGCGGCGATGCGCCTCGTCGGCCCGGCGCTGGCGGGCCTCGCGCGGATCGCGCCCGCGCGCTTCGGCCTGGCTCGCGTCGGTGTCGCCGATGCGCTGCGCCGGCCCGCGCGGCCGCTCGCCACGGTGGCCTTTCTGGTGGCGGCCTGCGCGCTCGCGATCTTCGCCACGGCCTACCGCTCGACGCTGCGCACCGGAGCGGCCGACCAGGCCGCGTTCGCCGTGCCGCTCGACGCGCGGCTGGTGTCCGGGCCGAGCCTCGTGCTGCCGCTCGACGTCGCCTCGCTCGACGACTACCGGGCGCTCGCCGGCGACGGCTACGCGACACCCGTCGTGCGGCGCTCCGCCGTCGTCCGCACGGCCGGCACGGCGCCCGATCCGGTGCAGCTCGTCGGTCTCAGCCCCGACGCGCTGACGCACATCGCGCGGTTCCGCAGCGACCGCTCGCCGGCGACCCTGGCAGCGGCGCTCGGCGACGACGACTTCCCGGTCGCCGGCGCTCCGCTGCCAGCCGAGGCGACCGCGCTGCGCCTCGACGCGACCGGCACCGAGGCGTTCGCCGTCTCCGCCATCCTGGCGCGGGCCGACGGCGTCCAGGGCGCGGTGACGGTCCCCGGTCCGATCCCGGAGCGGTTCCGCGGCGGCCGGTTCGTGGGGCTGCTGATCCGCGAGTCGGAGAGCGGCCTCTCCGCCATCCTGCACCACATCGGCGAGGGCGCGACCGAGGTCTCCAAGCGCCAGGTCGCGATCGACCTGAAGTCGGTCGTCGCCGAGCCCGGCGGCCCGGTGGCGCTCGATCTGGCCCACTGGGTGGCGAAGGACGCGACGATCGACCTACAGGGCGGCACGCTCCAGATCCGGAGCGGCCTGGACGGCGGCTCGGCGATCGTCCGCGCCGCCCAGCCGACCGACGGCCGGACGCTGCCGGTGATCGTCGACCCGATCACGGCCGCGGCCGCGCGGGGCGGCACCGTCGACATCGACGTGGCCGGCGAGACCAGCGTGCGCGGCCGGGTGGTCGGCACCCTCCGGCGGTTCCCGACCGCCGGCACGCGCTTCATCGTCACCGCCGGCGAGGCGCTGCAGCGAACGCTCGACTCGAACCAGCCGGCCTCGGGCACGCCGAGCGAGATCTGGCTCGGCGGCAGCGGCGCGGTCGATCCCGCGATCCGCGACGCGCCGTACAACCGCCTCGTGCTGACGGTGCGCGCCGACGCGGAGGCCCGGCTGGTCGCCGATCCGCTCGCCCGCGGCGCGGCGGCGCTGCTGCTGCTCGCCGCGTTGGCAGCCGGTGCGGTCGCCGTCGTCGCGGTCGCGCTGGTGGTGCGCAGCGACCTGCAGAGCGGCGCCGACGACCTGCTGACGCTCGAGGCCGACGGCGCCACGCCGGCGGCGCTCCGGCGCATGCTCGCGGTGCGCACCGGGACGCTCGTGCTGGTCGCGATCGTGCCGGGCGTGATCTGCGGCATGGTGCTGGCGCGGGCCGTCACGCGGCTCGTCGCGGTCACGGCCACGGGCGGTGCTCCGGTGCCGCCGCTGGTGGCCGCCGGATCGGCCTCGGCGGTGCTCGGCGTCGTGCTCGCGATCGCCGTCGCCGCGTTTCTGGCGGTGACGCTGGCGGTGCTGCTGGCGCTGCGCGAGCCGCTGCCGCCCCGTCCGGCGGGAGCGGGCTCGTGATCTCGGTCAGCGACCTGTTCTGCGTCTACCGCGGCCGCGAGCACGATGTGGCGGCGCTGCGCGGGTTGTCGCTCGACGTCGCACCCGGCGAGCGCGTGCTCGTCCAGGGGCCGAGCGGGGCGGGGAAGACCACGCTGCTTCGCGTGCTGGCCGGCGACCAGCGGCCCAGCGCCGGGCGCGCGGCGGTGGCCGGCCACGAGCTGGGCCAGCTGCGCGGCGCGCAGCTGCAGGCCTACCGTCGGGCGACGCTCGGCCTGGTCGTGCAGCGCGCCCTCGCCGGCGTGCCGCCCGACATCGACTGCGCGTCGGCCGTGGGCCTCGGCCTGCGGCTGCGCGGCGTCGCGGCACACGCGGCCCGCGCCCGCGCCGCCGCGCTGCTGGACGAGGTCGGTCTCGAGGGCGTCTCGCGCCGGCGGCCGCTGACACTCTCGGGCGGCGAGTTGCAGCGCGTTGCCATCTGCGCCGCGGTCGCGCACGAGCCGCCCGTGATCCTGGCCGACGAACCGACCGGCGAGCTCGACCGCGCCTCGGCTGACGTCGTCTACGACCTGCTGGTCGCGCTGGCGCGGCGCACGGGCGCGACGCTGCTCGTCGTCTCGCACGATCCGGGGGCTGCGCGGATTGCCGACCGCGTCGTGCACGTGCGCGATGGACGCGTGTCGGAGGAGGGTGGCGCGCTCGTGATCGACGACCGCGGCTGGCTGCGCCTGCCGGGCGACCTGCGCCACCGCCTCGGGCACACCGCCCACGCCACCGACGGCGACGACGCCGTCGTGCTGCGGCCGGCCGGCCCGGTCGACGAGCAGTCTGCCGCGATGCCCGTGGCCGCCACCGTGCTGGCGCCGGGGCCGACCGTGGCCTCGCTGGCCGGCGTCCGCCACGAGCACGTGCCGCGGCAGGTCTCGCTCGACCTGGCCGGCGGCGCGCTGACGGTGCTGTGCGGCCGCAGCGGCTCGGGCAAGACGACCATCCTGCGCACGCTCGCGGGCCTCGAGGTGCCGAGCGCGGGTACCGTCACGGTGCTGGGCGAGCAGGTCGCCGGTGATCGCACCGCCCGCGCGATCCAGCGCCGCACTCGCGTCGCGTTCGCGATGCAGGGCGGCGGCCTCGCCGAGGCGCTCGACGCCGATGCGAACGTCGCGCTGGGCCGCAGCCTGCGCGGGCTCGAGCCGGCGCCGGACCGGGCCGCCGAGCTGTTCGCAGCCCTGCACCTGCAGCCGGTGCTGGGCCGGCCCGTGCGCGACCTCTCCGGCGGCGAGCGTCAGCGCGTCGCGATCGCGCGGGCGCTGGGCGCCGAGGTGCCGCTGGTGCTGCTCGACGAGCCGACCAGCCAGCTGGACGAGGCCAACGCCGAGCGCGTCGCCGCGCTGCTGCGGGCCGAGGCGGCGACCGGCACCGCGATCGTCTGCGCGACGCACGACCCGGTGCTCATCGATGCGGCCGAGCGCGTCGTCGAGATCGCCCGCGAGCCGGAGCCCGGTGCGGTGCCGGCCACGAGGGCCGGCACCGCACCGTAGGGGACTCAGCCGCCGAGGTACGCCTTGCGGACGTCGTCGGAGGCCGCCAGGTCGGCGGCCAGTCCGGTCTGCTTGATGGTGCCCGACTCGAGCACGTAGGCCCGGTCGGCGACATCGAGCGCAGCCAGCGCGTTCTGCTCGACGAGCAGGATCGTCATGCCCTGCTCGCGGATCTGCTTGATGGTGTTGAAGATCAGCTCGACGAGGAGGGGCGCGAGGCCCATCGACGGCTCGTCGAGCATCAGCAGGCGCGGCCGGCCCATCAGGGCCCGCGCGACCGCGAGCATCTGCTGCTCGCCGCCGGAGAGCGTGCCGGCCTTCTGGTGGACGCGCTCCTTGAGGCGCGGGAACAGGTCGTAGACCTTGTCCCGATCCTCGCGGATGCCGTCCTTGTCGTTGCGCAGAAACGCGCCCAGGTCGAGGTTCTCGTCGACCGTCATGCGGCCGAAGATGCGCCGCCCCTCGGGCGACTGCGAGATGCCGAGCGCCGTCACCTGGTGGCCGGGCATGCCGCTGATCTTGCGACCCTCGAACGTGATCGATCCGCGGCGCGGCGAGATCAGCCCCGAGATGGCCCGCATGGTCGTCGACTTGCCGGCGCCGTTGGAGCCGATCAGCGTGACGATCTCGCCCTTCTGCACCTCGATCGAGATGCCCTTCACCGCCGCGATGTTGCCGTAGTAGACGTGGATGTTCTCCACGGTCAGCATCGGCGCGCCGGGCGCCGGGGCCGTGCTGCCGTTGGGCTCGCCGCCGGGGGTGCTCATGTGGACGCTCCGTGGGTCGCGGCCTTGCCGAGGTAGGCCTCGACAACGCGCTCGTTCGTCCGGATCTCCTCGCCCGTGCCCTCGGCGATCTTCGAGCCGTACTCGAGCACGGTGATGCGCTCGGAGACACCCATCACGACCTTCATGTCGTGCTCGATCAACAGCACGGTGAGGTCCTTCTCGTCCCGCACCCTGCGCACGAATGCGATGAAGTCGTCGGACTCCTGCGGGTTCATACCGGCGGTCGGCTCGTCGAGCAGCAGCAGCTTCGGGCGCAGGGCAAGCGCGCGTGCCACCTCGAGCCGGCGCTGATCGCCGTACGAGAGGTTCTTCGCGAACTCGTCCGAGTCGCCGCGAACGCCGCAGAACGAGATCAGCTCGCGCGCCGTCTCCCGTGCCTCCGCCTCCTCGTGCCGCTGGCCGCGTGTGCCGATGATGGTCTGCCAGAGCCCGCCCTTCAGGTGCGGGTGCATCGCGACCATCACGTTCTCGGTCGCCGTCATGGTGCCGAACAGCCGGATGTTCTGGAACGTCCGCGCCAGGCCCAGCGAGGCGATCTGGTGCGGCGCCCGGCCGGCGACCGGCTTGCCGTCGAACATGACGGTGCCGGCGGTCGGCTTGTAGAGACCGGTGAGGACGTTGAAGAACGTCGTCTTGCCGGCGCCGTTGGGGCCGATCAGGGCGACGATCGATCCGACCGGGATGGTGAAGTCGACGTCGTTGACGGCCACGAGGCCGCCGAACTCGACTCGGATCTGGTTGGCGTCGAGCAGTATCTCGGTCATGCCGACGTCTCCTCGGTGGTGCCGATCTTCTCGAGCTGCTCGTCCAGGGCCCGCGACTGCTTCTGCCGGGCGGCGGGCAGGATGCCGTCGCGCCGGAAGAGCATCATCAGGACCAGCACGAACCCGAAGATCAGGAACTGGTAGCGCGGCATCTGGATCGTCGTGCCGAACGTGTTGTTGATGGAGTTGCCGATCTCCTTCATGCCGGTGTAGTTGACCCAGGTGAGGATCACCGCGCCGAGGATGCAGCCGTACACGTTCGCCATGCCGCCCAGGATCACCATCACCAGCACGATCACCGAGAACTGGAAGTTGAACGTGTCGACGTTCACACCACCCAGTGAGATGCAGTAGAAGGCACCGCCGATGCCGCCCGCGGCGGCGCCGACGCCGTACGCCCAGAGCTTCGTCCGCATCAGCGGCACGCCCATCAGGCTGGCGGCGAGCTCGTCCTCGCGGATCGCGAGCCAGGCCCGCCCGAGCTTGCCGTCGCGGAGCCGGATCGAGACCCACACGAAGAGAAGACAGAGCGCGAAGATCACGTAGTAGCGCGTCGTGTAGTCGAACACGTTGATCTTGTCCTGGACGATGCCCGTCCACGACAACCACGTCATGTCGAGCGCGTTCACGGGCGCGATGCCCTTCGTGCCGTTCGAGAGGTTGAACCCCTTGATCGACTCGCCGTTGCGGAACACCTGCGGCAGGATCTCGCCGAAGCCGAGCGTGACGAGCGCCAGATAGTCGGACTTCAGCCGCAGGGTCGGGGCGCCGATGATGACGCCGGCGATGGCCGCGATCAGTGCTGCGATGGGCACGACCAGCCAGAACGAGATGTTGATGCCCGGCGCCGTCGGGCCGGCCGCGCTCCACAGGTGGATGCCCGGATCGATCTGGTAGAAGAAGTCCGACATCAGCCACGCGGCGGTGTAGGCGCCGAACAGGAAGAACGCGACGTAGCCGAGGTCGAGCAGACCGGCGTAGCCGACGACGATGTTCAAACCCAACGTGAACATCACGAAGATGGCGCACAGCACCATCGTCGTCAGGGGCAGCCAGCGGTCCTGGAAGGTCGAGACGTTCGTGACGATCGTGGGCACGAGGATGCCGACGATGCCGAAGGCCAGCGGCTGGATGATGCTGCTGATCTTGCGGCGCCGCGGTGCGTTAGCCGGCTGCTCTGGGCTCACAGCAGCCATGTCACACCTTCTCCATGGTTTGCGACCCGAGTATGCCCGCGGGCCGGAACACCATCAGCATGATCAGGATCGCGAACACGACCGACTGCGACCACTCCTGGCCGAGGCCATGGGGTGCGCCGTCGTTGAGGCCCTGGATGAGGCCGATCAGCAGGCCGCCGAGCACGGCGCCGGTGAGGTTGCCGACGCCGCCCAGCACCGCGGCGGTGAACGCGATCAGACCGAGCTGGAAACCGGCGTCGTACCGCGTCGTGCCGTTCGTCTGCAGGTACATGATCCCCGCCGCGCCGGCCATGGCGCCACCGAGCGCGAACGTGAAGGCGATCGTCCGGTTGGTGTTGATGCCCATCAGGCGCGAGGCGTCGGGATCCTGCGCGGTGGCGCGCATGGCCTTGCCCTGCCGCGTCTTCTGGACGATGAAGCTCAGCGTCATCAGCAGCGGGACGGTGATCCCGAGCGTGAACAGGTAGGTCCACGGCACCGAGATCGACCCGATGGTGAGGCCGCCGCCCGGCAGCACCGAGTTGCGCGACTTCGGGGCGGAGCCGTTCCAGAGGATGCCGACGTTCTGGAAGATGAACGACACGCCGACCGCGGTGATCAGCGGGGCGAGCTTCGGCGCCTTCCGCAGCCGCCGGTACGCGAGCTGGTCGACCGCGGTGTTGATCGACCCGCAGAAGGCCATCGCTAAGATGAACGTGACGCCGAAGGCGACCCAGCCAGCCGGATTCGACGTCTCCTGCCCGAACACGTCGGCGATCATCACGGCCGAGAAGATCGAGCCGAGCATGAACAGGTCGCCGTGCGCGAAGTTGATCAGTTCGATGATGCCGTAGACGAGCGTGTAACCGAGCGCGATGAGCGCGTAGAGCGCGCCGTTGGAGAGCCCGAGGATCATGACCTGCAAGGTCTGCGTGGGCGCGTCAACGAAGTTCCAGATCACCCACGCCGCGACGAGGATCAGCAGCGCGGTGCCGGTGATATTCGTCGCGTTCCATTCCCGCCCGCCAGCCCGCACGGCTTGCGTAGTGCTCGACATTCCTGATCCCCACCCCGTCCCTTTGAATGGAACGGGGTGGTCCGGCGCCCAGCCGGACCACCCCGTCTCTTACCGGTACTCGTCGAACAGAACCGCTAGGTGCCGAGCGGCCACGGCTTGAGGAACGTCTCCTGGTTGTCCTTCATCAGGTTGAACGACATGTCCTTCACGGTCACGTCGCCCATCGCGTCGATGCCGAACTCCTTGCCCAGGATCGACTGGTCGGCGGGGACGGTGATGCCCGAGAACGCCGCCTCGGTGATGCTCTTGCGAGTGCCATCCGACTTCGCGATCGCGGCCATGATCAGCTGCGTGGCAGCGGCGCCGTAGATGGAGTAGAACGACGCCGGGTCATGACCGTACTCCGTCTTGAAGTCGGTCACGAACGTGCCGCCGAACCCACCCTGCTTGACCAGCTCGCCCGACGGCACGCCGGCGAACGAGATGTACATGCCCTGGGCTTCCGGCATCTTGCGCAGCTCGGGGTAGCCGGTGAAGCCGTCGGGACCGATCAGCTTGACGGCGCCGTCGTTCGGGCCGAGGACCTTGACCTTGTCCTTGATCACCTGCTGGCCGTTGTTGTCGTTGATGCCACCGAGGTAGACGCAGTCGGGGTTCTTCGACTTGACCTTCTCGAAGAGCGCCGTGTAGTTGGTCTGCTTGGCGTCCCACCCGTCGTTGGCGATGATGTTGATGCCAACGGCCGGAGCTGCATCGACGAACGCCTTGGCAACGCCCTGGCCGTAGGTCTGCGTGTCGTTGAGGACGTAGCAGTTCTTGACGCCCAGCTCCTTGGCGGCGAACTCGGCGCCCGCCTTGCCCTGGAAGTCGTCGGTGGCGATGATGCGGCCGTAGTTGCGCACGCCGGTCGGGTAGTACTTGTCGGGCTCGCCCGGATCCCAGGGCTTGGTGATGCCGGGGTTCGTGTTGGCGTGCGAGATGATCAGCATCGGACCCGACGGATCCTGGTTCAGGATCGGAACCTCGAGCTTCGCGCAGCCGGAGTTGTAGGTGCCCATGACGGCGACCTCGGCCTTGTTGGTCACGTGCGCGTTCGCGTTCGCGGTGCACGTCGCGTCGTCCCACGCGCCCTTGGCGGCGGTCGAGTCGTCGTACTCCTTCAGATCGACCGGGTAGGTACCGGCCTTCCCACCCATCTTCTTCATCAGCAGCTTGATGGCGAGGTTCGTGTCCGCCGATGCGTCGGCAGAGGCGCCCTGCAGGGGCAGGTCGCTGCCGATGATCAGCGTGTCGCCGCTCGGCGCGGCCCCGGCACCCGTGCCGGCGTCCGTGTTGGAACTACTCTTGCTGTCCGAGCCGCCGCACGCCGCAAGAGCGACCGCGCCGAGGACGAGCACCAGTGGTGCGATGGTCTTCTTCCACCCCGTCGTCATTCAGTTTCCCTCCAGTGGTGGTTCCTACGCGTCCCGTGCCCAGGCATCCTCCGCGCCCGACCCACGGCTCCCGCACGCGCATTCGCGAGAGTATAGCCCCCGTCGCGACCACGCAATAGGCCACTTGGTCCGGATGGCACATCGGTGCGGGCATCCAGCCCCGGTCGTAGACTGCGGCCATGGCGACGACGGAGCGATTGGGACTGCTCGTCCTCGTGGGCGGCCCCACGGAGCGGGGGCGGCAACATGGCGAGACGCTGCGCGAGCGGGTGCAGGCCGCCGTCGGCCGCTTCGAGGCGGCCGGGCCGGCGGTGGCGACACGGGCCGACTGCCGCGCCCTGCTGAGCGAGCGCACCGGCAGATGACGGCCGCGGAGCGTCTCGCGGCGTTCGCCGTCGCGCTCCGTCATGGCGACGTGCCCGCGCGCGTGCGCGAGCGGGCCGTGCTGCACGTGCTCGACGCGGTCGGCTGCGCGTACGCGGCCGCGGGCCTGGGCGAGGGGGTCGAGGCACGCACCGTCGTCGAGGCCGCGGGCGGCGCGCCGGAGTCCGATCTGATCGGTGCCCGCGGGCGCGTGCCCGCGACCGGGGCCGCACTCGCCAACGGCACGCTCATGCACGCGCTCGACTTCGACGACACCCACCCGGGGTCGATCTGCCACATCACGACGGTCGTGGCACCCGCCGCGCTGGCAGTCGCCCGGGCTACCGGAGCGAGCGGACGCGACCTGGTCACCGCCTACGTGGTGGGCTGCGAGACGGTGGCGCGCCTCGGCGCCGCGGCCGGCGGCGAGTTCCACCGCCGCGGCTTCCACGCGACCGGCGTCTGCGGGGTCTTCGGCGCCGCCGTGGCAGCGGCCCGGCTGCTGTCGCTCGACGCCGGGCAGACGACGCGCGCGCTCGGCATCGCCGGCTCGTTCGCTCCCGGGCTGCTCGAGTTTCTGGGCGACGGCTCGTCGACGAAGCGCCTGCACGCGGGCGGGGCGGCGCGGACGGGTGTCGAGGCGGCACTGCTGGCGGCGGCCGGCGCGACCGGCCCGGCGGGGGTCATCGACGGCCGCTACGGGCTGTTCGCGACGCACCTCGGCGACCCGCACGGCGCGGCGATCTCGGCCCAGCTCGACGATCTGGGCACGCGCTGGGAGACGGCCGCCATGGCGATCAAGCCGTACCCCTGCTGCCACTTCATGCACGGGGCGCTCGAGGCGCTCGCCTCGCTCGATCTGGCGGCCCGCGACGTGATCTCGATCGACGTGAAGGTGGCCGACGCGGGCGTCGGGCTGATTCTCGAGCCCGCCGCCGCCAAGCCGCGGCCGCGCACGCCGTACGACGCGAAGTTCAGCCTGCCGTTCACGGCCGGCGCGCTGCTCGTGCATGGCCGTGTCGGCGTCGCCACGTTCACGACCGCCGGCATCGACGACGAGGCGGCCGTGGCCGTCGCCCGCCGGATGTCGTACGAGGCGGTGCCGCTGGCCGAGATGGCGAACGGCTTCGGCGGCTCCGTGACCGTCAGCACCGCCGACGGGCGCACGCTGGCCGCGGTCGTCGAGCACCCGCGCGGGTCGGTCGAGGCGCCGATGTCGGAGGCCGACGTGCGGGCGAAGTTCCGCGACAACGCGTCGCTGGCGCTCGGCGCCGACGCCGTGCTCGCGCTCGAGGCGTCAATCCTCGGTGCGGACGAAGCGCAGCTCGCTCCCGAGCTGCCGGCGTAGCGCCACCACGTCGGGCCGCACCGTCTCGGGCTCCTCGCCGCGCACCAGCACGCGCGCCATCGCGTCGGCGATCGCGGCCGTACCGGCGGGCTCGAGGCCGCGCCGCGTCAGCTCTTGCGTGCCGAGCCGCAACGCGCCGCCCGACGGCACGCCGATCTCGGACACCAGCACGTTCGCCGCCTCCAGCCGCCGCGCCGCGGTGTGCGGATCGGGCGTCGGCAGCGCGACGTGCTGGCTGGATGTGGCGCCCTTGCCGGCCACCTCGAGCACCGGCACCCCGCGCTCGGCCAGCGCCGCGGCGAGCGCCTGCGCGTTCGCGATCTGGCGGTCGGCGTAGGCCGCTCCGTACTCCAGCAGATCGAGCGCGGCCAGGGCCAGCGCCGCCTGCCGGGCGAGGTCGAAGTTCGCCGTCAGGCCGGGGAAGGCGATCGCATCGAGTCGCTCGGCCAGCGCCGCATCGTCGGTCAGGATCATCCCGGACGGCGGGCCGCCGAAGCTCTTGTAGGTGGAGCCCGTGATGGCGTGAGCGCCCTCCTGCAGCGGCTGCTGGAAGCGCCCGCCCGCGATCAGGCCGCCCATGTGCGCGGCGTCGTAGAGCACGTGCGCGCCCACCTCGTCGGCGACGGCGCGGACGCCGCGCACGTCGTAGGGGTGCAGGCACATCGAGCCGCCGACGATGATCAGCTTCGGTTGCAGTTCGGCCGCGACGACCGCCAGTCGGGGCAGGTCGATGTCCATCCGCGCCGCGTCGTAGGGCAGCTCGTGGACGTCGAGGCCGTACAGCCCGGCGGCGCCCTCGGCGTGATGGGTCGGGTGGCCGGCGGCCGCGTCGGAGAGCGCCAGGATGCGGTCGCCCGGGCGGGCCGTGGCCATGTAGACGTAGAGGTTGGCGAGCGAGCCGGAGCCGACGCGCAGCTCGGCGTACCGGCACCCGTAGAGCCGACAGAGCGCCTCCTGGGCGAGCAGCTCGAGCTGTGATCCGGCGTCCATGCCGCGGTTGTGCTTCGCGCCCGGGTGGCCGAGGTTCGGCCGGCTGCCGACCGACGACCCGGCGAGACCAGCGAGGCGCGGATTGGGCGCGTTGGTGCCGGCGTAGAGCACCAGGCAGTCGTCGTCGGCGTGGCGTGCCTGGTCGCCGACCAGGCGGTGCAGCTCGGTGTCGAGCTGATCGGTGGTGAGGGCGGCGAGCCGCGGGGCGTGCCGCTCGCGGAACGCCCGGGCCTCCGCCCCCAGCCACGGATGCCCGGTCACGCGGCGGAGAGGGTATCGCAGCTGACGGGGCTGCCAGTGTGGAAACCGCGTAGCAGCCACGACGCGCGCTCCTCCGCGGAGGAGCGCGTCACGTTGCCCGGATCGACGGTTTGCCCGGCCTGCGCCATCAGCACATCATCGCCGATCGAGGCGGCGGCGTTCACAGCCCCGCCCAGATCGCCGGTCGAGGTAGCCGCTGCTACGCTCGAAAAATCGCGGTCTCCGAACCTCCATCCTTCCTTCGTCGGCGGCCGGCGAATCACGTTCCGCTGTCGCCGCTCTCGTTCCTCGATCGGGCGAACGACGTCCATCCCGAGCGGCTCGCGGTGCGCTACGGGGAGCGCGCGTACAGCTATTCGGCGCTGCACGAGCGATCGCGCCGTCTCGCGGGGGCGTTGCAGCAGCTCGGCGTCGGTCGCGGCGACGTGGTCGCGATGATGGCGGCGAACACGCCGGAGATCTACGAGGCGCATTACGGGGTGCCGTTGGCGGGCGCGCTCCTGAACACCATCAACACGCGGCTCGATGCCGGTACGATCGCCTACATCCTCGACCACGGCGGCGCGCGCGTGCTGCTGACCGACACGCACCTGGCTCCGGAGGTGGGTGCGGCCCTGCGGGAGCTGGGCCGGACCGATGTCACCGTCGTCGACATCACCGACGACCAGGCACCCGGCGACGGGGAGCGCCTCGGCGATCGCACGTACGACGAGCTGCTGGCCGACGCGCCGCTCGCCGACTGGCGGCTCCCGGACGACGAGTGGGACGCGCTCTCCCTCAACTACACGTCGGGCACGAGCGGCCGGCCGAAGGGCGTCGTCTACCACCACCGCGGCGCCTACCTGATGGCGTTCGGCACCGTCGCCGGCTGGGGGCTGCCCCAGCGCGCGCGGTACCTCTACACGGTGCCGCTCTTCCACTGCAACGGCTGGACGCACGCGTGGGCGCTGACAATCACCGGCGGCACGGCCTTCCTGATCCGACAGGTCACTGCCCGCGCGATGTTCGATGCCATCGCCGACCACGACATCACGCACATGGGTGGCGCTCCGACCGTGCTCGGCATGTTGGCCGACGCACCGGAGGAGGAGCGCCGGCCGCTGCCCGGCACCGTCCACGTGATGACGGCGGGCGCCCCGCCGCCCGCCGCCGTGCTGGAGCGTGTCCAGCGGCTCGGCTTCGACGTGCTGCAGGTGTATGGCCTGACCGAGACCACCGGCCACGTCGTGCACTGCGCGTGGGAGGAGGAGTGGAACGCCCTGCCCGACGCCGAGCGGGCCGACTTGAAGGCCCGCCAGGGCGTGCGCATGCCGATCACCGAGTGGGTCGGCGTGGTCGACGTCGAGACCGGCGAGCCGGTGCCGGCCGACGGCACCACAACCGGCGAGATCGTGATTCGCGGCAACACCGTCATGCAGGGATACCTCCACGATGAGGCGGCCACCGAGGCGGCGTTCGCCGGCGGCGTGCTCCACTCGGGCGATATCGCCGTCGTGCATCCCGACGGCCGCATCCAGGTGCGCGACCGGCTCAAGGACGTGATCATCTCGGGCGGCGAGAACGTGTCGTCGGTCGAGGTGGAGGGCGTGCTCCACCGGCATCCCGCGGTCGCGGCCGCGGCGGTGGTCGCGAAGCCCGACCCGCGCTGGGGCGAGGTGCCGTGCGCGTTCGTCGAGCTGCGTCCGGGCGCCGCCGCGACCGAGGCCGAGCTGATCGCCTTCTGCCGCGAGCGGCTGGCCGGGTTCAAGACGCCGAAGGCCGTCGTGTTCGGCGAGATCCCGAAGACGGCCACCGGCAAGATCCAGAAGTTCGAGCTGCGCGAGCGCGTGCGCGCGGCCGTGCCGTCCCCCTGAGCCTCAGGGGGCGCCGAAGCCGCCGCCGCCCGCCCCCAGCAGGCGCAGCGTGTCGCCCGTGCGCATGCGCACCTCGCCCTTGCCGGGCAGCTGCTCGAACACGTCGGAGCCCGCGCGCCGCAGCAGGATCGCGCCCGCCGCGCCCGGCCCGCCGCCGTCACGGCCGCGGGCCGCGAAGTCGGGATTGGTCTGCTCGACGTAGTAGATGCCGTAGCCCTCGTCGGCCAGCAGCGTGTAGTCGCGCAGCATGCCGGCGCCGCCCGCCATCCGGCCCGCGCCGCCGGAGCCCTCGACCAGCTCGGTGCGCTCGATCCGCCAGGGGAACTCGAGTTCGGCGATCTCGGCCGGCAGCAGCGCGCAGTTGGAGGTGTACGAGTCGATCGCCGCGTCGCCCGGCGCGCCCGGCCGGGCGCCACCGCCACCGCCGAGGATGTCGGTCATGATCGTGACGCGGCCGTTGCGCGGGTCGGTCGCCTGGATGACGAAGGTCGGGAACGAGACGTGTGCGGCGGCGACCGCCCGGTTGGGCAGCAGGTCGCCGAGCGCCTCGACGACCACGTCGGTGAGGCGCTGCACCGCGATGTGGCGGGTCGAGACCGCGGCCGGGAACCGCGGCCGCAGCAGGCCGCCCTCCTCGCAGTGCACGTGCACGTGGCGGGTGAGGCCGTCGTTCTGCGGCACCGCCGACCCGCAGAACGCGCGGACACCGAAGTAGACGGCGGCGTGCGACGAGGCCCACGGCACGTTGATGCCGCCGGGGGACTGCGCCGCCGAGCCCGCCAGGTCGACGTGCAGCTCGCCGTCATCGGTCGTCCAGATGCGCGCCTTGATGGTGAGGGGCACGTCGCGGATGACGCCGTCGTCGTCCATGTAGCCGACCGCCTCGACGGCCGTGCGGGGCCACGACGCGAACTCGGCGCGGGCGCGTTCGGAGGTCTGCTCGAGCAGGCCGGCGATGCCGGCGCACAGCCTCTCGACGCCGTACCGGTCGGCCAGCTCCAGCAGCCGCTGCTCGCCGCGTCGCAGCGCCGAGATCTGCGCGGCCAGGTCGCCGAGCGTCGCGTACGGGTCGCGCACGTTCGCCTCGATCACCTGCCACAGCGGCCGCACCCGGCGCCCGCGCTCGACCAGCAGCACGGCGGGGAACAGCAGACCCTCCTGGTACAGCTCGGTGTTCTCGGCGCTCTCGGTGCCGGGCACGCGGCCGCCGACGTCGATGTGATGCGCGATCGACCCGGCGTAGCCGAACAGCGTGGCGCCGGCGTACACGGGGCTGAACACCTGCAGGTCGGGCGTGTGCGTGCCACCGAGGTAGGGGTGGTTGGTGAGCATCACGTCGCCGCGGCGCAGCCCGTCCGGGTGGTGCTTCGCGAGGCCCTGCTGCAGGGACGACTGCATCAGCCCGAGCTGCGCCGGGATCATCTCGGAATGCGCGATCAGCCGCCCCGTCGCGTCGAAGATGCCGCACGAGAAGTCGAGCATCTCGCGGATGATCGGCGAGTACGACGAGCGGTACTCGACGACCGCCATCTCCTCGGCGATCGACGAGAACGCGCCGTTCAGGATCTCCTGGGTAACCGGATCGATGCTCATCCGCGCTCCAGCAGGAGCGTGCCGCCCGGTGCGCCGCGCAGCGTCCACCCGGCCGGTACGTGCACCGTCGAGTCCTCCTGCTCGACGATCGCCGGGCCGGGCAGGACGGTTGCCTCGTCGAGCGCCAGCCGGTCGTGCACGGCATGGCGGACGCCGTGCACGGTGCGGCTGCCGACGGCGCGCGGCGTGGCGGGCGCCTCGGTGATCGGCGGGGCCGGCAACGCGATCGTGGCGCGGCAGCGGACGGTCACGATCTCGGTCGGCGCAGCCGGCGTCGCGTGGCCGTACGCGCGGCGGTGCGCGGCGTGGAACTCGCGCATCGCCCGCGCCAGCGTCGCGGCGGTGACCGGCCGGGCGGCCAGCGGCACCGTCAGCTCGTAGGCCTGCCCGCGATAGCGGACGTCGACCGACCAGCGCAGCTGCGACCGGGCGCCCTGCAGCAGCGGCCCGGCCTCCTCGGCCAGCGACGCGAGCACGGCGTCGAGCGCCGGCGCCGGCGCCGCTCCGGCGGGCAGCACGAACCCGCGCGCCAGGTCGTGACGCAGGTCGGCGCCGAGCAGGCCGAGCGCGGCGGTGATGCCGGGCCAGCGCGGGATGACGATGCGGGCGATGCCGAGCTCGTCGGCGATCTGCGGCGCGTGCATCGGCCCGGCGCCCCCCAGCGCCACCAGCCCGAGCCGGCGCGGGTCGTGGCCGCGGGCGACCGAGATGACGCGCAGTGCCGCCGCCATGTTGGCGCTCAGCACGCGGACGACGGCCGCCGCCGCGTCCTCGACCGACAGGTCGAGCGGCCCTGCCACCGACCGCTCGACGGCGGCCCGGGCGAGCCCGGCGTCGAGCGGCGCGCGGCCGCCCAGGAACCGCGCCGGGTCGAGCGTGCCGAGCACCACATGGGCGTCGGTCACCGTCGCCTCCTCGCCGCCCATGCCGTACGCGGCGGGCCCGGGATCGGCGCCGGCCGACTCGGGCCCGACTGTCAGCGCGCCGAACCGGTCGACGCGCGCGATCGAACCGCCGCCGGCGCCGATCGAGCCGACGTCGACCTGCGGCAGCGCCACGGGATGCCCCGCGACCGACCCGCGGTAGCGCAGCTGCGGCTCGCCGCCGATCACCAGCGCGACGTCGGCGGTGGTGCCACCGACGTCGATCGTGAGCGCGTCGCCCACCCCGGCCATGGTCGCCACGCGGGCCGCGCCGAGCACGCCCGCCGCCGGCCCGGACGAGATCAGCCCGACCGGCAAAGCCGCGGCGTCGGCGGCCCGGGCGACGCCGCCGGACGAGCGCATCAGGTGCAGCGGCGCGTCGACGCCGGCCGCCTGCAGCTGCACGGCGAGGTCGCGCACGTAGCCGCCGACCAGCGGTAGCAGCGAGGCGTTGATGGCCGTCGTGGCGCTGCGCGGATACTCGCGCACCTCCGGCGAGACGCGGGACGAGCGGGTCACCTCGAGCCCGGTGCGGTCGGCGAGGATGCGCGCGGCCCGCTGCTCGTGCTCGGGGTTGAGGAACGAGAACAGGAAGACGACGGCGATCGCCTCGGCGTCCGACTCGCGGATCCGGTCGGCCACCGCGGCGACGTCGGCGTCGTCCAGTGCGCGCACCACCTCGCCGCGCGGGCCGAGGCGCTCGGCGACCTCGAACCGCAGCTCGCGCGGCACGAGCGGCGGCGGGTTCGGCACGCGCAGGTCGTACAGGTGCGCGCGCAGCTGCGTGCCGATCTCGAGCGTGTCGCGGAAGCCCTCCGTGGTGACGAGGGCGACGCGCGCGGTGCGCCCCTGCACGATCGCGTTCGTGGCGATGGTCGTGCCGTGCGCGAGATAGGCGATCGCGGCCGGGTCGGTGCCGGCGCGCTCGCCCAGTACCTGCAACGCGTCGAGGAAGCCGCGGGCGATCTCGCCCGGCGTGGTGCGCGTCTTGGCCACGGTGGCACGGCCGGCGCCGTCCACGTGGACAGCGTCGGTGAACGTGCCGCCGATATCGACCCCGACCCGGACGGGCACGCGGCTAGCCGGCGTCCTGCGCGCTCGCGGCCTCGGTGCGCAGCCGGTCGCACTCGCCGACCCACTCGCCGAGCAGGCGCTCGGGAATGCCGCTGGCCGCGGCCAGCATGCCGCGACCGGAACGCGTCCCGGCCCGCAGCAGCAGGTCGCCCGTGGTCGTGATGCCCGCCTCGCGGAGCTTGCCGGCGTATGCGTCGCCGACGCCCTCCACGTCGGAGAGCATCACGCCAGGTTCGCTTTCGCGGCCTCCGCAGCGGCCTTCAGCTTGTGCGTGACGCTGCCGTCGCCCGTGGCGATGTCCTTCACGTCCCCGGCAGTCTCCTCGAGCTCGTCCCGGTGGTCTTCCGCGAGCTCCTTCGCCTTGTCGATCAGGTCGTCGAAGTCCATGTCTGCCTCCTTCGGCTCACTCGACGGTGAGCGCCTTCACGGCCGGGTCCAGTGCCGGCCATTCCATGTGGAGCCGGTCGAGGGCGTCGACCAGCAGCTCGGTGACCGCGGCATTGCGCACCGAGTTGCGGTCGGCCGGCACGACGTGCCAGGGCGCCCACTTCGTGGAGGTGCGCTCACACATCGCGGCGTAGGCCTCCATGTAGGCGTCCCACTGCTTGCGCTTCACGAGGTCGTCGGCCGAGAACTTCCAGTTCTTCTCCGGGTTCTTGAGCCGCTCCCGCAGCCGCACGAGCTGCTCCTCGGGCGACAGGTGCAGCATCACCTTCACGATCACGGTGCCCTCGTTGACGAGGTGCTCCTCGAAGGCGTTGATGGCGGCGTAGCGCTTGCTCCAGACGGCCTTCGGCACCAGCTCGCTGACGCGCACGACCAGCACGTCCTCGTAGTGCGACCGGTTGAAGACGCCGATCTGGCCTCGCTCGGGCAGGTTCGCGTGGACGCGCCACAGGAAGTCGTGCGCGAGCTCGGTCGAGGAAGGCGCCTTGAACGACACCACCTTGAGGAACGTGGGGGAGACGCCCGAGAACGTCGCACGCGTGGTGCCGTCCTTGCCGGAGCAGTCCATGCCCTGCAGCACGAGCAGCACGGCCTTGGCGCGGGTCGCGGCCAGCTTCGCCGTCAGCTCGGCCAGGCGCTCGGCGTGCTTCGCGGCGGCGGCGTTCGCCTCCTCCTTGCCCTCGTAGCCGAGCCGGTCGCCGGGGTCGCGGTCCTGCAGGTCGAACTTCGATCCGGGCTTGACGACGAGGTCCTCGAGCCGGCTCATCGCCACGCCGCCGTCAGCACGCCGCTCTGGTCGAGCCAGTGCGGGGTGAACACGAGGGCCACGAGCTGCACGTCGATGTCGGCCTTCTTCGGCCGGACGGCGACCTTCTCGAGCGGCTCGCTGACCGGGTCGAACGTCCGGTCGACCTCCTGCGAGGCGGCCTGGAACTCGCGCTCCAGCTCGTCGCCCTGCGCCCGCAGCGCGGCCACCGTCTCCTTCGCGCGGCCGGTGTCACCCGCCTGGTCGACCGAGCGACCGACACCGCGCAGCACGCGGGTGGCGCCGCTGGCCGACCGGCGGCCCAGGAAGGCGCCGAGGATCGAGGAGCCGAGCGAGATCGCGGTCTGCACCTTGGCGCCGCGCGTCTGCTCGGCCTCGCGGTCGACCGCCTGCTCGGCCTTGCGGATGCGCTCGGTGAGCGTGGTGTGTTTGGCCGTGTACTTCGTGCGCAGCTTCTCGACCGCCGCATCGCGCTGCTCGCGCGCGGCGACGCTGAGGCGGTTGCGGAAGTCGCCCTCGCTCTCGCCCGGCTGCGATGTCTCCTTGAACCGCGCGCTCCTGAACACGGTCACCTCCTGCGTGCGATAGAGCCACTCGCCGAGCTCCTTCGACCACGTTGCGTACGCGCGCTTGGTGCGCGCGGCCGCGGGGACGTCGCCGTAGGTCGCGTCGCCGTCCGGCGCCGAGCCGAGGTCGCCGACCGTGACACCCGCGTCGACGGCGCCGTCCCAGGCGAGCGTCACGGCGCCGTCGGACAGCGGCGCGAGCAGCGTCAGCTCGGAGCTCGCCGTGCCGATGCGGACGCTGGCACTGCCGATGGCCATCGGCAGGTAGTGCAGCGATGCGCCGGCCGGCCCGGAGCCGCGGCGCGGCACGTAGTAGCGCGGCACGTCGGGTGGGATCGCGGGCGCGGCGAGAGCGGGCGCCACCGGTGCGACGGACGCCGGCTGCGGCGCGGCGGCTGCCGGCGGCGCGACCGCGGGTGGTGCGGCAGCGGGAGTCGTCGTCGCTGCGGCGGCGCCGGTGCGGCCCGCCATCAGCGTCCGGATCTGGTCGCGCGTCAGGGGCCCGCGCAGGTACGAGAGGGCGAACCGCGACTCGAACACCACCGGCGCCGACTCGTGGACGTTGTTCATCAGGAACACGCGCTTGCCGAGGCCGGCGATGGTCTGCTCCATCTTCGACCGGTCGAACGAGCCGGTGGCGGCGGCGCCCTCCAGCCCGTCCAGCAGCCGTTGCTTGTCGCGGTCGGCCTGCAGTCGCCCGATCAGCCAGGTGCCGGCGTTCGACAGTCCCTTGTAGTCGAGGTCGGCGGGGTTCTGGGTGGCCAGCACGACGCCGAGCCCGGCGGAGCGCGCCTGCTTGAGCAGCGTCAGCAGGGGCCGCTTCGAGGGTGGCTCGGCGACGGGCGGGAAGAACCCGAAGATCTCGTCCAGGTAGTAGATCGCACGCAGCGACGACGTGCCCGACTGCGCGCGCATCCACGCCACCATCGCGTTCGACAGCAGCGTCACGAAGAACATGCGCTCGGAGTCGGACAGGTGCGCGATCGAGAAGATCGACACGCGCGGCTTGCCCTCGGGCGTCACCAGCAGGCGCTGCGCGTCGAGCGGCTCGCCTTTCAGCCACAGGTCGAAGCCCGGCGCGGCGAGCAGGTTGTTGATCTGCATCGCCAGGCTGAAGCGGTCGGCGGCCTTGAAGAACGTCTCGACGTCGAGCACGCCGATCGTCTGCACCGGCGGCGACTGGATCTGCGCGATCAGGCCCGGCAGGTCGATCGAGCGGCCGGCCTGCCACGACAGCCCGAGGATCGTCGAGAGCAGGATGTGCTCGCGGCTCTTGAGCGGGTCGGCGTCGATGCCGAGCAGGCCGAGGATGCCCGAGACCGTCGTCGACACCGAGTCGCGCATGGTCTCGGCGTCGGGCTGGCCCGGCGGCGGCGCCAGCGAGCCGAGCACCGACACGGGCAGGCCGGCGTCGGAGCCCGGCGTGTAGATGGCGAAGTCCGCGGCCTCCTTCAGCCGGCCGATGCGCGCGCCGTCCTGGCCCCAGTCGGCGAGGCCCTTCGTCCAGCGCTCCGCGGTCTGGGCCGCGAACTCGTCGGGCGTGACGCCGGCCTGCTGCGCCTCCGCCTCGTCGATCCAGGGCCGGAAGTCCTCTGGCCGGAGGTCGGGGAACGTCAGCAGCAGGTTCGCCAGATCGCCCTTCGGATCGACGATCACCGCCGGCACGCCGTCGAGCACGGCCTCCTCGATCAGCGCCAGGCAGAGCCCGGTCTTGCCGGAGCCGGTCATGCCGACGCACACCGCGTGTGTGACGAGGTCCTTCGCGTCGTAGAGCAACGGCACGTCCTGCGGCGTCTGCGTCGCCAGGTCGTACGGCCGCCCCACGTAGAAGACCCCGAGGCCCTCGATCCCATCCATCGCTGGCCAGTCTAGGGTCGTTGGCGAGCCAGGTACAGCGTCAGTCGCCGAAGAGGCGGGATTGCTCGCCGACGCCATCGATGGCGCGGCGGTAGTCGCGCCACACCTCGGCGGCGAGACGCCGCAGCGCCTCGGCGTCCCGGCCGTTCGCCGCCGCGTGCGCCCGGATCTCGGCCAGTGCGTGCCGGATCAGGCGTGCGACCTCGTCGGCCGGCGCCAGCGCCAGCACGTCGGTGACCTGGGCCTCGCGGTCGCCGATGCGCCACCCGGCTACCGCCGCGGCGAGGTCGACGACGAGCACGGCCGGGCGGCCTGAGAGCTCGTAGGCGACGCGGGTCACGGGGCGAAGGATGGCATGCTGGAGCGGTGCAGGTACTCGTGGTCGCGGCGACGCCGTTCGAGCTCGCATGGGTCGGTGCGCAGGCGGCCACGCTGGCCTGCGGCGTCGGCCCGGTCGAGGCCGCGGCGGCGACGGCCGCCGAGCTCGCCCGGTCGCGACCCGGCGCCGTGCTGCACGTCGGCATCGCCGGTGCCCGAGCCGGGGCCGGCCTGCAGATCGGCGCCGTCGTGATCGGCGCCCGGTCGGTCTATGACGACCTGGCCGCGGCGATCCCGCTCGAACGTCTGGTCGAGGCGTCGCCCGGGCTGCTCGAGGCTGCGCGCCGCGCGTTGCCCGTCGCGCCGGTGGTGGAGATCGCAACCACGGCGGGCGTCGGGCGCTCGGCGGCCGGCGCCGTCGTGGAGGCGATGGAGGGCTTCGGCGTGCTGCGCGCCGCCGCGCTGGCCGGCGTCCCGGCCCTCGAGTTGCGCGCGATCTCCAACCTGGTCGGCGAGGAGGACCGCACGCGCTGGAACATCCCCGGCGCCCTGGAGGTGCTGGGTGTGGCGGGCGCGGCGGTGCTGGGAGCCCTGGAGGCGCTGCCGTAACGGGCTGTCGATCGGTGCCTGGCACGAAACCGAGGGTCGCAACCGCGGAGCCGGCGGCATCGAGTCGGAATTGAACTAACGGTGTATCCGTTAGTAAATGCATGGCTCCTCCAACCTTCCACGTCGCCGAGCTCTGGCGCTACCCCGTCAAGTCGCTCGCCGGCGAGCAGGTCGACCAGACCGACGTCCTCGCCGACGGCATCGCGGGCGACCGGCTGATCCACGTCCGGCGGCCGGACGGGCGCATCGTCACCTCGCGGACGCACCCGCGGCTGCTGGGACTGGGCGGGTCGCTGGCGCCCGACGGCACGGCGCTCATCGACGGCCGCCCGGTGACCGATCCCGCCTCGCTCGCGTCAATTCGCGCCGCCGCGGGCGACGACGTCGATCTCGTTCGCTCCTGCGGCCCGAGGCGCTTCGACATCCTGCCGCTGTCGATCCTCACCGACGGCGCGGTCGACGCCCTCGGCGTCGATCGCCGCCGGCTGCGGCCGAACATCGTGATCGGCGGCGTGGACGGCCTCGCCGAGCGGGAGTGGGAGGGGCGCACGATCCGCATCGGCACCGTGCTGATCGAGCTCGTGCAGCTCCGGCCGCGCTGCGTGATGACGACGTTCGACCCCGACTCGCTTCGCCAGGACCACGGCGTCCTGCGCCGCATCGTGCGCGAGTTCGGTGGGACGATGGCGCTCGACTCCGCCGTCCTCGAGCCGGGCCAAATCCACGTCGGCGACACCGTCACACTGCTGGACTGACGTGGATGCCCTGACCCTCGCCAACAGCTTCCGCGACCACCACGGCCGCGTGCACGACGCGCTCGACCCGGCCCTCGGCCTGCACGAGCTGCGTGAGACCGTCCGCAGCCTGTTCGCCGCCGCAACCACGGGTGCGGAGCCGTCGGCGGATGCGATCGCCGAGCTGAACCGCCTCGCCCGGCCACCCCACCTGCGCTGGGGCGGCAACGGCCCCGCGCTGACCCCCGGGGACGCCGCGGCCGAGGTCGCGCGGACGGCGATCGAGCTGCTCGCGGGCGGTCGGCTGCGGCAGTGCGGCAACCCCCGCTGCATCCTCTACCTCCTGGCCGCGGGGCGCCGCCAGTTCTGCTCCGACAGCTGCGCGAATCGCACCCGCGTCGCCCGCCACGCCGCGGGCCGCGGGCGGGGTCAGCCCGGCGGATAGCTCGAAGTCGCACCGACCGCGATCCCGCCGCGGCGGTTGAAGCGCATCGTCACGGCCAGCGACGCCGGCTCGAGCAGCGTGACCAGGTCGTCGCGGATCCGCCGCGCCGCATGCTCGTGGAAGATCCCGACCTCGCGGAACGTCTCCAGGTACAGCTTCAGCGACTTCGTCTCGACCACCCGCGGGCCGGGCCGGTAGCGGATCTCGATCGTCGCCCAGTCGGGCTGCGCCGTCACCGGGCAGCGGCACGTGAACTCGGAGCAGTCGAGCACGATCTCCAGCCCGGCGTCGTCCACGTCGAACGCCTCGAGCACGCCGTCGGCGGCCGCATCGGCATTGCCAAGTTTCGTCAGAGTCATGCCCTGCAGTATCCTCTTCGGATCATGGGTGGCATCAACCTCGTAGAGGTCTCCAAGACATATCCCGGCGGTGTCCAGGCGGTTGACGGGGTCTCGCTCGAGATCGCCGACGGCGAGTTCATGGTGCTGGTCGGCCCGTCCGGCTGCGGCAAGTCGACGCTGCTGCGGATGATCGCCGGTCTGGAGGAGGTCACGGACGGCACGATCACGATCGGCGACGCCGACGTGACCGACATGCAGCCGCGCCAGCGCGACA
Source organism: Gaiellales bacterium (assembly GCA_046598415.1). Taxonomy (GTDB): domain Bacteria; phylum Actinomycetota; class Thermoleophilia; order Gaiellales; family F1-60-MAGs149; genus VFJZ01. The sequence continues at coordinate 119,315 of JBKJIG010000084.1, forward strand.
TCGCGATGGTGTTCCAGAACTACGCGCTCTACCCGCACATGACGGTGCGCGACAACCTCGGGTTCGGCCTCAAGCTGCGCAAGGTCGCGAAGTCGGTGCGCGAGCAGCGCGTCAACGAGGTGGCCAACACGCTCGGCCTCGAGACGCTGCTCGACCGCAAGCCCGGCGCCCTCTCCGGCGGCCAGCGCCAGCGCGTCGCCATGGGCCGCGCGATGGTGCGCGAGCCGAAGGCCTTCCTCATGGACGAGCCGCTCTCCAACCTCGACGCCAAGCTGCGCGTGTCGATGCGCGCCGAGCTGTCGCGGCTGCACGAGCGCCTCGGCGTCACGACCGTTTACGTCACCCATGACCAGGTCGAGGCGATGACGCTCGGCCAGCGCGTGGCGGTGATGCGCGACGGCCTGCTGCAGCAGGTCGACACGCCGCAGAACCTGTTCCATCACCCGTCCAACCTGTTCGTCGCCGCGTTCATCGGCTCGCCGTCGATGAACCTCGTCGACGCCGAGGTGGCCGACGGCTCGGTGCGCTTCGGTTCGTTCAACCTTGCCCTGCCGGCCGGCTCGCCGATGGCGACCGCGTCGCGCCGGGTGATCCTCGGGTTGCGCCCCACCGACTTCGAGCACGCCGCCGGGGCCGATCCGGCCCGGCCGCGGATGCGCGTGAAGGCCGACGTGGTCGAGGAGCTCGGTGCCGAGACGCACATCATCTTCGCCGTCGACGCGCCGCGCGTGTCGGCCGAGGCGGTGCGCGCGGCCACCGAGGACGAGGACGGCTCGCTGTTCGCCGACAACCAGCGCGCCCAGTTCACCGCCCGCGTCGACGGTCGCAAGCGCGTCCTTCCGGGCGACGACCTCGAACTGGCGGTCGATACCGGGCAGTTCCACTTCTTCGAGCCCGAGACCGGCGTCACGCTCGCCAGCGGCGCGCTCGCCGGCGCCGCGCTCTAGTTTCCTAGCGCAGCGGCGGCAGGCCCGCCGCGTACGCCTCCATCAGCTCGTCCACCAGCCGTGCGATCTCGTCCACCTGCAGCGATGCGGCGGTGTTCGGGTCGAGCAGCGCTGCGTGGTGCACGTGGTCGCGGCGCTCGTCGAGCACGGCCCGGACGGTCAGCTCGACCGGGTTCAGGAACGTGCGGTTGAGCGCCGCGCACTGCACCGGCAGCGCGCCGACGTGCACGGGCTCGAGCCCGTTCGCGTCGACCAGGCACGGCCCCTCCACGCACGCGCCCAGCGGCAGGTTCGAGATCTGGCCGGTGTTGCGAACGTTGCCGTAGACGACCCGGGGCTGGCCCGTCTCCATCGAGTGGATGATCAGCGACGCGTACTCGAGGCTGCGCGCGACCGCGATCGGCTGTCCCGCGGCCACCTCGGCGCGCACCTCGTCGAACTCGCCGAGGTTCTCCTCGCTGCGCCGCACGTACTCGCCCGGCGGGATGCGCAGCCGCTCGATCTCGGCGTCGTGGCGCAGGTACCAGGGCAGGTACTCGGCGCCGTGCTCGCTCGACTCGGTCGGGAAGTAGCCGAGCTGCCGGTACATGTCGACGCGGACGCGCCGCTGTAGCTCGGGGTCGCTCGCGATCGCGGCATCGACGAGCGGGTAGAGGTCCTCGCCGTCGCGCTCGAGCCGCAGGATGAACGACTGGTGGTTGATGCCGGCGCCCACGAACGAGACCTCCGCCGGCGGCACCCCGGCGATCTCCGCCAGCTGGCGCGTGGTGTTCTGCACGGAGTGGCAGAGCCCGACGATCTGCGTCGTCGGCGTGCCCTCGTACGTCATCCAGCAGAGCATCGCCATCGGGTTCGTGTAGTTCAGCAGCCAGGCGTCGGGGCAGACCTCGGCCATGTCGCGGCCGATGCCGAGCATCACCGGGGCGGTGCGCAGCGCCCGGAAGATGCCGCCGATCCCGAGCGTGTCGCCGATCGTCTGGCGCAGGCCGTAGCGCAGCGGCACCTCGTAGTCGCGCACGGTGGCGGCGTGCCCGCCGACCTGTACCGAGTTGATCACGTATCGCGCACCGTCCAGGGCGGCGCGACGGTCGAGCGTCGCCGTCACGCGGGGGCGCAGCCCCAGGCCGTCGCCCACCAGTCGCGCCAGCGCGGCCGCCGTCTCGAGGCGTTCGGCGTCGATGTCGTGCAGCGCGATCTCGACGTCGCGGAGGTCGTCGAAGGCGAGGATGTCGCCGACGAGGTTACGTGTGAACTCGACGCTGCCGGCTCCGATGAAGGCGATCTTGGGCATGCGTCTCCTAGATGCTCGTGGACGGCGAGAACGGCTCGCCCTGCAGGTCGAAGGGCCACATCGTCATGCCCCCGTCGCCACGGATGCGGACGATCTCGCCCGCCTCCGTGCTGTAGTGGATGAGCTCGCCGACCGAGCCGAACCCGTTGCCGGCGGTGATGCGGAGCGTGGCGTCGTCGACGACGGCGAGCTCGTAGGGCTCGTCCAGCGGATCGGCCGCACCCGGGTCGACCGCCAGCAGGCGGTTTCCGAGGCGCACGACGTCGAGCACGCCCCAGAGGTTGGCGAAGCGCCCTTCGAACCGCGCCGTCGGCGTCGCTCCGACGCCCGGCTCGGCGGGCAGCGCGAGCGGCAGCACCGCGGGCCGGTGCAGCCCGGCGTCGAGCAGCTTCAGGATGCCGGCGGCGAGATCGCCGGCGGGCCCGTCGGTGGCGTTGGTCAGCACCGACACGGCGATGCCATCGTCGACGGCGAGCAGCGTGGTGGTGATGTAGCCGGGGAAGCCGCCGCTGTGGCCGATCACGCGCCGGCCGGCGATGGTGTCGAGCGCCATGCCGAGCCCGTACCGCCGCGATCCCGCATCGCCGGGGACGCTCTGCCAGGCGCTGCGCTGCTGCAGGCGCTTCGACGCGTCGGTGAGCAGGCGATCGTCGCCGAGGCGGTGGGCGGCGACGTAGCGGACGAGGTCTTCGGCGGTGCTGGTGAACCCGGTCGCCGCCGACATCGCGTGGGTGTCGATGTGCTCGATCGGCCGGCGTTCCAGCGAGGTCACGTTGCCCGTGTAGCCCGTCGCGTAGTCGGTGGCGCGGGCGGGCAGCCACTCGGGGTCGGTGTCGGCGAGGCCGAGGCGCCCGACGATCTCGCGGCGAACGTAGTCGTTGTAGCTCTGGCCCGCGACGCGCGCGATCACCAGCCCGAGCAGCGAGTAGCCGATGTTGCTGTACGCGAACCGCGTGTTCGGCTCGACCTTCGTCCCATCGTCGCGGGCCATCGCGAGCAGCTCGGTCTCGTCGGGAAACGGTCGGGACAGCTGCCAGAAGTCGCCGTCCACGCCATCGCGGATCACGCCGCCGCCGTGCTCGAGCAGCTCGCGGACGGCGACCGTCCCGATCGGCGCCCCGGCCAGCTCGCCGACCACGTCGCCGAGCGGCGTGTCGAGCGTCAGGGTGCCCGCCTCGACGAGCTGCAGCACCGCGGTCGCCGTGAACGTCTTCGAGTGCGACGCGACGCGGAACAGGTGCGACGTCGTCAGCGGCACGCCGGTGTCGAGGTCGGCGAGCCCGACCGCGCCCGACAGCTGCACCTCGCCGTCGAACAGCACCGCGTACTGCACGCCGGGCACGCGCAGCGTGAAGGCGCGGTAGGCGATCCAGTCCTCGGCGTAGGCGAGCGCCGCCTGCAGCGCGGCCACGGCGGCGGGGTTCGAGGGCGTCGACGTCACGGGGTGTCCTCGAGGTGCAGGACCCGGCGGGGCGTGTCGCGGTAGATGGCGCGCAGGACGTCGTCGGAGAGAGCGAGCGCCGAGATCGCCCAGCGCCCCTGCGACGGCACCTGGCCGTCGTCGTAGGCGAAGTGCTCGTCGGCGGTCTCGAGGAAACGGAAGTAGCGCCGGTAGGTGGCGAGGTCGGGCGGATAGCGGTCGGTGCCGAACACGATCCGCGCGGCGTGCGCGCGAAACAGCGCGGCGGCGGCACGCGGCTGCCGTCCCAGCTCGGCGAGGCGGGCCGAGAAGTCGATCGTCAGGTTCGGGTAGGTGTCGAGCAGGCGTCCGACGTGAGCCAGATCCTCGGCGTGGCAGCCGACGTGGGCGGCGATGAACGTCGTGCCGGGATGCGCGGCGACGAGCGCCTCGAGCGAGTCCATGAGCCGGGCGAAGGTGGGCAGCCCGAGGTCGCAGAACGACCACTCCGGGTGCACGCCGAGCTCCTCGAGCCGCTCGTTGCGGTGGTCGACCGGGTCGAAGAACGCGACCGGGTCGGCCGTGTGGATGAGCACCGGCAGCCCGAGCGCACCGGCCTCGTGAAACAGCGGGCCGAGCCGCGCGTCGTCAGGGAGCAGCAGCTCGCCCGCCGGGTCGCGAACCGACAGTCCGAGGTCCTTCCAGACCTTCAGGCCGCGGGCGCCGCGGGCGTGGCTCTCGCGCAGGCCCGCCACCAGCGCCGTCTCGAAGCCGGGCTCCGCGGCGCGCTGGAAGTCGACGTGGCAGAAGGTCAGGAAGCGCCCGGGGTGCGCGCGGTCGTAGCGGTCGAGGTTCGCCTCCAGCTCGGCGCCCCAGCGGCCGTCGAGGTTGACCACGGTCGCCACGTCGACCTCATCCAGCAGCGCGAGCAGTGCGCCCACATCGGGCACGCACCAGTCGTCGGTCAGCCAGCGGCCGAGGTGGTTGTGCGCGTCGATCGCCGGGTAGCGGGGCCGGTCGACGGCCGTCTCGGGCACGACCAGCCGTGGCCGCGGCTGAAACGCGGCGAGCGGCAGCACCCGGGGATCGACGGGGGCGGTCACTTGCGCTCGAGGAACCGGGCGTCCGGTTCCGCGAAGCCGAACTGCCGGTACAGCGGGTGCATGTCGCGCGTGTGCAGCATCCAGCGCAGCGGCGCCAGTTGCGGGTCACCGTTCACGGCCGACTCGACCAGCGCGCGTCCGAGGCCGCGGCCGCGGTGCTCCGGGAGCACGTACACGTCGGCCAGGTAGCAGGTGGTGTGGCGATCGGAGAGCACCCGCGCGTACCCGATCTGCGCGCCGTCGCCGTAGACGCCCACCACCCGCGCCGACGTGTGGTCGATATCCGCGACCACGTCGTACGGGCGCCCGACGGCCCAGTAGGCCTGCGTCAGGTAGGCGTGGACGGCGACGACGTCGATGCGCTCGCGGTCGTCGTCCACCTCGTAGCCGCCACCGAGGTCGAGGCGCATCCCGCTAGCCTCTTGCCGCCGCCGCCAGCATGCGTTCGAGATCGGCCAGCAGGTCGTCGGCGTGCTCGATGCCGACCGACAGGCGGATCAGGTCGTCGGGCACCTCGAAGCCCGAGCCGTCGAGCGACGCGTGCGTCATCGCCCCGGGATGCTCGACCAGGCTCTCGACGCCGCCGAGGCTCTCGCCCAGCGACCAGATGCCGGTCTCCCGCAGGGCCGCGTCGGCTGCCGCGCGGCCGCCGTGGACGCGGAACGAGATCATGCCGCCGAAGTCGCGCATCTGCCGCGCCGCCACGGCGTGGTTCGGATGCGTCTCGAGGCCCGGGTACAGCACCTCGGCCACGGCGGCGGCGCCGGCCAGGTAGGTGGCGATGCGGCCGGCGTTCGCGCAGTGCTCGCGCATCCGGATGGCCAGCGTCTTCGCGCCCCGCAGGGTGAGGAAGCAGTCGACCGGCCCGGGCACCGACCCGATCGAGTTCTGCAGGAACACGAGCGCCTCGTGGCGGGCCGCGTCGCTGGTGATCGCGATGCCGCCGACGGCGTCGGAGTGACCGCCGATGTACTTGGTGGTCGAGTGCACGACGATGTCGGCGCCGAGCGCCAGCGGCTCCTGCAGGTACGGGGACGCGAAGGTGTTGTCGACGACCACCACGGCACCGACCGAGTGCGCCCGCTCGGCGATGGCGGCGATGTCGACGATCTTCAGCAGCGGGTTGGTGGGCGTCTCGACCCAGACCACGCCCGGCCCGCGCGTGAGCGCGTTCTCGACCGTCTCGAGGTCGGACAGGTCGGCGTACTCGAACGTGTAGCCCTGCGGCTCGAGGATCTTGGAGAACAGCCGGTAGGTGCCGCCGTACACGTCGTTCATCGCCAGCGTCCGCGTGCCCGGCCGGAACGTCCCGAGGATGGCCGAGATGGCCGCCATGCCGGACGAGAAGGAGACGCCGTGCGCGCCGCCCTCGAGCGCCGCGAGGCACTCTTGCAGCGCCGTCCGCGTCGGGTTGACGGTGCGCGCGTAGTCGTGGCCGGAGCGCATCTGGCCGACGCCGTCCTGCACGTACGTCGAGGTCTGGAAGATCGGCACGTTCACCGAGCCGGTCACCTGCTCGGGCTCCTGGCCGGCGTGGATCGCGCGGGTCTCGAACTCCATCAACGGGCTCGCGCGAGGTAGTCGAGCAGGTCGGAGCGCGTCAGCACGCCCACCGGCACGCCGCCGTCGGCGACGACCACGGCGGGTCGTTCCTGCAGGTCGCGGTAGACGGCGTCGACGGCGTCGGTGCTGCGCACGATCGACAGCGGCGGCGCCATCAGCGTCGACACCTCGACGTTCAGCGCGTCGTGGTCCTTGAAGACGTGGTCGAGCAGGTCGCGCTCGTGGATGGCGCCCACCAGGTCACCGAGGTCGAACGCCTGGCCGGTTCCGTTCTGGCGCCGGATCACGGGCAGCTGCGAGATGCCGAACTGCTGCAGCAGCGCGATCGCCTCCGACACGCGCTGGTCGGAGCCGACGGCGACGAACGCCGGCACCTCCTCGCCGCCGGTCGTCTTGGCACGCAGCACCTGGGCGATCGACGGCCCCTCGCCGACCCGCTCCAGGAAGCCGTGCTCGATCATCCAGGCGTCGTCGAACACCTTGGACAGGTACGGCCGGCCGCCGTCGGGCAGGATCACGAGCACGTTCTTGTCGGGGTCGGTCTCGCGGCACACCTGGATCGCGGCGTGGAGCGCCAGGCCGGCCGAGCCGCCCACCAGCACGCCCTCCTCGCGCGCCAGCCGGCGTGCGGCCAGGAAGGCGTTGCGGTCGGAGACCGTGATCCAGCGGTCGATGGAGGCCGGGTCGAACGTGGTCGGCCAGAAGTCCTCGCCGACGCCCTCGGTCAGGTACGGCCGGATGTCGGGCGAGTTGTAGATCGACCCCTCGGGGTCGGCTCCGACCACCTCGAGCGACGGCAGCTGCTCGCGCAGGTAGCGGGTCAGGCCGGTCACGGTGCCGCCGGTGCCGACGCCGGCGACGAGCACGTGCAGGTCGTCACCCATCTGCTCGTAGATCTCGGGCCCGGTCTGCTCGTAGTGCGTGCGCGGGTTGTTCTGGTTCGAGTACTGGTCGGGCTTCCAGGCGCCGGGGATCTCCTCGGCCAGCCGGTTCGAGACCGAGTAGTAGGAGGCGGGGTCGTCGGGCTCGACGTTCGTCGGGCACACCACGACCTCGGCGCCGAAGGCGCGCAGCAGCGCGATCTTCTCGCGCGACATCTTGTCGGGCATCACGAACACGCAGCGGTAGCCGCGCTGGGCCGCGATCATCGCGAGGCCGACGCCGGTGTTGCCCGAGGTCGGCTCGACGATGGTGCCGCCGGGCTTCAGCAGCCCCTCGCGCTCGGCCGCGTCGATCATCGGCCCCGCGATGCGGTCCTTGATCGACCCGCCCGGGTTCATGTACTCGAGCTTGGCGAGCAGCGTCGCCCCACCCGCCGGCTGCACGTGGGGAAAGCGGACGATCGGCGTGCGTCCGATCAGGTCCGTGACGGTCGGATACTCGCGCATGGCGGCATCCTAACGGTCGTCCGCGAGTGGAGCTGAAGCCGCTACGCGTCCCGCTCGGCGCGGCGCGCGTGGGACAGCGCCCGCAGGAAGGCGCGGACGCCCGCCTCGGTAAGCGAGGTGGCGACGCCCTCGGCCGTATGGTGCCGGCCGCCGACGGCGACGGTGACGTGCGCCTCGGCGAGCGCGTCGGCGCCCGTCGACAGCGACTCGATCGAGAAGGCGACCAGCCGCGCCTCGATGGCCAGCGCGGCGACGACGGCGCGCAGCGCGGCGTCGATCGGACCGTCGCCCTGCGCCTCGGCCGTGAGCGGAATCTCCATGCCGCGCTCGAGCAGCTCCACCTGCGCCCAGGCCGGCTCGCCGGTGCGCGTGCGCGTCGCCATGCGCAGCAACTGGTACTGCTCGGCGACGGCGCGGAGGCGATCGTTGAGGAGCGCCTCGAGGTCGGCCATCGTCACCTGCGACTTGGCCTCGGCCAGCTCGCGAAAGGCGTCCCAGGCGTTCTCGGCCTCGAGCGGCGACAGGCCGACGTGGCCGAGCCGCGCCAGCGAGTCGTCGAAGTCGCCGCGCGTCGAGGCGCGATCCAGCGCGCGGCCGCCGCGGGTGGGGCGGGCGAGGCCGGGAGCGAGCTGGGGGTCCGTGGGGTCCGTCATTGCGTTACGATCAGAGCGGTCTGGCGGCGTAGCTCAGTTGGTTAGAGCAGCGGAATCATAATCCGCGTGTCCGGGGTTCGAGTCCCTGCGCCGCTACTGGGGTGCCCTTCGACCGTTCCACGGTTCGGAGCCGAGCAGGCTTGGCGACGCTCTCGGGGCGCTCGGGTAGTGTCCCGATCGCCGGACGAGCGGGCGTCAGGCAGGCACCGGCTTCCGCAGCGGGCGGAGGTTGGTCCGGCGCCGGTGGGCGTCCGCCGCTCATGGCGCGCCGGCCCGCGCGCGTGCGGCTTGCCGCACCAGATGGTCGCGCTCGGCCACGTCCGTGGCGCGACGGGCGGCAGCCGCATACGCCGCCCCGGCGGCCGGCAGATCGCCGTCCAGCTCGTGCAGGTAGCCGCGGGCCGCATGCCAGCGGTGGCGGTCGCCGAGCACCTCGCGCAGCCGGTCGGTCTCCCGCAGCCCGGCGGCGGCGCCGAGCGCGTGGCCGACCGCGACGGCGCGGCCCAGCATGGCGGCGGGGTCCTGGTGCACCGGATCGCCGGTGAGAGCGACCAGGTCGTCGTACCAGGCGAGGACCTGGCGCCAGTCGGTCTCCGCGGCGCTTGCCGCGTCGTCGTGGAGGGCGGCGATGGCGGCCTCGATCTGGTAGCGGCCGGGGCGCTCCAGCGCCAGTGCCGACTGCAGGACGCGCACTCCCTCGGCGATCTTGCCGGTGTCCCACAGACCGCGGTCCTGCCGGTCGAGCGTGACGATGCGACTCGCCGGGTCGAGTCGTGCCGGGACGCGCGCGTGGTTGAGGAGCATCAGCGCGAGCAGTCCGCGCGCCTCCGGTTCGTCGGTGGCGAGGGTGAGCTGGCGGGCAAGCCGGATCGCCTCGCCGGCCAGGTCCACCCGGCCCGCGTGGCCGGCCGTGTAGACCAGGTACAGCACGCGCAGCACGACGGCGAGGTCGCCGGGCTGGTCGAGGCGGCGCCCCTGCAGGGCGCGCTTGGCGCGGCTGATCCGCTGCGCCATCGTCGCCTCCGGCACGTAGAAGGCGTCCGCGATCTCGCGGGTCGTGAGGCCGCCGACGGCGCGCAGGGTCAACGCCACCTGTGGGGCGGGCGCGAGGTCGGGGTGGCAGCAGCAGAACAGCAGGAAGAGGGTGTCGTCGCCCTGCTCGGTGGCGGCCGGCGGCGGCTCGGCGGACGTCGCCTCCTCGCGCCGGTAGCGAGCGGCCTCGCTGCGGCGGGCGTCGACGAGCCGGCGGGCCGCGACCGTGGTCAGCCACGCGCGCGGGTCGCGCGGCGGGTGCTCGGGCCACACCCGCAGCGCCTCCAGAAGCGCCTCCTGCAACGCGTCCTCAGCAGCATCGAAGTCCTCGCCGCGCCGGACCAGGCCCGCGAGCACCTGAGGAATGAGGTCCCGCCCGAACCCGCGCAGCGCGCCCGCGTCCAGCCGTCGCGTCGGCTCGTCGATCACGCCGAGTCCGTCGTCCGAGGGCGCTCCCACATGACCTCCCGGACGTCGATCCACTCGTACAGCGGCTCCCCGCCCGGACCGGGCTCGGAGGAGACGTAGGCCGCGAGCTCGACCGCGCGCTCGTGCGAATCGACGTCGATCATCCACCAGCCGGCGACCAGGTCGCTGGTCTCGGGATGCGGACCGTCGGTGGTGACCGGCGCGGCGTCCGGGCCGCCGTAGCGCACCCATGTCTGCGCAGGCGCGAGCGCCCGCGCGTCGACGAACTCGCCGTTCTCCTCCAGCAGCGCGCTGACGTGATGCTGAAAGGCCATGTGCGCCTCCACGTCCTCCGGGGCCCACTGGTCCATCGGGGGGAAGGGATGGTGCGGCTCCGGGCCGCCGCGGTAGTGCTTGAGGAGCAGGTACTTCGGCATGGTGGTCTCCTGGTGTCGCGGGCCGCGCCTCTCGTGGCCCTTTGCCTGGGGAGCGGAGCGGATCGGAGCGTCTCGACATGGAACCACAACCCCGCTCCCAGAACTTCGCGCCCGAATCCCCAGGCGATGTCCGGCCGTCGTGGCGCCGGTCGGTAGGATCGCGGCCATGCCGTTCACCCACGGGAATCTCAAGCAGGATCTCGAGGACGTCGGATCGAACTTCGCCGGCGCGCCGGACCTGGAGTTCCGCATGGCGACTCAGGCCCTCGAGCTCGAGCAGTCCGGCCTGAGCTACCAGCGCGTCCCGCCCGGCCATCGCTTCCCCTACGGTCACACGCACCGGCAGCAGGAGGAGGTGTACGTGGTCGTGCGCGGGAGCGGGCGGATGAAGCTCGACGACGCGATCGTCGAGCTCGAGGAGTGGGACGTGGTGCGCGTGCCGCCCGGCACGTGGCGCGGCTACGAGGCCGGGACGGAGGGCCTGGAGATGATCGTCATCGGCGCGCCCAATCTCGGCGAGACGCAGCGCGACGACGTCGAGGGCCGGCGCGGCTGGTGGGCTGACTAGCGCCCGCCGGGACCCGTGCAGCGCTGCACGGGCGACGACGCGCGGTCGGATCACCTACTACTTCCCCCGTGAACGACCGACTCGAGCGGTACGCGGAACTGGTCGTCCGCGTCGGAGCGAACGTGCAGCCCGGCCAGGAGGTCGTCGTCATCGGCCAGGTCGAGCACGCGGAGACCTTCCGGGCGCTGGCGTGGGCCTCGTACCGGGCCGGGGCGCGCCGGGTCACGCCGTGGTACGGCGACCAGGTCGTCCGCAAGGCCCTGATCGAGCACGGGCCGGCCGACGTGCCCGGCACCCCCGATCACCTGCTGCGCTGGGTCGAGGGCTGGACCGAGCAGGTCGCGGTCCTGAACATCGCCGGCGATCCGCATCCGGGGCTGTTCGACGACCTCGACCAGGCGCGCGTCGCCGCGACCGAGCCGCACGACCTGCGCGCGGTCTACATCCCGAAGGTCGTGTCGGGCGTCGTCAACTGGGTGATCGCGTCCTCGGCCACTCCGGCGTGGGCCGAGCGCGTGCTCGGCACGCCCGACGTCGACGGCCTCTGGGAGCTGATCGCGGCCACCACGCGCCTCGACGAACCGGACCCGGTGGCGGCATGGCGCGAGCACTGTGCGCGCCTCGAGGTGCGGGCCGCGACGCTGAACGGCCTCGCGCTCGACGCCGTGCGCTTCCGCGGCCCCGGCACCGATCTCGTCGTCGGGCTGATACCGGAGGCGGAGTGGGGCGGCGGCGCGACGCGGACGACCGGCGGCATCGACATCGTCCCGAACCTTCCGACGGAGGAGGTGTTCACGTCGCCCGACTGGCGCCGCACCGAGGGCACCGTGCGCTCGACGATGCCGCTGGTGGTGGGCGGCACGACCATGACGGGCCTCGAGATGCGCTTCGAGGGCGGGCGGATCGTCGGCCTGCAGGCGACGACGGGGCGCGAGGTGGTCGCCGCCGACATCGCCATCGACGAGCAGGCGCCGTTCCTGGGCGAGGTGGCGCTGGTCGACGGCGACTCGGCCGTCGGCCGCACCGGGCGCATCTTCTACAACACGCGGTTCGACGAGAACGCGACCAGCCACATCGCCTACGGTGCCGGCATCGAGAACGCGCTGCCGGCGCTCGCGGGCAGCCCCCGGGAGGCCTGGCTGGAGGCCGGCGTGAACCAGTCCGGCACCCACATCGACTTCATGATCGGTGGCCCGGGCGTCGACGTCGACGGCATCCGCCGCGACGGCTCGGTGGTGCCCGTGATCCGCGCGGACCGCTTCGTTCTCTGATCGCGGCGCGTTTCGACCGGCAGGCCTCGCGTCGAATCACCCATTCGGGTGGTCACTCGTACCGCTTTTCGGGCGAAGTTAGCTCTATGTCGCAGCCAGCCCCCCTCGGCACCGCCGAACCCGATCCCGTTTCGTCGTGCGACCTCGTCGCCATCGGAGACTCGGTCGATGTCACGGCCGGCCTCGTCTGCACGCGCGGGGTGATCGTCGGGATCGGTCCCACCCGCCTCACGATCTCCCTTGCCGGCGCCATCGAGCCCGACGTGATCACCTTCTCGCTCACCCGCACCGATCATGACGGTGCCGCGTGGAGCGCCGAGTGCCCGGGCCATGTGCTCGTCGGCGCCCGCCGTCTCGAGATCACGGAACGCGTCGGCTGGATCGCCGTCGATCGCCGGTCGGCCCGTGTCCACGCCGACCGTCGCTCGGTGCACGCCGAGTGGGAGGAGGGCCGGGCGAAGCAGCAGCTGCGCGGCCTCGTCGCGATGGACGTCTCGTCGTCGGGCTGCCGGCTGTCCGGCATCGGCTCGCCGCCGCCCAGCGGCGCGAACCTGCGCCTCGACATCTCGGGCACGACGTACGGCGAGTCGCAGTGGCTCTCCGCCCAGGTGATGCGCGTCGAGACCTCGGCCTTCGGCCGCTACCTGCTCGGCCTGCGGTTCGAGCTGGAGACGCCCGATGACTACGCCCGGGTGCTCGCCTGGCGCGAGGCATCGCTGCGCAGGTAGTGCACGCGGCCGCCTGATCTTCGGGTAGGCTTCGACCGCTGGCCGGCGCCCCGTCGGCTAGTGATGTCTGCCCCGAGGCAGGCGTCGGTATCCGAGCGAAGGAGCGGCATTGTGGCGAAGCCCGGTGCCCGCGTCGCGGTGACGCTCGCCTGCACAGACTGCAAGCGACGCAATTACCAGACGAAGAAGTCAAAGCGCAATACGCCCGATCGGATGGAGCTCGCGAAGTTCTGTTCGACCTGTGGCAAGCACACGGCCCACCGGGAGACCCGGTAGGCATCTCGTGGCGATCGATGACGAGACGGCATCCGGCGAGCAGCCGGCCGACCCGCCCCGTTCGGCTGCCGCTGCGCGCCGGGCGGCGCGCGGCGCAGCCTCCGAGCACGAGGTTTCGCGTACGACCCGCGGTGGTCCGATGCAGTTCGTCCGCGAGTGCATCGCCGAGCTTCGCCGGGTGGCGTGGCCCGACCGCGCGCACCTCTGGCAGGCGACCGCGGTGGTCATCGTTGCCGTCGTGATCGTCGGCACCTACCTGTACGCGCTCGACTCCGTCTTCAAGCCCCTTGCCGGCTGGATTGCCGGCAAGCAGGCTGGCTGAGCCAGCAACTCCCTGTAAAGAAGGCACATGTTCCGCTGGTACGTCGTCAACACTTACTCCGGGCACGAGAAGAAGGTTCAGACCAATCTCGAGCACCGGCGCAAGTCCATGAACCAGGAGCACACCATCCGCCGGATCGTCGTTCCGACGGAGATGCAGGTGGAGACCAAGGACGGCCAGAAGGTCCAGGTCGAGAAGCGGGTCCTTCCGGGGTATGTACTGGTGCAGATGGACGCCAACGCCGAGACGGTGTCGCTGGTGCGCAACACGCCGGGCGTCACGGGCTTCGTCGGCATGAGCGGCGGAGGCGGCGGTGCCACGCACATGCCGGTGCCGCTGACGCAGACCGAGGTCGACTCGATTCTGCACACGGCCGCCGCGGCCGGTGCCGAGGTCAAGCCCAAGGCGCGGGCCGAGTTCACGCTCGGTCAGCCCGTCAAGATCACGTCCGGCCCGCTGTCCGATTTCGACGGTGAGATCATCGAGATCAACCACGAGGCCGGCAAGCTCAAGGTGCACGTCAGCATCTTCGAGCGCCAGGTGCCCGTCGAGCTGAAGTTCGACGAGGTCAAGAAGCTGGACTGAGTCCAGCCCGATGTGGGAGCCGGCGACCCCGGCGTTTGCACCACGAGGAGATCCATGGCCAAGAAGGTCGTCAAGATCATCAAGCTCCAGATTCCCGCCGGGCAGGCGAACCCTGCCCCGCCGGTCGGCCCTGCGCTCGGCCAGCACGGCGTGAACATCATGGAGTTCTGCAAGTCGTTCAACGCCGCCACCAGCGGGGGGCAGCAGGGCCGGGTCACGCCCGTCGAGATCTCGGTCTTCGAGGACCGCACGTTCACGTTCATCACGAAGACGCCGCCTGCGGCCGTCCTCATCAAGGAGGCGCTCGGCATCACCAGCGGCTCCGACGTGCCGAACAAGAACAAGGTCGGCACCCTGTCCAAGGACCAGCTGCGCTCGATCGCCGAGCTGAAGCTGGAGGACCTGAACGCGAACGACGTCGACGCCGCGATGCAGATCATCGCCGGCACCGCCCGCTCGATGGGCGTGGAGGTCGCGCGATGAGCACGCAACGGTGGGAGCGGAGCGAGCACCCTTGCGGGCGGTTGCGAACGACGTGCAAGACTCGGAACGGGGGCACGTCGTGAGCGGGAAGAAGATGAAGGCCGCGAAGTCGCAGGTCGACCGCATGAAGGTCTACCAGCCGCGTGAGGCCGTCACGCTCCTGAAGGAGCTCGAGACCGCGAAGTTCGACGAGACCGTCGAGGTCCACTTCCGCCTCGGCGTCAACGTCCGCCACGCCGACCAGCAGCTGCGCGGCACGATCATGCTGCCGCACGGGACGGGCCGCACCGCCCGCGTCGCCGTGTTCGCCCAGGGCGACAAGGCGAAGGAAGCCGAGGAGGCCGGAGCCGACTTCGTCGGTGCCGACGACCTCGCGACCAAGATCCAGGAGGGCTGGACCGACTTCGACGTCGCCATCGCGACGCCCGACATGATGGTCGTCGTCGGCCGGCTCGGGCGCATCCTCGGCCCGCAGGGCAAGATGCCGAACCCGAAGACGGGCACCGTCACGATGGACGTGGCGAAGGCCGTCGAGGAGGTCAAGGCGGGCAAGATCGAGTACCGCACCGACCGCTCGGGCATCGTGCACATCCCGATCGGCAAGAAGTCGTTCGAGCTGCCGTCGCTGATCGCGAACTACGGCGCCGTGCTCGAGGAGATCCTGCGCGTCAAACCGTCGTCCGCGAAGGGACGCTACATCAAGAGCATCACGCTCGCCTCGACGATGGGCCCCGGGGTCAAGGTCGACTCCGGCCGCGTCCGCGACCTGATGGAGGACTCGGCCCAGAGCTGAGCCCACGCAACATTTCAACCGCGCTCGTCGCCCGAGACCGCCGGCAGTCGATAAGACCGGCGCAGGTGGCGCGCCGGTACCACCCGGGACTCCCCTGTTCCGTGTCGTGCCTGCGCCCGCCGTGATCCGGCGGGCGCTCGTCGTATACGGAGGAGGTGAATTCCATTGCTCAAGTCCCAGAAGGCAGAGATCATCGCGCGGCTCGAGGACGAGATCCGCGAGTCGTCCGCGCTGATCGTCGCCGACTACCGCGGGTTGTCCGTCGCGGCGATCACGTCGGTCCGCACGGGCCTGCGCCCGCTCGACGCGACGTTCCGCGTCTCGAAGAACACGCTCACCCGCATCGCCGCCGAGCGCGCCGGTAACGAGGGCCTCGTCGGCATGCTGACCGGTCCGAGCGCCATCGCGTTCTGCAAGGGCGACCCGGCAGCCGTCGCGAAGAAGCTGTCAGACCTCGCTCGCGAGAACCGCATCCTGCGCCTCAAGGGCGCCGTCGTCGAGGGTCAGACCCTGGACGAGGAAGGCGTCAAGCGCCTTGCCACCCTGCCGTCGCGCGAGGTGCTGAACGGCCAGGTCGTCAGCGTCATCGCGGCACCGCTGCAGACGTTCGTGAACGTGCTCGCGGCCGCACCGCGCGAGTTCGTCGTCGTGCTCGACCAGATCATCCAGAAGAAGCAGGCGGAAGCCGCCTAGGCAACCGCAGGAACAGGAGTTCACCATGGCAGTTGATGTCGAAAAGGTCGTTGGCCAGCTCTCCGAGCTGACCGTGCTCGAGCTCGTCTCCCTCAAGGAGGCCCTCGAGGAGAAGTGGGGCGTCTCGGCTGCGGCCGCACCCGTCGCCGTGGCCGCACCCGCCGCCGGTGGCGGCGGTGGCGCCGAGGAGGCCGTCGAGGAGAAGACGTCGTTCGACGTCTGGATCATCGAGGCCGGCAGCTCGAAGATCCCGGTCATCAAGGTGATCCGCTCGGCCACCGGCCTGGGTCTCAAGGAGGCCAAGGACGTCGCCGACGCCGCTCCGAAGGCCGTCAAGGAGGGTCTCTCGAAGGACGACTCCGACGCGCTCAAGAAGGAGCTCGAGGAGGCCGGCGCCACCGTCGAGGTCCGCTAGAGCGCCTGCGGCGTTCATCTCGAAGGTCGTGTGGAGGGCCCCCGCCGTGGGGCCCTCCGCCGTCCTCGGTGGCTACGCTCTAGTGGCGCGAGTCAGAAGTTCGCGGGCAGCTCAGTGCCGCGAAGCCGGCACCTGGTTCCCCACCGGGGAGCCCGGTGGGCTGCGTCCCGAACCCTCGGGCAGGCGTCCCGCCTGCCTCTCGGGCCCGCTCCTTGCCAGACTTGTTCGCGACGCTGACCTGCCAATGAACTTCCGACTCACGACCCGAGAACCGTGACCGCCTGGGCCAAGCGACGTCGAGGGCCGCTCGCGATCACGCTGGCGTTCCTCGTGCTCGGGATGATGAACCTCATCCTGGTGCCGCCGTTCGTGCCGCGCGACGAGTCGTCGCACGTCACGTACGCCCTGGCGATCGCCGACGGCCGTTTCCCCCGCATCGACGACGTCAACCCGGCCGGGGCGATTCCGGGGCTGGAGCCGTTCAAGACCTGGACGGCCAACCACCCGCCCCTGTTCTACGTGCTCAGCGCCGTCCCGTTGGAGGCCGGCAAGGCGATCGACGAGCCCGTGCTCGGGCTGCGCGGCATGCGCCTGCTGAACCTGCTGTTCGGCGCCGTCGGCGTCTACCTGGCGGGCTCGCTCGGCGCGCTGCTGCTGCCGCGACGGCCCGAGGCGCCGACGCTCGCGGCAGCCGGCCTCGGCCTCGCCGGCGCGGTCGCCAACAACCTGGCGATCGCCTACAACGACGGCCTTGGCATCGCCGCGGCGATCGCCCTGCTGGTCGTCGGCCTGAGGATCTTGCGCGACGGTCCGTCCCGGCGCCTGCTGGTGGCGCTGGCGCTGCTCGCCGCCGTCGGCAGCCTGGCGCGGTTCACCGTCTTCCTGGCGATCGGGTTCGCGGCGCTGCTCGCGGCGGGCGGCGTCTACCTGCACCGCCCGGCCCGCCGCCTGCTCGCCGCCGGCGCCGTGTTCTGCCTGCCGTTCGCCGCGGCGGCGGTCGCGTCGGGCTGGTGGTACATCCGCAACCGGCGCGAGTACGGCTCGTTCACGGGCACGAGCTTCATCATCCAGATGCAGGGGCGAGGGGCGCACGCTGGCTACCTCGAGCTGCTCCAGACGCCGTGGTTCTGGCGCAAGATGCACTCCGACATCTGGGGCGCCTTCGCGCGCTCCGGGTCGCTCGCCGGCTGGCCGCGCGAGATCCCCGAGACGGTGACCGTGATCGGCTGCTGCTGCCTGCTGATCGCACTCGTGCGCTGGTGGCGCTCGGGCCACCCGCCGCCCGACCTGCGCGACACGATCGCGTGGACGCTGCTCGGCCTGTTCGCGATCGCCAGCGTGTGGCAGATCGTCAAGTTCTACACGACGGGCGGCAACGCCCATGTGCGCTACCTGTTCGCGGCGCTGCCGGTGGCCGGCGCGCTCGGCACGATCGCCTTCCGCGTGTTCCCCGGCAACCGCCGCAACACCATCACGATCATCGTCGTCGGCGGTGCGATGGTGCTCGACTTCTACCTGCTGCGCCGCTTCTGCAACGAGTTCAACCCGGGTGCCGACACGGGGCCGGTCGGCATCGTCGGTGCGGTGCTGCTGGCGGGCGCGTTCGTCATGGTGGCCCGCGAGCTGCGCCGGATCGCACCCGGGAGCGGCTGATGCCGCGGG
This sequence comes from Gaiellales bacterium, assembly GCA_046598415.1. GTDB lineage: Bacteria > Actinomycetota > Thermoleophilia > Gaiellales > F1-60-MAGs149 > VFJZ01. The sequence goes on from JBKJIG010000084.1 coordinate 137,332, forward strand.
CCGGCGTCCTCGCCGTCGCCGGGGCGACGCTGGCGCTGGCGCTGGCGAACGCGCTGGCGACGCCGCCGTTCACCGGCAACGACGAGGCCGCGCACATCTCCTACGCCCTGGCGGTGGCCGACGGCCGCCTGCCGGTGGTCACGGACCGGACACCGGACGGCGTCATCCCCGGCCTGCCGCCGGGCCGGCTGCTGTACACGGCGAACCACCCGCCGCTCTACTACGCCCTCGTCGGGCCGGGCGTGAAGGCGCTGGCGGACTCGGGCCGGCCGCTGGGCGGGCTGCGCCTGGCCCGCGTGGTGAACGCGCTGCTCTCGGCCCTCGCGGTGCTGGCCGTGGGGTCGCTGACGGCGCGGCTGGTTCCCGGTCGCCGGCGCGCTCCGGTGATCGCGGCGGCGGTGGCGGGCCTCGTGCCCGCCTACGGGTTCGTGGCCGGGTTCGCGTATAACGACGGCCTCGCGCTGGCTGCCGCGGCGGGGCTGCTGGCGGTGTCGCTCGCCGTCCACCGCGACGGCACCAGCCGCCGGCGGCTGGTGCTGGTGGCGGCCCTCGCCGCCGTCGCCGCGCTCGCGCGGGTGTCGGCGCTGCCCGCCGTCCTGGCCGCCGCCGTCCTGTGCGCCACCGGGCGCCGCCGGCGCGACGGCCTCGTGCCCCTGGTCGCCGCCGCAGTCGCCGCAGGCTGGTTCTACGTCCGCAACACGTCGCGCTACGGCGACCCGACGGGCGGTGGCTACCTGCTCGACCTGCTCGACCGCCCGCGGCGCTCCTCGCTGGTGGGCGTCACGCTCGACCCGTCCTTCTGGTCGCACATCACGACCGACGCGTGGGGGCGGTTCGCCGCCCTGCCGGGGCCGCTCGAGCCGCTGCTCGCCGCGGCCGCCACCGCGTGCCTGGTCTGGCAGGTGCGGCGCACGCCGACCGTGCCGTGGCTCGTGCTGACCGGCTACGCGGTGCTGGTGGTCGCGGCCGTGGTGCGATTCCACGCCGCGGGCGGTAGCGCCCACGGGCGCTACCTGTACCCGCTGCTCGTCGTCGCGGGTGCGGCGGTCGGCGCCACGGCGGCCGGCCTGCGGGTGGCAGCGGCGATCGGCGTGATGGGGCTCGTCGTCGCGTGCGTTGTGCACCTGCACGGCGTCCTCGAGCGCTACGTGCACGTGCCGGGACGCGCCTACGGCGATCTCGAGGCGACGGCCCTGCGTCAGGCGGGCGTGCCCGCACCGACGGTCGTGCTGGCGCTGCTGGCCGTCGCGCTGGCGGCCTGTACCGCCGTCACGGTTCGCGAGCTGCTCGCGCGCCCGGGCACCGCCGTGAGCCACTAGGCTGCCGCCATGTCTCGCCGCTCCCAGCTCCGCATCTACACCATCGAGCCCGCCACCGCCGACGAGTTCCTGAAGCTCTTCTACCAGCACATCGCGCCGCTGCGCGAGCAGCACGGGTTCTCGATCGACTGGAGCTACCTGAGCGAGGACCGCGGCCGGTTCGTGTGGATGACGTCGCACGACTGTCCCGACGGGTGGGAGGCGGCCGAGTCGACGTACTACGCCTCCCCCCAGCGCGCCGCGCTGCCGTTCGCGCCCGGCGACTACATCTCGGGACACGACGTCTCGATGGTGCGGCCGGTCGGCCCCTGATCGTCGCGTCAGAGGGCCGCGGGCCCGACCACGACCGCCAGCCGGCGGGCGCGGCGTGCGATGTCGGCGTCGAGCGTGACCAGGCGGCAGCCGAGCAGGCGCGCGAGCGCGACGTACTCCGCCGCGTAGGTCCGCGCGAGACCCAGCCGGTCGGCGATGTCCCACGACGCCTCGCCCAGCGAGGGGTGGCTCTGCTCGGCGATCGGCGCCCGGTCGACGGCGCGTCGCAGCCGGCGCGCCTCGGCGGCGGTGAGCTGCCCGCGCCGCGCCATCTCGTGGAGCACGGCCCGCGCCTCCGACCACATCAGCGGCGGCGCCACCAGGTCGGGGTCGGCGAACAGCGCGAAGCCGTCCTCGGCCGCGCAGGCGGCGAGCACCACCGTCGCGTCGACCACCAGCATCAGCGCACGCCCCGTCGCGTCCGGGCCAGCGCCGCCACCCAGTCGGGCGGCGTCCGCAGCCACGACTCCTGCCAGGCGGGCGGCAACGGCAGGGAGGTGGGGGAGGCGATTCGCTCGACCTCCTCGCGGAACAGCAGCAGGCGGGGCCCGTCACGGCGGCTCTGCAGCCGACCCGCGCGCACCCATCTGCGGACCGTCTCATCGCCAACACCGGCCAGCTTGGCTGCCTCGGAAACCGTGATCACTCCGACTACACTACACCTTTGTGCAGAGATTCATCTCCAGACACTTGCTCCATCGGTGGACGGGATGCTAGGTTAAAGACCGGAAACCGACCGGCCGAGCGGCCACGCTTGCCCCTGCGTGTGCTACGATCCGCGGCTGTCGCGTTCCCCTGGCCTGGAACGCTGCTGCTTAGCCACCCTTCGAGTGCCGTGAGGAGGGAGCGCTCTTGGCTCCTGCTGTGTCCGCTACGCCGCGTAAGCGTGCCCGTCGGAACTTCTCCCACCTGGAGCAGACCCCGCAGCTTGCGCGGGTCATCCCGGTTCCCAATCTGATCGAACTCCAGCGGAAGTCGTTCCTCGACTTCCTCGCGACCGGTATCCGCGAGACGATCGACGACGTCTCGCCGATCGAGGACTACACCGGTTCGCTCGCTGTCGAGTTCGGTGACTACGTCTTCGACGCCCCCGCGTACTCCATCCGCGAGTGCCGCGAGAAGGATCTGACGTACGAGCAGCCGCTGTTCATGACGGTGCGCTTCGTCAACAAGTCCACGGGCGAGATCCGCGAGCAGCGCGTCTTCATGGGCAACATCCCCCAGATGACCGACTCCGGGACGTTCATCATCAACGGCACGGAGCGCGTCGTCGTGACGCAGCTCGTGCGGTCCCCCGGCGCCTACATCATGGAGCCGAAGGACGCCACGAAGCAGGTCTTCACCGCGAACCTGATGCCGGCCCGCGGGTCGTGGCTCGAGCTCGAGATCGACAAGAAGGGTCTCGTCTTCGTCCGGATCGATCGCAAGCGCAAGCTCCACGTGACGACGCTCCTGCGCGCCCTGCCGCAGGAGGATCCGACCACGGGCGAGCCGTTCGCGTCGGTCACCGACGACGACATCCGCAACCTCTTCCGCGATCCCGACACCGGGCAGGCGAACGTCTACATCGACCTCACGCTCGAGAAGGACGTCGCCAAGACGCCCGAGGCGGCGCTGGTCGAGGTGTTCAAGAAGCAGCGTCCGGGCGAGCCGCCGACGCTCGAGAACTCGAAGGCCCTCCTGCGCGCGCTCTTCTTCGACCCCAAGCGGTACGACCTGAGCCGGGTCGGTCGCTACAAGCTGAACTCGCGTCTCGACCTGAACGTCGACCCCGACGTGCGCGTCCTGACCACGTCCGACCTCGCCGAGTTCGTCCGGCGCCTCGTCAGGCTGCCGATCAAGCTGGGCATGCCCGAGGACGCGAAGGACTACGCCGAGGAGGCCATGAGCATCCCGCGGCCGGAAGAGGTGCGCCGCGAGATCGACGAGTACGAGCACTTCGGCAACCGGCGCCTGCGCACGGTCGGCGAGCTCGTGCAGGAGGCGTTCCGCGTCGGCCTGTACCGCATGGAGCGCGTCGTCCGCGAGCGGATGACGACCGAGGACGTCGACACGATCACACCGCAGACGATCATCAACATCCGACCGGTCGTGGCGGCGCTGAAGGAGTTCTTCGGCTCGTCCCAGCTGTCGCAGTTCATGGACCAGACGAACTCGCTGTCCGGCCTCACGCATCGTCGCCGCCTGAACTCGCTCGGCGCCGGCGGCCTGACCCGTGAGCGCGCCCCGATCGAGGTGCGCGACGTCCACAAGACGCACTACGGCCGGATGTGCCCGATCGAGACCCCCGAGGGTCCCAACATCGGCCTCATCGGCTCGCTCTCGTCGTACGCCCGCGTCTCGGAGCACGGCTTCGTGCAGGCGCCCTACCGGCTCGTGAAGTCGGGCTCGCCGTCGGAGGACGTCCACTACCTGGACGCCTCCGAGGAGGAGCGGTTCCTGATCGCGCAGGCGAACAACCCGATCGACGCCAAGACCGGCAAGCTGATCAGCCCCGTGCTGGTCCGCACCCGCGACGAGGAGTTCGAGCTCGTCCCGGCCGAGCAGGTCGACTACATGGACGTGGCCCCCGAGCAGATCGTCTCGGTCGCGACGGCGCTGATCCCGTTCCTCGAGCACGACGACGCCAACCGCGCCCTGATGGGCTCGAACATGATGCGCCAGGCCGTGCCGCTGCTGATCCCGGAAGCGCCGACCGTCGGCACCGGGCTCGAGTACCGCGCGGCGGTCGACACCGGCGACGTCAAGCTCGCGCTCCGCGCCGGCACGGTCAAGACCGTCGACGCCAACGCGATCGTGATCACGACCGAGGACGGCTCCGAGGATCGCTACGAGCTCGTGAAGTTCATGCGCTCGAACCAGGGCACCCTGATCCACCAGAAGCCGATCGTCCACGAGGGCGACCGCGTGGAGGAGATGGAGGTCCTCGCGGACGGCTCCTCGACGTCGCTCGGCGAGCTCGCGCTCGGCAAGAACCTGCTCGTCGCGTTCATGTCGTGGGAGGGCTACAACTTCGAGGACGCGATCATCCTCTCGGAGCGGATCGTCAAGGACGACGTGCTGTCGTCCGTGCACATCCACGAGTACGAGGTCGACGCGCGCACGACGAAGCTCGGCGATGAGGAGATCACGCGCGACATCCCGAACCGGTCCGAGGAGTCGCTGAAGGACCTCGACGATCGCGGCATCGTCCGGATCGGCGCCGAGGTCGGCTCCGGCGACCTGCTCGTCGGCAAGGTCACGCCGAAGGGTGAGACCGAGCTGACGGCCGAGGAGAAGCTGATCCGCGCCATCTTCAAGGAGAAGGCGCGCGAGGTCCGTGACACCTCCCTCAAGGTCCCGCACGGCGAGGGCGGCAAGGTCATCGACGTCAAGATCTTCCGGCGCGACGCCGGCGACGACCTGCCCGCCGGCGTGATCGAGCTGGTGCGCGTGTATGTGGCCAAGAAGCGCAAGATCGCGGAGGGTGACAAGCTCGCCGGCCGCCACGGCAACAAGGGCGTGATCTCGAAGATCGTGCCCGAGGAGGACATGCCGTTCCTCGCCGACGGCACGCCGGTCGACGTGATCCTGAACCCGCTCGGCGTCCCGAGCCGGATGAACATCGGGCAGGTCCTCGAGACCCACCTGGGCTTCGCGGCGCGGTTCCGGACGGACGAGGATCCGGCTCCGGTCGAGTGGATCTCGACCCCGGTGTTCGACGGCGCGACGGTGCAGGAGGTCGACGCCGAGCTCGTCGCGTGGGCCCACCGCAACGCCGGCTCGCCGATCGACCTCGAGGTCGACGACGACGAGTCCGGCACCCGCCGCGTCTCCGGCAAGCTGCAGCTGTACAACGGGCGGAACGGCGACCCGTACGACAACAAGGTCGCCGTCGGCTACATGTACATCCTGAAGCTGCTCCACCTCGTGGACGACAAGATCCACGCGCGCTCCACCGGCCCCTACTCGCTCGTCACGCAGCAGCCCCTGGGCGGCAAGGCCCAGTTCGGCGGCCAGCGCTTCGGCGAGATGGAGGTCTGGGCCCTCGAGGCGTACGGCGCCGCGTACACGCTGCAGGAGATGCTCACCATCAAGTCCGACGACACGGTCGGCCGCGTCAAGGCGTACGAGGCCATCGTCAAGGGCGAGAACATCCCCGAGCCGTCCATCCCCGAGTCGTTCAAGGTGCTCCTGAAGGAGATGCAGTCGCTCGCGCTCGACGTCAAGCCGATGCGTGACGACGGTGCCCGGCTGGAGATCGCCGAGGAGGACGACGAACTGCTGCGCGCCGCCGAGGAGCTCGGCGTCGACCTGTCGCCCGAGCGCCTGCGGTCCACGCCGCGCGACCCGGACGTGCAGGAGGTGGAGACGGGCGTCGAGGAGATCGACATCGAGGGCGAGCTCCACGTCGCCGCGGATGAGCAGCTGACCGAGATCGTCGTCGGCGGCACCGACGAAGAAGAGGACGACGCCGCTCCGCTGGGCGCCGTCGAGTTCGACCTGGAACCGGCCGAGGAGGTGGAGGTCGAGGAGTGATGGGCTCGACGCCCATCTCATTCCCCCTCCACCGACCAACTAGGAGCACCCGTTGATCGACATCAACGATTTCGACTACATCAAGATCGGCCTGGCCTCCACCAAGGACGTCCACTCCTGGTCGTCCGGCGAGGTGACCAAGCCGGAGACCATCAACTACCGCACGCTCAAGCCCGAGAAGGACGGCCTCTTCTGCGAGCGCATCTTCGGTCCCACCAAGGACTGGGAGTGCTATTGCGGCAAGTACAAGCGCGTCCGCTACAAGGGCATCATCTGCGAGCGCTGCGGCGTCGAGGTCACCCGCCAGAAGGTCCGGCGCGAGCGCATGGGTCACATCGACCTGGCCGCTCCCGTCTCGCACATCTGGTTCTTCAAGGGTGTCCCGAGCCGCATCGGCTACCTGCTCGACATCGCGCCGAAGGAGCTCGAGAAGGTCCTCTACTTCGCGGCTCACATCTGCACGTACGTCGACTTCGAGAAGCGCGAGGCCGACCTGAACGAGCTGGAGGGGAAGATCCTCTCCGAGCGCGAGCAGCTCGAGACCGAGCGCGCCGAGGAGATCGGCTTCGTCGAGGAGCGCCTCCAGCGCCGCCGCGAGTTCTTCGTCTCCGGCGGTCGTGAGAGCTTCGACGACGACGACGAGTACTGGGCGCGCATGCTCGGCTCGTGGGCCGAGGAGCAGGGCTTCGTCCTCGACGACGCCCGCGAGCTGGCCTCGGGCCTGCTCCGCGACCTCGCGGCCCGCATCGGCGGTGAGGACCCGAAGAAGGTGCGCGAGCTCGTGCACTCGCTGGCCGTCCGCGAGGACCGCAAGCTGAGCTCGAAGGAGCTCGACACCATCGCCCTCGCCGCCGAGCACGCGCTCGGCGCCCTGGCACCGGTGCTCGAGACGATCGAGACCGGCAAGGGCACCGCGAAGGGGAACGCCCGCAAGCAGCTCGACCGCGTCACCGCCTACCTGACCGGCGAGGAGGGCGGCGCCACGCCGGCCGACGGGCCCATCATGACGACGCTCGGCGAGCTGAAGGAGATGGACAAGGCTCGCGGCCTCGGGAACGGGCTGCTGGCCGACCTCGTCCGCGATGCCGCCGAGCATCGGGCCGAGGAGGGCTACGAGCTCCGCGCGACGGCGAACGACCTGTGCCTCAAGGCCGACGGCAAGATGACCCGCGACGACCACCGCCAGATCGAGGCGTGGGCGCTCAAGGTGCGCGAGATGGTGCTGGAGATCAACCAGCGCCGCAAGGACACCGATGAGCTCTACGACGAGCGCCTGCTGACGCTCGACCAGGCCTGGGAGCGGTTCCGCGAGATCGGCCCGAAGGAGGTCGTCGCCGACGAGAAGCTCGCCCGCGAGCTGAAGGACCGGTTCGGCTCCGAGTGGGGCTTCGGCGAGTACGTCGGGCTGGGCATGGGTGCCCAGGCGATTCGCGACCTGCTGACGCGCGAGGACCTCAGCCTGCTGGGTGGAGACCTCCGCGACCAGATCGCGACCTCGAAGGGCCAGAAGCAGCAGCGCGCCATCAAGCGGCTGAAGGTCGTCGAGGCGTTCCGCAAGTCCGAGAACAAGCCCGAGTGGATGGTCCTCGACGCCGTGCCGGTGATTCCGCCGGAGCTGCGTCCGATGGTGCAGTTGGACGGCGGTCGGTTCGCCACCAGCGACCTGAACGACCTCTACCGGCGCGTGATCAACCGCAACAACCGCCTCAAGCGGCTGCTCGATCTCGGTGCGCCCGAGATCATCGTGAACAACGAGAAGCGCATGCTGCAGGAGGCCGTCGACGCCCTGTTCGACAACGGCCGTCGCGGTCGTGCGGTGACGGGCCCGGGCAACCGCCCGCTGAAGTCGCTGTCCGACATGCTGAAAGGCAAGCAGGGCCGCTTCCGCCAGAACCTGCTCGGCAAGCGCGTCGACTACTCGGGCCGCTCGGTGATCGTCGCCGGGCCGCACCTGCGGCTGCACCAGTGCGGTCTGCCGAAGATCATGGCCCTCGAGCTCTTCAAGCCGTTCATCATGAGCCGGCTCGTCGAGCGCAAGGAGGTGCAGAACATCAAGGCGGCCAAGAAAATGGTCGACTCGATGGTGCCCTCCGTGTGGGACGTGCTCGAGGAGGTCATCTCCGAGCATCCGGTGCTGCTGAACCGCGCACCGACGCTGCATCGCCTGGGCATCCAGGCCTTCGAGCCGATCCTGGTCGAGGGCAAGGCGATCCAGGTCCACCCGCTCGTCTGCCACGCGTTCAACGCCGACTTCGACGGCGACCAGATGGCGGTGCACCTGCCGCTCTCGGTCGAGGCCCAGGCCGAGGCCCGGATCCTCATGCTGTCGTCGAACAACATCCTGTCGCCGGCCAACGGGCGTCCGCTCGCCACGCCGTCGCAGGACATGGTGATCGGGCTCTACTACCTCACGTTCTGCATCGAGGATCTCGTGGCCCTGGCCGCCGATCCGCCGAAGGACCGCAAGATCGCGGTGTTCGGCAGCGCGGACGAGGTCGAGCTCGCCTACGACGCGAACCAGGTCGCGCTCCAGGAGCCGATCTGGCTGCGACGGACCGACGGCACGCGGGCGCTGACCACCGCCGGCCGCGCGATCTTCAACCATGAGTTGCGGCTCGCCCTGGCCGACGTGCTGGAGCGGGACCCCGCCTCGCTGGACGAGGACGACATCCGCGAGCTGAACGCGGCGCTGACCAAGCGCGAGATGAACGACTACATCACGTGGCTGGTCGACCAGCACGGCGCGAGCCAGGTCGCCCAGATCCTCGACACGATCAAGGACCTCGGCTTCCGGTTCGCCTCGCGCTCGGGCGTCTCGATCTCGAAGAACGACATCGTCACGCCGCCCGACAAGGAGCAGATCCTCGAGAAGTACGAGGAACGGATCAAGAAGCTCGAGGGCCAGTACATCACGGGTCTCATCACCCGCGGCGAACGCCACGAGAAGATCCAGGACCTCTGGAACGCGGCGACTGACGAGGTCGGCGAGGCGATGCAGCGCAACCTGTTCCCGCTGAACCCCGTGTTCATGATGGCGAACTCCGGTGCGCGTGGATCGTTCAAGCAGATCCGTCAGCTGGCCGGCATGCGTGGCCTGATGGCCAACCCGAAGGGCGAGATCATCGAGCGCCCGATCCGCTCCAACTTCATGGAGGGGCTCTCGGTCCTCGAGTACTTCATCTCCACCCACGGTGCCCGTAAGGGCCTTGCCGACACGGCGCTCCGCACGGCCGACTCGGGCTACCTGACGCGGCGTCTCGTCGACGTCTCGCAGGACGTGATCGTGCGCCAGCGCGACTGCGGCACCGAGACGTTCGTCGACGTGCCCGCGTTCCTGCTCGACCGGAAGGTCTTCTTCGACTTCCGGGCCGGGCAGATCACGGCTCGCGGCGGGGCGTTCACGCCCCGTGCGAACGATCAGCTGGTCGGTCGCGTGCTGGCCCAGGACATCGAGACGTCGGACGGCCTGCTGCCGGCCGGCACCCCGATCTCCCGTGACCTCGCCCGCGTCATCTACGAGGCGAAGCTCGGCACCGTCCAGGTCATGCTCGAGACGTTCTCCGAGTCGAAGCTGGACGATCCGATCGAGCTCGCGAGCCGACTCGGGCTGCCCGAGCTGGCGGAGCTCTTCAAGCAGGAGCAGTCCCTCGAGGATCCGTTCCTGCCCTTCGAGGCCGTCGACGACCTGCGGACGCCGGAGAAGTTCCTGCGCCGCATGGAGGAGGACGCCTACGCCGCCACCGATCTCCGCGACCGTGACATGAAGAAGGTCGTCGAGCTCGAGCTGCGCACCCTGGCGTGGGCGCTCAACGACAAGATCGAGCGCGACTGCACCGTCCCGGTGCGGTCGGTGCTCACGTGCGAGGCCGAGACCGGTGTCTGTGGCGCCTGCTACGGCCTGTCGCTCGCGAGCGGCGAGCGGTCCGACGTCGGCGACGCCGTCGGCATCGTGGCCGCCCAGTCGATCGGCGAGCCCGGCACGCAGCTGACGATGCGCACGTTCCATACGGGCGGCGTCGCCGGACTCGACATCACGCAGGGCCTGCCCCGCGTCGTCGAGCTGTTCGAGGCCCGCACGCCGAAGCAGGCCGGCGCCGTCTCGCACATCGCGGGACGTGTCACCAACCGCACCAAGACCACCGGCGAGCACGTCTTCGTGCTCCCTCGGCGGGCTGACATCGAGGTGCGCGAGGTCGAGGGCGAGGGCTCGGTCATCTTCTTCCAGGGCGAACGCATGACGCGCCAGCTGCACGAGTGGCTGACCCGCGGTACGCAGCACATGCGCATCGTCGAGCCGGTCTCGCTCGAGGGCCAGATCGTGTCGGAGGGCCAGCCGGTGCTTCCGGGTGTGCTCGCCCCGACCGACCTGATGGCCTCGGGCGTCGCCCGGGCCACGCGCTATCTCGTCGAGCAGGTGCAGCAGGTCTACCGCGCCCAGGGCGTGGAGATCAACGACAAGCACATCGAGGTGATCGCCCGGCAGATGACCCGCCGCGTGCTCCTCGACCATCCGGGCTCGACCGAGTGGCTCCCGGGCCAGTTCGTCGAGATCGCCGCGTTCGTCCGCGCCCGCAACGAGCTCGCCGGTCAGCCGGCGGCCGAGCTGCCCACCGGCGATCGCCAGATCCTCGGCATCACCAAGGCCAGCCTCGCGACCGAGAGCTTCCTGTCCGCCGCGTCGTTCCAGGAGACCACCAAGGTCCTCACGGACGCCGCGATCGAGGGGAAGATCGATCGCCTGATGGGCCTCAAGGAGAACGTGATCATCGGCAAGCTGATTCCGGCTGCCACCGGTCTGCGCGACTATCGGAACATCGAGATCGCGCCGCGCGACGGGTTTGGTGAGAGCCTGCTGAATCCGTCCGACTACGACGACGACGCGCTCGAGGCCGAACTCGCCGTGACGGAGGACGATCACGTCCCGCTCGAGGGTCTCGATCTGGCCGGCGAAGAGGACTGACCCGGCCTCTCCCCGCGCCATAGGAAGCCTGCGAAGGGCCGCCCATGTGGGCGGCCCTTCGTCGTCCTGGGGTGCGATTTGCGGCGGAAAAAGCCCTCGAAGGGTCCAAACCTTGGCAATTCTCGCGCAGCGTGTCTCTTGTCCCCACCCGGGTTTGCGCGCGACGCTGTCCGTGCTTCTTCAGGCCCCGAAAGGACCCCCCGAAATGCGCGACAAGACCAAGGTTGCAGCCGCCCTCTCCACGCTCGTCACGCTCGCTTCGGTCGCCGGCCGGGCCAAGGGCTGGTGACCGTTGCGGCGCGCTTGCGCCGCAACGCACTTGAATCTACGAAAAGTTTCCTTTATCTTCCCTAGATCGCCACACGGCGACCAGGGAGGCTGTTCGTCGTGCTCGCAGCGAGGGAAACTCAGGATCGCGTCTTCAGTGACGCGCGCACCACGGCTCTCACCGCCTTCCTTGCGGTGACCGGGTGTCTCCTGACGATCTTCGCCCTCTCCGACCTCGGCCTCGGCACCGATCCGAGCGTCGTCGCCGTGCTCGCACTGGCCGCGTTCGTCGCGGAGGTGTTCGGTGGCCGGCTGACCGGACGCATCGAGGTCTCGGCATCCGGGTTCCTCGCGATCCTCGCCGCCGTCATCTGCGGCCCGGCCGCAGCAGCCATCACCGGCCTCGTCGCGGCCACGGTCGAGTTGCGCGGCGGCCCCCGCGCGAAGTGGCTCGCGTTCTCCGGCCTGTACGCCATCGAGGGCGTCGTCGCCGGCTACGCCGCGCACTCCGACTCGAGCCTCGCCGCCCGCACCACCGTCGCCGCGCTGGCGCTGTTCGCGGTCAACCTCGCGGGCATGAGCCTCGTCGTCGTCGCCCGCCGCATCACCCCGCTGGGCGGCCAGATCCGCATCACCGCCGTCGCCGACTCGATCGGCGCCGTGCTGGCCGTGCCGATCGTGATGGGCCTCGCGTACGGCTACCGCCTGGCCGGCATCGGCAGCCTGCTGCTCGTGCTGGCGCCGGTGCTCGCCGCGCACCTGCTGCTGCGCCTCTACCGCGAGACGGCCGACCTCTCGATGCGCCTCTCCGAGGGCAACATGACGTTCGCGTTGTCGCTGGTGCGCGCCCTGGACGCGCGGGACGAGCACACGGCGGGCCACTCGGCCGCTGTCGCCGTCTACGCCCGCGACCTCGCGAACGCCCAGGGCCTACCGGTCGAGGACGTGGCCAAGATCCAGCTCGCCGCCCTGTTGCACGACATCGGCAAGATCGGCGTGCCCACCGAGGTGCTGAACAAGCAGGGCCCGCTGGACGACGAGGAGTGGTCGCACATCCGGCGCCACCCCGAGATCGGCGAGCAGATCGCCGGCGAGGCGCCGTTCTTCGCCGAGATCTCGCGGTTCATCCGCCACCACCACGAGCGCCCCGACGGGCGCGGCTATCCCGACGGCCTGGTCGGCGACCGGATCCCGCTGGCGTCCGCCATCATCGGCCTCGCCGACGCCTACAACGCCATGACCTCGTGCCGGCCGTATCGCTCGGCCCTGGCGCCCGAGGAGGCTGTCGAGGAGCTCCGCCGCGGCGCCGGCGCGCAGTTCGACCGGCATCTCGTCGACGTGTTCGTGAACGTGCTCCGCCGCCACGACGCGGCGTACCAGCTGGGCGAGGGCGAGCGGTTCTCGCTCGAGGGCCAGCGGTCGGCCATCTTGGCCGACCTGGGCGAGCGCCGTGCGCTGATCGCGCACAACACGCCCGCCGTCGCTTAGCGCCGCTGAGCGCGGCCGCCGCAGCCCCGCGTTCCGCTACGCTCATCTCGTGGCGGACGTGCTGATCATCGGCGGCGGCATCATCGGTGCGTCGCTGGCGGCGCAGTGCGCGCGGCGCGGCCTCAGGGTGACGCTGTGCGAGCGCGACCGGCTGGCGTCGGCGGCCTCGGGCCGCAACGCCGGCTTCGTGGTCGGGCCGCACCCGCCGGAGCTGCAGGCCATCGCCGAGCGCAGCCTGCGCGAGTACCGCGAACTGCACTTCGCGACCGGCGGCGCCTTCTCCATGGACCGCGAGTCGATCGGGTCGCTGATCGTGGCCGAGGACGAGGCCGACCTGGCCGACGCGCCCGGTGACGTGCTGCGCGGCGAGGAGCTGCAGTCGGCCGAGCCGCAGCTGGCCGGTGACCTGGCCGGCGGCTACCTGATCGAGGCGCGGCGCATCGATCCCGCCGCGGCCACCATGGCCTGGGCGGACGAGGCCCGGTCGTACGGCTCGACCATTCACGTGGCCTGTGAGGCGCGCGGCCTCGTGCGCCGGGCCGGGAGGGTCGTCGGTGCGATCACCGACCAAGGCCAGCTACTGGCGCGCCACACCGTGATCGCGGCCGGGCCCTGGTCGTGGCGCTTGGCGCGCGAGACCGGCTACGACGTGCCCGTGCGCGGCGTGCGTGGCGTCGTCGCGATGACGCGACCGGCGTCGTTCCGGCTGCGTCACCTGATCGAGGACGCCGCGTGGGACGTCTCGCCGCTGCCACCCGTCACCGTCGGCGACCTCGCCTGCGGGCAGCCGCGCCCGGCGTCGTTCTCGGTTGGCCTCGGCCAGGACGACGACGGCCGCATCGTGGTCGGCGCGTCGCACCGCCGCGCCACCGGCGACACCGACGAGACGGCCGAGACGCTGGCCGCCGTCTGCGCGCGCGCCATCCGGTTCGTGCCCGCGCTGGCCGGACTGGAGATCGCCGAGACGCGGGCGTGCCAGCGTCCGATGACTGCCGACGGCCTGCCGCTGCACGGCCCCGTCCCCGGCACCGATGGGCTCTACCTGTGCTGCGGTCACAACGCCCAGGGCATCACGTGGGGGCCCGGTGCGACGGCGGCAATGGCGGACAGCCTCGTCTCGGGCGAGTGGAACGCGGCGCTCTCGCCCGAGCGCTTCGCCGCGGTGGTGTCGTGACCCGTCGGGTCGTCCTGGTCGACCCGTGGAGCGACGTGCTCGAGGTGGAACGCGCGTGCGAGGGCCTCGGCATCACCGTCGAGCAGCTCGACGCGATCCCGTCCGGCGACGACATCGTCGGCCTCGTCGCCGGGCCCGACTACAACGTCGGCCGGCAGGAGGTGGCCGGTCTGCCCGCCCTCCGCGTCGTCGCGACGCCGTCCACCGGCTTCGACCATCTCGACCTGGCGGCGCTCCAGGCCGCCGGCGTCTGGGCCACCAACGTCTCCGGCTACTGCGACGACGAGGTCGCCGACCACGCGATCGCGATGACCGTCGACCTGCTGCGCGGCGTCACCCTGCTCGACCGCAGCGTCCGCGCCGGCGAGTGGGACTACGGCGTCGCATTCCCGCGCCGCATCGCCCGCGCCACGCTGGGCGTCGTCGGGTTCGGGCGCATCGGCCGGGTCGCCGCGAGCCGCGGCCTCGCGCTCGGCATGCGTGTCTGTGCGCACGACGCGTTCGTGCCGCCCGCCGCCATGCGCGACGCGGGCGTCGCGCCCTGCGCATCGCTGCACGAGCTGATGGCGGCGGCCGACGTCGTGACGCTGCACGCGGCGCTCACCGACGGCAACCGCGGGCTCATCGACGCCGCGGCGCTGGCGGCGATCCGGCCCGGCTCGTTCCTCGTGAACTGCTCCCGCGCCGGCCTCGTCGACATGGACGCGCTGGGCGCGGCGCTGCACGCCGGGCACCTGGCCGGCTGCGCGCTCGACGTGCTGCCGGTGGAGCCGCCTGCGGCGGGCGAGCCGGCCCTGACGTGGCCGCGAACGATCATCAACCCGCACGCGGCGTGGGCCTCGGACGAGTCGGCGCGGCTGCCATACGTGTTCGCCGCCGGCAACGTCGCAGCCGTGCTGCGCGGCGGCGAGCCCGAGCGCGACGTGATCGCGAGGCCGGGCTGATGCGGGTCGTTCCCGAGACGGTCGCGCGGCCGCCGTACGTCGTCCATCCCGAGCGGCCGGCGCCACGGGCGCCGCACCCGGTGCGCAACGACCCGGACACCCTCGCGCTGATCCGCCGCGCGTGCGACGCGGCCTCCGAGGTGCTGGCCGAGATCGAGCCCCACGTCCGGCCCGGCATCACGACCGAGGAGCTGGACGAGATCGGCCACGAGGCGATCGTCCGCCGCAGCGGGTACCCGAGCCCGCTCGGGTACCTGGGCTACCCGCGATCGATCTGCACGGCCGTCAACGAGGTGATCTGCCACGGCATCCCGGGGCCGCAGATCCTGGCCGGCGGCGACATCGTCGGCATCGACGTCACGGTGTACCTGGACGGCGTGCACGGCGACCTCTGCAAGACCCTGCCGGTGGGCGAGATCGACCGGCTGTCGGAGGGTCTCCTCGACGCCGGCCGGCGGGCGCTGCGGGCCGGCCTGGCCTCCGTCGAGCCGGGTCGGCCGGTGAACGCCATCGGCCGCGCCATCGAGAAGGAGCTGCGCGGGCGCTACGGTATCGTCCGCGAGTTCGTCGGCCACGAGATCGGCCGCGACTTTCACGGCGCGCTGGTGGTGCCGCACGGCTTCGAGGCCTCGGCCCGCACGGTGCTGGAGCAGGACATGGTGTTCACCATCGAGCCGATGGTGGCGCTCGGGTCGGGACGCGCCCGCATCCGCGCCGACGGGTGGACGGCCGTCACGCGCGATGGCAGCCGGTCGGCGCAGTTCGAGCACACCGTGCTCGTCACGGCGGACGGCTGCGAGGCCCTGACCCGCTGGTAGCCCGTTTCTAGCGGGTGCTGGCGACGAGGCCGGTGCCGGCGAAGGTGAAGAGCGTCGCGGCGCGATCCTTGGCCCGCGTCGCGCCCGTGCAGCCGCAGCCGGGCGTCGCCTCGTACTCCTTCAGCAGCTTCTCGGCGCCCAGTTGCTGCGGCGTCCTGGTGGACGCGGCGGGCGTGGCCGTCGGCTCGCTGCCACACGCCGCCCCGAGGAGGGCGACCGCAGCGAGCACGACGGACAGTCCTTGACGGTTTGCGCTCACTGGCCCGGCTTGGACGCCAGTCCGACCCGTCGCTCGCCGACGCGGCGCAGCATCTCGGCTGCGAACGCCAGCGCGAACGAGAGCACGATCATGACCGTCGCGACGGGGATCAGGGTCTGCGTCTGCTCGGGGAACTTGAGACCGGAGTAGAGGTAGATCGGGTAGGTGACCGAGCCGCTGGTGAGGAAGCTCGCGACCACGACCTCGTCGATCGATATCACGAACGCGATCAGGGCGGCCGACAGGATGGCCGGGACGATCAGCGGCAGGATCACCCGCCGGAAGGTCATCAGGCCGCTGGCGCCGAGATCGTACGCCGCCTCCTCGAGGCGTCGGTCGATGCCCGCGATGCGGGGCATGATCAGCAGCACGCAGAACGGCAGGGCGATGATCACGTGGGCGATCAGCACCGCGCCGAGACCGAGCGGCACGGGCACGAAGCCACGCTGGAAGAGGATCAGCAGCGCCACGCCGAGCACGACGGTGGGCACGACCAGGGGCAGCAGCAACAGGGCCGAGACGCCGGAGCGGAACATCACCTTGCGGCGCGCCAGCGGGAAGCTGACCATGACGCCGATGAACGTCGCCAGCACGGCGCAGGCGCTGGCCACCTTGAGGCTGTTCAGCAGCGCGGTGCGGATCTGCGGGTTGGTGAACGCCGCCCGGTACCAGTCCAGCGTCAGTCCGGCGAGCGGGAACGCCGCCACCGTCGACGTGTTGAAGGAGAAGACGATCAGCAGCACTGTCGGCACGTACAGGAAGATCAGGAACGCGACGAAGAACACCGTCAGGGTGCGCCGGCCGCCGCGCGACAGGGCGACCGTGCCGCCGCCACCGCGCTTGCCGGTGGGAGGGGCGCTCGGCCGGGGAGCCGGGACGGCGCTCATGCCGTGCCTCCGCCCGCGCGCAGGAATTTCGAGGTCGCGGCTGTCAGGAACAGCACGATGGCGAGCAGGAACAGCGCCAGCACGCTGCCGCCCTGCCAGTCGAACGCGCCGCCGACGAAGTGGGCCGCGACCGCCTGCCCGAACATGTAGCCCCTGGTGCCGCCCACGAGCGACGGCGTGATGTACTCGCCGATCGACGGGATGAACACGAACAGGAACGCGGCCACGACGCCCGGGGCGGCCAGTGGCAGCGTGATCTTCGCGAACGCCTTCAGGCGGCTGGCGCCGAGGTCGGTGGCTGCCTCGAGCAGCTTGCGGTCCATGTTCTCGAGCGAGATGAAGATCGGCAGACAGATGAACGGTACCCACGCGTACGTGAGTACGATCATCACGGTGAACTGGCTGTAGATCAGGAAGCTGAGCGGCTCGCTCTTCGAGATGATTCCCAGCGACGCGAGGCCGGAGTTGATCAGGCCCTGGTCGCCGAGCACGACCTTCCAGGCGAAGATGCGCAGCAGGTAGCTCGTCAGAAACGGCGTGATCACGATCAGCAGCCACGTGTACTTCGTCTTCTCGACGCAGAAGGCGAGGTAGTACGCCACCGGGAACGCGATGAGCACCGCGATCACTGACGACGTCGTGGCCATCGAGACCGATTTGAAGAACAGGCGCAGGTCGGTCGACCCGGACGAGAACTGGGCGAGGCGCACCAGCGTGTTGCCGAACGGCAACGTCAGGAACGGCGTCAGCAGCAGCACGAACGAGATACCCGTGATCAGGCCGGCGTGCTCGCCGAACCTGCTGCCCATCACGGCGCCGAGAATCAGCACGACAAAGAGGACGCCGAGCACGATGGCCGGGAAGGTGAAGCGCCAGCCCGAGTCGATGTTCGGCAGCAGGCGCAGCTCGACGCCCTTGCCGAAGAAGTTCGACCACAACACGCCGCTGAAGGAGGTCAGCTCGCCGTTCAGGACGGCGAGGGCCGGCTTGGACGAGAAGTGCTTGAGCCCGGTCGAGAACTCGAAGATGTACCAGAGGGGCGCCAGGAAGAAGATCGCGAGCGCGATCACCGTGGGCCCGAGCAGCCCGACGGTCGTCAGGCCCGGACCAACGCTGGGCCGGCCTTCGCGACGGACGCGCACGCTGGCGTCGGCCGGTGCCCCCGTCTCGACGTTCGATGCCACCAGTGCCTCCTACGGCGTGGGAAATCGTTCCGGAACTGGCTCCGGTGGCGGGCGTCGCCGCCCGCCACCGGAGGCTGGGGTTTCGATCAGGAAGCGCCGACGGACGCCTTGACGTCCTGGCCTGCCTTGACGTACTCGGCGCGGTTCGGCAGCGGTGCCTCGAACCAGGCCTTCGGCGGCGCGAACGCGGTCGGGTCGTCGAGCCCGAAGGCGGTGACGATCTCCTTGCTCTTGACGAGAGCCGCAACGCCGTCCTGCTGCGCGGACGCGTACTGATAGGCGTCGGTGAGCCACGCGGCGACCTTCGGGTCGTTGGCCGCGGCAACGGCCGAGGTAGCGCGCCCTGGCACCTTGGTGTTGGCGCCGAGAACGAGCCCGCAGACCCAAGCCAGGCGGCCCTCCTTCGGCTGCATGTACTCGATCGGCACGCCCTTCATCTTCGGGTGGTTCTTGATCTTCCAGTAGCCGTCCGGCCACGTATACGTGATGTCGATGTTGCCGTTGACGAAGTCGTTCACCGTGTCGGTCTGCGACGTCCAGAAGTTGCGCAGGTTCGGCGCGACCTTCTTCATCGTCTCGGCCGCCGCCTGGATCTCCTCGGTGGTCAACTCGTTCGGGTTCACCGGAGCACCGGCGTTGATCAGGTGGCCGATCTTGATGATCGAGACGTCGTCGGAGAACAGTGCCATCCGGCCCCTGTACTGGGCGTCGAGCAGCACGTTCCACGACAGCTCCGCCGGGTTCACCTTGTCGGCGCGGTAGGTGAGCGTCGAGAAGCCGATGTCGAACGGCACGTGGTAGATCAGTCCATCGGGGCCGACGCCGGGCTTGCGGATCGCCTCGGGAATGCCGTCGTAGTGGGGTAGCAGCGACGGATCGAAGGCCTGGATCAGGCCGGCGGCCTTGTAGTCGGGCCAGTACGCGATGCAGGGATGGATCAGGTCGTACTGCACGCCCGACGCGACCTTCGCGAGCGCCTGCTGGTCGTCCTCGAGGAAGGTGAACTTCATCGGCGAGTCCGCGTTGTACGGACCCTTGACGTAGCCGGCCCACATCTCGGGGACCTCGTAGCCGGCCCACTCGAAGGTCCTGATGGGACCGGTCTCGGTAGCCGGGTCGTACTTCGGCGGCGTCGCTGCGGCGGTCGAGGTCGCCGGCGCGGCGACGGGCGTCGAAGCCGCACCGCCACTGTTGCCGGAACCCGAATCCGATCCGCCGCACGCTGCGAGCAAGGCGGCGATCGAGATGCCACCCGTGGCCGTGAAGAACCCACGGCGATTGAGGTTGGGGCCGTCTTCCACCCTTATGCTCCCTCCGTCTGGGCGACGAGTGAAGACCCGCCGCCGTTTCCACCCGCGCCGGCCGTAGCCGGCCCCCTCCCGCCGATCACGTAGCTGTGATCGGCTGCCCAGTGTAGAACGACGCGCTCGCCGACCGTGGGGTCGGTTCCCTCGTCGTTCAGGCGATGAACCACCAACTGCTCACCCGTCCGCAGATCGACCGTGAGCTGCGTCATCGAACCGAGGTAGACCACCTCGTTGATGACACCCGAGACGCTCGAGACGCTGCTCCCCGCCAGCGAGCCGGCGGCGAACTTGATCTTCTCGGGCCGGACCGTCACCTCGAGCTCGTCGGCTCCGGCACTCGCGCCGTCGGTCGCCACGATTCGCTCGCCGTCGCCCAGGTCCATCACCGCCGTGTTCCCCTCGCGGCGATCGACCCGGACGTGGATCAGGTTCGAGACGCCGATGAACCCGGCCACGAACGGCGTTGCGGGCCGCTCGTAGAGCTCGCGGGGCGCCGCGATCTGCACGACGACGCCATCGTTCATGACCGCGATGCGGTCGGACATCGTCAGCGCCTCCTCCTGATCGTGCGTGACGTAGACGAACGTCGTCTGCGTCTGCGTCTGGAGGTGCTTGAGCTCGAGCTGCAGCTCCTTGCGGAGCTTCAGGTCGAGCGCGCCGAGCGGCTCGTCGAGCAGCAGCGCCGCCGGCCGGTTGACCAGCGCGCGGGCCAGGGCGACGCGCTGCTGCTGGCCGCCGGAGAGCTGACCGGGCTTGCGCTTCTCGAAGCTCTCGAGGCGCACCGTCCGGATCGCCTCCTCGACGCGCTCCTTGGTCTCCTGCCGGCTGACCTTCTTGATCTGCAGGCCGAACGCGATGTTGTCCCACACCGTCATGTGCGGGAACAGCGCGTAGGCCTGGAAGACCATGTTCACGTTGCGCTTGGCCGGCGGGACGTACGTGACGTCGCGGCCCTGCAGCAGGATCCGTCCGTTGGTCGGCTCCTCGAACCCCGCGATCATGCGCAGCGTCGTCGTCTTGCCGCACCCGGAAGGTCCGAGCATCGTGAAGAACTCGCCCTCGCGGATCGTGAATGAAACGTCATCGACCGCGCAGAAGTCGCCGAACATCTTCGTGACGGCATCGATGACGATGCCCTCCGACTGCTCCTCGTTCCCCATACGGCGATACGATAATCGCAATGCCGGGTGATGGAAAGCCCGGGTTGTCGCGGGGGCACGTTTGCCCGCCGCGCTAGCCTTCACCGCATGGCGCGTCCCAGCGTCGCCCAAGCCCGCCGACCCCAGATCCTCGCAGCTGCCATGCAAGCGATCATCGAGCACGGATTCGACTCCGTGCGGTACGTCGACGTGGCGGAGGAGGCGGGCGTCGCCGTCGGCACCGTCCAGCACTACTACGCCTCGCGCGACCAGCTGCTCGGTGCCGCGTTCCTGGAGGCCAACCGCGTGGCGGTCGGCAACGCCCGCGCGATCGCCGTCGCCGGTGGTCGCGACCCGTGGCACCGCCTGACCCTGGTCGTCGAGGAGTTCACCCGGCTCGAACGGTGGGCGCTGTGGCTCGAGTTCTGGGCCGCCGCGCGGCGCCGCGACGAGCTGCGGGCGGTGCTCGAGGCCGCGTACGGCGCGTGGCGCGAGCCGATCGTGGAGGCGATCGAGGAGGGCGTGACGGCCGGCGTGTTCGCGCCGCGCTTCACCTCGGGCGAGATCGCGGGCGCCTTCGTGGCGCTCATCGACGGTCTCGGCATCCAGAGCGAGCTGGGTCTGCACTGGTTGTCGCCACAGCGCACGCGCGACCTCGTGCTGGGCGCGCTGGGCTCCGCGCTGCGCGTGCCCGACTGACCGTTGGCAGAAGGCGCTTCCCTTAAAGGCACGGAATGCGTACCATATCCGCCATGTGCGGAATCGTGGGTCTCTTCTGCAAGTCGGACGCCGTCGCAGACCGGCTCGGCGAGCACCTGTCGCGGATGCTCGTCCAGATGAACGATCGCGGCCCCGACTCGGCCGGTGTCGCCGTCTATCGCGACCCCGTCCCGGCCGGCTCCTGCAAGCTCACGCTGCAGCACCCCGACCCGGCCTACGACTTCGCGGCGCTCGCCGCGGGCCTGGCCGACGCGTTCGGCGGTGAGGCGGACGTGAGGCGCCGCGCCTCCCACGCGGTGCTGGTCGTGCCCGCCGCCGCCGCCGACGCTCAGGCGTGGGTGCGCGACGATCACCCGGACGTGCGGGTCATGAGCGCCGGCTCGGTGATCGAGATCTACAAGGAGACCGGGCTGCCGAGCGCCTTTGCGGAGCGATTCGGGCTCGGCGACATCCGCGGCAGCCACGCCCTCGGCCACACCCGCATGGCGACGGAGTCGCGCGTCACGACGCTCGGCTCGCACCCGTTCTCGACCGGCCTCGACGTCTGCCTCGTGCACAACGGTTCGCTGTCGAACCACAACGACCTGCGCCGCAAGCTGCGCCGCGAGGGCATCGAGTTCCACACCGAGAACGACACCGAGGTGGCCGCCGGCTACCTCACGTGGCGGCTGCGCGAGGGCGACTCGCTGCACGACGCCCTGATGCACTGCCTCGACGACCTGGACGGCTTCTACACCTTCGCGATCGGCACCGCCGACGGCTTCGCGGTCTTCCGCGACCCGATCGCGTGCAAGCCGGCCGTGATGGCCGAGACCGACGACTGGGTGGCCATGGCGTCCGAGTTCCGCGCCATCGCCGTGCTGCCCGGCGCCGAGAACGCCCGCATCTGGGAGCCGGCCCCGGCCACCCCCTACATCTGGGAAGGCGTGCGCGTCTGATGGCCACCTCCACCTCCACCGCCACCGCCGAGGTGATCGACCTCGCCCAGACGTCGCTGCGCGAGCTGAACCAGCGCCTGCACGACCGAGCCGCCGACGCCGCCGGGCCGAGCAGCTGGCACGTCCTGAACCCCTCCGGCGCGCACAACATCGCCTGCGGCCTGGACGCCGACATCGAGGTCGTGGTCGAAGGGCACGCCGGCTACTACTGCGCCGGCATGAACCAGCGCGCAGCCGTCCGGGTGACCGGCAACGCCGGCCAGGGCGTGGCCGAGAACATGATGTCGGGCCGGGTGACGGTCGACGGCAACGCCAGCCAGGCGGCGGGCGCGACCGCGCACGGCGGGCTGCTGCACATCCGCGGCGACGCTTCGGCCCGGTGCGGGATCTCGCTGAAGGGCGCCGCCATCGTGGTGGAGGGATCGATCGGTCACATGAGCGCGTTCATGGCGCAGACGGGTACGATCGTGGTGCTCGGCGACGCGGGCGATTCGCTCGGCGACTCCATGTACGAGGCGCACGTCTACGTGCGCGGCACCGTCGCCGGCCTCGGCGCGGACTGCATCGAGAAGGAGCTCCGCGACGTCCACCGCGTCGAGCTGGCCGGGCTGCTCGCCGATACGGGCGTGACGGGCGTCGACGTCGGCGACTTCCGGCGGTACGGCTCGGCGCGCAACCTGTACACCTTCAAGATCGACAACGTGTACTGATGGCCGCCTTCGGCTACGACCCGGCGCTCCGCGAGAGCCACCTGTTCGATCGCACCACCATCGCCGAGATCCAGCGGGCGGCGCGCGAGGGCATCTACGACATCCGCGGCTTCGGCGCCAAGCGCCGGCTGCCGCACTTCGACGACCTGCTGTTTCTGGGCGCGTCGGTCTCCCGCTACCCGCTCGAGGGGTATCGCGAGCGCTGCGGCACCGACGTCATCCTGGGTGCACGCCATGCGAAGAAGCCGCTCAACCTGAAGATTCCCGTCACCATCGCCGGCATGAGCTTCGGCGCCCTGTCCGGGCCCGCCAAGGAGGCGCTCGGCCGCGGCGCCAGCGAGGTCGGCACGTCGACCACGACCGGCGACGGCGGCATGACGCAGGAGGAGCGCGGCCACTCCGACCAGCTCGTGTACCAGCTGCTGCCGTCGCGCTACGGGATGAACCCGGACGACCTGCGGAAGGCCGACGCGATCGAGGTCGTGATCGGCCAGGGTGCCAAGCCCGGCGGCGGCGGCATGCTGCTCGGCCACAAGATCTCCGACCGGGTGGCCGCGATGCGCGACCTGCCGAAGGGCATCGACCAGCGGTCGGCCTCACGGCATCCCGACTGGACGGGGCCGGACGACCTCGAGATCAAGATCCATGAGCTGCGCGAGATCACCGATTGGCAGACGCCGATCTTCGTCAAGGTCGGCGCGACGCGGACCTACTACGACGTGCAGCTGGCCGTGAAGGCGGGCGCCGACGTCGTGGTGGTCGACGGCATGCAGGGCGGCACCGCCGCCACGCAGGAGGTCTTCATCGAGCACGTCGGCATCCCGACGCTGCCGGCCATCCCCCTCGCGGTGCAGGCGCTGCAGGAGCTCGGCCTGCACCGCGACGGTGTGCAGCTGATCGTGTCCGGCGGCATCCGCACCGGCGCCGACGTGGCGAAGGCGATCGCCCTCGGCGCCGACGCCGTCTCGATCGGCGTCGCCGCGCTGATCGCGCTCGGCGACAACGCCCCGGAGCACGACGACGCGTATCGCGAGATCGGCTCGGCGGCGGGGTACTACGACGACTACCAGGCCGGGCGCGACCCGACCGGCATCTCGACGCAGGACCCTGACCTGGCGGCCCGGTTCGACCCCGTCAAGGGCGGCCGGCTGCTTGCCAACTACCTGCGCGTGCTGACCCTCGAGGCGCAGACCATCGCCCGCGCCTGCGGCAAGTCGCACGTCCACAATCTCGAGCCCGAGGACCTGGTGGCGCTGACCATCGAGGCGGCCGCCATGGCGCGCGTGCCGCTGGCCGGCACCAACTGGATCCCGGGCCGCGAGGGCGGCTTCTGAGTCACACCGGCCGGCGCATCCGCAGCCGGCGCTCCGACATCCCCGCGGCGGCCTCGGCGAGCAGGTCGTCCAGGTCGTCCTTGACGTGGAGGAACCGGCCGGTGAGCGGGTCGGCGTCGCCCGCCGCGATGCGCAGCACGAGGCCGGCGGAGTCGCCCGCGGTCTGCCACTCGTCCGCCGGCAGGTCCTCGAAGCCGCTGTAGCGCCGGAACCCGTCGCTGTCGGCCATCTCCGTCATCACCAGGCCGGGCGCCAGCGAGAACGCCTGCACCCCGGCGCGTCCGACCTCGGTGGCGATGCGCTCCATCAGCACCACCAGCGCGCACTTGGACGAGGCGTACGCGGCGCAGTACCGGTTCGGCACGTTGGCCATGCCGCTCGTCATCGACGCCACGCGGCCGTGGCCGCGCGCGACCATGCCGGGCAGGATGGCGCGGGTGGGAAGGGCGGCGCCGCGCAGGTTCACCTCGAAGTCGCGCCACCACACCTCGGGCGGCACCTCGTCGAACCGCCCCCAGGCGCCGGCGAGGCCCGCGTTGTTGACGAGCAGGTCGATCGGGCCGAGGTCCGCCTCCACCTGCGCGGTCGCGGCCCACACCGCGGCCGGGTCGGTGACGTCGCACGCGAGCACGTGGCCGGGGGTGCCGGCCGGCGGCCGGCGTGACCAGACGGAGACCACGGCGCCCGCGCGCGCGAGGTCGGCGGCGATCGTCACGCCGATGCCGCGGGTACCACCGGTCACGACGACGACCTGGCCGGCCAGGTTCACCACGGGCCGCCCTCGATCTGCAGCCGGGCCCCGGCGGGTATCCCGGCGATGCTCTCGGCCAGCCGCGCGAGGGCGGCGGCAGCGCACGCCGTGGCGCTGTCCGGCGCGTCGGACGGGTCGACCAGCGGCGGCAGCGCGGGGGTGGCGCGCGGCGGCATCGCACGCAGTTCCGCGTACAGTGCCCGCACCGGTTCGGACGCGTTCTCCCACCAGCGATCAGGGTCGCTCTCGTGGAACGGCAGGTGGGCTTCAGGTGTCGTCATCCGTGGTAGAGTCCTTCCCGGTGAGCCGCCCCGGCGGCTCCGACGTGTACCGCTCGACCGCCGCGCGACAGCCTACTGCAAGGTAGACTCCGCGCCGCGGCCCGAATGGTCGCGTTTCTGCCGTGACTGTCTACGGCGGCCGCGCTGGTCTGCTGCCGCCCGTGAGAAGAGGTTCATGCCGACCATCAATCAGCTCGTGCGCAAGCCGCGCACTGCGAAGAAGGCGAAGACGAAGACGCCCGCGCTGCGCGGCGCCCCGCAGAAGCGCGGCGTCTGCACGCGCGTCTACACGACGACGCCCAAGAAGCCCAACTCTGCTCTTCGCAAGGTCGCGCGCGTGCGGCTGACCAACAACATGGAAGTCACCGCGTACATCCCCGGCATCGGCCACAACCTGCAGGAGCACTCCGTGGTCCTGATCCGCGGCGGCCGCGTCAAGGATCTTCCCGGTGTCCGGTACAAGGTCATCCGCGCGGCGCTCGACGCCTCGGGTGTCTCGGGCCGCCGGCAGGCGCGCTCCAAGTACGGGGCCAAGAAGAGCTAGTCATGCCGCGTCGCGCAGACATCGTTCCCCGCGAGCTTGCCTCCGACCCGGTCTACGGGTCGAAGCTGGTCACGCAGCTCATCAACCGGCTCATGAGCGACGGCAAGAAGTCCAACGCCGAGTCGATCGTGTACGCCGCCCTCGAGAAGGTCGGTCAGACCTCCGGCCGGCCGCCGGTCGAGATGCTCGAGCAGGCCATCAAGTCCGTCACGCCCGCCCTCGAGGTGCGCTCGCGCCGCGTCGGCGGTGCCAACTACCAGGTCCCGATCGAGGTGCAGTCGCGCCGTGCGCGAACCCTCGCAGTCCGCTGGCTCGTGCAGTCCGCCCGCCAGCGCCGCGAGAAGGAGATGGTCGACAAGCTCGTCGGCGAGATCCTCGACGCCGGCAACCAGCAGGGCGGGGCATTCAAGAAGAAGGACGACATCTATCGCATGGCGCAGGCCAACAAGGCCTTCGCGCACTACCGCTGGTAGACGTCGAGCAACCACAGGAACCCATGGCAGTCGTCGAATCTCAGCTTTCCAGCGCCGTCCCGAAGCCGGACGAGCTCGACCTGGTCCGGAATATCGGGATCATGGCCCACATCGATGCCGGTAAGACCACGGCCACGGAGCGGATCCTCTACTACACCGGGCGCACGCACAAGCTCGGCGAGGTGCACGAGGGCGCCGCCACCATGGACTGGATGGTGCAGGAGCAGGAGCGGGGGATCACCATCACCTCCGCCGCCACGACCGCGTTCTGGCAGGGCTTCCGAATCAACATCATCGATACGCCCGGGCACGTGGGCTTTACCGTCGAGGTTGAGCGGTCGCTGCGCGTGCTCGATGGCGCGGTCGCCGTGTTCGACTCCGTCGCCGGCGTCCAGCCGCAGTCCGAGACCGTCTGGCGCCAGGCCGACAAGTACGCCGTGCCGCGCATCGCGTTCGTCAACAAGATGGATCGCGTCGGCGCCGACTTCTTCTACTCGATGAAGACGATGGTCGATCGCCTCGGCGCGAACCCCGTCGCCGTCCACGTGCCGATCGGCGCGGAGGAGGGCTTCGAAGGCGTGGTCGACCTGGTGCGCATGAAGACCGTCCGGTACGTCGACTCCCTCGGCATGAAGTGGGAGGAGGAGACGCCCACGGGTGAGCTCGGCGAGCTCGCGGCCGACTACCGCCACCGCCTGATCGAGGCCGTCGCCGACCACGACGACGCCATCATGGAGGCGTTCCTCGAGGACCAGCCGGTCTCCGAGGCCGCGCTCAAGGCCGCCATCCGCGCCGCCACCCTCGACCTGTCGATCACGCCCGTGCTGTGCGGCTCCGCCTTCAAGAACAAGGGTGTCCAGCCCCTGCTCGACGCGATCACCGACTACCTGCCGTCGCCGCTCGACATCCCGCCCGTCGTCGGCACCGTGCCGCGCACCGGCGCGGAGGAGACGCGCGCGCCGTCGCTCGACGAGCCGTTCGCGGCCCTCGCCTTCAAGGTCATGACCGACCCGTACGTCGGCAAGCTGACGTACTTCCGGGTCTACTCCGGCCAGCTCAAGGCGGGCTCCGCGATCTACAACGCGACGAGCGACAAGAAGGAGCGCGTCGGCCGTATCCTCCAGATGCACGCCAACCATCGCGAGGAGCGCGAGGAGATCGGCGCGGGCGAGATCGCCGCCGCCGTCGGCCTCAAGTTCACCACGACGGGCGACACGCTGACCGACCCGGCCAAGCCGATCCTGCTCGAGAACATCGTGTTCCCCGAGCCGGTGATCGAGGTCGCGGTCGAGCCGAAGACGAAGTCCGACCAGGACAAGCTCGCGGCCGGCCTCGCCCGGCTCTCGGAGGAGGACCCGACCTTCCGCGTGAAGACGCACGAGGAGACGGGCCAGACGCTGATCGCCGGCATGGGCGAGCTGCACCTCGAGATCATCGTCGACCGCCTGCTGCGCGAGTTCAAGGTCGACGCCAACGTCGGCAAGCCGCAGGTCGCGTACCGCGAGGCCGTGCGGCGCAAGGCCGAGCACGTCCGCGCGCGCTTCGTCCGCCAGACCGGCGGCCGCGGCCAGTTCGGCGACGTGATCATCGACCTCGAGCCGAACGAGCCCGGCGCCGGCTACGAGTTCGTCAACAAGATCACCGGCGGTTCCATCCCGAAGGAGTACATCGGGCCGGTCGATCAGGGCATCCAGGAGGCGATGGCGTCCGGCGTGCTGGCCGGGTTCCCCGTCGTCGACATCAAGGTGACGCTCGTCGACGGCTCGTTCCACGACGTCGACTCGTCGGAGATGGCGTTCAAGATCGCCGGCTCCATGGCGTTCAAGGACGCGATGCGCAAGGCCGGGCCGATGCTGCTCGAGCCGGTGTTCGCCGTCGAGGTCGTCACGCCCGAGGAGTACATGGGCGACGTCATCGGCAACCTCAGCTCCCGACGTGGCCTGATCGCCTCGATGGAGCCGCGCGGCAACGCGCAGATCGTCACGGCCCGCGTTCCGCTCTCGGAGATGTTCGAGTACTCGACCGCGCTGCGGTCGATGACGCAGGGCCGCGCCACGTACACGATGCAGTTCCTCCGCTACGAGGAAGTGCCGAAGTCTCTGGCCGAGTCGATCGTCAAGACCGACTAGGCATCACGGAATCGGATCCAGGACCGAAGGAAGGGATCGGAACTCAATGGGTAAGCAGAAGTTCGAGCGGAACAAGCCGCATCTGAACGTCGGCACGATCGGCCATATCGACCACGGCAAGACGACGCTGACGGCCGCCATCACCAAGGTGCTCTCCGAGCGCTACGGCGGAACCACGGTGCGCGATTTCGCATCGATCGACAACGCTCCCGAGGAGCGCGAGCGCGGCATCACGATCAACACCGCGCACGTCGAGTACGAGTCGGCCATCCGTCACTACGCGCACGTCGACTGCCCCGGCCACGCCGACTACATCAAGAACATGATCACGGGAGCCGCGCAGATGGACGGCGCGATCCTGGTCGTGTCGGCCGCCGACGGCCCCATGCCGCAGACGCGCGAGCACATCCTGCTCGCCCATCAGGTCGGCGTGCCGTACATCGTGGTCGCGCTCAACAAGGCCGACATGGTCGACGATCCCGAGCTGCTCGAGCTGGTCGAGCTCGAGGTCCGCGAGCTGCTCTCGAAGTACGACTACCCGGGTGACGACGTTCCCGTCATCCAGGTCTCGGCGCTGAAGGCGCTCGAGGGCGAGAGCGAGTGGGAGGACAAGATCGACGAGCTGATCAAGGCCGTCGACGCGTACGTCCCCGAGCCGGTGCGCGTGCTCGACAAGCCGTTCCTGATGGCGATCGAGGACGTGTTCACGATCACCGGTCGCGGCACGGTCGTCACCGGCCGCGTCGAGCAGGGTGCCGTCAAGGTCGGCGACGAGGTCGAGATCGTCGGTCTCCACACCACGCAGAAGACCGTCTGCACGGGCGTCGAGATGTTCAACAAGTCGCTCGACCAGGCCCAGGCCGGCGACAACGCCGGCGCGCTCCTGCGCGGCACGAAGCGCGACGACGTGGAGCGCGGGCAGGTGCTCGCCAAGCCCGGCTCGATCACGCCCCACACGACGTTCGAGGCCGACATCTACGTGCTGACGAAGGAGGAGGGCGGTCGTCACACCCGCTTCCTCTCCGGCTACCGGCCGCAGTTCTACTTCCGCACGACCGACGTCACCGGCTCGATCATCCTGCCCGAGGGCACCGACATCTGCCTGCCCGGCGACCGCACCTCGATCGGCGTCGAGCTGATCCAGCCGATCGCCATGGACGAGGGTCTGCGGTTCGCCATCCGCGAAGGTGGCCGCACCGTCGGCGCCGGCGTGGTCACGAAGGTTCTCAAGTAGCACCAGTGGCGCAGCAGAAGATCCGCATCCGCCTCAAGGGCTACGACCACTCGCAGCTCGACCAGTCTGCCAAGCAGATCGTGGAGACCGCGACCCGAACCGGGGCAACCATCTCCGGTCCCGTCCCGCTCCCCACCGAGAAGAACGTGTACTGCGTCATCCGCTCGCCGTTCAAGGACAAGGACTCGCGCGAGCACTTCGAGATCCGCACGCACAAGCGGCTCATCGACATCCACTCCCCGACGCCGAAGACGGTCGACGCGCTGATGCGCCTCGACCTCCCGGCCGGGGTCGACATCGAGATCAAGCTCTAGAGCTCACAGTGAAGGCAATCATCGGCAAAAAGGTGGGGATGACCCAGCTGTTCACGGAAGACGGCGCCGTTCTGGCCGTCACGGTGATCGAAGCTGGTCCGTGCCCGGTGGTCCAGGTGAAGAGCGACGGCTCCGACGGCTATGACGCGGTCCAACTCGCGTACGGCGAAGCCAAGCAGAAGCACCTGAACAAGCCGGAGACCGGCCACCTCGCAAAGGTGGGCATCGGCCTCCACCGTCATCTCAAAGAGTTCCGGGGTCAGACCGACCTCGCCGTGGGCGACACCGTCACGGTCGAGGCGTTCGGACCCGGCGATCACATCAAGGTCACCGGCACGTCGAAGGGCAAGGGTTTCGCGGGCACCGTGAAGCGCCACAACTTCGGCCGCGGCCCGGTCACCCACGGCTCGCACAACGTGCGCGGCCCCGGCTCGATCGGCCAGTCCGCCTGGCCGGCTCGCGTCTGGAAGGGCATCCGCATGTCCGGCCACATGGGCGCCGAGACCGTCACCCAGCGCGGCCTCGTGGTCGTCGACTGCGACCCGACCCGCAACCTGCTGCTCGTGTCCGGCTCCGTGCCGGGCGCAACCGGCTCGCTGCTCTACGTGCGGGAGGACCGGTAAATGGCGCTTCAGGCTCCCAATGTCGGCGGTACGGGCCAGACCGAGCTGCTCGAGTCCGTGTTCGGCCTCGAGCCGAAGGAGTCCCTGCTGCACGAGATGGTGCGGGCCGAACAGGCCTCGCGCCGGCAGGGCACCCACGCCACGAAGACCCGCGGCCAGGTGGCCGGCGGTCGCGCCAAGCCGTTCCGCCAGAAGGGCACCGGCCGCGCCCGCCAGGGCACGACCCGCTCCGCCCAGCAGAAGGGCGGCGGCGTCGTGTTCGGGCCGCAGCCCCGCTCGCACAGCGTCAAGGTGAACCGCAAGGCGTACCTGAAGGCGCGCAAGATGGCGCTCTCGCTGCATGCCTCGGAAGGCTCGATCGGCGTGTTCGACGGCGCGTTCGACGCGCCGCGCACCAAGGACGCCATCACGCTGATGGCCAAGTGGCGCGAGGCCCGGCCGCTCGTGGTCGTCATCGACGACACCGAGGACGCGGCCGCCTACTCGTTCCGCAACCTGCCGAAGACGGTCGTGCTGACCGTCGACGAGATGGGCGTCGAGGCCCTGCTCTGGGCCCGCTCGCTGCTCGTCTCGGCGACGGCGCTGGAGCGACTCCACTGGGTGCTCGGCGATCGCGCGGCCGTGGCCGTCGCGGCCGGCGAGCCCGCAGCCGAGGAGCCCGCCGGGACCGACGAGGATGCGTCATGAGTTCGACCACCAAGGGTCCCCGCGACGTCATCCTGGCGCCGGTCTGGACCGAGAAGTCCGCGGCCCAGATGGAGGCGAACAACTACACCTTCAAGGTCGCGTCGGCTGCGCACAAGACGCAGGTCAAGCAGGCCGTCGAGGAGATCTGGGGCGTCCGCGTGACGGCCGTCCGAATCATCAACGCCCGGCCCAAGCGCGCTCGCCGCGCCCGCGTCCAGGGGTACCGCCCCGGCTTCAAGAAGGCGATCGTGAGCCTCGCGCCGGGTGACAAGATCACGCTGTTCGAGGGGATGAGCTGATGGGCACCCGCTCCTTCAAGCCGACCTCTCCGGGCCGGCGCTTCATGACCATCTCCGACTTCGAGGAGATCACCACCTCGACGCCGGAGAAGAGCCTGCTCGCTCCGGTGCATCGCACGGGCGGCCGGAACAACAACGGCCGCATCACGACGCGCCATCAGGGCGGCGGCCACAAGCGCCGCTACCGGATCATCGACTTCAAGCGCACCAAGGACGGGGTTCCCGCGACGGTTGCGACGATCGAGTACGACCCGAACCGCACGGCGCGCATCGCGCTCCTGCACTACGCCGACGGCGCGAAGGCCTACATCATCGCGCCGCAGCGGCTGACCGTCGGGGCGATCGTCCAGTCCGGTGCCGACGCCGACATCCGGCCCGGCAACGCGTTGCCGCTGTCGGCCGTCCCGGTCGGCACGACGGTGCACGCCGTCGAGCTCCGGCCCGGCCAGGGCGCACGCATGTGCCGCTCGGCCGGCACATCGGCCCAGCTCGTCGCCAAGGAGGCCGGCAAGGCGCTCCTGCGCCTCCCCTCCGGCGAGCTCCGCCGCGTCGCCGAATCGTGCCGCGCCACCATCGGCTCGGTCGGCAACGCGACGCATCAGAACCAGTCCGGCGGCAAGGCCGGCCGGGCCCGCTGGCTCGGCCAGCGGCCGGGCGTGCGTGGCAC
This sequence comes from Gaiellales bacterium, assembly GCA_046598415.1. Lineage (GTDB taxonomy): Bacteria > Actinomycetota > Thermoleophilia > Gaiellales > F1-60-MAGs149 > VFJZ01. Next base: position 169,612 of record JBKJIG010000084.1, read on the forward strand.
CGCCATGAACCCGGTCGACCACCCGCACGGCGGTGGCGAGGGCAAGGGCAAGGGCTCGCACCCGGTCACCCCGTGGGGCAAGCCGACGCTCGGCCGCCGCACCCGTAACCCCAAGAAGGCCTCCACCGCGGAGATCGTCCGCGGACGCAAGCGTGGCAAGGGCAGGAAGTAGACGATGAGTAGATCCTCCAAGAAGGGCCCGTTCGTCGACGCGCGCCTGCTCTCCCGCATCGAGGCGTTGAACGCCACGCGGGAGAAGCGGATGCTCAGAACGTGGTCGCGGGCCTCGACGGTCTTCCCCGACATGGTCGGGCACACGATCGCGGTCCACGACGGGCGCAAGCACGTGCCGGTCTTCATCTCCGAGTCGATGGTCGGGCACAAGCTGGGCGAGTTCGCACCCACCCGCACGTACCGCGGTCACGCCTCCGACAAGCAGTCGAAGCGGCGTTAGGCATGGGTCGAACCTACGAAGAGACCGGACTCGTCCGCGCCCACGCCAAGTGGGTGCGCACGTCGGCCCGCAAGGCCCGCGTCGTGCTGGAGCACGTCCGCGGCCTGCCGGTCGCCGACGCGCGCGTCCAGCTGCGCTTCGCGACGCGCCACGCGGCGGACGACATCCTGCGCGTGCTGGAGTCGGCAATCGCCAACGCCGTCAACAACCACGGCCTCGACGAGGAGTCGCTGGTGGTTGCCGAGGCGTTCGCCGACGAGGGCGTGACGATGAAGCGCTGGCAGCCGCGAGCGCGCGGCCGCGCGATGCGCATCCGCAAGCGCACCGCGCACATCACGATCCTGCTGCGCTCGGCCGAGGCGCCCGAGGCGCCCAAGAAGGCGGCTGCCTCGAAGGCTGCCGCCGTCGAGGAGCCGCAGGCCTCCAAGCCGAAGCGGAGCCGCGCGACGAAGGCCGCCGCCGAGACCGCAGTGGTCGAGGCCGACGCGACCATGACCGCGACCGAAGTGGCCGAGGCCGACGCGCCCGAGGCAGAGGCGACCGAGGCCCCGAAGCCGAAGCCGAAGCCGAAGGCCAAGGCGAAGCCGAAGGCCAAGAAGCCGGCGGCCGAGGCCGATGCCGAACCAGCTGTTGATCCCGAAGGTGAGGAGGCCTGATGGGGCAGAAGGTCCATCCCGGTGGTCTCCGTGTGGGGATCATCCACGACTGGAAGTCGAACTGGTACACGGAGAAGGAGTTCGCGAAGTACCTCCACGAGGACCTCGCGATCCGGAACCACATCTACGGCAAGCTCGCGCATGCCGGGCTGTCGGATATCCACATCCGCAAGGACTCGCAGAAGATCACGATCGATATCTACACCGCCCGCCCGGGCATCGTGATCGGCAAGTCCGGCTCCGAGGTCGACGCGCTGCGCAAGCACATCTACGCGATGACCGGCCGCGCCGTCCAGATCAACATCAACGAGATCAAGCGCCCCGAGCTGGACGCGAAGCTGATGGCCCAGTCCGTCGCCGAGCAGCTCCAGAACCGCGTGTCGTTCCGCCGTGCCATGAAGCGTTCGCTCGCGTCGGCCGTGCGGTCGGGCGCGATGGGCGTCAAGGTCAAGTGCGGTGGTCGCCTCGGCGGCACGGAGATGTCGCGGACCGAGCAGTACTCGGAGGGCCGCGTGCCGCTCCATACGCTCCGCGCCGACATCGACTACGGCTTCACCGAGGCGAAGACGACCTACGGCCGCATCGGCGTGAAGGTCTGGATCAACAAGGGCGAGATCATGCCCGAGGGCTACGAGGTCTCCGGTGCGCAGACGCGCCTCGGTGAGGTCGATGCCCGGCGGCGCCGCAGCGGCGCTCGTGGCGCGATCATGGAGGAGCTCGGGCCGACGCGTCCGCAGCGCCGTGGACGGCCCGGCCAGCAGGGCGGCGGTCCCGGTGGTGGCGGCGGCGGCGGCGGCGGCGATCGCAGCCGTGGCCGCTCCGGCGGCGGCGGCGGTCCCGGTGGCCCGCGCGGCCAGGAGCGCCCCCCGCTCACGAACCAGGGCGGCCTCGGCCGCCGTGCGCGTCAGGCACCCCCGGCCCAGGCCGAGCCCGACGTGCAGGCACCGAACGACGCCCCGGTCGACGCTCCCCCCGCTCCCGACACCCCGACCGATCCGGCAGGTGAGAGCTGATGTTGCTCCCCCGCAGGGTCAAGCACCGCCGCGTTTTCCGCGGCCGGCGCACGGGTCTCGCCAAGGGCGGCACCCGCGTTCATTTCGGCGAGTACGGGCTGAAGGCGCTGGAGGAGGGCTGGATCACCAGCCGCCAGATCGAGGCCGCCCGGATCGCGATGACGCGCAAGATCAAGCGCGGCGGCAAGGTGTGGATCAACATCTTCCCCGACAAGCCGGTGACCAAGAAGCCGCTCGAGACCCGCATGGGCTCGGGCAAGGGCGCACCCGAGTTCTGGGTCGCCGTGGTCAAGCCGGGCCGCGTCATGTTCGAGCTGGCCGGCGTTCCGGAAGATCTGGCCCGCGAGGCCATGCGCCTCGCCGCCCAGAAGCTCCCGATCCGCTGCAAGTTCGTGGAGAGGGAGGGCGATCTCTTTGAAGGCTAGTGAAGTTCGAGGTCTCAACTCCGACGACCTCACCGAGAAGCTCGCGGAGGCTCGCGAAGAGCTGTTCAACCTTCGCTTCCAGCACGCCACCGGCGCGCTGGAGAACACCTCGCGCATCGCCGCGGTTCGCCGCGACGTCGCGCGACTCTTGACAATCCAGCGCGAGAGCGCTGAGGAGACCACCGATGGCTGACGAACCCGATATCGAGGCACAGACACCGGCCGAGGCCGGCGCCGCCGACGCGGATTCGCCCACGGCCGAGGTCGTCGCCGAGGCGTCCGCCGAGGCGCCGGCTACCAAGCCCAAGCGAACCCGCACCGCCAAGCCCAAGGCCAAGGCCGAAGAGCCCGTGGCCGACGAGGCAGTGGCCGAGGCCGTGGCTGAAGAGCCCGCGGCCGACGAGCCCGTGGCCGAGGAGGCTGCGCCCGAGGTTGCCGCCGAGGCGGCGCCCGAGGCCGAGGCCGCCCCCACGGTCGCCGAGAAGCCGAAGCGCGCACCGGCCAAGAAGCCGGCCGCGAAGAAGGCCGCGCCGAAGAAGAAGGCCGCTCCCAAGAAGGAGCGCGGCACGTACATCCGCACGCCGGCCGGTGAGCCCGACCCCGGCCTCCGCAAGGAGCGCCGCGGCCTGGTCGTCTCGTCCGCCGAGCACAAGACGATCACCGTCCGCGTCGACGTGATGAAGGCGCACCCGAAGTACGGCAAGATCATGCGCCGCTCGATGAAGCTGCGGGTGCATGACGAGGCCAACACCGCGAACGTCGGCGACGTCGTCCGCGTGGTCGAGTGCCGCCCGCTCTCGAAGACCAAGCGCTGGCGCCTGATCGAGGTCGTCGAGGTGGCCAAGTGATCCAGCAGGAGTCCCGTCTCAAGGTGGCCGACAACACCGGCGCCCGCGAACTGCTCTGCATCCGCGTCCGCGGCGGTTCGCACCGTCGCTACGCGCACGTCGGCGACGTGATCGTGGCCGCCGTCAAGCAGGCCACGCCGAACGGCACCGTCAAGAAGGGCGAGGTCGTTCAGGCCGTCGTCGTGCGGACGAAGAAGGCGTACCACCGCGAGGATGGCACGTACATCGCGTTCGACGACAACGCCGCCGTCATCATCGATCCGGCCAAGAACCCGCGCGGTACGCGCATCTTCGGCCCGGTCGCCCGCGAACTGCGCGAGAAGAACTTCATGAAGATCGTCTCGCTCGCCCCGGAGGTGCTCTAGATGGCCGGGATGAAGATCCGCCTCGGCGACACCGTCGAGGTCATCACGGGCAAGGACGCCGGCCGGCGGGGACGCGTGCTCGAAGCGCGCCCGGCCGAGGGGCGCCTGATCGTCGAGGGACGCAACATCGCGAAGAAGCACGCGCGGCCGCGCCCCGTCCGGGGCTCGCGGGGCGCGCAGATGACGCCGGGCGGCGTGATCGATCTCGAGCAGCCGCTCGAGATCTCGAACGTCATGCTCGTGTGCACCAACTGCGACAAGCCCACGCGCGTCGGCTCCGGCGTGCGCTCCGACGGCACCAAGATCCGCACCTGCAAGAAGTGCGGCTCCGAGATCGAGGCGAAGTCGTAGTGGCGACCGAGACGCAGATCCCGCGCCTCAAGACGCGCTACCTCGAGGAGATCCGGCCGCGCCTGCAGGAGCGCCTCGAGATGACGACGCCGATGCGCGTCCCCAAGGTCACCAAGGTGACGCTCAACATGGGCGTCGGCGAGGCGAAGACCGATCGCAAGGCGCTCGAGCATGCGCAGGCGCAGCTCGGCCTGATCGCGGGCCAGCAGCCGGTCGTGACGCGGGCCAAGAAGTCGATCGCCGGCTTCAAGATCCGCGAGGGCATGGAGATCGGGACGAAGGTCACGCTCCGCGGCGACTACATGTACGAGTTCCTCGACCGGTTGCTGACCATCGCGCTGCCGCGGATCCGCGACTTCCGAGGGATCAACCCCAACTCGTTCGATGGCCGCGGGAACTTCTCCCTCGGCGTCCGGGAGCAGATCATCTTCCCGGAGATCGACTACGACGCAATCGACCAGGTGCGCGGTCTGGACGTGACCATCACGACCTCCGCACGCACCGATGACGAGGCACGCGAGCTCCTGCGAGAGCTCGGCATGCCGTTCCGGGAGAGCTGAGCAATGGCGAAGACATCGCTGAAGGTCAAGGCCGCCCGGCCGCCCAAGTACAAGGTCCGTGGCTACACGCGCTGTCAGAAGTGCGGCCGCCCGCGCGCCGTGTACCGGAAGTTCGGCCTGTGCCGCATCTGCCTGCGGGAGCTCGCCCACGCGGGCGTCATCCCCGGCATGACGAAGTCGAGCTGGTAGGGACGTATGCAAACCGACCCCATCGCCGACATGCTGACCCGTATCCGCAACGCCAACACGGCGCTCGCGGAGGTCACCAAGATGCCCGTCTCGAAGCAGAAGCTCGAGATCGCGCGAATCCTCCTGGACGAGGGCTACATCGCCTCGTACCGGGTCGACAAGGCCGAGCCGGTCGACCTGCTGGTGGTGGAGCTGAAGTACGGCTCCAACCGCGAGCGCGTCATCTCGGGCCTGAAGCGCGTCTCGAAGCCGGGCCGCCGCATCTACGCATCCAAGGACCGTCTGCCGCGCGTGCTCGGCGGGCTCGGCTGCGCGATCATCTCCACCTCGAACGGCGTGTGCACCGCCGCGGATGCCGGTAAGCGCGGCATCGGCGGAGAAGTGCTCGCGTTCGTGTGGTGACGTCGTGAGCCGCATCGGACGTCTCCCCATCCCCGTGCCCGACGGCGTCGAGATCTCGACGTCGCCCGGCCGGATCACGGTCACGGGCCCGAAGGGCTCCCTCGACCAGGAACTCTCGCCCGACATGGCGATCGCGCACGAGGGCTCGACCCTCGTCGTGTCGCGTCCGACGGATCGCGCCGACCATCGCGCGCTCCACGGCCTCACCCGCTCGCTCGTCGCGAACATGGTCGAGGGCGTCACCAAGGGCTACGAGAAGCGGCTCGAAATCCAGGGAGTCGGCTACCGTGCCACTCCCAAGGGTTCGGATATCGAGTTCGCTCTCGGCTTCTCGCACACCATCACCGTGAAGCCGCCGCAGGGAATCGAGTTCGAGGTCCCGTCGCCGACGCTGGTCGTCGTGCGGGGCATCGACAAGCAGGCCGTCGGCCAGATCGCGGCCAACATCCGCGGTCTCAAGCCGCCGGAGCCCTACAAGGGCAAGGGCATCCGCTACGCGGGTGAACGGGTCATCCGCAAGGTCGGCAAGCGCGCGTAGTCGGAGTTGAAACGATGAGCAAGTTGACAAAGGAGCAGGCGAGAAGACGGCGTCACGCACGGGTCCGCGCGAAGGTGCGCGGAACGACCGAGCGTCCCCGTCTGGCCGTCTACCGCTCCAACCGCACCATCTACGTCCAGTTGATCGACGATGCCAAGGGCACCACGCTCGCCTCCGCCGACTCGCGCACCGCTGCGGGCGATGGAGACAAGAGCGCGCAGGCGAAGGCGGTCGGCAAGCTGATCGCCGAGCGTGCGAAGGCCGCCGGCATCGAAACCGTCGTGTTCGATCGCGGCGGCTTCCTCTACCACGGCAGGGTCAAGGCCCTGGCAGAGGGAGCGCGCGAGGGAGGGCTCAGCTTCTAGTGCCACGCGTCCCGCAAGGAAGAGACGGCGGCGAGCTCGTCGAGCGCGTCGTCGAGATCAATCGCGTTGCCAAGGTCGTCAAGGGCGGCCGGCGGTTCTCGTTCACGGCGCTCGTCGTCGTGGGCGACGAGATCGACCAGGTCGGCATCGGCTACGGCAAGGCCCGCGAGGTCCCGGTCGCCATCCAGAAGGCGGTCGAGGATGCCAAGAAGAACATGTTCAAGGTACCGAAGCACCACACGACGATCACCCACGAGGTGCTCGGCGTGTTCGGTGCCGGCCGCGTGATGCTGAAGCCGGCCTCGCCCGGTACCGGCGTCATCGCCGGCGCCGGCGTGCGCGCCGTGCTGGAGCTGGCCGGGATCAAGGACGTGCTGGCGAAGTCGCTCGGAACGTCGAACCCGATCAACCTCTGCCGCGCCGCCGAGACCGCGCTGCGCGAGCTGCGCCGTCCCGAGGACGTCGCGAAGCTGCGCGGCAAGCGCCTGCGCGACATCCTGCCCGTCTCGGCGGCCAACGCCCGTGCCGCCGTGGCCGAGGCCGAGGCAGCCGCTGCCGCCGCCGAGGCGCCGGCCGAGCCGGTCGAGGTCGCGTGATGGCGCTGAAGGTCACGCAGGTGCGGTCCGCGATCCGCGTGCAGAAAGAGCACCGCGGCACGCTCAAGTCGCTCGGCCTCGGCCGCATCGGTCGCAGCCGCGTGCACCAGGACTCGCCGTCCCTGCAGGGGCAGCTGCACCAGGTCGGTTACCTCGTCTCGGTCGAGGAGGTCGCCGAGTAATGCCCGAGATCGGATTGCACAACCTGAGCCCGGCTCCGGGCTCCACGAAGCAGCGCAAGCGCATCGGCCGCGGCATCGCGTCGGGCCAGGGCAAGACGTCCGGGCGCGGCCAGAAGGGCCAGAAGTCGCGGTCGGGCTCGCACATGATGCGCGCCGGCTTCGAGGGCGGCCAGAACCCGCTGTACATGCGGACCGGCAAGCTGCGCGGCAACTTCATGAAGAAGTCGATGCCGGTCGGCCCGTTCCGCACCTCGAACGAGATCGTCAACCTGTCCGACCTGGCCGAGCGGTTCGGCGCCGGGGCCGAGGTCACGCCGGCGACGCTGGTCGCGGCCGGTCTGCTGAAGAACACCAAGGAGCCCGTGAAGGTGCTCGGTCGCGGTGACCTCACGCACGCCCTCACCATCTCCGTGCACGGCGTCTCGGCGTCCGCCCGCGAGAAGATCGAGGCCGCAGGCGGAACGGTCACCCTGATCGGCGACTCGGACGGGTAGAGTGGGACGGTGATCTCCGCCCTCGGCAACGCCTTCCGCATCCCCGATACGCGTCGACGGCTCGCGGTGACGGCGTTCATCCTCGCGCTCTACCGGCTCGGCTCGTGGCTCCCGACTCCGGGTGTCAACCCGCAGACCGTCCGCGACCTGTTCAACCAGTCCGGCTCGGGCACCATCCTCGGCTACCTGAATCTGTTCTCCGGTCAGGCCCTGCAGAACCTGAGCCTGTTCGCACTCGGGATCATGCCCTACATCACGGCCAGCATCATCATGCAGCTGCTCGCCGTGGTCGTGCCGACGCTCGAGAAGATGCAGAAGGAGGGCGAGGCCGGGCAGCGCCGCATCACCCAGTACACGCGCTACCTCACGGTCGCGCTCGCCGCCGGCCAGTCCGCGGGCTACGTGGTCGTGTTCCACAACGGCTCGGCGCTGGGTGGATCGGACGCGCTGCCGAACCTGAACGCGCGCATCTTCATCCTGATCGTGCTAACGCTGACCGCCGGCTCGACGCTGCTGATGTGGATGGGCGAGTACATCACCCGCCGCGGCGTGGGCAACGGCCAGTCGCTGCTGATCTTCGCCTCGATCCTGACCTCGATCCCGACCGCCATCTCGGCCTGGCTGAACGGCGGCGTGTTCGAGAAGCTGTCGCTGCCCGTCGTCGTGCTCGCCGTGATCCTCGCGGTCGTCTTCATCAACGAGGGCCAGCGGCGGATCCCGATCCAGTACGCCCGCCGCGGCGCCACCGCCGTCGGCCAGACGACCTACATGCCGCTGCGCGTGAACATGGCCGGCGTCATCCCCGTCATCTTCGCGGCCGCCGTGCTGCTGCTGCCGCCGACCATCGGGCAGATCCTCGGCATCAACTGGCTCGCCAACACCTTCGCGCCGACCACCTGGGCGTCGATCATCCTCGAGTTCGGCCTGATCGTGGTGTTCACGTTCTTCTACACCGCGGTGCAGTTCAACCCGGTCGAGCAGGCCGACAACCTGAAGAAGTACGGTGGCTTCATTCCCGGCATCCGCCCGGGCCGGCCGACGGCGCAGTTCCTCGACCACGTGATGGTCCGGCTGACGCTGCCCGGCGCCCTGTACCTGGGCATCATCGCGGTGCTGCCGACGATCTTCATCCGCTACGCCGGCTTCTCGCAGGCCACGGCGCGGGCGCTCGGCGGCACGTCGATGCTGATCATCGTCGGCGTCGCACTCGACACCATGCGCCAGGTCCAGTCGCAGGTGATGATGCGGCACTACGAGGGCTTCCTGAAGTAGTTCGTGTGAGTACGCAACGTCTGGAACGAAGTGGAAGGCCTTGCGTGCGGTTGCGATCGATGTGCGATCCTCGGTACGTGGGCACATCGTGAGCACGCAACGGTGTGAGCGGAGCGAGGACCCTTGCGTGCGGTTGCGATCGATGTGCGATCCTCGGTACGTGGGCACATCGTGAGCAGGAACCTGCTGATCTTCGGCCCGCCCGGCGCGGGGAAGGGGACCCAGGCACCGCGGCTCGCGGCGGAGCTCGGGCTCCCGCACATCGCCACCGGCGACATGCTCCGCGCGCACCTGCGCGGCGGTTCGGAGCTGGGCCTCCGCGCCAAGGGCTTCATGGACGCGGGCGAGCTGGTGCCCGACGCGCTGGTGATCGAGATGCTGGTCGACCGCATCGCCCAGGACGACGCCCAGGGCGGGTTCCTGCTCGACGGGTTCCCGCGCAACGTCGTCCAGGCCGAGGCGCTCGACGCCGAACTGGCCCGGCACGGCCGCAAGATCGACGGCCTGCTGGTCCTCGACGTGGACGAGGAGGAGCTCGTCGAGCGCATCTCCGGTCGTCTGGTGTGCTCGAACGGCCACCCGTGGCACGCGAGCTTCAACCCGCCCGCCACGGCCGATGTCTGCGATGTCTGCGGCTCGCCGCTGAGTCGCCGGGCCGACGACGAGCCGGACGTCGTGCGCAACCGCTACCGCAACGTGTACCTGGCGCAGACGGAGCCCGTGCGCGGGCACTACGCCGGGCTCGGCACCCCCGAGGCCGCCATCGACGGCACCGGCTCGACCGACGACGTCTACACGCGTCTCCGGCGCGCCGTCGACGCGCTGTGATCGAGCGCAAGTCCACGCGGGAGATCGCCAAGCAGGCCCAGGCGGGGATGATCGTGGCCGAGACGCTGGCACTGCTGGCCGACGCGGCAGAGCCGGGCGTCACGACGGCCGACCTCGACCGCATCGCCGAGCGCCACATCAAGCGGCGCGGCGGTGTCGCGACCTTCAAGGGCTACCGCGGCTTTCCCGGATCGATCTGCTCGTCGCCGAACGACATGATCGTGCACGGCATCCCCGGCCCCTACCTACTCGCCGACGGCGACATCCTGTCGATCGACGTCGGCGTCACCTACCGCGGCTTCGTCGGCGACTCCGCCGTCACCGTCCCGGTCGGCCAGGTGACCGCCGCGACGCTGCGGCTGCTCGCCGTCTGCCAGGAGAGCCTGCGCCGGATGGTCGAGCAGTGCGTGGTCGGCAACCGCCTGCTCGACCTCGGCCACGCGTGCCAGACGTACGTCGAGGCGGAGGGCTTCGGCGTCGTCCGCCAGCTCGTCGGCCACGGCGTCGGGCGGCGCATGCACGAGGACCCGCAGATCCCGAACTTCGGGCCGCCCGGCCGCGGGCCCGAGCTGCAGGAGGGCATGGTGTTCGCGATCGAGCCGATGATCACCGCCGGCTCGCACGACATCCGCCTCGACCCCGACGGCTGGTCGATCTTCACCACCGACGGATCGATGGCCGCGCACTTCGAGCACACCGTCGCGATCACCGCCGATGGCCCGCAGATCCTCACCCTCGGGCCCGACGGCACCAGCGTCGTGTACCGTCCGATCTAGTGTTCGCGGCGCCCTGAGCTGCCGACGACCTTCCGGCTGCGGCACGAGCGCGTCGGCAGACGTTCGCCTGCTGGCGCCCTTCTCGGATCCGATCGGTACACTGCGCTGGCTCGCGTCCGGTCCGCCGGGCGTCCGGCGCGCCCTCCCAGTTCGCTCTGGTAGAGTGCGCCGATCGCGAGGTGCGGTGGCTGGCGTTTGCACGCGCCCGTACACCACAGCGCCGCGTCTCCGCACCACTTTCGACGCCGGTCTTCGGGCCGGCGAGGGGGATTCATGAAGGTTCGTCCCAGCGTCAAGCCGATGTGCGACAAGTGCCGGATCATCCGGCGCGCCGGCAACGTGCTCGTGATTTGCCCGAATCCCCGCCACAAGCAGCGCCAGGGCTAGGAGCACACAGGAATTGGCCCGTATCGCAGGCGTCAATCTCCCGCGCGAGAAGCGGACGGAGATCGGCCTCACTTACATCTACGGCATCGGTCGCTCGACCTCGCAGAAGGTCTGCGGCGAGCTGACGATCGATACCAACACCAAGGTGCGCGACCTCACCGATGCTGAGGTCGCTCGTCTGCGCGCCTATATCGACGCGAACCTCACGGTCGAGGGTGACCTCCGCCGCGAACGGTCGTCGGACATCAAGCGGCTGATGGAAATCGGTTGCTACCGGGGTCTGCGGCATCGCCGCGGCCTCCCCGTCCGTGGCCAGCGAACACGAACCAACGCGCGCACGCGCAAGGGGCCGAAGAAGACCGTCGGCCGTCAGCGCAAGAAGTAGAACGAGAAAGGATCGAGGCCGCTACATGGCTCCCCCGCGCAGGCAAAGCGGCACCCGCGGCCGCACGCGCCGCAAGGTGCGTAAGAACATCGCCGTCGGACAGGCGCATATCAAGACGTCGTTCAACAACACGCACGTCGCGCTCACCGATCGCGAGGGCAACGTCATCGCGTGGAAGAGCGCGGGCGCTGCGGGCTTCAAGGGCTCGCGCAAGTCGACGCCGTTCGCCGCGCAGGTGACCGCCGACCTCTGTGCCCGTGAGGGAATGGAGCATGGCCTGCAGAAGGTCGAGGTCTTCGTGAAGGGCCCCGGTTCGGGCCGCGAGACCGCGATTCGCTCGCTGCAGGCGGCAGGCCTCGAGATCGTGTCCGTCAAGGACGTCTCCCCGCAGGCGCACAACGGTTGCCGGCCGCGCAAGCGGCGGCGCGTCTAAGAACTCCGGCCGATAGGAAACGATGGCCCGTACCACTGGTCCCAAGTGCAAGCAGTGTCGCCGTGAGGGCATGAAGCTGTTCCTCAAGGGCGAGCGCTGTCTTACCGAGAAGTGCGGCATCGAGCGCCGCTCGTACCCGCCCGGCCAGCATGGCCGCGGCCGAACGAAGCAGTCCGAGTACCTGACGCAGCTGCGCGAGAAGCAGAAGGCGAAGCGGTACTACGGCGTGCTCGAGAAGCAGTTCCGGAACTACTACGAGAAGGCGTCGCGGCGCACCGGCATCACCGGTGAGAACCTGTTGCGCTTCCTCGAGCTCCGTCTCGACAACGTGGTGTACCGGCTGGGCTTCGCGGCCTCGCGGGCTCAGGCCCGCCAGTTCGTGCGTCACGGTCATTTCCTCGTGAACGGCCGGCGGGTCAATATCCCGAGCTTCCAGCTGCGTCCCGATGACGTGCTCTCGATGCGCTCCGGCTCCACCGCCGAGGAGTCCATCAGAGATGCAACCGATCTGACCGCCTCCGTAGCCTCCTGGCTGCAGGCCGACCATGACAACCTGACGGGCAAGGTGCTCCGCCACCCGGACCGCGAAGAGATCGACACGCCGGTTCAGGAGCAGCTAATCGTCGAGCTCTACTCGAAGTGATGACCACCATGCTCGAGTTCCAGATCCCGCAGATCACCGCCGAAGAGGTCGACGACCACCGTGGAGTGTTCACGGTCGAGCCGCTCGATCGTGGCTTTGGCTACACCTTCGGCAACTCGCTGCGGCGCGTTCTACTCTCCTCGCTGGAGGGCTGTGCCGTCACGTCCGTCAAGATCGAGGGCGTCCAGCACGAGTTCACGACGATTCCCGGCGTCCGCGAGGACGTCACGGACATCATCCTGAACCTGAAGGGCCTCGTCTGCCGCCTCCACGGTGAGGCGCCGGAGATCGAGGCCGACATCTCCAAGGACGGGCCGGGCGTCGTCACGGCAGGGGACATCGTCTCCTCCGCCGACCTCGAGATCCTCAACCCCGACCTCGTGCTGTGCCACCTGTCCGACGGCGCGCGCTTCGAGATGACGGTCACGATCGGCCGCGGCCGCGGGTATCACCCGGCCGAGCTGAACAAGGGCTTCGAGACGACCATCGGCGTGATTCCGGTCGACTCGATCTTCTCGCCCGTCCGGCGTGTCACCTATCACGTCGACACGGCGCGCGTCGGCCAGCGAACCGACTTCGACAAGCTGACGCTGGACGTGAAGACGAATGGCGCCGTCAACCCGAAGGACGCCGTCACGCAGGCGGCCGAGCTGCTGATCCGGCAGCTGGCCATCTTCACGACCCTCGACACGGCCGAGCTGCTCTCCAGCGTCACCGCCGCGATGCCCGGCACCGAGCCGGATGCCCCGCAGGCGCACGGCATGGAGAACATCCTCATCGAGGAGCTCGAGCTCGGCGTCCGCTCCTACAACTGCCTGAAGCGCGTCGGTATCGAGACCATCGGTGACCTCGTGTCGAAGACGGAGCAGGAGCTCGCCGCGATCCCGAACTTCGGCAAGAAGTCGATCGAGGAAGTCAAGGAGACGCTGGCCGCCCACGGGCTGTACCTGCGCGGTGACGAGCCGTGAGACATCAGCGCAAGGGCCGCAGCTTCGGACGCTCCGCAGCGCACCGCAAGTCGATGTACGCCAACCTGACGGGTGCGCTCGTCACGCATGGCCGCATCAAGACGACCCTCGCGAAGGCGAAGGAGGTGCGTCCCGTGGCCGAGAAGATGGTGACCCTCGGCAAGCGGGGCGACCTCCATGCGCGGCGCCAGGCGATCGCCTTTCTACGCTCGAAGACCGTCGTGCACACGCTCTTCGCAGACGTCGCACCGCGGTTCGAGGAGCGCGAGGGTGGCTACACGCGCATCGTCAAGCTCGGTCCGCGGCAGGGCGATGCGGCGGAGATGGCGATCCTCGAGTTCGTCGACTAGGCCCACCGGCTACGCTTGTCCGTCGTGAGCGAGGTGCGCACCGATGCGTTCGGGCTTCCCCTCCCCGAGGGGTGGGCCGACCGCACGGTCGTGACCCTCGCCGGGCCGGCCGATAGCGAGGGCTACGCGCCCAACATCGTCGTCACGCGCGAGGTGCTCTGCGACCATATGGGCCTCGGTGCCTTCTCGCAGGGCTGGCAGACGCTGCTGTCCGACCAGGTGCCGGTCATGCCGCACGGCCCGGTCGAGCAGACCGAGATCGCAGGGCGCCGCGCGAACATCCGAATCGTGTCGTGGGCCGCCGCCGGCGTCCATCTCACGCAGATCGCGTTCCTGTTCGTCGAGGGCGACCTCGGCTACGCCATCGTCGGCACGTGCACCCACGACCGGTTCGACGAGTTCGAGCCGGTCTTCCGGCAGGTTGCGGCCGGGTTCAAGCTCGTGGAGGAGGCGATCAGGTGACCGACGCACAGCTCGCATCGACGCAGCTCCAGACCCTCGGCGCGGCCTACGCCCGCGCCGACCCGGTCTACGCCGAGGACGCGTTCCGCCGCGCGCTCCAGCTCGAGCCGGGCGTCCCGGCCGTGCACGCCGCGCTGGCCGAGGTGCTGACCCGCCTGAACCGCTACGCCGAGGCCGCGTCGCACCTGCGCCGCGCCCTGACGCTCGACCCGCAGCAGGAGCAGGCGCTGGCGCTGCAGATGGAGCTGCTCGTGGCCGAGGGCCTGGTGCCCGAGGCAATCGGGCGCTTCGTCACGGCCACCGCCAACGGTGCGTCGGCCCGCATCATCACCTCGTTCGGCGACCTGCTCGCGCGACTCGGGCTGCGCGAGGAAGCGGCCGAGCGCTACCGCGAGGCGCTGCGCTGCGGCGGTACCTGCGAGGCGCACGCCAACCTCGCGCTGCTGGCCGTCGACGAGGGCCGCCTGGACGAGGCCCTCGCCGGCTTCGACCGCGCCCTCAAGCTCGACCCGGCCTCGGCCGTGGTGCGCATCAACCGCGCGAACGTGCTGGTCGAGCTCGGCCGGCACGACGAGGCCCTGGCCGAGTTCACCGCGCTCACCGACGACCCCGAGGTCGCCGGCCCGGCCTGGTGGGGACTCGCCGCCATCGGCGACGCCCGCGGCGACTGCGAGGTGGCCATCGCCGCCCGCGTACGCGCGGTGCAGACCGACCCCGAGCTCGCGCGGCGCTGCGCCACCGCACCGGTCGGCGCCTGAGGCACCCGTGCGGCGCGTCTTCCTGGCCCTGCTGCGGATCGTGATCGGCGCCGTGTTCATCGCCTTTGGCGTCAGCAAGCTCGGCGACCGGGCGGCCACGACGGCCGACTTCGACCACTGGGGCCTGCCGGCGCCCGGCACCACATCGCTCGTGATCTCGGTGCTGGAGGTGGTCTGCGGCCTGCTGATCCTGCTCGGGCTCGCCACCCGCCTCGGCGCGCTCATCGTCTGCGTCGACATGCTCGGCGCGGTGGCGACCGCCGGCCGCGTCGACGGCGGCCCCCACCTGGTGGTGCCGCCGGTGCTGGCGCTGCTCTGCCTGGTGCTCGTCGCGCGCGGCGGCGGGCGCTGGCAGCTGCTGGACCGCCTCGACCCACCCCGGTGAACCTCCGGCTGACGCTGTCCTACGACGGCACCGGGTTCCAGGGCTGGGCGAAGCAGCCGGCTGCGCGGACGGTGGAGGGCACGCTGGCCGCCGCGCTGGACGCGCGCTATCCCGGCTGGAGCGGCATGGCCGTCGCCGGCCGCACCGACACCGGTGTCCATGCGCTCGGGCAGGTCGTCAGCGTCGGTGTGGGCACGGGGCCGCCTGCGTCCAACGCCGCCCTGGCGCTGAACGCCGTGCTGCCGCCCGACGTGGTGGTGCGAGCCGCCGTCGAGGTGCCGGACGACTTCAACGCCCGCTACTCGGCTCGCGCCCGATCCTACGTCTATCGCGTGCGCGTGGTGCGCGACCCGAGCGCGCTCGACGCCCGCCGGGCGCTCCATCACCGGGGCGCGCTCGATCGTTCGGTGCTCCAGGCCTGGGCGGATGCCGTGCGCGGCACCCACGACTTCACGGCTTTCACGCCGACCGAGACGCAGCACCGCACCTTCGTCCGCACGGTGCACCACGCCGCCTGGCACGAGGCGGGGGAGGAGCTGCGGTTCTCGATCGCGGCCTCGAGCTTCCTGCGCCATCAGGTGCGGGCGCTGGTCGGCACCATGCTCCTGGCCGGCCGCGGCGAGCCCTGCGCGACGCCGGGCGAGCTGCTGGGCGGTGCTCATCGGCGGCAGGCCGGGCCGACCGCGCCGCCGCACGGCCTGTACCTGACGGCCGTCCGGTTCACGGGCGAACCAGAGGGTGTGGAACTTGTGGGAATCCCATAAGTTCGAGGTGCTCCCACCACGTTACGGTGCCGTCAAACCATGAACACCATCACCGGCACCCGCCTCAACACCCAGCTTCGTACCTTCCTCCTGCTCGCCGGCCTGTCCGGCCTGCTGATCGCCATCGGCGGGGTCCTCTTCAAGGGCCCCGGCCTGATCCTCTTCGCGCTCGTCGCCATCGTCATGAACTTCTCGGCCTACTGGTTCAGCGACAAGATGGCCCTGAAGATGAGCGGCGCCCAGCCGCTCGCCGAGACCGACGACCCGCGTCTCCACGCGATCGTCCGCGACCTCGCGCAGCGCGCCGAGCTGCCCATGCCACGGCTCTTCATGATCCCGCAGGAGCAGCCGAACGCCTTCGCCACCGGCCGCAACCACAGCCACGCGGCGATCGCGGTCACGGCCGGCTTGCGCCGGCACATGCCGGAGGACCAGCTCGCCGGCGTCATCGCCCACGAGCTCGCCCACGTCAAGAACCGCGACATCCTGATCCAGTCGATCGGGGCCATGATCGCGGGCGTCATCTCGGCCGTCGCGACGTTCCTGCAGTTCTCGTTCCTGTTCGGCGGGGGCGACGATGACGACAGCCCGCTCGGCATCGTCGGCGTGCTCGCCACGATCATCATCGCCCCACTGGCGGCGACGATCCTGCAGCTCGCCGTGTCCCGCCAGCGCGAGTACCTGGCCGACGCCACCGGCGCCTCGATCATGGGCCGGCCCGAGCCGCTTGCCAACGCGCTCGAGACGCTGTCCCGCGGCGCCGAGGTGTTCCCGATGCGGGTCAACCCGGCGGCCGAGGCGCTGTTCATCGTCAACCCGCTGCACGGCGGCGCGGTGGCCAGCCTGTTCGCGACGCATCCTCCGCTCGCGGAGCGCGTCCGGCGCCTGCGCGCGCTCGCCGTGTAGTCGGCATGATCCGGCCGTGCCGCCGAGAACCGTGATCCTGCTGCCGCCGTCCGAGGGGAAGCTCCCGGGCGGCGGTGGCCGGTTCCGCGCCGGGGCCGGGTCGTTCGGCCCGGCGCTGCGCGTCGCGCGCAACGAGGTGATCGAGGCCCTGGCTGCCGTCGACGGCGGCAACCAGGCGCTGCTCGGCGTGTCGGGTCGCCACCTCGAGCAGTCGCTCGCGGCGAACCGCCTCGTGATCGCGGGTCGCGCGCCGGCGCGGCCGGCCGTCGAGCGCTACACCGGCGTCGTCCACGGCCACGCGGGCCTGCACGACCTGCCGGGCGCGGCCGAGGGCGTGATCCTCTTCTCGGGTCTGCTCGGCCTGGTCGGGCCGGACGATCCCGTCCCCGACTACCGGCTCAAGATGGGAGCGTCGCTGCCGGCGCTCGGTCGGCTCGCCTCGTGGTGGCGGCCGCGGCTGTCGCCGGTGCTGAACCGGCGCCTGCGGGGCGCCGACGTGGTCGACCTGCTGCCGCAGGAGCACGCGTCGGCGTGGGAGCCGGCGCCGCGCCGGTACGCGTCGCTGCACCGCGTGCGCTTCCGTGACGCCGATGGCGCCGCCGGCGGCCACGACGCCAAGGCCGCGAAGGGCCTGCTGGCGCGCTACCTGCTCCTCTCCGACGCGTCGGCCGCCGAGGCGCTCCAGAGCTTTCAGCACCCCCGGTTCACGATCGAGGTAGCGGACTGAGGCGATACGCTAGCGGTCGGTGACGCGCGTGACGGCCAAAGGGCAGGTGACCATTCCGGTCGGCGTCCGCTTCGCCCTCGGGATCGCTCCTGGAGACGAGGTCGTGTTCGCGATCGAGGACGGCCGCGGCGTGTTCCGGCGCGCCGACGGCGTGCTGGGCCGGACCGGCACGCTGCCGCTTCCGCCGCGGTCCGAGGCTCACCCGCTGGAGCGGCTGCTGGGCGCGGGGGACGACGACTTCGCGGCCGAGATCGCCGCAGCGCGCGCCGGTGGCGCGCGGATCCCGCTGCCCGACGCCGTCGTGCTCGACCTGGCCGCGCGGGCCGTCGCCGCCGGCGTGCCGGTGGCCGACGTCGCCGACTGCCTGCGCGACGTCGCGGCCGAGCGCGCCTTCCGCCTCGACCACGCGCGGGCGGTGCGGGCCGCGGTCGATGCCCTGGCAGCCGGGGGAGACCCCCTCGCGGCCTACGCCGCCGACCGGCTCTAGCGCCCCGCTGGGCCTACAGGTACCAGAAGACGATGCAGGCCATGGCGTAGATGGCAAGCAGCTGCACGCCCTCGATCCAGTTCGCCGCGCCGTTCGACGCCACGAGCCCGGCGAGCAGCGTGGCCGCGATCAGGAAGGCGATCTCGAGCGGCTGGAAGTCGAGCACCAGCTCGTGGCCGAACGCGTAGCCGGCGGCGACCGCCACGGCCGTCACGCCGAGCGCGACCTGCAGGGCCGAGTTGAAGGCGATGCCCATGGCGAAGTTGAGGTTGCCGCCGTACGCGATCTTGACCGCCGCCATGTGCTCGGCGACGTTGCCGACCAGCGGCACGATGATCAGCCCGATGAAGATCTCGGAGATGCCGGTTTCCTCGATCGTCGGCTCGATCGCAGCGACCAGGATCTCGGACAGCACGCCGGTGGCGAGCGCGGTCAGCGCCAGCATCACGATCGACAGCGGCACCGTCCAGCGGGCCTTGCTGTGCGAGATGTCGCCGCGTTCCTCGGGATTCTGAAACGACGCGTACAGGTAGGCGGCGTAGACGAGGATCGCGATCACGGCGAGGCCGTGGGTGAGGCCCGTCTCCTCGGAGGCCGACGTGCCGGTGGTCGCCGCGAACAGGGTGGGGATCGCGAGCAGCGCGGTGGCCAGCACGAGCATCGTCGCGTTCAGTCCGGCCGTGGCGCGATCGAACGGCTGCCGCCCGTTTCTCCAGCCGCAGGCGAGCAGCGCCGCGCCGAGGATGAGCAGCACGTTGCCGATCACCGAGCCGATGATCGACGCGCGCGCGACGTCGAGCAGGCCCTCGCGGATCGCGAGGATCACGATGATCATCTCGGGCAGGTTCCCGAAGGTCGCGTTGAGCAGGGCGGAGAGCCGCGGCCCGGCCGCCTCGCCGGCCTCCTCGGTGGCGACGCCCAGCACCCAGGCGAGTCCGGCCACGGCGACGCTCGCGGCCACGAACACCACCACGGGCGAGACGCCCGCGACACGCAGCGCGACGGCGCCGACGGCCATCAGCCCGATGACCGAGAAGACACGTGCCTCTTTCGCCTCGAGTCCGCCGGGTAGGGTCATCCGCACGGATGGCACCGTAGCGGAGCCCGGTGGGTGACCGATCCGGCAAGCTAGCGGACGTGCGCGTGCTCCTGACCAACGATGACGGCATCTCCTCGCCGGGCCTGATCGCGATGCTGCAGGCCCTTGCCGAGGTGGCCGAGACGGTCGTGATCGCCCCGGCTCAGAACCAGAGCGCCGTCGCGCGATCGATCACGCTGCGCCGCGACATGACGGTCACCGAGCACGAGCTGAAGGGCGCGGCGGCCGCCTTCGCCGTGGACGGCACGCCGGTCGACTGCGTGCGGTTCGCGGCGCTCGGTCTCGGCGGTGGCGGCTTCGACGCAATCGTCTCGGGCGCCAACCTCGGTCACAACCTCGGCGACGACGTCACGTACTCCGGCACCGTGGCGGCCGCGCTCGAGGGCGTGCTGCTGGGCCTGCCGGCGATCGCGGTGTCGCAGGGCGCGCTCGACCGCGGTCTCGGCTTCGTGGCGCACGCCGGCTTCGAGTTCGAGGCGGGCGCGCGGTTCACGGCCCTCCTGCTGCAGACCGTCATGGAACACGGGCTCCCATCCGGCCTGCTGCTGAACGTCAACGTGCCCGCGGCGCCGCACGGCGCGCGCATCGCCGCCCTCGGCCGCCGCGTCTACCGGGACAGCCTGAACGTCATCGAGGACCGCGGGCGCGAGAAGGTCTATCGCATCTACGGCGCCGATCACGACTACGACGAGCAGCCGGGCAGCGACTTCGAGGCGGTCGCGGAGGGACTGATCGCCGTCACGCCGCTGCGCTTCGACCTGGCCGTCCGCGACGGCGACGGCTGGCTGTACGACCTCGACCTCGGCTCGCTGCTGTGAGCGTCGAGACGCTGCGGATCGGCGACGCCGCGGTCTCCCGCGCCGAGCTCGACCGCCTCGTCGCCGGTGCCGCGCGGGGGCTCGACCGCGGCAGCCGAATCGCCGTCGTCGCCGACGCGTCCGTCGAGACCGTCGTGCTGATCCTCGGCGGCCTCGCGGCCGGCTGCGAGGTGGTGCTGCTCAACCCCAAGTCGGGTGACGCGGAGCGCGCGCACGTCCTCGGCGACGCGCGGCCGGAGCGGATCCTGACGGCCGCCGACATGACGGCGCCGAGCCGTCAGCCCGTCCCGGCCGAGCAGGGCGGTGCGCTCGTCATCTACACGTCGGGCACCACCGGCCCGCCCAAGGGCGTCGTGCTCGCGCACGAGGGGCTGCGCGCCAACCTGGAGGCGGTGTACGAGGCATGGGAGTGGACGCCCGCCGACCGCGTCGTCCACGCGCTGCCGCTGTACCACGTGCACGGGCTGCTGCTCGGCACGCTCGGCCCGCTGTGGCGCGGCGGGTCGTCCCACCACGTCGGGCGCTTCGATCCGCAGGCCCTCGGCGACGCGGTGCGTGCCGGCGGCACGATGGTGTTCGGGGTGCCGACGATGTGGAACCGCATTGCCACGGCGTGCGAGGAAAACCCCGCCCTGGCCGACTCGCTGGCGGGCGCACGGCTGCTGGTGTCGGGGTCGGCCGGTTTGCCGCTGTCGCTGCACGACCGTCTCGGCCGGGCGCTGCGCCGCCGCGTGATCGAGCGGTACGGCATGACCGAGACGGGGTTCACCGTCGGCGAGCGGGCGGACACCGACGCCGCACCGGGATCGGTCGGCACCGCCCTGGCGGGCGTCGACCTGCGGCTGGCGGGCGAGGAGGACGGCCTGGGCGAGATCGAGGTGCGCGCGCCGTGGCTGTTCGACCGCTACCTCAACCAGGAGGAGGCGACGCGCGCGTCGTTCACGCCCGACGGCTACTTCCGCACGGGGGACATCGCGCTGCGCCGCGACGACGGGATGCTGCGCATCGTCGGCCGTCGCGCCACCGACCTGATCAAGTCGGGCGGCTACCGCATCGGTGCGGGCGAGATCGAGTCGTGCCTGCTCGACCACGAGGCCGTCGTGGAGGCCGCGGTGACGGGCGAGCCCGACGACGACCTGGGCGAGCGCATCGTCGCGTGGGTGGTGCTGCGGAGGCCCGTCGCGGCCGGCGAGCTGCAGACGCACGTGGCGCAGCAGCTGGCGCCGCACAAGCGGCCGCGCGCTGTCCGGGTGCTGGACGAGCTGCCGCGCAACGACCTCGGCAAGGTACTGAAGCGCCGCCTGCCGCGCGGCTGAGGGACGCCGCATGGTAGATTCAGGCCCCGAGCCGCGTGTGAAGCTGATCATCCAGATCCCCTGCCTCAACGAGGAGTCGGCGCTGCCGGTGACGCTCTCCGAGCTCCCGCGCGAAGTCGACGGGTTCGACGAGGTCGAGTGGCTGATCATCGACGACGGGTCGACCGACCGCACCGTCGAGGTCGCCCGGGAGCACGGCGTCGATCACGTCGTGCGGTTCACGCAGAACAAGGGCCTCGCCGTCGCGTTCCAGGCAGGGCTCGACGCCGCGCTCAAGCTCGGCGCCGACGTGATCGTCAACACCGACGCCGACAACCAGTACCGCGCCGACGACATCCCGAAGCTCGTCGCGCCGATTATCGATCACCGCGCCGACATGGTCATCGGTGATCGCCAGGTGGCCGACCACCCCGAGTTCTCCTCGTCGAAGAAGCTGCTGCAGCGATGGGGCTCGTGGGTCGTGCGGCAGGCCTCCGAGACCGACGTGCCCGACACCACCTCGGGGTTCCGCGCGTATAGCCGCGAGGCGGCGCTGCGCATGAACGTCGTGTCACGTTTCACCTACACGCTCGAGACGATCATCCAGGCTGGCAAGTCCGACATCGCCGTCACGTCGGTGCCGATCGGCGTCAACGGCAAGCTGCGCCAGTCGCGCCTCTTCAAGTCGATCCCCGACTACGTGAAGCGCTCGGTCGGAACGATCTTCCGCATCTACACCATGCACGAGCCGCTGCGGGTGTTCGCGACGCTGGCCGCCGCGATCGGCCTCGTCGGCACGCTGCTCTGCGTGCGCTTCGGGTACTTCTACTTCACCGAGGACGCCCCCACCGGGCACGTGCAGTCGCTGTTCGTGGGCGGCGTGCTGATCCTGGTCGCGGTGCAGCTGTTCCTGCTCGGCATCATCGGCGACCTCCTGCGGGCGAACCGCGTGATCGGCGAACGCACCCTGCACCGCGTGCGCAGCATCGAGCTGGCGCTCAACATCCGGCCCGACAACCTCGCGTCGAACCCGCCGGACCAGCGCGAGGGCGCGGCGCGTGAGTGACGCCACGCTTGGCGACCTGCAGGGGCCGGCCGGCAACACGTACGACAAGTACGAGACGCGCAACCCGGTCGCCCGGCATCTGGTCGCGGGCTTCCTGAAGGAGCTCGACGCGCAGGTGCGCTGGTCGAACGCGACCAGCGTGCTCGATGTCGGTTGCGGCGAGGGCATCGGCACCGTCCGCATGGCGGGCGTGCTGTCCGCGGCGCGCGTGGTCGGGCTCGACGTCGCCGATCCCGGGCTGCTGGCCGAGTGGGAGAAGCGCGCGCACGACAAGATCGAGTTCGTGGCAGGCTCGGCGTACGACCTGCCATTCGCGAACGACTCGTTCGACCTGGTATCGGCGATCGAGGTGTTCGAACACCTGGAGCGACCGGAGCGGGCGCTGTCGGAGATGGCCCGCGTGTCGCGCCGCGGCATCCTGCTCTCGGTGCCGTGGGAGCCGGTCTGGCGCGGTATGAACATGGCCGCCGGGCGCTACCTGCGAGAACGCGGCAACACGCCCGGGCACATCAACCACTGGACGCGACGCGGGTTCGTCGCGCTTGCCGGCACCGCCGGCGAGGTCGTCGCCGTGCGACGGCCGTTCCCGTGGACGATGGTCGCCGTCCACGTCCGCCCGTGATCGCGCGCCTGCGGCAGCTCGCCGGCTCGCCGCTCTCCAAGGTGCTCGGCGCGCTGCTCGGGCTGCTCATCCTCGCCCTGCTGCTGAAGCGCCTGAACGACCTCTGGCAGGAGCATCCCGTACCGCTCGACCAGGCCAGCCGGCCGCTGCTGGTGCTGGCGCTGCTCGCCTCGTTCGTGGCGATGACCGCCTACGCGATGACCTGGGCTCCCGCCCTCCGCACCGCGGGCGCGGAACCGGTGCCCGACATGGTGGCCGCCTACTACGCGGGCGGGCTCGGCAAGTACCTGCCCGGTGGCGCTTGGCAGTACGTGGGTCGCGCCGGTATCCTCGTCCGCCGCGGCGTGCCCGTCGGCGCCGCGTCGGCCAGCCTCGCGCTCGAGGCACTCGCCTCGGCGGCGGCGGCCGCGCTGCTGGCGCCGCTGGCCGCGGGGCCCGCGGGCCTGGCGGCGGCGGCCGTGGCGATCGTGCTGGTGCTCGCACTGGCCCGCCTGGGCGCGCTCGGGCGGCTGGTGCGGCGCGTCCCGGGCTTCAGCGGCGTCGAGTTGCACCGCCTGCCGGGGCTGGTGGCGCGCTATGTCGGCGTCTGGATCATCTTCGGCGTCGCCTTCTGGCTCACGGCCCGCGCCCTGTTCGACGTGCCGGCGAGCGACGTGCTGCGCTACGCGGGCGTGTTCGCCGCAGCCTGGGTGGCGGGCTTCGTCGTGGTGATCGCCCCGGGCGGCATCGGCGTCCGCGAGGCGGTGATCGTGGCGCTGCTGCAGGGCCGTCTGGGCGAGGCCGAGGCGATCGTGCTCGCGACGGCGTCGCGCATCGCGTTCACGATCGTCGATCTCGGTGCCGGCGTGCCGGCGCTGATCGTGCTGCGGCGCTCGCGCGCGACGCCCTAGCGGTCAGCGTCGCTACGGTACCGAGGTGCCCGACCTGCGCTGGAAGGCCGTCGTGTTCGACCTCGACGGCACCCTCATCGACACCATCCCGCTGATCGTCGCCTCGCACCGCCACGCGGTGCAGACGGTGCTCGGCCGCGACTTCACCGACGAGGTGCTGCGATCGGGCATCGGCCGGCCACTGATCGACCAGATGCGCGTCTTCGACGAGCCGCGGGCGCAGGAGCTGTTCGATACCTACCGCGTCTGGAACCACGCCAACACGGCCGCGCTGCTGGGCCGGTTCGAGGGCGTCGACGCGGTGCTCGTGCGCCTCGCCGCCGCCGGCGCGAAGATCGGCGTGGCCACGTCGAAGTCGCGCGACGCGGTCGACCTGGCGTTCTCGATCCAGCCGCCGGTCGTACCGTTCCAGGCGGTCATCACCGTCGAGGATTCGGTGCAGCACAAGCCCGACGCCGAACCGGTGCTGACCGCGATCGCGCGCCTCGGCGCCGAGGTGGCGGACGCCGTCTACGTGGGGGACGCGCCCTATGACATCCAGTCCGCGCTGGCCGCCGGCTGCGGCGCTGTCGGCGTCACGTGGGGCATGGCGACCGCGGCGGTGCTGGAGGAGGCTGGCGCCCACGCCGTCGCCGAGACGCCCGAGGAGCTGGCCGCCATCCTGGGGGTCGCGTGACCGCGGGTGGCGCCGCCCGCCTCGCGGAGCTGCGCACGCAGATCCGCGGCCACGAGCACGCGTACTTCGTCAACGACGCGCCGACCGTCGACGACGCGACCTACGACGGCCTGCTGCGCGAGCTGCGCGCGCTCGAGGAGGCGCACCCGGAGCTCGT